>CAYLRV010000021.1:0-73394 GCA_964386395.1 uncultured Chitinophaga sp.
AATGTGCACGTTCCTTTTTGCAAGCTCGGGAAGTATGACTTTATCAACAGTTATATTATAAGGATTGATTGCCTGCATATATAGGGTGAAAGCTTTACTATTTTAGGTTAATTTCGCCATTCCAAAGTGTTTGCTTTGGCCCACAAGATTAAACTAAAATGTACAGATGAAACCAACACTGGTAATATTAGCGGCAGGGATGGCTTCCCGGTATGGAAGTATGAAACAAGTGGAGGGCTTCGGCCCTTCCGGTGAAACGATAATGGACTATTCCATTTTTGATGCGATACGAGCCGGATATGGTAAAGTGGTATTTATTATCCGCTCAGCATTTGCAGATAATTTCAGAAGCATATTTGAGCCTAAACTGAAAGGGCGCATTGAAACGGCTTATGTATTCCAGGAGCATGCATCATTTACCAACGGGTATGGTTTTCCTGCAGAGCGTACAAAGCCATGGGGTACTGCACACGCAGTGCTTTGTGCTAAAGAGGCGGTAGATGGTCCTTTTGCCGTTATCAATGCAGACGATTTCTACGGACGTAATGCCTTTGAAAATGCTGCTGCGTTTCTGCAAACAGGATGCGATGAAAAAACATACGCTATTGTAGGTTACGACCTGGTGAAAACGCTTTCGGAACATGGTACGGTAAACCGTGGCGTGTGCGGACTGGATCCTGAAGGCGCACTGGCTACTGTAACAGAACGTATAAACATAGCCCGCGAGGGTGATAAAATTGTTTGTGGTGACGGAATGGAACCAAAAGAGTTGCCGGTAACTACGAAGGTTTCGATGAACTTTTGGTGTTTTCATCCTTCTTACTTTGCGTATACGCAGGCGATGTTCACTGAGTTTTTAGAAAACCAAGGCCAGGAGCTGAAATCAGAATTTTTTATACCTATAGTGGCTGATAAGTTTATCGCCGAAGGTGGCAAAGTGGAAGTCATTCCGACCAGCTCTTCCTGGTTTGGTGTAACGTATAAAGAGGATGCACCTTTTGTGCAGCAGAGCCTGAATAAACTAATTGAGGATGGAGAATACCCCGGTAATCTTTGGGCATAAATGAAAAAAGCGGCCGCGGGCCGCTTTTTTACTATTGCTACTTTTTGCTTAGTTCACTTTAACCATGTAGATATAATCTTCAACTTTGTTTACCTGCTCGGTACGTTCCATACCTGCAATTTGTGATTTAGTAGTCAACTTCACCCGCTGGTAGGCAGTATCAGCTTTTTTCAGATCATCCAATGCTTTGTAAATATACTTACCCTGGATAGCGAAAGTAAAACCTTCTTTAGTGTTTTGCCTTGCATTCAGGATGCCTACCACTTCACCATTGCGGTTAATAATCGGGCTGCCGCTGTTGCCATGATTAGCGGCAATTTCTATCTGGCAGCTGAGAGTGTCGCCGTTATTTCCTGTAAGTGAACTCAGGTAGCCCTGGCCGTATACAATTTCATCCTTGGGGTAGCCCAACGTAAATATAGGCTCGGCAAGCCGTGCTGATGTTTTACTGATAGCATATGGGACAGAGGTATAAGATTTAAACCTATTGTCATCAATTTTAAGTATAGCGATATCTTTTTTCTTATCAGTAAAAACCACTTTGGCAATAAACTCGCCACGATTATTCTCCACGGCTATGTTATCAGCCTCTTCCACTACATGATAGTTCGTAACCAGGTAACCTTTTGCATCAATAATAAATCCTGTACCACCTGATTTATACCTAATAACAGGTTTTTTCTTTTCACCGAGTACAGTTTCTTTTATTACTTTTTTAATCTGGTCACCCTGCACGTTAGTTTGTGTTTTCAGATCGGACAGCTCCCGTTTAAGTTGATCCACATCAGAGTTGGATTTAGGTGCAAATGCCCAAACAAGTGCTGAAAGGCCCAGTGCTGTAATACCAGCAATAGAGGCAGCAATGGCAGCCACCCGGCGGTAACGTTTCCACAGGTAAACAACCTTGGCCGTACCTGTCAGTTTCATTGATTCTATCTGGCCGTTTTCGGTCAGGTCAGTATGTACTTCGTGCAATGCAGATTTAAAGGCTTTGGTTTCACCCAGTTCATTCATTTTCTGCAGGAACAAGGTATGCTCTACGACAAACTGATCAACTTCAGCATTGGATTTACGCAGGTTTTCAAATTGCAGGCGTTCTTCTGCGCTCATCTCTCCGCGGATATACCGCTCCGCTGCATCTAAAATTGTTATGTCTTCCATCACTTTCCGTTTTTATAATGCGTAAAGAAAATCTTTTTCAACCGTACCAGGCACTTGTACTTTTGTGTCTTGGCGTTATCGGCATTCGTGTACCCGAAATCTGCCGCAATTTCCTGCATGGATTTCTTTTGCAGGTAATAGGCTTCGATCAGGCTTTTACAAGGTTCTCCAAGGCTGCCGATGGCCTTCTCCATCATATCCAGTTCCCCGTCTTTCTGTTCATGAAATTCGAGGTCCTCATCCACATCCACCACAGCTTCCATACTATCGCCCGGCGAGCTATAACGGTTTTGCTGTTGCAGCCGTTTCAGCCAAAGGCGGCGGGATACCGAATACATAAAGGTTTTGATCTGGCAGTTCAGCTCAAAGCCGCCCTGGCGCACCTTTTCATAAAGAACTATCATGGCTTCCTGAAAAATATCCTTGGCATCGTCTGCCGAGCCGTTGTTGTTAATTATCAGGGCCTGAATGGTGTTGTAATTCTCCTTATAAATCGTCTCTACGGCCTTTTTATCGCTGATGGCAAGTCCTTCCAATAAAGCTTTTTCGTCTGTCAGGGGTTTCACAATCCGTTATTTATACATTTTTCTAAAAATAGTAACCCGGTCGGTTTGCAAAAAAATATATTATTATCGTTAAAACGGTGTTTTAACTGCCGGATACTTCGTTTTCTTCCCGGGTAACCAATAAATCGAAAATAAATAATATAAATTAATTCTTTGATTTTCAATAAATAAAAGCTTCGACTGTACTTTTTTTAGATTTTTTTTGAAATGCCGGGTTACCTTTTTTAAGCCCCGGTATTAATCACTGAAATATTTCAACAAACAATCTCAAAACAAAAAGAATGAAAAAGTTTTTTGCAATTGCATTCGTAGCTGCTTCTTTAGTAGCTTGTAACAGTGGTGGTGAAAAGAAAGAAGGTGGTGACACAGCAACTAAAGCTCCTGCTGATACAGCTGCTGCAATCATCGACACCGCTAACAAAGCAGTAGATGCTGCTATGGACACTGCCGCTAAGAAAATTGACGCTGCTATGGATACTGCAGCTAAGAAAATTGAAGAAATTAAGAAGTAATTCTTGGCAAGCAACTATAGAAGCCCCGCTAATCAGCGGGGTTTTCTTTTTTAATATATGCAAATACATACCTGATTCCGTCGTTTTAAGATTACCTTTGCAGCCCCGGTTACTCTCCACCTGATAGGCTCAGTTGGGCCAACCGGTCAACAACCGGTTTTATCAATTAAACATAACATAGTGAACACATTTGAATCCCTGGGTATAGAACAGGGCCTGCTTAATTCTATTCAAGCACTCGGCTTTACCCAACCAACTCCTATCCAGGAGAAAGCTATTCCCGTTTTATTACAGGGAACTAAAGATTTTATTGGCCTTGCACAGACAGGCACCGGCAAAACAGCCGCATTCGGCCTCCCTTTGCTGCAATTAATTAACAAAGAAGACCGGTTTCCGCAGGCATTAATTGTTTGCCCTACACGGGAACTCTGCCTGCAAATAACCAGTGACCTTGAAAAATTCAAGAGCAAAAAACTGAATACGAACGTTACCGCTGTATACGGAGGTACTTCTATCACCATGCAGATAAGGGACCTGAAAAAAGGTACCCATATCGTGGTAGCCACACCTGGCCGTCTTATAGACCTGATCGAACGTAAAGCCATCAATCTTGAACAAATACATTACGTAGTACTGGACGAGGCGGATGAAATGCTCAACATGGGCTTTAAAGATGATATTGAATTCATACTGAAGAATACACCCAACCGCCAGAGCACCTGGCTTTTCAGTGCCACTATGCCGCCGGAAATAAGACAGGTAAGTAAGCGCTACATGGACAAGCCATTTGAAATTACCATTGGTAAAACGAATGAAGGCTCAGCTACGATTGACCACCAGTATTATGCCACACAGCACCATAACCGTTACGAAGTACTGAAGCGTATAATTGATTTCAATCCGGGTATCTACGGTATCGTGTTTGCACGTACCAAAATGGATACACAAGATATAGCCGAACGCCTGACCCGTGAAGGGTATGATATTGACGCTATACATGGCGACCTTACCCAGCAACAACGGGATAAGGTAATGGGACTGTTCAGGGATAAGAGTGTGAAACTGCTCGTAGCCACGGATGTGGCTGCCAGGGGTATTGATGTAAAAGGTATCACTCATGTTATCAACTATGAATTACCTGATGATGTGGAAGTGTATACGCACCGCAGCGGCCGTACCGGGCGTGCGGGCAGCAATGGTGTTTCCGTTTCAATTGTAACGCCGAAAGAAGTGTACAGGTTACGCCAGATAGAACGCATTGTAAAAACGCAGTTTCATAAAATGGATATTCCGAGCGGTAAAGATGTTTGCCGTAAACAGTTTTTCCATTTTATTGATAAAATGCTGCAGGCAGATATCAGCCACGGACAGTATGAAACATACCTGCCTTCTTTAAAAGAGAAATTTGCTAACGTAGAGAAGGAAGAAATTTTACAAAGAGTCGCTGCATTGGAGTTTGACCGCTTTTTAAAATACTATGAAAATGCGGCAGACCTGAACTTGCGTGGCGACGACAGAAGAAGCGGTGAAAGGGGAAGCAGCAGGAATGAGCGGCCCGGCAGGGACAGGGATGGCGGACGAAACGGTTTTAGCAACAGTGGTAATTATCAACGACTGTTTGTAAACCTTGGTACAAAGGATGGTTTTTACAAAGCAAGCTTTCTGCAATTTATCCTGGACATGAGTGATTTGAAAAAAGACGTCTTGGGTAAAATTGATATGAAAGAAATGACAAGCTGGATAGAAGTGGAACCAGCTGCGGCAAAAAAAATGATGAAAGCGATAGATGGTAAAAACTACAGGGGCAGAAAAATCAGGATGAATGATGCTGATTCGGGCGGTGGCCGTCGTAAAGGTTAAAAAATAAGATTTTGATTCTTACGGGCTGATGATTACATTTGAAGCATGAACATGGCGAAAGCATATTTTGGTTTTTATTTTTATTACTTCTTTTTGGAAAGAAGCCGGGTATGCTTTTGTTGACAGTGAAATAAGAACAACTAAAAAATCAACATAAAGAATCCCGGCCAGAAAGGCCGGGATTTTTATTTCCAGCCCCCTAAATCCCCCGCTGGGGGAATTTGGAATCTGAGATTTTGGAAAGATGTTAATGAGTTCGGAGCGAATAATAAATGTGCTGGGTTAGATGTAAGCAGAGTTGTTAAAGATTGAAATAATAATGACTGACAAGAAAACTTATATGGGAAAGGAAAATACTAAAGATGCGGAAACCGGATCCCCCTTGCGGGGGGGCGGGGGGGATTGCAATACAAGGTTATGAAGGCAGTTTTCACCAGGTGGCTGCTCAATTATTTCATGGAAAGCAAACAGAAGTAATACCCTGCGATACATTTAAAGAGGTGGTGCGCATCGCATCCAGTAAAAAAGAAAGTGATGGCGGGGTGATGGCGATTGAAAATTCCATTGCCGGGAGCATACTTCCCAATTACAACCTGTTGCAGAAAAGCAACCTTAAGATTGTCGGGGAAATATATTTACAGATTAGGCAAAACCTGCTGGTAAACCGCGGTGTAAAATTAGAAGACATCAAGGAAGTGCATTCGCATACCATGGCATTACAGCAGTGTTATGAATTTTTAGACAAATACAAATGGAAACTGGTGGAGACAGATGATACAGCTTTAAGTGCAAAGCATATTCACCAGCACCGCAGCAAGCATACCGCTGCGATAGCGAGCAAACTTGCCGCCGAGTTATATGACCTGGATGTAATAGCACCGAATATCCATACCATGAAAAACAACTACACCCGTTTCCTGATGTTGCAGCGGGAGGATATGGGTCAGGTAGTAGCGGGAGCAGACAAAGCTTCGGTAACATTTCATACGGATCACTCAAAAGGCAGTTTGGCAAAAGTGCTGACCAATATTTCTGCGGGGGGCATCAATTTGAGCAAGCTGCAGAGCTTTCCTATTCCGGGGACGGAATTCAAGTATGCGTTTCATGCTGATATGGAATTTGAATCCAAAGAACAGTTTGATGCAGTTATTGATTCAATCAGACCGCTGACCGAAGCGATAAAAATATATGGCGTTTATAAAAGAGGATTATGGAAATAAAGACAAGTAAAAGGCTGGAAGGAATTGGCGAATATTATTTCTCGCAAAAGTTGCGGGAAATAGATGAATTGAATAAGGCTGGAAAAAATATAATCAATCTTGGTATTGGGAGCCCCGATTTGCCGCCGCATCCTGAAGTAATAAAAACATTGCAGGAAGAAGTTGCAAAAACAAATGTACATGCCTACCAATCCTATAAAGGTTCGCCGGTATTGCGAAATGCTATAAGTGACTGGTATAAACAATGGTACGGTGTGGTGCTTGATCCGGCGACAGACATTTTACCGCTGATTGGGAGTAAAGAAGGTATCATGCATATATGTATGACATACCTGAACAAAGGAGACGAAGTGCTGGTGCCCAATCCGGGTTACCCAACGTATACGAGTGCTGTAAATCTTGCAGGTGGTACATGCCTGGAGTACAAATTGCGGGAGAAAAATAATTACGAACCGGACTTTGATAAGCTGGAAAGGAAAGGGTTGAAGAAAGTGAAGCTGATGATTGTTAACTATCCCCAGATGCCCACGGGGCAACTACCATCAACAGCATTGTTTGAAAAACTGGTTGCCTTTGGCCGAAAGCATGGCATTTTGATAATACATGATAATCCTTACAGTTTTATCCTGAATGAAAAACCGGCAAGTTTGCTGGCGGTGGAAGGAGCGGGGGATTGTGTGGTAGAATTAAACTCATTGAGCAAATCGCACAATATGGCGGGCTGGCGTGTAGGTATGTTGTGTGGCGCAAAAGAACGGATTGAGGAAGTGTTACGTTTTAAAAGTAATATGGACAGTGGAATGTTCTTACCCATACAGATAGCGGCAGCCAAAGCGCTTTCATTAGGGAAAGAATGGCAGGACGAAGTGAATACCGTTTATCGCCAACGAAGGGAAAAAGTGTTTGCATTGCTGGAACTGCTTGAATGCAGGTTTTCAAAAGATCAGGCGGGTATGTTTGTGTGGGCAGCTGTTCCCGTCCGCTATAAGGATGGATATGTGCTGAGCGATGAGGTGCTTTATAAGTCAAATGTATTTATAACACCGGGTGGCATATTTGGTAGCGCAGGCAAAAAATATGTACGGATGAGTTTGTGTGCACCGGTAGAAAAATTTGAAGAGGCAATAACAAGGCTACGAGGTTAAACGGGCGAAAGGAGAAAAGAGCGAATAACCCTTCTTGCCTCTTTTTCTCCTTTAAACGCTTAGCTTAAAAATGAAACTATGGAACGAAAAAAAATAGCTATCATCGGAACTGGCTTAATCGGCGGCTCTCTTGCTATACAGTTGCATGAAAAGAAACTATCATCCAGGCTGATTGGTGTGGATGCCAATCCCGAGCATGCGGGTAAGGCAGTACAATTGGAGCTGGTGGACCAAACACTGCCATTGGAAGATGCTATAAGCGAGGCCGAAGTGATTGTATTAGCTATACCTGTGGATGCCATGGTATCACTCTTGCCATCCATTCTTGACAAAATAGATGATCAGATTGTGCTGGATATGGGTTCTACAAAGTCTCAATTAATTGATACTGTTAAAAATCATCCCAAAAGGGGGAGATATGTAGCCACGCATCCGATGTGGGGAACTGAGTATAGTGGTCCTGCAGCGGCGGTGCGTGGCGCCTATGAAAATAAGGCGGTCATTATTTGTAATGCGGAAGAAAGTGATGGGGATGCGCTGGACTGGGTAAAACATATGTACAAGAAAATCGGGATGCACCTGCTGGAGATGGAAGCATACGCACATGATTTGCATGCTGCCTATGTGAGCCATATATCGCACATCACATCATTTGCACTGGCGAATACTGTTTTAGAAAAAGAGAAAGAGGAGAATGCCATTTTTGAACTGGCTTCTGCGGGCTTTGAAAGTACGGTAAGGCTGGCCAAGAGTAACCCGGCCATGTGGGTGCCCATTTTTATGCAGAATAAGGTAAATGTGCTGGATGTACTGAACGAACATATTGAGCAATTGAAAAAGTTCAGGGCCAGTTTGAGTAAGGGCGATGAGAACGAATTACGTCAACTGATGGAGGATGCGAATAAGATAAAAAGAATTATTAAATAATACTAGTAATCACATGCGTTTGACAGGCCGACGATGTTAACAACTTAAAAAAATTATCTTTACAAACATTGAATATGCAAACAACAGAACAAACAGTAAATGAAGCCGTACAGGCAGTGTGGGCTAAGCGTCCGCTTATTATTAGTGGGCCATGCAGCGCTGAAACGGAAGAGCAGTTACTCGCAACTGCACAAAGGTTGGCGGCTACAGGTAAGATAGATATGCTGCGTGCCGGCATCTGGAAACCACGGACCAAGCCAGGCTTGTTTGAAGGCGTGGGAGCAAAAGGATTGCCCTGGCTGCAGCAGGCCAAAAAATTGACTGGTCTGCCAACAACGGTGGAAGTAGCTACTGCCAAACAGGTACAGGATGCCCTCACCTTTGACGTAGATGTGTTATGGATTGGCGCCCGTACCACGGTGAACCCATTTAGCGTACAGGAAGTTGCCGATGCACTCCGGGGCGTAAATGTGCCTGTGCTGATTAAAAACCCGGTAAACCCTGATATGGAACTGTGGAGTGGTGCGGTAGAGCGGATAGCAAGGGCAGGGATTAAGCAAATCGGTTTGATTCATCGCGGCTTTAGCAGCTATGGAAATACAGATTACAGAAATGCACCTATGTGGCATTTGGCGATTGATATGAAATTGAAATATCCTGCTATGCCATTTATCAATGATCCTTCGCATATCTGTGGCCGGCGTGATACGTTGCTGGATACAATGCAGAAAGCTGTGGACCTTGATTATGACGGTTTCATTATTGAAAGCCATATTGACCCGGATAATGCCTGGAGTGATGCGAAGCAGCAGGTAACGCCTGAACGTCTTGCAGAAATGCTTGACAGTATTATTTGGCGTAAAGAAGACATCAGTTCGGAAGAATACCATGCCGCTTTGGAGAAATTGCGGCAGCAAATTAACCAGCTTGACGATGAACTAATGCAGATATTAGGTCAGCGGATGCGCATTGCAGAACAAATCGGAAAGTATAAAAAGGATAACAATATCACCATCCTGCAAACAAACCGCTGGAACGAGATTATTGAACGGGCAACAGCTAAGGGCGACAAAATAGGATTGAGCAAAGAATTCATCACCCGGTATTTTGATGCGGTGCATATGGAAAGTATTAATCATCAGAAGAAGGTGTTGGATAGTTAGAGAGTGGCAAGTGGTTAGCGGGAAGTGGGCTCGGTGTTCTTTGCGCCTTAGTGGGAAATAAAAACAACATGGAGAAAAGATTATTTGAATTTTCATCAGCATCAACCGAGATACATTTTGCTTCAGGGATCAGTCATTTGAAAAAAATAACTGACCCGAAGGCAACGGTATTGATTACCGATGAAAATGTATATAATGCGCATACCAAACGCTTTAAGGGATGGAATACCATTGTGCTCAAACCCGGCGAGGAGTATAAAATACAGGCCACAGTTGATGCCGTGATTGAGAAGCTAATAGAAATGGAAGCCGATCGCAAAACAACCCTGGTGGGTGTGGGTGGAGGTGTGATTACAGATATAGCCGGCTATGTGGCTTCAGTATATATGCGTGGGCTTCGTTTTGGATTTTTGCCCACCTCCATTTTAGGATTGGTCGATGCAAGTATTGGTGGCAAAAATGGTATTGATGTAGGCCTGTATAAAAATATGGTTGGTGTCATTCGCCAGCCATCTTTCATATTGCAGGATATGGTTTTTCTGAACAGCCTGCCGCAGCAGGAATGGGAAAACGGATTTGCTGAAATTATTAAGCATGCCTGTATAAAAGATGCAGCCATGTTTAATGAGCTTGAAAGTAAAACGCTGCAACATTACCGGGGTCGGCAAAAATCCATCTGTGAACTGATTCAGCGGAATACGCTGATAAAAACCAAAGTGGTGCAGAAAGATGAGTTTGAAAAAGGCGAGAGGCGGCTACTAAACTTTGGCCATACACTCGGCCATGCGCTGGAAACGCAATATGAATTATTGCACGGGCAGGCCATATCAATTGGTATGACCTATGCCTGTCATATATCGGAACAGCTTTGCGGTTTTAAACAAACAGAACGTGTGGTCAATGTTTTGGAGAAATACAACTTGCCTACCTACGCTGATTTTGATAAGCAAAAAGTATTCGACGTACTCAAGATGGACAAGAAACGGGAACGTAAGGAAATGAATTATGTTTTGCTGGATAAAATAGGTAAGGGAGTAGTAAAGCCTATCACATTAAAACAATTAGAAAAGATAATAGGAGGTTTATAAGTGAAAATTACAATACATCCGTCACAGCTAAAAGGAAACATGCAGGCGCCTGCCTCAAAGAGTTCGATGCAGCGGGCTTGTGCAGCAGCTTTGCTGGCAAAGGGCGAAATTAGATTGCTTAATCCAGGTCACAGTAATGATGATAAAGCGGCAATCAGTATTATTAAAGCACTTGGAGCAGAAGTTTTAGCGAACGATGAAGAATTAGTAGTTAAAAGTTCAGGGATACTTCCTGCTGCAAGTGAGATTAATTGTGGCGAATCCGGATTGAGCATCCGGATGTTTACACCCATAGCGGCTTTGAGTGATCAGCAAATAACCATTAATGGTTCAGGTAGTCTTGCCACAAGGCCAATGGATTTTTTTGATGAAATATTACCACAGCTTGGTGTGGGCATAGAAAGTAATGAGGGCAGGTTACCGATGAATGTAAAGGGGCCATTAGTGCCAAAGGATATTGAAGTGGACGGTTCATTAAGCTCACAGTTTTTGACAGGGTTGCTGATGGCTTATGCGGCTGCAGATGCCAGCGGCGTTACTATTAAAGTCAATAACTTAAGAAGCAAACCCTATGTAACACTTACGCTGGATGTCATGGAGCAGTTTGGATTACCGGTTCCCGAAAACAAGAACTTTGAAGAATTTGTTTTCAATAGCGGACCCACACATCACACACCACACACCACTCACCACTACACCGTAGAAGGCGACTGGAGCGGTGGTGCTTTTTTATTAGTGGCCGGCGCTATAGCCGGACCCATTACTGTCAGAGGGCTTGATTTAACGTCGACCCAGGCAGATAAAGCAATCGTAGATGCGATGATGGCTGCCAATGCTGCAATAGCTATAGATGCAAAAGGCATCACAGTTCATCCAGGTGAAATGAACGGTTTTTATTTCGACGCAACAGATTGCCCTGATCTATTTCCGCCGC
Organism: uncultured Chitinophaga sp.; assembly: GCA_964386395.1. Taxonomy (GTDB): domain Bacteria; phylum Bacteroidota; class Bacteroidia; order Chitinophagales; family Chitinophagaceae; genus JJ008. Next base: position 11,640 of record CAYLRV010000021.1, read on the forward strand.
TGGTGGCATTGGCTGCTTATTGTACAGGGAAGACAACTATTAAAGGCGTAAGCCGCTTAACGCATAAAGAAAGTAACCGTGCCCTTACCTTGCAGGATGAATTTGATGTGATGGGTGTAACTATTGACCTGGAAGATGACCTGATGACTATACATGGTACAGGTAAAGTGAAGGGAGCAGATGTACATTCCCATCATGACCACCGGATTGCCATGGCTTGTGCTGTAGCTGCGTTGAAAGCAGATAGCGAAACAGTTATTGAGGAAGCACAGGCAGTGGATAAATCATACCCTGATTTTTATGAAGACTTGAAAAAGCTCGGCGCTAACGTATCTTTAGCTAATAAGTTTAACTGGCATGAATAGTTTTGGACGTCTTTTCCGTATTTCCATTTTTGGAGAATCACATGGTGAATGTGTGGGCATTGCTATTGATGGATGCCCGGCCGGTTTACTATTAAGTGCAGAAGACATGCTTGCCGACCTTGAAAGAAGAAAGGGCGGACAGGGCAAGGGAACCACTCCAAGAAAGGAGGATGATTACCCGATTATCAAAAGCGGCGTATTTAATGGTAAAACAACCGGTTTCCCCATTACAATTTTATTTGAGAATAAGAATATAAGAAGCGAGGATTATAATAAGCAACGCAGTATTCCCCGCCCGGGACATGCTGATTGGGTGGCGCATCAGAAATTTGGTGGAAATGAAGATTATCGTGGTGGTGGGCATTTCAGCGCCAGGCTTACAGCCGGTATCGTTGCTGCCGGCGCAATAGCTAAAAAATTAATGACTGGCATGACCATTCAGGCGGAGGTAACAGAAGTGGCAGGCGAAAAAGATGTGGAGAAAGGATTGCAAAAAGCGATTGATGCAAAAGATTCTGTGGGTGGAATTATTGAGTGCCGTGTCAATGGTATACCAGTTGGATTAGGCGAACCATATTACGATTCCGTTGAATCCGTGTTAGCGCATATGCTCTTTGCTATACCTGCGGTGAAAGGAGTGGAGTTTGGCGCCGGCTTTGCGGCGGCGAAAATGTTTGGCAGTGAACACAATGATTCAATAGCGAATATGGATGGCAAAACGATAACCAATCATGCCGGCGGTATCGTTGGCGGCATTACCAATGGCAATGAACTGGTATTCCGCCTCGCTGTAAAACCCACCTCATCCACTCCAAAAGAACAAAACAGTTTGAACTGGGATACTGGTTTGACAGAAGATTTTTCGATTAAAGGACGTCACGATTTATGCGTGGCGCTCCGTGCACCGGTTATTGTGGAAGCAGTAACTGCCATCGCCCTGGCTGATTTTATGCTTTTAGAACAAAAAATAAAACGAGTGCTCTGATGCCAATTATCTATCATATTGCCCTTCCTGATGCATGGGAAGAAGCCAAACAAAAAGGATTTTATACGCATCCTTCTTTAAAAGAAGAAGGGTTCATTCACTGTTCGCAGGAACAGCAAATTGCCGGTGTGCTGGAACGTTATTTTGCCGGAGCAACGGGTTTGCTGAAACTGGTGATTGACACGGATAAATTAACCAGTAAATATGTGTTTGACTGGTCACCTTCAACACAGGATACTTTTCCCCATGTGTACGGGCCGGTTAATATTGATGCGGTAACAGATGTCGTGCCGTTGAATTAATAATTATTCCTCATCATCATTTTCGTAGAAAGCATCTTTGCCAGTAAAGAAATGGGCTTCCCATGCTTTGACGGCTTCGTCGCTCAGGCATTCAATTATATCAAATAAAGGATCTTTCTTCAGTTTCCATTCGGTAGCCATAGGGTCATCGTACCGCTGTATGAACAGGCAATGATCCGATTCCACCGCCACCTTAATCATGATGACAGGGCTCTCTTCTTTTTCCTTTACCAGGTAGAAGCACCCGGTTTCCAATAAGTCGTACGTGTACATAATCTTTACTCCTCGTTTACGGTTATCGCAGCCTTGTTTGGGGAACTTAAATGGATTGGTAGTAGCCAAAATTACACCCTTCCGGACTTGGTAGGTGTGCTATTTCAGGAATTATTTTTAAGCTGATTTTCAGAAATTTATAAACAGCAGCCGCGCAAAAAGTGCCGGATCGTTGTATTTGGGGAACGGAAAATCAGCCAGCTGAAAGCCAAAGGCAGGCGGGAAAATTCAGATTCCTCAGTTCCCGGCTTAAGCAACCGGCTTTATTTTGGTCGTGGAAGCCCGTGGTATATTATTCCTGCCGCCCTGCCCCGGGTACCAGCAATTTTAAGCAGCAGTAACAGCAAACCAAGAAGCGCAGGTGGTGGTGATACTTCTCTTTATTGAACATGGCATTTTGGCTATAGTGGTAACTGTTGGCGGAATTGTTTTTCTATCGCTGCTGATGGCATGGCTATCCGGTCGGTTTAAATTATGTCGCCAGCCGAAAGAAGAATGATACGGCTAACGTTGTTCTTTTTGCATAACCTGTTTTTCTATAATTTCTTTTTTTATCAAATTTGCAAATTGTTCAAATACGTCAACCCTGTTATCGTACCTGAATGACCTACTTCGCCCGGAAAATAATATGCGGCCATCGGGCACCTCATAAAAATTATATTCCCACGCATAACGTTTGCACTCGTTATATACATAAGCTGCCTGGTCGTTCTCTTTTACTACATGATAATACTTCTGCCAGCTTCCTGTTAAGTCGTGGAGCATGCTGTCATGCTGTTTGCCATCCGGCCGGTATTGGTTTTTCAGTTTATCTAAGAGTTTAATGGACAGGATGGCAGTAAAGCCCCTTTCTTGTACACTTTTTACCGCGTACAATGTATCGCTTTCTATGCAACACGAGAGTACAAAGTCGGTTCCCGCATAAGCGCTGTACCCTTCCTCAACCAGCGATATCACTATTTTATTTTCTGCTTTCACGGCAAATGTTCTGTCAACACCCGGCTCTGTGCAAAGTACCAGCAGCCGTATATGCCTGCCTGTATCCGATAGAATGGTGTTTGCGTTTGTTGTTTGTACAAGGGCCATCAAAGAAAATAACGAAAGGCAGGTGGTCCTGAATAAGGCTTTCATTTATACTCTATTTAGTACAATAAAAGTAACATGTGTGTCCCTGCGATTGCCTGACATGCATCATACAGGTGGCCAATTGTAATCAGCCTGTTTCGTTTTCCGTCAGCGGTCATCTTCTGCAACCGGTGGTAACAGTATTTTCTGGCGTACAAGATTATGCACCATCAGGAGCCCGTAGGTGTGGGCCAGTGTAGTAGTGGATGTATAATCAAAAGAGCGGCTCTTTGCTGTGTATATTAATTGCTGGTTATCCAGATCATAGAAATTATTCTGCCATATATATTTTGTTTCTGTGCCGTAGTACCCTGGGGCATATACCTGCTCACTGACAGTATTGTAATATAGATCAAAGCGGTGCGTATTAGTTGCATACCTTTCTGCCCCTATTTTGCCCGGTACATAATATACCTGCTTCTTTTTATCAGTTAGTACAATTGTTAGAATGCCATCGAAGCCTTTTCCTTCCAGGGCTGCTTTTGCCCTGGCGGTATCGCCTTTAATAAATATACCTGGTGGGAAAATTTTGTTGGCTGCAATGGCGAGATAACCCAACTCACGTAAATCATCTGCGAGGTGGTTTTCCATCTTTATGCGGAGGCTGCTGTCCGTATCCGGCACGATACCAAGCACCAGTATCTTCTTATATTGTTTTGGTGTGTGGTTATTTGCCGTCCATGATGTGGTAATCTTCGATGGCTGGCATGAAACCAGCAGGATAAGTAATAAAACCCGGAACAGATATTTCATAGCTTTTGTTTCAGGTATTAAAACTGGTAAAAGTTCATGCCTGCCGCTATGAGTAATGTCATCTTAGCACCAGATTTCTGTCAGTACAGCCAGTGAACTCACAACTTGAATCCTTGTATACCCGGCTTTTTGTTGGCGGCTGCCATTAATACTGTTTGTGTTATTCTTGCAGCCCTGGTTTCCGGCCTTTTTGCACTGTCTATCCAGGAAAGAAATTGTTTACGGATACTTTTAGAGAATGCTATAAAATTTGTTTTTGCTTTTTTATTTTTTGCAAAAGCTTTTTCCAGGTCGGGTGGTATGGTATTTTGCTCAGCCGCTGCATCGCTGGCAGAGAGTGTATCCCAACTGCCATTTTCCTTTGCCCTTTGTATGGATGCAAGCCCTGCAGGCATCATTAAATTTTGCTGCATCAATTGCAGTACCCTGGTCTTATTAAGCTGGCTCCATACGCTGTTGTGTTTGCGGGGTGTAAACTTCAGCATGGATCTTTCATCATCCAGTTTGCGCGGCAGGCTGTCTATCCAGCCAAAGCATAAAGCTTCCTCTACGGCTTCACCATAATGGAGGCGTCGCTTGCCACTTTCTTTTTTGTAGTATACCAGCCAGACCCCGGGAGATGTGCTGTGATTTTTTTCCAGCCAGCTACGCCATTGGCTGCGGGTTTTTGGATGTGTTGTTTTATAAACTGGTTCAGCCATACATAAAAATAAGCTATCTGTAAAAACAAAAGCACAGCCGGGGCTGTGCTTTGTACCACTATGCTGAAGGATTAAAAACCGAGGCCAACTGCAAAGCCCCGTGTACTGTTAGGAAAAGTTGAAACCTGCGTCGCCGCACCAGTTATCAGGTTGATAATGTATATCCTCGTGGAGGAACCCACTGTTACCAAGGCCCAGGCACTATTAGTCGTGCCCCCGATATCAAAACCATTTTCGGCTGTAACATCCACACCAAGGCTTCCCACTTCTACCAGTGTGCCATTGTTCGGCGGGTTTTGTGCGTAGAGTTTGTCTGTTGTAACATCTATATCAAATAATGTTGTGGTTGTAGCACCTGCAAAATTATTCGTGTATGCTGCCGCTGTAACATTCGGTGTACCGGGATTGAGCGGCAGATCAACAGCCGCAATATCACCGGTAAGCGGGTTCAGCCGGAGGTTTTGTCCTGTATTACTGACAACTCTTATGCGATCAACAGTCGGGTTGAAATCAAAGCCAAAACTGGTGCCAATCAATGGTGTTGTAAAAGGGGCGGCGCTTAATGAAGTGGCGGCACCGCTCGACATATTGATTGCATATAGGCGGCTGGTGCTGCCCAATGCAAGCAACTGGCCTGTTGCAGGACGCATGTCAATACCCAATATATTTTCACCTGCCTGTAGCCCGGTAATAGGTTTGCTGATCGGTGTGCCCGGCGTAACCGGGTTAAATATTTGCAGGTTATTGGAATTGTCAACAGCATACGCAACCGGGTTAGTGGGGATGGCGATGCCAACCACCGGAACTGACAACGCCCCCAGGCTTGAAGCCTTTCCGGTATTCAGATCAATTTGATATAATTCGTTATTAGCGCCAATATTGAATGTAGCCAGTGCCACGGTGTTGTCAGGCGAAATGTCAAACCCGCTTTCATTACCCGAAGCAACACCGAGTGTACCTACTTCGACCAGTGTTCCATTATTGGGCGGGTCTTGTTTGTATAACTTATTTGCGGCAATATCAATGTCAAAAAGTGTGGTGGTAGCGGCGCCCGCAACACTATTTGTATAAGCCGCGCCTACTACTGCCGGCATGCCGGGATTCAGGTTGCCATCAGTGGCAGCGACGGTACCGGTTTCAGGGTTCAAGCGGAGGTTTTGCCCTGCCGAGGTGACGAGGCGTATCCGGTCCACCGTAGGATTAAAATCAAAACCAACGAGTGAGCCGGCGATAGCTGGTGTAAATGATGCAGAACCAACTGCTGTGGCTGCGCCTGTCATATGATTGATTACATAAAGACGGCTGGTATTGCCGAGACCATATAATTGACCTGTGGCCGGACGAAAGTCGATAGCAATAATTTTTTCACCACCCGGAAGGCCGGAAATAGATGTATTGGAAATGACCGTGCCAGATGCGTTAGCGTTATATTTTACCAGGTTGTTGGAACTGGTAACCCCATAGAAGACCAGGTCGGGCTTCACTACCGGTGGGGGTATAGTCATATCATCGTCTTTATCGCAACTTGTCAGAAAAAGACCGGCAGCCAAAATGGGCAGCCATACGGATTTGAGGTTGTTAAACTGCATATAAGTTGGTTTATTAAAAATGCATCTACGATGAACGGAAGTTTTCAGATTTAATAAACCGGCAAATAGTAGTTGTCAAAAAAATAACGGGAAAACTGGTCCACAGGCATTGGCGATTTCTGTCACATCTGACAAATCTCTTTTCCCCAGTTGTGTATAACTCAAAATCCCCCCGGCAGGGGTGGTTTTGTTATATTTGCCCAAACCCGACGATAAGCCTCCCAGTTGGGAGGTTTTTTGCGTCGCCCCTTGGGGGAATTTTATTGTAAGCCCGATTATAAATTGAATATTCGATGAGCAAAGCTGTAAAAGACACGAATCTTTTTGAATATGACGAGGATAGTATAAAATCCCTCGACTGGAAAGAGCATATCCGCCTGCGCCCCGGTATGTATATCGGTAAACTGGGCGATGGTAGCAGCCCCGACGATGGTATTTATGTATTGGTAAAAGAAGTGCTGGACAACTGTATTGATGAATACACGATGGGCTATGGTAAAACCGTCGAACTGGTTATTGAAGGTAAACAGGTTACTATCCGTGATTATGGTCGTGGTATTCCGCTGGGTAAAGTAGTGGATGTGGTGAGCAAGATTAACACTGGTGCGAAATATGACAGCAAAGCCTTTCAAAAATCGGTGGGACTGAATGGTGTGGGTACTAAAGCAGTGAATGCCCTGAGTAATTATTTTAAGGTAACAGCTGTAAGGGAAGGAAAAGAGAAGACAGCAGAGTTTGAAAGAGGGGTTTTAATCAAAGAACATAAAGAAGGGAAAACCAGTGAACAGAACGGCACCCTGGTAACATTCATTCCGGATGAAACGGTATTTAAGAATTTTAAGTTCCATCCTGAGTTTTTAGAAAACCAGATTTGGAATTATTGCTTTCTGAATGCAGGATTAAAAATTGTGTTCAATGGCAAAAGCTATGTAAGTAAGAATGGCCTGCTTGATTTGCTGCAACGTAAAACAAATGAAGACGAAATCCGCTACCCCATTGTTCACCTGAGCGGCGATGATATTGAAGTGGCTATTTCACATACCAATGATTACGGTGAGGATATATACAGTTTTGTAAACGGCCAGCATACCACGCAGGGTGGTACACACCAGCAGGCATTCCGGGAGGCTTATGTGAAAACCATCCGTGATTTTTTTAAAAAGGATTATGATGCCTCCGATATCCGTACGGGTATAGTGGCTGCTGTATCTGTTCGGGTGGTGGAACCTGTATTTGAAAGCCAGACGAAAACAAAATTGGGTTCAGTTAATGTAGATATTGAAGGGCCGACGATGAAGCAGTTTGTCGGGGACTTTTTATCAAAGGAACTGGATAATTTTTTGCATAAGAACCCAACGACAGCTGAGGCATTAAAGAAACGTATAGAGCAAAGCGAGCGGGAAAGGAAGGAAATGGCAGGCATAAAAAAGCTGGCTAATGAACGGGCAAAGAAGGCCAACCTGCACAACCGTAAGCTGCGTGATTGCCGGTATCATATGGATGATGAGCCGCCAACAAAAGGGCGGGAAGAGTTTATAGCCAAGCAAAACGAAACCACCATATTTATCACCGAGGGTGATAGTGCCAGTGGGTCCATTACCAAAGCCAGGAGTGTGGAAACACAGGCTGTATTCAGTTTGCGCGGTAAACCACTCAATTGCTACGGCCTGACTAAAAAAGTGGTGTACGAAAATGAAGAGTTTAACCTGCTGCAGCATGCGTTGAATATTGAAGAGGGGCTGGAAGGGTTGCGATTTAATAATGTTGTGATTGCCACGGATGCTGATGTGGATGGTATGCATATCCGTTTGTTGCTGATGACCTTCTTTCTCCAGTTCTTCCCCGACCTGGTGAAGCATGAAAAAGTGTATGTACTGGAAACGCCGCTGTTCAGGGTACGTAATAAAAAGGAAACAATTTATTGCTTCAGTGAGCAGGAGAAACAGGAAGCTATGCAAAAGCTGGGCCCTAAACCGGAAGTAACACGTTTCAAAGGCCTTGGTGAAATAAGCCCTGATGAGTTTGGCCAATTTATAGGCACTGGTATGCGTAAGCAACTGATGCGGGTGGAAGAAGGGGAGCATATACAAGCCCTGTTGGAATACTATATGGGAAAAAATACACCCCAGCGCCAGGAGTTTATTATAGATAACCTGCGTATAGAACAGGATGCGCCGGTGGAGGCTGTTTAATATTACATCTGCAAAAAAATACTATGATACATATTGTTTTTAACGAGAGTGAAGTGGACCTGATGAAACAGGTGATAGAACTGGACGAAACACTTGCCGGTGAGATTGTACAAATTAAAGATGACTTTGCTATTGGGCCGATTGCTGGTATTGATACGGACGAAGGCTGGCAGGCAAGGCTTGACTGGCATAGAAAATTGCTGGAGGGTTCCCCGTATGGAACGGATATTGTCGGGTCTTTCGATGACAGGCAAACAGTGAAAGAATTAAAAGAAAAGCTGGACAATAACCCTGAAGAACAAATCTGGATATGGATGGGCCAGAACCAGCATGATGTAAGCGGCTATTACTGGCTGATGCCTCAGTTCAGAGAGTACCAGGGAAGGATAATGGTATTATATATGAACAACCTTCCTTTTATCAATGAAAAGGGGCAGATATTTTATCCGTCGTGGTTGCATGAAATACAGGCAAAGGAATTTTTAAAAGCCAAAAAACTGGCCCGGCCTGTTACATTAAGTGAGTTTGAAATAGACCCGGATGAGTGGCGGAAAATGACGGAAGAAAATGCCGTGGTGAGAATATTGGAGGGTGGAAAGAAAATAGCAGGCAAGGAAGAAAGTTTTTATGATAATGAGATTATAAAGAATATAACCGGTGACTGGCAGAAAGCAACCCGTGTGCTGAGCAATACGCTCAACCGGATGAAAGTTAAAACAGGCGATGTGTTTTTGATGAACCGGTTGAAGCAAATGATTGCCGACGGGAAGGTGGAAGTAAACGGTGAAGTAACAAAAGGCTGGAAAGATTTTGATGTGCGTAAGCAAGGTGCAAAACAAAGCGAGCTGGCTATCAGTACGGAAGAAACGGCAGGTTAATAAATGTTTTAAGCGTAAGGAAGATTTATGGCATCCAAGAATAAATTACCAGATACACAATTTGACGATAAAGGATTGAGCGGCCAGTATAAAACCTGGTTTCTCGATTATGCATCCTATGTAATATTAGAGCGGGCTGTTCCGGCTATCGAAGATGGTTTGAAACCGGTACAACGGCGCATTCTTCATGCCATGAAGGAAATGGATGATGGCCGTTTTAATAAAGTCGCCAATATCATCGGGCAGGCTATGCAATATCACCCGCATGGCGATGCGAGTATTGGTGATGCGCTGGTGAACATGGGACAAAAGGATTTGTTGATAGAAACGCAGGGTAACTGGGGCGATGTGCGCACCGGTGACGATGCGGCAGCCGCCAGGTATATCGAAGCACGCCTTAGCAAGTTTGCGCTGGAAGTAGCGTTCAATGCCAAAACAACGGAATGGCAGCTGAGTTATGATGGCCGCAAAAACGAGCCGGTTACACTGCCCATGAAGTTCCCATTACTGCTGGCCCAGGGAGCTGATGGTATTGCCGTCGGATTGTCAACTAAAATATTGCCACATAATTTCTGCGAGCTGATCGACGGGGCGATAAAATACCTGCGTGGCCGCAAAGTGGAATTATACCCCGACTTTCTTACCGGTGGCATGATTGATGTGGCCGAATACAACCAGGGCAAACGCGGAGGTAAGGTAAAAGTGCGGGCACATATTGAGGAAGTGGATAAGAAAACACTGGCCATCAAAAGCGTACCGTATGGGGTAACAACCACGCAACTGATGGAATCGATTGTAAAGGCAAATGACCAGGGAAAGATCAAAATCAGGAAGGTAACAGACAATACAGCAGCCGATGTGGAAATTCAGGTAGACCTGGCACCAGGCATATCGCCGGACATCACCATTGATGCTTTATACAAATTCACAGATTGTGAAATCTCTATTTCTCCCAATGCCTGCGTAATCGTGGATCATAAACCCCAGTTCCTTGGCGTGCAGGACTTGCTGAGACTGTCGGTGGATAAAACAAAAGATCTGCTTGAGCAGGAGTTGAAAATAAAACTGGGCGAGTTACAGGAAAAATGGCATTATACTTCGCTTGAGAAAATATTTTTTGAAGAGAAGATATACAAAGAGCTGGAAAAAAAGCATGAGACCTGGGATAAGGTGCTGGATGCAATTGATAAAGCATTTGTGCCATTTAAAAAACAACTGAAGCGGGAGATAACCCGTGAAGATATTATCAAGCTGACTGAAAAGCCGGTACGGCGTATTTACAAGCTTGATATTGATGAACTGAATGATCAGATAAAGGGCCTGGAGGCAGATATTAAACAGGTAAAACATGATTTGGCCAACCTTGTTGATTTTGCTGTAGCTTATTATGAAAACCTGCTGAAAAAATATGGTAAAGGCCGTGAGCGTAAAACGGAGATAAAGGAGTTTGAGATCATTGAAGCGAAGAGTGTGGCGATTGCCAATACCAAACTTTACGTTAACCGGGCTGAAGGCTTTATTGGTACAGGCCTGAAGAAGGATGAATTCCTTTTCGACTGCTCGGATTTTGATGATATCATTGTTTTCGCCAAGCGTGGCGTGATGAAAGTGGTAAAGGTTTCTGATAAGACTTTTATAGGGAAAGATATTTTACATGCGGCCGTATTTCAGAAGAACGATGAGCGGACTACTTACAACATGATTTATGTGGACGGGGAAAGCGGAAAGAGTTTTGCCAAGCGTTTTAATGTAACCGGTGTAACCCGTGAGAAAGAATATGATCTGACGAAAGGCCATGAGAAAAGCAAGGTGCATTATTTCTCCGCAAATCCCAATGGTGAAGCAGAAGTTGTAAAAATTGTGCTGGGCAACAGTACAGCCCGTATTAAAGAGTTTGATTTTTACTTTGAAGAACTGGAGATAAAAGGCCGTGGCAGCCTGGGCAATATAGTTACCAAGTACCCGGTAAAATCAATTAAGTTTAAAGAAGCCGGCCGTTCGACTATTGCCGGTAAAAAATTGTGGTACGACGATCAGTTCGGCCGCCTCAGTACGGAAGAAAAAGGAAATTACCTCGGTGTGTTTGATGCTGAAGATAAGATACTGGTAATGTACAGGGATGGCAACTATGAGGTTACAGACCAGGAGTTGACACAAAAACTGGATGCAGACAAAGTTATTTTCATTGAGAAATTCAATCCTGAAAAAGTGGTTAGTGCCGTGTATGTGGATATGGATAAGAAGCAATTCATGGTAAAACGGTTTAAAATTGAAACAACGACACTGAAGTCAAAGTTCTTATTTATAAAAGAAGGCGAGGGGAACTATGTTGAAACGGTTACCACTATTGACGAACCTATACTGGCTATGCAGCAGGGCAGGGGTGCACAGGTGCGTAAGGGTAAAATGAAAATTGCTAAAATAGCGGAGATTACGGGGTATCGCACGGTAGGTAGCAAACTGGCTGACTTCAGTAAATCAACAGAAATGGAGTGGGTGAAGCCAAAGGGTGATGATGGCCAGCCTGAATTATTTAATGATTGAGCAGCATGATTGATCACTGGGAAATATTAGATGTGTATAAAGCGCTGCTTGCCGTGGCAGCAGGAGTTATTCTGGGACTGGAACGGGAGATGAAGGATAAGGTCGCTGGTTTAAAAACAATTACCATCATTTGCCTTGGTGCAGCACTGTTTGCCATTATCTCTTATAAAGTTGGGGGCGATGGAAATAAAACAGCTATTGCTGCCTATATCGTAAGCGGTGTTGGTTTTATTGGTGCCGGTGCTATTTTCAAAGATGGATTTTCCATTTCAGGATTAACTACAGCAGGTATTATTTGGCTGGCCGCTGCTGTGGGAACGGCTATCGGTTTTGGCGAATTCTACCTTGCCGGAACTTTTATTGCGGCTTCTCTGTTAGTTATCAGTATTACGCCGCTCTTAAATACAGTATTTCGGACCAAGACCATGTCACGAAGTCTCGTAATAGTAATACAAAAAGAAAAGCTGCAGATCATACCTGGCCTGCTGCAGGCGTTGAAAGAAAATGGTGTACATGCAGAGGAAAAGAAAATAAACTACAAAGAAGGGCTGGTGGAACTGGCCTATGATATCTCAGCCCCGTACAGCAAAATAGACTGGATAAAAAATTATTTGCTGACTGAAAATGGTATTGAATCTTTTTCGATGTAGGAGCTGGTTAATTATTGCTTTTAACTTTTACCCCTGTCTTTTTCCGCTTTATCCGTACCGTAGCATTTTTCTCCATGTTACTGGAAATCCGTAATTCAAACCGGTTTACGCCATCTTCAATAACCATCAATGCGGTATTGGGCGGGATAAGCCCCAGGTTTTCGGCAAACATAGAGAGTTCATTGACAGCCGAAAGGGTGTCAAGCTTCAGGTTGATACGAATGGACTTATGTGTTAGTTTTTGGGCATGAAGGATCAGGTTCCTGTTGTGAAAAATGGAAATAATATCGCCATCAATTTCTCCATTATCGTACATGCTGATACGAATTGAATCTGATTCTACTTCTATCTCGTTGGCCACTACTGATTCCCTTTCATTAAATTGCTGTTCAGAAACATAGTTTATCACTTTTTTGGGTGGTGGAGTTACCGCAACGGCTACAATGGTATCCTCAACGGCGGGCTTCCATACCTGGTAGTTTTCTTTATACTCGCTTATAGCTTTTAGTACAGAATCTTTTTTACTGATATCTGCATTGAGCAAGAGGTCGAATTTTATGTCAGGGCACATATTTTTATACTCGGGGATGGCATAAAATGCGCCGACCAGGTTTGAACTGCTGCGTGATACCCGGAGTGTAGCCATGATATTCATAGGGCAGTCCACTTCCATTTCACTAATGGAACCATGGTAAGTAACGGGAATATTGTATAAACTTAATTGCCGGGTGGCTGCATTGTAATTGCCTTTCACCTCGATACTGCGGTAGGTGTTTTTAAAATAATAATTAATGAGGCCTTTCACATAATTCTTTTCTGGCTGCAATACCAGTTCTACTAAGTAATTATTGGCTGAACTGCCGCTTTTTACATTTCCACTGCCATACCAGTAACCGAATACAGATTGAGCCCCGGAATGGAGTGAGAAGAGTATCAGGAGTAAGGTTAATAGTCTTTTCATTTGGTCAATATCGTCAAAAATAAGTCCCTTTCTGATTGAAGTTTTACACAAGCTGTTTATTTAAGAAAACGTTTCATTTCCCGCTCAACGTCTTTTTGTTTGATGCTTTCCCGTTTATCATGCAGTTTTTTGCCTTTGGCCAGGCCGATTTCAATTTTTGCCAGCCCTTTATCATTAAAGAATATGCGCAAAGGGACGATAGTGTACCCTTTTTCCTTAAGCTTGGCTTCAATCTTTTTGATCTCTCTTTTTTGCAGCAGCAGTTTACGGTCACGCAGCGGGTCATGGTTGTTGACAGTGCCGTGCGAATATTGTGCTATATGCAAGGATTTTACCCAAATCTCACCCTGGTGTACCTGGCAGAAACTATCATTAAAACTTGCCTTCCCATCACGCAGTGATTTTACTTCCGTACCGAGCAGCATCATGCCAGCTTCATATTTGGCATCTATGAAGTAGTGGTGATAAATGGAACGGTTTTTTATATCTGACATACTAAAACAAAAATAAGAGGCAAAATTACCTCTTATTTAGCAGAATGGTTATCGTTTAGTGTTTAAACAGGCTTAGCACTTTAGCCAGTTTATCCTTCAGTTCTTTACGGGGGACAATAAAATCAAGGAAGCCGTGCTCCAGCAAAAATTCACTGCGCTGAAAACCTTCCGGTAAATCCTTCTTAATTGTTTCTTTAATTACCCTGGGACCGGCAAAACCGATCAATGCACCGGGTTCGGCAATATTTAAATCGCCCAGCATGCCAAATGAAGCAGAGATACCGCCAAAAGTAGGGTCTGTCAGCATGGATATGTAGGGCAGTTGCGCATCACTTAATTGCGAAAGTTTACCGCTGGTTTTGGCAAGCTGCATCAGGGAAAAGGCACTTTCCATCATACGGGCGCCACCGCTCTTGCTGATGACCATGTATGGCATATTATGCTGTATGCAGTAATCTACAGCCCGGGAAAACTTTTCTCCCATTACACTTCCCAACGAACCACCAATAAATTCAAAGTCCATGCAGGCAATCACGAGGTCATTGCCGTTTACCTTCCCAACTGCTACCCGCATAGAGTCTTTTAATTCTGTTTTGCTCCAGATATCTTCCAGCCTTTTTTGATAAGGTTTTAGATCTGTAAAGCCAAGGAAATCCTTGCTGCGGATATTGTCAAACAATTCAGTGAACTCATTATTATCAAAAATGATCTCGTAATATTCACTGCTGTTAATGCGGTGGTGAAAACTGCATTTAGGGCATACGAACAAGTGTTCTCTTAATTCTGTAACAGTGCAAATATGACTGCAGTCCGGGCATTTTACCCAAAGCCCCTCTGGTGTTTCCTTCTTTTCAGAAGTTTTGGTGCTGATTCCCTTTTTAATACGTTTGAACCAACTGCTCTTTGTCTCCTCTGATTTTCCTTCTTCACCGGCCAGGTTGGCATCAAAGTCTTCAAATGGTTTTGCCATATCAGGTTGTTGAGTTACAAATATAGGGATTGACGCGGAAGTCAGAAGGCAGAAGGCTGAAGTCAGATACTAGCCCTGATTTTCGGCAAGGTTTATAACATGAACCTTTTCTGATTTCAGACTTCAGCCCTCACTTCTTCAAAACCGCTTCAAATAGTTTAAAAATCCGCTTGTATTCATCTGTCCAGCTGCTGGGCTCTACAAAACCATGATCTTCCAGCGGGTAGCCCGCGAGTTCCCAGTTATCCTTACCCAGTTCAATCAGTCGCTGTGCCAGTTTTACGGCATCCTGGAAATGCACATTCACATCTACCATACCGTGGCAGATAAGCAAATGGCCTTTTAACCCTTCCGCAAAATACAAGGGAGAACTTCTCCGATAGGCAATGCTGTCCGTAAATGGCTCGTTCAAAATATTAGAGGTATACCCATGATTATAGTTGGCCCAGTCAGTTACCGGGCGAAGGGCTGCACCTGCGGCAAATACATCTGGCTCGGTGAACATACCCATTAACGTAATGAAGCCTCCGTAAGAGCCTCCGTATAAGCCTACGTTTTTAGGATTTATACCAAAGTTGTTCACTAAATATTTCACAGCGTCCACATGGTCACTTAAGTCTTTACCACCCATATGCCGGTAGATGCCGGTCCGCCAATTGCGCCCATAGCCTGCACTGCCACGATAGTCAATATCCATTACATAATAGCCATTATCCGCCAGCATATTATTAAACATATATTCCCGGAAATAACTGCTCCACCATTTATGCGCATTTTGCAAATAGCCTGCGCCATGCACAAATAGTACAGCGGGTTTATTGGGGTGCGGGTTCGTTGGTTTATAGATGCGGGCATATACATCAGCACCATCACTGGCTTTGAAACTGATCACTTCTGCTTCACGCCACGGGTAAGCCTTAAATTCATCACTCATGGCTTTATTAGTAACCTGAACGGGATTCGCCTGTTTTACTTTCTTACCAGGCCAAACATTTTCCTGTAAATACAGTTCCCATGGCTTGTTTGACCAGGAATTGAGAATGGCTAAATATTTTTCATCAGGCGAAAGGGTAACCTGGTTGGCACCAGGCATGGTAGTGAGTTTTTCTTTTTTACCATCTGCAATGGTTAACCGGTAAAAATGCTGCTCACCGGGGTGCACTTCATTGGTACTGATATAAAAATATTTTTTATCCTTTGATAACTGCACCTGTTGTACTTCATAGTTTCCACTCGTAAGTGTTTTCTTTTCGTTCGTCTTAACATTGATACTATATAGATGCGAGTACCCGGTTATTTCTGATCGGTACCAGAATATATTATTATCAATCCAGCCTGTGTTGCCGCCACCAAAGCCACCCGTGCCGGGGCCACCTACCCATGCTTCATCCCGCTGGCGGTCTGCCAGCCGCAGTTTATAACCTGCGGTATCCATTGTCATCAGCCAGCGATCTTTATTGTCCATGGACCGGATATCCAGTACAGCATAATCACCCTGTGGGGCCCAGCTTACAGATGATACAAATACAGGGCGTGCGGCAGTCTTTTTTTCTTTCTCCTCTTTTTTTGCCGGATAGTCTTTTACATAATCAGGGAGATCGCTTATGCCGGGAAGAGAGTCTGCTTTTATGCTTACTACCGTATCTTTCATCCTGTCATAAATAAAATATTCATAGGTGCCTTGCTGTGCGCCAACTTTAGTTCTGGATGTAATGTCGGTAGTGAAGCCAGTCTCCGTCACATAACTGGGCACAATGGTATTTTTAGCGGTGGAAGGCGGAGCCGTCTTAAATAAGCGGTAACTGATAAAACGTCCGTCCGGGCTTAGGGTAAGGCCTTGTAAAGTTTTATCATCAATGCCAATGCTGCGCAGTTCTTTTGGTTTGGGCTGTGTTTTATTATACGCCTCTGTTGCGTCTCTTTTTCCTTTACGTTCTTTCAATACCTGGAAATACTGCAGTTGATCATTTTTGAGCCATTGTTCCTGTGCATTACCGGATGTACCTGCGCCTTGTCCACCAGTTCTTGATCCTGCTGGTGCAGCCGTTGATTCCCCTGATTTAATATTGGTAAGCTGCAGGGTTTCGCCACTGACGATGTCCCAGGCATACATGTTCTGACTACGGATATAAATTATTTTTGTTTCATTAAAACCGAACTGCGGGTTCAGCTCCGTATCAGTTGTTTGCACAATTCGTTTAGTCTTGCCTGATTTCAAATCTGCGAAAAAAATATCACCATCCTTTGCCACTACATAGGCTGTTCTGTCCCTGTTATAGTTATAATTGCTTTGTGTATTGAAGTTTTGTTTTTGATCGGCCGTTGCTTTTACAGGCACCGGGTTGGCCGGTGTGATGGTATATAAAGAATCGGCTGGTGCTTTATCAGGATTCCATAAAAAGAACAGATTGGTTCCATCATGGCTCCAGGCAGGAAACGTGGGTGAACTGCCAATCCATTTCGGATCACGCATGATTTTTTCAACGGTTAGTTTTTGTGCTGTAAGTGCTGTACCGATAAATAGAGTAAGTGCAGTAAAAAATGATGTATGCATATAGCCGGTTTAGGCTATAAATATAGCAGAATGGCCTGAAAACGGGCTGCCATTTATCAAATGAAAAACCGGGTTTTAATTGTTAGGTGCTCCACTATCTATCCAGCAAATAAATGAGTTTTTCTGCGCTGTACTCAGGCTGGTGTTTTTGGGCATACTTCCATTGGCGATTGCCGCACGTATGGCCGATCGGTTTGTAAAAACTTCTCCATGATTTGTAATAGCGCCCGGACCGTTGGTACTGCCTGCAGCATGACAACCGGATGTATTACAGGTAGATTGAATGATGGGATTGATGTCGGCGGCAAAAGCTTTGTTGTTTACGGTATTGCAGTCAACTGTAAAATTATTATTGCCCCCTCCGCTATCTTTACTGCAGGATAGCAATAATATAACCGGGCCGAGCATGGTGCCGATGAGGAGTACCGTAATTTTCTTCATAGTCAACTTTTTGATCTGGCTTTATTTACTAAACGGCGTTTTGGACTTTAAGTTGCCCGGCGGGTTTAGTTTGTTTTATAATATTTCTGCAACGTGGCGGTGTATATTCTGGGCCAGCAGTTCGGTAGGTATGTCATTTTCATCGCCACCAAAGGGATCTTCAATTTCCTCTGCAATAAGTTCAAGACTGGCCAGCACATAGAAAATAAATGCCACGACCGGAATGGTGTAGTAGCCAAGTTGAAACACATAGCCAAAGGGGAGGGTCATTATATAGAAGAAAATAAATTTTTTAATAAAAACGCTGTACGAAAAGGGGATAGGAGTGTTTTTGATCCGCTCGCAGGCACCGCAGATATCGGTGAAAGACTGCAGTTCACTATTAATAAATAAAAGCTGTTCGCCTGTAATTTTCCCTTCATTGTACAATTGCTGCACATGCTGGTACATCAGCAGGGCTGTTTGGTTGGGGATATGTTTGTTATGATCTATTTTATCGAAAACATGTTTGTGTTCTTCGTCATTAAATAATTCGACCCTTGTCTTTTCTTTGCGCAGGTGATTATGCAGGGCATAGGCATAGGCCGGGATAATTTTTTTGAAGAAAGAACGTTGTCCCTGTTCAGAGGCAGGCAGGAGTACATTAAGTTTCATAGCCAGGTTCCGGCTGTTATTCACCAGGCTTCCCCACAGTTTACGCCCTTCCCACCAGCGATCATACGCTGTATTGGTACGAAAGACCAGCAGCATAGAGATAGCGAAGCCAAGCAGGCTGTGCATTACAGGTATATTCCGGACATAGCTTTTGTCGGATAGTTTCCAGTACTCAATTTCAAGAAATGCGATGATCGCAGTGTAAACACATATGCCAATTATCAGGGGAAACAACTTCCTGAATGTATCCGCTTTATGAAATTTGAAAATAAACGAAAACCAGTCTTTTGGGTTGTACGAGATCATCTGTATGGGTTGTGAGCGTCTATTTGAATTCTTTTTTTATCAGGCCTATATTCCGGGCAAATATACTTTCTGCTTCTGCCCATTTCAAGGTTTTTTCTGCCCATATGTTGAAATTATCTTTGTCTTTTCGCATATAATAGTTGTAGGCAAGGTTATAGGCTATTTCAGCCTTCATTTTTTTGTCTTCGCAATGCTTGATTCCTGACTCGCAGGCATCTTCCGCTTCTTTCATTTTTTCCAATCCTATCAGGGCGTAAGAATATTCTTTATAAAGAAGGCAATTTGCAGGGTCCTTTGCAATAGCCTCCTCTAATATGGGAATGGCTTTATTAAATTGCTCCAGCGCATTGTAGGCATAGCTTAATTCAAAGGCCAATCCTTCTTTACCCGGTTCGAGCTGCTTTGCTTTTTCGAGATAAGTTAGCGCTTTCTCCGACATGTTCCAATGGTTGTAGTAATAACCCCAGCGCACCATACGGGCTACAGAATCTTTTGTGCTTTTATATATCGATAACCATTCAGGGGGATCAGTTATACCCAGCTCTGCAAACCGCTCAGCAGGGATGATCGCCACTTTTACATTATTGGGTTGCAGCCGTACTTTGTACTGGCCATTTGCCAATAGTGGTTTGGCTGAAAACTTTCCATCAGTACCGATGGTAATATTGCCTTCGTATTGAAATGTCAGGCCGGCCATTGCATCAATGTAGATGAAACCATAGGCGTGTGAGCTGTCTTTCGGCGCATTAAATATGACCCATTTATCCTCACATTCCACGAAGGGTTTATTGTATAGTAAACCATGCTGTGCATGGATGCTGTTTGTAAGGCCAACAATAAGGATAAAGCTGAGCAGTTTCTTAGTCATAACTATTTTATTACCGTGCACGGACGTAGATGCTGAAGGTGAATGCTTCTTTATTAAGTTTTGTGATAATACGGTTAAAACTGGTATTGCTTGTTCCGTTTGCATCTGTAAAGCCCCTTGTATATTTTATTTCCGGTGATATAACGAGGTGGCTTTTTAAGAAGCCAATATCCACACCTATTCCTGCATCGCCCAATACATCAGTGGTATTAACTGCCACCCGTGCCGAGTTTTCATCATCTTTTTGCCTGATAAAGCTGAGCACTGGGCCTGCACTGATATACGGCGCTATATTTTTATTGCTGAAGCGAATGATAATGGGGACAGGAATATTTACAGATGTGGTTTTAACAGGTACCGTTACTGTTTGCACCGGCGCACCGGTAGGGGAGCGGCGGGTATACACCAGCTCGCTGCTTTCAACAGATACGAGTACGGCAGGCCGGATGGAGATAAGCCCTCCAAGGTTTATCTGGCCAATGACCCCCAAGTCATACTTTATTTTCCCCGTAGCTGTTGCTCCGGTTAGGGTGTCTATTTGGGGGTTGCTCGTCGTACTTATAGCGTACTTTATCTGACCTGCTCCCAATACACTGCCAAATTGAAATTTTCGTCCCGGTGTTTTTGCAGCCGGCTTTTTAGGCTGTTCGGGCTGGTTATTATTAGCGGGTTCCCGTTGCAATTTGGCGAGTGTTACAAATGCACAACGCCAGTTGGGCGCTGTCTTAGTAGCCTTCTCAGCATAGTATTTTGCACTGTCCAGCCGGTTGTTTTCCAAATGGAGTATGGCCAGCCAATTTTGGATATAAGCACCATTCGGTTGTATGGCTATTGCCTGGTAGGCTTCTTTAAATGCGTTATCAATAGTGCCGTTTACACCGCTTGTACCAAAGTCACCAGCGGCTTTTAATAAGTGCATCTGATCGCTGAGTTCTTTTGCATATTCCGGTTCATCATTCTTTAAGAGGTCAATCGCCTTTTGTAAACGCAATCCGGCTTCAAAGTTTTCCTGTCGCTGTTTGGGTGAACTTTCCAGGCAGCTCAGGTAGTCATTTATTTTGGCCTGTGCAAAATCAATAAACTGTCCTGCCAGGGTGGTACGTGCATCTTCTGTATACGGGTTGCCCGGGAATTTTTTCTGCAACTGGTTATAAAAATCTTCTGCAGAACCAGCACCGGTTAGTTTGTTGGTTTCTATTGCACGGGTAAACCGGTTGTATGTTTCTGTAAGTAATGTATCAGCCGGTGCGTTCCATGTATCATACGCCAGGTTACCGGTAAAGGAATTGCCCCCGCCTCTTTTTTTCTCTTGTTGCCATTTCTTCAGGTAGGCTGCATCCACCTTACTGATAATACGTTCACTAAATTCATTGCAGCAGAAATAAGGCTCCTGTTTTTTCTTAAACTGCTGCATGGCCACGGATGGTACATTTTTATCAATGTATTTTTTTATTTCATTGTAGGTTACTTCATTGTCGGCAGTTCCTTCGTTATCGGCAAGCCCGCTGAGGCCATCCACCAGGTAGTAGGTAAATAAGCCATGCCCGTTCCCGATGGATTTATCCTCTAATGATACCTGGCCAGCAGCCGTGGCCAGCATCATAATTTCTCCCATTTTTTGTTCTGTAATGGCATTCGTCAGGAAAGACTGGCCTTCCTGTCCTCCGGGTAACTCACTGGTGCGGCAAGCGTCCATTACGAAAACTACTTCCACACCTTTTGCGGTTTCTGCTGCGATTTTTCGTTTGAGGTTGTATAACTGTATAGAGCCACCCGCCAGGTAATTATTTTTATCCCCCATCGGGTTGCAGTCATAGGTCAGAAAAAAGAACTGTTCTTCATCAATAGCATCACCATGTCCGGCAAGATATATAAATAGCTTATCGCCTTTAGCCGGCTTCTTGGCTTTCAGCCATTGAAAACTCTTACTCCAGAAACTGGAACTGGTTGCTTTTTCGTTGAGTAATGAAAAAATATTCTCTTCTTTAACACTGCCGCCACCCGGCGACTGCAGAAATTGTTTGAAAAGCATTGCATCTTTATCGGCATAAGCAAGCGGGCGCACAAATTTGTATTTCGAAATACCGAGTATAATGGCGAATGTTTGCGGGCCGGTGATAGAAGGGTCACGGGGCTTAAGCGGTGCCTGCGCATACATGGATAAACGGGCTGCCAGCAGCAGGCAGAGTGTAATGGCAAAAATCCTCATATTAAGGAGGTTTAAGGTTTTGATTGGGTAAATCTGTAGTAAAATACGTCTTTTTTTCAGCCTTTCCTTAATCTTTACGGACAGTTATCCGGAAAAGGGTGCTGCTTCCGTTGTCGTTGTCAGCCGCGAGTACCAGATCAAGATGCTTGCCGGTTTCTTTTGTAATACAAACTGATTCAATTTTCTCGCCTTCAAACTGTTTATCTGTTTTATTGAGATCGATAATGATATCGGGGTTAGCGGCTTTCCATTTTCTTTTGGAAGAAATATTTTTAATGATCCAGATATAACTTTTGCCAATAGCCCCGTCTTCCATAGCGTTGCGGGTATCTTCGGTAGAAACTGTCATAACCAGGGCATCACTCTGCGGTGCATAGGCAAGTCCGGACACGCCACTGAACGCGGCTGTATCAGTTCCCGGGCTGGTAAGCAAGGAATGTATATCAACTAAAGACTGATTTTTCCAGAAATTATTTTTTGTGATGATCAGCTGGTTTTTTGGATAGCCCTTGCTGCCCCGGTTGACCAATATGATATGTCCCGGTATATGGGCTATGCCTTCAATATTTATCTCTTTCACGCCATAGAGCGACAGCCTGCTGTAAAATGTATCCAGGCGTATGCTGTCTTTTTGTTTGGTGGCGGGTTTAAATAACCAGGCAGTATTTCTTACGGGAATGGCCGAGCCGGATCCGACAATGAGCAGGTTGCTGTCGGGCAGCAGGGTAATGGCTTCGAGATCAGGCTTAAGAGCTTTGGGTATTCTTTTTTCGGTAAAGGAATAGAAGGGTACAGCATCAGTTTGTTTCAAACTATCATCAAGCACCAGCAGGTAATTGGCATCATCGCCGATGATGTAGAATTTATTGTTGAAATATTCGATGCCCGAGGCGGAAGGGTAGTTGGGGAGCGTTGTTTTTGTTACCGGTGTATGTGCTTTCTTACAGGAGAAGAGCAGTGTTGATATTAATAAGGAAGAAATAAAAGGAATTTTGAACCACATATCAATTTTATTTATCCTTGAAAATATCTTTCTATTAGGAAAAGGCCTGTTAATATCAGAATCTTATTTTGAGTACTGCTTTGTATTTCACAAGAAAAATCTGTTACAGGTCCTATGTTTTTATTTTCAGTGTTCGGTCGGCTATAAACAGAGGAAAAAACGACCGTATCAGCTTCTCCATCTATTCTGAATCCCTGTGACACAGTTTGATAAAATGAGAGTAGGCCTGATTTCATTACATGTGCTTTTTTGTAAGATACTTTAAACTGATGCTCATCTTGTATTAATTTGCCAATTATATTATTAAACAATAATGACCAGGATGAATTATGCGCACGAACATGTACTAACCCTGTTTCTATATCAATAATTTGCCAGCCTTTACGGAATAAACCATTATCCACTTTTTGTATTTGAAGCTGCTGATTGTCTATTCTTAAAATGGGAATGATGTTTTTGTAGTCTAGTTCACCTGCTAATATTTCATTTTCCCAAAGCTTATAAGCCGTATATGGACCGAAATTGCCCAGCTTATCATTTGTAAAGGGGTTGTAAGCTTGCCTGGTTGCCCTGAAATTCATGCTTAGTCAAACTTATTCTCCCATCCTTCTTTTTTCATCTTCTCCACTTTTTCGATTACCTCATTATTCATTGAACTTTTATAAGCACTCACTTTTGCAGATACAGATTCATCAGCAGTACCTAAAATTTCTGCCGCAAGTATACCTGCATTTTTTGCTGCATTCAATGCAACAGTACCTACGGGCACCCCGTTAGGCATTTGCAGAATGGATAGTACCGAATCCCAGCCATCAATTGAATTGGATGATTTAATAGGAACACCAATAACAGGAAGTGTTGTAACAGAGGCAACCATACCCGGCAGGTGTGCAGCCCCACCGGCACCCGCGATGATTACTTTCAAACCTCTTTCTTTTGCTTTCTCGGCATATTCAATCATACGGTGGGGCGTGCGGTGCGCTGAAACAACGGTTACCTCATGCGGTATTTCAAATTGTTTCAGTATATCGGATGCGGCCTGCATGACGTTCAGATCGCTGTCACTGCCCATGATAATGCCTACCAACGGATTCATAGACGTTTATTGATTTGGGTTTGCTGTTTTTGGTTTCGTGCTATTATAACGTTGCTTAAACTATTACTTTCTCTCCTTAAATTTTTACCCTTTGATTGCTGTGGTATTCAGGTATCTTACAAAATTGGCGATTTTTCGTGAAACGATAGATTTTGACATGTGCGAGCCCAACGAGAAACTAAAAACTACCAATAATAACCTATTTCACCAGGTTCCCTTGCAGCCTCATCAACTCTGTCTCCGCCAATTTCGTATTGTACCTTGCTGTAATCAACCGGGTGTAAGCATCCTGCAGGCTCTTCTCCGCCTCTTTTAACTGGATGATTGTATTCGAATTCAGCTTATAAACCTGGAATACAATATTCACGTTTTCCCTTGCCAGTAAAATATTTTCTTCTTCAAGCGCCAGTGCTTTCTTCTGCTGCTCGTATTCCAGAAAAGCATTTTGAACGGCAAGGCTCAGTTGCGATTGCTGGTTGTCGTAAAATAGCTGCTGGTATTGAATATTGAGCTCAGCCTGCTTTATCAGCCGCCGGGTATTAAACCCGTTCAGGATGGGGATATTTGCAGTGATGCCATAATTCAGGCCCTTGTTCTGATTAAAAATGGGCAGGGCTGGGTTTAATGCCACGTTATTATTAGTACGGGAGAAATTATAGGCTGAGTTAAACGTCACTGTTGGAAAGCGTTCAGCCCTTCTTTCTTTTAAAGTGAAGCGGGCAATATCAATATTCTTTTGTGTAATGAGCAATAAAGGGTTTGTTTTTGGCAGGGCCATTTCTATCTCGCCCAGCGAAAGCCGCATATCCACCGGAATGGAATCAGCTACATCGTAGGCCGGGGCATCTTTTACATTCATCACCTGGTTCAGTTGTTGTTTCAACTGGCTAATTAAGGTTTGCTGTTCCAGTTGAATGGCTTTTTGTGCATTATGGTCCACTTTGCTTTGCAACACATCTGGTTTGGCACCGACGCCAATATCCAGTTTGTATTGTGCAAGTTTTGCCCGTTCTGCGCTCAGTTCCATCTGCTCTTCAATGGCTTTGAGTTGTTGCTTCTGCCGTACAATATCATAGTAGTTCGTAATAACTGCCGCAACTGTATTGATAATTTGATTTTTGATAGTGAGTTCGCCCAGCTTTACAAACTCTTCTGCTTTGTCGCGGGTGGCAAACATTTTTAACCCGTCAAATAAAATCCAGCTAAGGCCTACAGAAGCATTGATATTATTTGTTTTTACTGTTCCTTCCCGTTTCGTACCGGTACTGAATTCCTGGTTTTGTTTGTTGCCGGTATGTGTATAGCCGACAGTTCCGTTTACCCTTGGCAGGAATACGGCATTGCGGTACGAATAATCAAGTGCAGCTACTGCTGAATCGTTTTTCGATAATTGTATATCGTAATTATTCTTTAAAGCTGTGGCAATTGCTTCTTCCAGTGTAAGCATTTGCTGTGCACCGGCGGTACCTGCTATCGCAAGCAGGGATATAAAACAAACCAGGGTCTTATGAAGTTGTAGGAGCCGCATGATCAGGAATATCTTGATTTACTGTTTCAGGATGTAAAAAACTATCAATCTCACTTTTCTTCTTTTTGGAAGATAAAAATGAATACATAGCAGGTATGACGAACAGGGTTAAAACCAGTGAAAACATGATGCCGCCAACAATTACCACACCCAATGGAATACGGCTGGTAGAAGCTGCACCCAATGAAAGGGCCAAAGGTAATGCACCCAGCGCCATAGCCAGGCTCGTCATCAGGATAGGGCGAAGCCTCTGCGTGGCAGAATAAATGGCCGCTTCCGTCTTGTTCATTCCCTTTTCCTGGTTTTGATTGGCAAATTCAACGATCAATATACCATTCTTGGTTACCAGACCTATCAGCATGATAAGACCGATTTGAGAGAATATGTTGATGGTTTGACCAAATATCCATAGCGACAACAAACCACCCGCAATACCAAGGAACACGGTAATGAGTATGATAAAGGGGTCAATAAAACTTTCAAATTGCGCAGCCAGGATCAAAAATATTAAGCCAAACGCCAGCAGTATGGCAGCCATGGCATTGCTGCCACTTTCCTGGAATTCTTTGGATGCACCAGACAGGGACGTTGTAAATGTTTCATCCAGTAAGGGAGCTGTCAGCTTTTCCATTTCAGCCACACCATCGCCGATAGTATATCCTTGCTGCAGGCTGGCTGATACAGTAGCCGATTTATACCGGTTAAAGTGATAAATAGTAGGCGGCGTATTTGATTCAGAAACGGTGACCAGGTTATCCATACTAATCAGTTCGCCACGGCTATTCCGTACAAAAAGCGTTTTCAGATCGTTGGGATCATCCCGGTCATCGCGGGCCACCTGGCCAAGTACCTGGTATTGTTTTCCATCCTTGGTAAAATAACCCAGCCGGCGGTTACTATAAGCTAACTGCAAGGTTTGCGATATATCATTTACACTGATGCCTAACTGGGCAGCTTTCAGGCGATCTATTTCCACCCGCAATTCTGGTTTGTTGAATTTTAAATCCACGTCTGCATTCTGCAGCACTTTGCTTTGCCGGGCAGCATCCAGTATTTTAGGAAGCACGGCCGTAAGTTTATCAAAATTATTATTCTGTATAACAAAGGATACCGGTTGTCCGCCGCGCCGGTTTTGCGAGATTGTCTGTTCTTCAATAACGGAGGCACGGCCCTCATTATATTTTGACAAATTTTTATTCACCATCGCCACAATTTCTTTTTGTGAACGGGTCCTGTCACCGGGCGGTACCAGGGTAACCCGTACAAAACCGGTATTGGCATTGCCGCTTCCGCTGAAGCCGGGAGAAGTTACACTCAGTACAATTTCTTTTTCAGGAACAGAGTCCAGCATGAAATTGGTAAGCCTGTCCACATATTTATCCATAGCATCATAGGAAGTGCCTTCCGGCCCGGTTAACTGCAGGCGAAACTGGCTCCGGTCTTCAATAGGTGCAAGCTCCGACTTAAGCGTTGTGAAGAGTATAAAAATTATGGCAACACAGGCGCCTATAATTAGAAATGCAATCCATCTTACCCGCATAAAACCTTTCAGCATGGAATTGTAGGTGTTCTCCATCCACCGGAAAAAAGGCTCTGTTTTATTGTAAAGCCAGGAGTGCTTATGTACATCTTTCTTGGAAAGCTTAACGTTCAATACTGGTGTAAGTGTTAATGAGACAAAGGCAGAAATCAATACAGCACCGGCAACCACAATACCAAACTCACGGAACAGACGGCCGGTAAAGCCCTGCATGAAAATTACGGGCAGGAATACAACTGCCAGGGTGATGGAGGTGGCGATAACGGCAAAATAAATTTCTTTGGAGCCTTCCACCGCAGCCTGCCATTTGTTCATCCCTTTCTCCATTTTTTTATAGATGTTCTCCGTTACCACAATACCATCATCCACCACAAGGCCGGTGGCAAGCACGATAGCTAATAACGAAAGTACGTTGATGGTAAAGCCCATCAGGTACATAATAAAGAAGGCACCAATTAATGAAACAGGAATATCTATCAGGGGACGAATGGCAATAATCCAGTCGCGGAAGAACGCATATATGATCAACACGACAAGCAGGAAAGCAATCATCAGTGTTTCCTCCACTTCGAGGATTGATTTCTTAATGAATTTCGTCTGGTCGAGGGCTATATTAATACTGATGTCTTCGGGTACATCTTTTTTGATCTGTTCCAGCCGTTTATAAAATTCATCTGATATTGAAACGTAGTTAGAGCCGGGCTGCGGTATCAGGGCAAGCGCAATCATGGGAATGCCGTTGCCACGTAATGATGATTCTTCATTCTCCGGCCCAAGCACGGCTTCGCCAATATCTATCAAACGAATATCGGTGCCATCCACATTTTTTACAATCAGGTTGTTGAATTCTTCCTCGGTATTCAGGCGGCCAAATGTCCGCACCGTTAATTCAGTGGCGTCACCTGATATTTTACCAGAGGGCAGCTCTACGTTTTCATTCTGTAAAGCAATTTGCACATCATTGGCCGTTACTTTTTTCGATACCAGTTTTACGGGGTCTATCCAGATACGCATGGCATATCTTTTCTCTCCCCATATTTGTATACCGCTCACCCCGGGAATAGTTTGCAGCCGCTCTACCAGCGTATTATTCGCAAACTCTGTAATCTGCAACGGGTTTCTTGTGTCGCTCTGCACGGTCATAGAAAGAATAAAATCCGAGCTGGCATCAGCTTTGGATACCACCGGGGGCGCATCCAGGTCAGAAGGTAATGAACGCTGGGCCTGTGATACCTTATCCCGTACATCATTCGCAGCAGCTTCCAAATCCACACCCAGGTCAAATTCCACATTGATACTGCTGGTGCCATTACTGCTGCTTGATGTAATATTTTTTACACCGGCAATACCATTGATGGCTTTTTCCAATGGCTCAGTAATCTGCGTTTCGATGATGTCAGCATTTGCTCCGGGGTAGGAGGTGCGCACCCCGATATTCGGCGGATCAATAGCCGGGTAGTCCCGCACACCTAAAAACTGAAAACCGATTACACCAAATACCACAATGATGATGTTCATCACAATCGCCAGGACCGGTCTGCGTAAACTTAATTCTGATATATTCATAGTGAGTAGTCAATAGTGAGTTGTGAATGCGCTTGCTCACTTCGCATTTACAATCTTACCAATTTGAATTTTTGCTTCAGGCCGCACACTGAGCAGACCTGTTACTACAATGGTGTCGCCAGCTTTTAACCCATCCAGGATTTGCACCCTTGCCGAATCACGGCTGCCGGTTGTGACATCAGCAAATATGGCAGTACCACTTTTATACAGGATTACTTTTTTGCCCCTTGCCTGCGGAAGGATAGCCTGTGTGGGTACAAGGATGGCGTCGGGCGTAGGTTCCAGGTCTAATTTTACTTTTGCAAATGCACCGGCTATCAATGCTTCATCTGTACCGGTTACGGCTGCCCTCACAGTCAGGCTGCGGGTATTCTCCATTACACTCGCTTCTGTTGCCATTACTTTTGCACCCAACTGTTTTTTGGATCCCTCGATGGTAAATGTTACAATCTGACCTAATTTGATTAAGCCTGTATATTTTTCAGGAACAGTAAAATCTATTTTTAATTGATCGGTCTGGTTAATAACAGCAATAACCGATGCGGGTGTAACATAGGCGCCCGGGCTTATTTTATTCAGCCCGATTTTTCCGCTGAACGGGGCCCGGACAACTGTTTTTGCAATACTGGTTTGTAAAATACCAATATCGGCACGCAGGTTGTTTACCTGCAACAGACTGATATCGTAATCCTGCTGGCTGATACCCTGTATTTTCAACAACTGTGCCTGTCTTTCTTCCGTCTTTTTGGCCAGTTCTAATTGCACCATTACTTTTTTGAGCTGGGCCTGCAGGTCTCCGTCGTATAATTTTGCCAGTACTGTACCCCGGCCAACATAGGTTCCTTCCTTTACGTTGAGGTAAACCAGCCTGCCGGATACTTCAGGATGAATTTCTAAAACTTCGTTAGCTATAACGGTGCCGGGGACTTCCAAATCCTCCTGGAAAGGTTCAGTTTGCACAACATATCCATCTACCCGGGCGGGTGGTGCTTTGGCTGCGCCGGCTTGCGGACCGGTGGCAGCTTTCTTTTTCTTTCCACAGGATGCAAATACTAATACAATTAATAAGGCAATGATAGAAATAGGTCTCATGTGTGCAGAGAAATTGAATAAAATAGTAACTAAAGGTAATTGATAATCACCAGTTTTTAAGACGTAAAGGCATTCTCATCCTTTCGCCGTGCCGGGGCCAAAATACGAGTGGCGGAATAAATTGACGGGCGGCTCAACTTTTTACCGAAAGCGTATGCTTTATCTTATTGCCCTGGTGAAGGAGTTCCTGTTTTTCTTTACTCAATACCGTTACATGCCCCATTTTGCGGCCAGGTTTTGTTTCTGCCTTGCCATAAAGGTGCACAAACGCATTTTCAATTTTAAGTATATCTTCCAGGCCTTCATAGCGGGCCGGTCCGCTATGTCCTTCCCCGCCAACAACATTTATCATCAGCGAGGGTAATATTGCATCTGTATTGCCCAGCGGATAACCAAGTATTATACGCCATAGCATATCAAACTGGGAAGAATAATGCGCTTCGATAGTGTGGTGGCCGCTGTTATGTACCCGGGGCGCTGTCTCATTCACCAGTACATCCCCATTTTTATCAACAAAAAGTTCTACAGCAAAAATGCCCGGTGATTTAAAATTACGGGCCACGGAGAGGGCAATAGCTTCCACTTTCCAGAGCGTTTTTTCATCTATTTCTGCAGGACAAAGCTGGTAGTCGAGCAGGTTCAATGCAGGATCAAAAAGCATTTCTACCGGTGGATAGAGTGCTGTTTCGCCCTTATCATTTACCGCCACCATCTGGGCGA
Organism: uncultured Chitinophaga sp.; assembly: GCA_964386395.1. Lineage (GTDB taxonomy): Bacteria > Bacteroidota > Bacteroidia > Chitinophagales > Chitinophagaceae > JJ008. Next base: position 41,999 of record CAYLRV010000021.1, read on the forward strand.
TTTCTTTATGAATAAGCACCATTTTTTCCAGTACGGATGGCGCATCAAAACCTTTTGCGATATCTTCTTTTTTTCGCAGCAGCTGAACCCCTTTGCCATCATACCCGCCTTCCCCGATTTTATGTACCGCAGGCAGAAAACTTTCCCGTTGTTGCAGTTCCTGCAAATTATTGGTGATAACAAATTCGGGCGATGGTATCTGCCATTGCTGGTAATATTGCTTCTGTAATATTTTATTCTTAATGGTGCGCAGCACAGCTGGTTTTGGATAAACACGGATGCCCTCCGCTTCCAGTTTTTCCAGCGCATCCACATTCACATTTTCTATCTCAATGGTAATGGCATCAAGACCTTTGCCGAAATTATATACGGCATCAAAATCTTTTATATCACCTTTTGTAAAATGGTGACAGAGATGGGCCGAAGGGCATTGCGTATCATTTTCCAGCACAAAAGTTTCTACAGGATAATTTGCAGCAGCTTGCAATAACATTCTGCCGAGTTGTCCGCCGCCGAGAATGCCGATTTTATGCGGAGCCGAAGGATTTTGCATGGAAGCAAATGTAAGCAACACCTGCCACAGACATTCATTTCGATAATATCATTTATGTACCTTTGTTCCATGCTTCCGGATTACCCGCATAAACTCTTTAACGACGAAAGGGCCAATTTTAGTTTGCTCATGGAAACATTGGCCATGAACCATTTTTGATTTTGAAAGAACCATTCCCCGATTTTTTTTCATTTACAATTTCAAAATCATGACTACAGCAACCCAGAATAAAGCAATAGCAACTACACAAACCGATTTTCTTCCACTACAGGGAACAGACTACGTTGAATTTTATGTAGGCAATGCCAAACAAGCCGCCCATTTTTATAAAACAGCTTTTGGCTTCCAGAGCCTGGCCTATGCAGGTCCTGAAACAGGTGTAAAAGACAGAGCCAGTTATGCTATACGCCAGAACAAGCTGACTTTTGTACTGACGACACCACTCCGAAGCGGTAACCCCATTGCCGACCATATCTACAAACATGGTGATGGTGTGCGCATGCTTGCCCTGCGGGTGGATGATGCAAGAAGTGCTTTTGAAGAAACCACGAAACGTGGCGCCAAAGCCTATATGCAACCCACTGTGATGCAGGATGCGGATGGCGAAGTGGTCATGAGCGGTATCCATACCTATGGTGACACCATTCACTTATTTATAGAAAGGAAAAACTATAACGGCGCTTTTATGCCCGGCTACCGCGAATGGAAAAGCGAATACAACCCGGCAGAAACAGGTTTATTATACGTGGATCACTGTGTCGGCAATGTTGGCTGGAACCAGATGAACCCCTGGGTAAAGTTTTATGAAGATGTGATGGGCTTTCGTAATATCCTTTCTTTTGATGATAACGATATATCCACTGAGTATTCAGCATTGATGAGTAAAGTGATGAGCAATGGTAATGGCTTTGTGAAATTTCCAATTAATGAACCAGCAGAAGGCAAAAAGAAAAGCCAGGTGGAAGAATACCTGGATTTTTATGACGGAGAGGGGGTACAGCATGTGGCACTCGCTACCAATGATATTGTAAAAACAGTAACTGCTTTAAAAAGCCGGGGTGTGGAGTTTTTAAAAGTTCCGAATACGTATTATGATGATTTACTGGACAGGGTTGGTGCCATTGATGAAGACCTGGGCCCACTAAGTGAGTTGGGTATATTGGTAGACAGGGACGATGAAGGATACCTGCTTCAATTATTCACAAAACCAGTGGAGGACAGGCCTACTTTATTTTTCGAAATAATTCAACGGAAGGGGGCTAAAAGCTTTGGCAAAGGCAATTTTAAAGCCCTGTTTGAAGCGCTTGAAAAAGAGCAGGATGCGAGAGGGAACTTATAGAGGGACTAAAGTCAGAAGATTGAAGCAAGAAGACTGAAGTCAGAAGGCCCCCATCAAGCAGGACGTACAATTAACTATGAACGAAGTTCCTGGCATCAGATTACCGGTTTCAGTCTTCGTATTTCCTCATTATCTTTACAAATAGTTTAGCATAACCGCTATAACAAATCCGGTTACCCTGCGTTAGCTTAAACTGATAAAGCATGAGAAACCTGTTAGCAATTGTATTGTTGATTTTCGCCGCACAATCGTCCGTGGCCCAGCCCGCATCCAAGGGCGGTGGAGACGCCTTTTCTTTCATTAATTATCAGAAGACATTTCCAAGGCCCAGTGAGGCCATGCAACGAAAGGCTGATACACTGCAAAAACAATTTGCTGCTAAAAAGCTGCAATGGCCGGCTAAGTACATATATATACGTTCCTTCAAGTATGACAGCCAGCTGGAAGTGTGGGTGAAAAATGAAATCAAGGATAAATTCCAATTGTTTAAAACGTATAAGGTTTGTGCGCTGGCCGGCACCCTGGGGCCAAAACGCATGGAAGGCGATTACCAGGTACCTGAAGGGTTTTATCAGATAAATGTATTTAATCCGAAGAGCAATTATTATTTATCACTCGGGCTAAATTACCCGAATGTTTCCGACAGGATATTGAGCGATTCCTTAAGGCCGGGCAGCGATATCTATATTCATGGGAGTTGCGTTACAGTGGGTTGTATCCCCATCCGGGATGAGCAAATAGATGAGCTGTATATACTGGCAGCTTATGCCAAAGACCAGGGGCAGGATTTTATTCCTGTGCATATCTTCCCCATACGTTTTAATGTAGAGAAAAGTGTGAAATACCTGGAAGGGTTAACGAAGGATGATGCTACGCTGAAGAAATTTGCTAACCGGCTGGAAGATGCGTTTGACTATTTTGAAAAATACCAGCAATTACCTGTTGTGATGGTGAATGAAAAAGGGCAGTATTTGATCAATGATGTACCGCCTAAAAAGCAAAAAGATATTGCAGAAGAGAAACCGGTGAAAAAAAGGGTACCAGTACAACACCTGACCCGTAAGATTGATGATTTGCCAAATTCCGTGCACACCTGGCCACAATTTCCCGGAGGCAATAATGCGTTTACCCAATACCTCGAAAAATTGGGGGTGGATATGGTGCCTTATTTGCCCAAGGGGGTCAAGAAGGCCTATGTGCAGGTGGAGTTCATTGTAGATAAAGATGGCAGGCCCGTAAACTTTAAAGTGCTGAAAGGTATCAACGATGAAGATTTTATCGATGAACTGATTATCCGAATGGAGAAAATGGGAAATTGGTCCCCGGCTCTGCTGCATGACAAACCCGTAGCCAAAAAAATGGTGCAGACGGTGAATGTCGAAATCCCTTAGTTATTAAGCTAACAAAGCCTGTACTGTCAGCTCGTTACGCTGAAGCAGCGTTATCTTTTTTCCTTCCGTCATTTTCTCAAACAGTTCCCTGGTATAATGCCGGATGGTAAGCAGTGATAATCCTTTGGTTACCTGCACGTCTAAGAAGGCAGATGCTTCTAATGCCAGCTTTTCTATTTTATCACTGCGGTCATCCAGTACACAAACAAAATTAATCGCACCGTTTTGTGTAAGGTTAGGCTTGATGTGAAATTTTTCAAACAAATGATATAGCTGCCCGATATACTGTTCGCCTACAAAGGAGAAATCCCTGGAGATCATCTCAATCATGACCTGGTTTTCTTTCAATACAATAATGGGTGGAAGGTTATGCACGGGCTTATCGTGTATAACAGTTCCCGGAAGTGTTGGATCGATAAAACTTTTAACCAGCAGCGGGATGCCTTTATTCTGCAGCGGTTTTATCGTTTTTGGGTGAATGATTTGTGCACCGTAATAGGCCATTTCAATCACTTCATTATAGTTCAGTTCAGGTATGGAAATGGCATCAGCAAATTGTTTTGGATCGGCGTTCATCACACTCTCTACATCCTTCCAGATTGTCTGGCTTTCAGCATCCAGCATGTTGGCAAAAACAGCCGCGGTATAATCACTTCCTTCCCGGCCAAGGGTGGTGCTTTCATTTTCATCAGTGGCGCCGATAAAACCCTGCGTCAGCACAATATCAGCTTTGCTAAAAGCGGGCAGTACTTCAGTCTGAATTTTGTTTAATGTAAAATCCCAATCGATAGACGCATCCCTGAAATCATCATCGGTACGGAAAATATCCCGTACATCCAGCCAGGTGTTTTTTACACCAGCTTCATTGAGGTAAGCGCTTACAATGGTTGTGGAGAAAAGCTCCCCCGTACAAACCAGCTGGTCGTAGTAATAATCGTATTCCCTCACAGGTTTATCATGCAACAGCCATTCTGCTTCCGTGAAAAAATCTTTCAACCGAGCTTCGCAGGAGAGGTAACCTGTGACCAATAAATATTTGGCTGTGGTGAGGTGTTGTTGTTTTACCTGCTCAAACAGTTGCAACGCTTCTTCTTTATTGCCTGCAAAGAAAGCTTCTGCCACTTTTTCCAGGGCATTGGTTGTTTTACCCATGGCCGAAACAATGACCACAATTTTTTCCCCGCTGTATTGGCGGAGGATAGCTGCCACGTTTTTTATCCGTTCTACTGAGCTGACTGAAGCGCCGCCGAATTTGAAGACTTTCATGCTATAACTGATTGGCGCAAATATACATTGGCCTTACTTACTTTCCGGGTGTGGGCTGTACGTGTATAAGCATTATTTTTATAGAAACTAAACTGATTTGAAAAAGAATTTTGGTTTACACGCCGCTTATTATATTGTCGCCACCGGGTTTACGCTTTGGTTAATTACCCTATTGCTGGCCATTGTTGAATTTATAAGACCCTCCGGCACTATTGATATACCGGTAAGCCAGGTTAGAATCAATTTCCCCGGTCTTATCAAAGGTAATGTCGTGGAAAAATATAAAGGGGATAGCGGTGATGGTCAGCGTACCGGGATAGTACAGGTACGAGTACCAGATACATTACGTGCGGGCAACAAACTGGAGGATGCGGCACCGTTGGAAAGACCGGTTCTGGTAATGTACCAGCCCTTGCACCTCTTCAAAGGATTCGATATGGTGCCCTACCAGTTTATGCGCATCCGGGCCTTGCTTTGGGTAATAGCATGGCAATTATTTTTATACCAATTGTTCCTGGTATTATACGATATAAAGCGGTCGGTATTGTTTACAGAAAAAAATGTTCGCCGTATGAAGCGGGCAGCTTATTTATTATTTGCACTTTACCTGCTTTCTGCCGTTACATTTGAGTTTAATGCACATGCCCTTGAAAGCGGAGGATTTGGACTGGCGGATAGCAACGGGATAGCGTTGGCAAGGAGTTCACTTATCTATGTTTTTGCAGGGTTTCTTTTTCTTGCGTTTTCAGAGGTATTCAGGAAGCGGAGAACAGCCGCAACGGAGGCCGATAAAATTTAATCCTAACCCCCGATACATGCACAACTTCCTGTACTTTTATCGCATCAAAACTTGCCAAGATGATCGTCAATCGTAAAGTCCAGACTCTCGATGAGTTTACTATCCAGCAGTTGCGGGATGTGCCGAATGCCACGGGTGAATTGTCGCATTTGTTGCGCAATATCGGCCTGGCTGCCAAGCGGGTAAATATTGAAGTAAACAAGGCTGGCCTGGTGGATATACTGGGTGATGCCGGTACGGTGAATGTACAGGGTGAAGAAGTGAAAAAACTGGATGTATACGCCAACGATCAGTTTATGGGCGTATTGAGCCATGGTATAGCCTGCGCAGGTATTGGTAGTGAAGAACTGGATGATTTTGTAGCGTTTGATGATGCTAAAAGTATCAATTCAAAATATGTCTGCCTTTTCGATCCGCTCGATGGCAGCAGCAACATTGATGTAAACGTATCCATTGGTACCATATTTGGCATATACCGGCGCAAGACACCGGTAGGCACCGTGGTAACCCAGGAGGATTTTTTACAACCAGGCAATCAGCAGGTCGCCGCCGGTTACGTGGTATACGGATCGTCCACCATGCTGGTCTATGCCACCAGAAGGGGGGTAAATGGTTTTACATTAGACCCGTCAATTGGTGAATGGACACTGAGCCATCCGGACATTAAATGTCCCGACACTGGAAAAATGTATTCTGTCAACCATGGAAATTTTTTCCAGTACGAAGAAGGTGTGCAGAAGTATATAGAAGTATGTCAGCGGAAAGACAAAACAAACGGCGGGCCCTATACGCAGCGCTATATCGGCAGTATGGTGAGCGATGTGCACCGCAACCTGATCAAAGGCGGCATATTTATGTACCCCGGTACAACGGATAAACCGAAAGGCAAATTGCGGTTATTGTATGAGTGTAATCCTTTTGCTTTTATTGTAACCGTAGCCGGTGGGAAGGCCACGAATGGCAAAGAAAGAATATTAGATATTCAGCCAACGGAACTGCACCAGCGGTCGCCGATGTTTATTGGCAGTAAAAATATGATGGAAGAACTGGAACAATATATTTAAAGCAAGCGCATGGCAAAGACAATTATATCAGTTGAAAACCTTGTAAAAAATTATGGACAGTTCCAGGCTGTTAAGGGTATTTCCTTCGAGGTCAAGGAAGGCGAAATATTCGGGTTACTTGGGCCGAACGGTGCCGGTAAATCCACTACGCTGGAAATTATAGAAACCCTCCGTACTAAAACAAGCGGTAAGGTTTGGGTGGATGGCATTGACCTGGATGTAAAGCCAAACGAGATTAAAAAAATAATTGGTGTTCAACTGCAGACAAGTGGTTACTATCCCGGGCTAAACCTGACACAGCTTGTTGAGTTATTCAGCGGCCTGTACAACCAACGGGTGGATCCAATGGATTTATTAGAAATGGTAAACCTGCGTGACAAGGCGAAAGCTAAAGTAAAGGAGTTGAGCGGGGGGCAAAAACAACGTTTCTCGGTAGCCACTACCTTAATCAATAAGCCGAGAATAATTTTCCTGGATGAACCAACTACCGGATTGGACCCGCAGGCAAGAAGAAGCCTGTGGGAGCTGATAAGAAATATAAGGGCAAATGGCACCACGGTGATAATTACCACACATTATATGGATGAGGCAGAATACCTCTGCGATCGTGTAGCAATCATTGATGCGGGGAAAATTGTGGCAATGGATTCTCCGGATGGATTGATCGATAATCTGATCGCCAAAGGCTTTGATCGGCCCAAAGAAATGAAACTGGCCAATCTTGAAGATGTATTTATTGATTTGACCGGCCACTCATTAAGAGAGGGCTGATAAATAAAAATTCACAACTCACCACATGAGTATACAAAACAAATTAAAAGCATTTATGTCAGGAAAAATTGAAGCACAAAAAACAGCTGGCGCTGTATTTATGACAGCGAATATAGATAAGGAAGGAGTAAAGGAACTACCCGGTGGTATCCAGTATGAAGTAATAAAAGAAGGTACGGGCGCCCAGCCATTGGTTACGGATAGTGTGAAAGCACATTACAAAGGCACTTTGCTGGACGGTAAGGAGTTTGACAACTCATTTAAAAGGGGCCAACCGTTTACCGCCCCATTGCGTGCATTAATAAAAGGATGGCAGGTTGCCCTTCCTATGATGAAGGAGGGAAGCCACTGGCGTTTGTGGATACCGTCGGATCTTGCTTATGGTGATCGTGGAGCTGGCAGTGATATCCCCGGCGGTGCCACCCTTGTATTTGAGGTAGAACTTCTGGAAGTAATAAAATAAAAACTATGCCTACTGTTGCAGCCGATCCCCGTTATCCCATCGGGCAGTATGAACCCAAGCCTTTTTCCATCGAACAAAAAATAGAATGGCTTGCTGATATTAAATTCCTGCCATTACAAGTGGAAAATGCCATCCTTAACCTGGATGAAGCACAATTGCATACACCCTACCGGGACGGGGGCTGGACCGTTCATCAGTTGGTGCACCATATTGCCGACAGCCATATTAATGCGTATTGCCGTTTTAAGCTTGGGCTTACTGAGGATAACCCGGCTATTAAACCTTATGATGAGAATAAATGGGTAGGCCTGCATGATGTGGAGAAGTTACCGGTAAACATTTCGCTGACTTTATTACATGCTATTCATGCCCGCTTGTTTGAAGCCTTGAAATACATAACCGACAACGAGTGGAATAACCGGACGATCTTTCACCCTGAGCATAAAAAAACAATGCGGCTCTGGTACCTGCTGGGTATGTATGCCTGGCATGGTAAACACCATGTGGCGCATATTACGTCCCTGCGGGAAAGAAAGGGATGGTAACACATTCAAATAAGAATTTATGAGGCATTTAATAGTAATCGCAGTTGCCCTGTTTGTTCTAACGGGTTGCGGCAGTAAAAAATCCACGGGCTATACCGATCCGAAAGAAGTGTACATAGCCAGTATGAAGGCGCTGCAATCAAAGGACCGGAAAACGATAGGGAAATTTGTGAACGACGTATTGCCTGACAACGGTACCGTACGTTTCCTGGAGAAAAATAATTTTGATTACAGGGGCATACCCAATGAATTGAAAGAAGAACCGAATGCGCTGAAGGAATGGAGAGAGGATTTTACAAACCGGTTAGTAAAATTTTCACTTGAACTGGAAGCTCGTGGTATTTTGAAAGACCTTAAATTCATCGGCTTTGACGAAGACTATGAACCCGAAGAAATTGAAAAAGGGAGCGGAATACTATTCACTGAGCCATATGGTGTATTTGGGACACCCACCGATACTATCGAATATAAAATAGGGGAGTTGCTGAAGATAAACGGAGTTTGGAAATCTTTTACAGAAGCGAAACTATAATAAGCGGCGATGCGAAATGCAAAATGGAAAGTACTGGAATCGCAGTTTATTTTTAATGATCCCTGGCTTAAAGTGAGAAGGGAAAAATGTGAAACCCCTTCAGGTAAAATTGTGGAACCCTATTACGTGTATGATTTCACTACCTGGGTAGGAGGGTTTTCGCTCACAAAAGATGGAAAAGTGATTATGATCCGCCAATACCGGCATGCATTAGGCGAAGAATGTATTGAGATACCCGGCGGTTGTGTGGATAGTACTGATGCAAACCTGGAAGCAGCTATTCGCAGGGAGTTGCTGGAAGAAACAGGTTACCAGTTCGATAAGGTGGAACATCTTGGTGGTATATCGCCCAATCCATCTACCAACAGTAACCTGCTGCATATGTTCCTGGCAACAGGCGGGGAGAAAGTGGCCAGCCAGTCGCTGGATGAAAATGAAGAAATTGAAGTATTGTTGCTGTCTATGGATGAGTTGAAACAATTACTACGGGAGAATAAAATTATACAATCCATGCATGTCAGCTGTATGCTGTATGCACTGAATAGATTAGGCGAGCTGCGCTATTAAAACTCTATTTATGATCTGGAAGTCCAAAAAAACAAACGAAGAAAAAGTAAATGAGTTGATGCCCATCCCCGGCAATGCAAGCGATAAGCGCTATTCAGCAATTTATAGCATGGATGGACAGGCTGGTAAACCAACCGAAAATTTACTGGCGCTTGGTATCGCCTGTGTGAATGCAGCAGGCTCCAAAGATTTGAGCGAGGTTTCCTCCCGTATAAAATCAGGTACCAATTATATAGATATCTATCCTGGCGAACATTATAAACTGCTTGCAGCGATTGTTGAGAAAATCCAGCCTAAGCTGGTGGTGGAACTTGGTACACACCTTGGCTATTCCAGCCTTTGTATGAAGAAATATATGCCTGCAGATGGAACAATCTGCACCTTTGACATCATACCCTGGCATGGCTTTGCAGATACCATCCTTACTGAAAGGGATTTTGACAGCCAGTTGGTACAATACACCGATGACCTGACAAAAAAGGAAGATGTACTGAAGCACCAGGCTATGCTGGAGCAGGCTGATCTTATTTTCATGGATGCGCTGAAAGATGGTAAACAGGAATATCTTTTCCTGGAGCATTTCTCAAAAATCAATTTCAAAAAGAAATGTCATTTCGTATTTGATGATATCCGTCTCTGGAATATGCTGGACATCTGGTACCATATGGATAAGCCTAAAATGGATTTAACCTCATTCGGGCATTGGTCGGGCACCGGGCTGGTAGAGTGGAATTAGCAGCAGGTTTTAATTAAAGAATATGGCAGCTTCCAGCATATCTATGGCATGGCTGTTCTGTGCCTCCTGTTTCCATATAGCGTTCACTGCACTCAGACTTACTTCGCCTACAAGGAATATACTGCCGCATACGACAATGAGATCATCTTTGGTTGCCGATAAAGAAGCACTTACCATAGCAAAGTTGACATTTGCAAATGTTTTGCCTTCGAGTCCAAACCTGTTTGCTTTCTCCATCAGCTCATCTTCGGGTAAGGCACGGGGTATCTCGGCACGGGTAAAATAATACCTGGCATTTTTCGGCAAAAGGCTTAAAACCTGGTCAACCTCCTTGTCTTTCACCATGCCGAGTACAATATGCAATACTTTATGCGGAGTGGCTTTTATTTGCGCTACCAGTTGCGACATACCATCTTCGTTATGGGCTACGTCCACTACCAGCATCGGGTTTTGGCGTAGCAGTTCCCATCGGCCATGCAGGCCAGTAAGTTTTTTTACCTTCGGCAAGGCATCCAGGATGTTACGATCGCTAATTTTCCAACCCTTCAAACGTAATTGATCACAGGCCAGCAGAACGCTGAGGAGATTTTTTGTTTGGTAGATGCCCGGCAGATCGAGCTGAAAGCTTTGTTTTGTGGTTTCGTTTTTATTATCAACTTTCACGTGCAACAAGTGTTTTTCCCATTCATAGGAACTGACGGTGTATTTATCCTGTGCGAATAAAATCGCGGCTTGTTCATGCTGGGCTTTCTTTATAAACACAGCATCTGTTTCCGGATGATGCTCGCCGATGATAACAGGAACCTGTTTTTTAATGATACCTGCTTTTTCGGTCGCAATCTTTTCCAGGGTATCGCCCAGCATGTTCATATGGTCCATACCAATATTCGTGATAAGGGAAAGCTCGGGGACTATAATGTTGGTGCTGTCTAACCTTCCGCCCAGGCCTGTTTCGATAATGGCGATATCGACTTCTTCTTTGGCAAAATAGCTGAAGGCCATACCGACGGTAATTTCAAAAAAACTGGGCTCAATTTCTTCGATCAATGGCCGGATCGATTGCGTAAAATCAACCACGAAATCTTTGTCGGCCATTTCGCCATTGATTTTTATACGTTCCCGGAAATCCTTAAGGTGAGGAGAAGTGTACAACCCGGTTTTATACCCGGCAGTTTGAAATATAGCTGCCAGCATATGGCTGACAGACCCTTTTCCGTTTGTACCGGCAATATGAATGGTCCTGAATTTTTCCTGCGGATTACCCAACTCAGCACAAAGCCTGATTGTATTTGTCAGGTCTGCCTTGTAAGCAGCTGCACCGATGCGGCTGAACATCGGTAGCCTGGTAAAGAGATAATCAATCGTTTCTTCATAATTCATCCCTGCAAAAGTACGGGCAAAAAGAAAAGGCCACTTTTGGAAGTGGCCTTTATCATTATACAAGTTTATGTTTAGTTAACCCGGAAGTTAAACTGCACCGTAATCATCGATTCATGATCCGATTTGTCGAACCGGATATTCTGCAGGTAGCGCACGATAGCCTGCTTATAGGCATTACTGCTATTCGTTGAGCCTTTGGCGATGCTTACAAAAGAGCCAACACCTTCTGGTGATACGTTCACGTTAGCATAAACTGTAGCTTTTTCCAGGTCGCCTTCAAACGAATAGCTTCTCACAATCTTCCTGTCACCGCGGGTTACTTTAGGGCCGCTTCCAACACCAGTACCGCTTCCATTTCCACCGCCATTCCCGGTTCCGGTGCCACCACCTGTGCCACTGCCGTTTCCTACACCACTACCGGTACCGCTACCGCCAGCCCTGTCATAGTCATCGGCGCCACCACCACGGCCAGAGCCGGTTGTTGTTTTGCCCAGCACAGCTTTAGGCCTTTGGGGAGCAGGTGTTTCTACTTTAGGTACTTCCGTTTTGGCAACAGATGTATTGGTAATCGTTTTTGCGTTTGGCTTTACCACCGATGGTTTTACTACCGGTGCATCATCATCTTCTTCCACATCTTTTGAAGCTTCATTTTCGCCGGGAGCCGGTGGGGTATGCGGGGCAATACCGGGGTCGCCGGCTGCCTGAACGGGGTTACCGCCACCACCGCCGCCATCCGCAAGTGTTTCAGGTTCTGGCGGGTCAGGAGGGAGGTTTAATTCCACTTCTATACCAGTGTCCTGAACGATTGGCTCAAATTTGGGCAGCGGCCATTTTACGAACAGCATCAATAAGATGGCAATTACGGTAAAGCCACCTGTCAGCAGCAAGGCTTCCCGCTTGTTCTTTTTTTCCTGCTCAGTATTGAGGGCCATGGTACGAGAATAGTTATTCATACAAATTTAGGCTTTGATTGTTAATAGCATATAGCACTATTGTTCACACCTGTTATTAACGATGCAAATGCCATGCAACTTGCATTTATGAAATGTTAAGATTGCGTTGAGGCTTAGCCAAGCTTTTTGTAAAGTCCATAAGGTAAATTCCGCATAAGCCAGGCTATCAGCCGCCAGCGCCTGCTGATATAGACTTTCCGTTTTCGCTTTAGGATAGCCTGCATTATTTGCCGGGCTGCTTTGTCAACCGGAACAAGCCAGAAGATACCTTCCCCTTTGGCCATCTTTGTATCTACAAAGCCAGGCTCAATACAAGTGACAGTGATGTCTTTTTTTAATTTAAGTGCTTTAATAGATAAGCCTTCAAAGTAGCTGCTTTGGAATGCCTTAGAGGCATTATAGGCTGGTGCATGATGGCCACCTCTGTTGGCAGCTACCGAAGAAATAGTTACCAACTGCCCATACCCTTGTTGTACAAAATAATTGAAACTATAGTTAGCGATGGCCGCAAAACCATCCACATTTGTTTCAATGGTCGTTTTATCTATCTCCCTGCTTAGTTCCAAAGATGGCTCACCAGTTCCAGCACTAATGATAAGCAGATCAAGACCGCCGAGTTTTGTAATTAATGCATGGAGATGTCCTGTCGCAGTTTTTTCAACTACATCAAAACATTCATAATAAATTTGTTGTGAATTTTTATTCGATATTTGCTCTAATAAACCTTTTCGCCTTCCCGTAATGCCGACAAGCCATCCTTCTTCGGCATAGCGTTCTGCCAGGCGCTTGCCAATACCCGAGCTGGCACCGATGATAACGACCTTTTTTGCTGCTTGATTCATTGTTCTAAGTTAGTCGCCTTGGGTAAAGCTAAAATGGGAGAAAGGTAAGCGATGGATAATTGCCGGTCAGTTGCCTTTTTCGGCCCTGCTATTCGCTAAAAACAGTCCGCCGATAACAAGAAAAAAGCTGATAAGGTGGATGCCGCTGATCTTTTCTTTTAAAAAAATAGTGGCTTCAATGCTGCTGAAGACAGGTATCAGGTTGCCAAAAATGGCGGTACGCCCGGCGCCCAAACAGCCAATGGCTTTGTTCCAGATAAGAAAACAAATGACCGAGGCGCCAAGGCCCAGGTAAAGGATGGAGAGCAGCAAATCACTGTTCCAGCTAATGGCCGGATGCTGGCCAGCTTCCCAAATAAATGCAGGCAACAACAACAGGGTGCCCAGGGTAAAAATGGTAAATAGGAAAGGCACTGCGCTGATCCCAGTTGGTTTTTTCTTCACCATGGTATTGTACACGGCAAAGCAAAATGCCGCCAGCAATACCCACAGATCGCCCTCGCTGAAATGTAAGGAAAGCAGGTTGCTGAAATTACCCTTACAAAGCAGGTACAGCACACCCGTGATGCAGAGCAGCATGCCGGCCAGCTTCAGCCAGCCGATTTTTTCTTTCAGAAAAATCCGGGCAAATAACACGGCCATGATGGGGGAAGACGTGGTGCCAATCAATGCGAGGTTAATAGAAGAAGTGTAATGGGCGCCTACATAAACAAAGGTATTAAACAGTGAAATGCCCATCAATGAGATGAGGAAAAGATAGGGAAGTGAGCGTTTAATGACGGCCCATTCCTTGCTAAAACTTTTCCAGGCAAATGGGGCTATAATTACCGAAGCCAGCAACCATCGGTAAAAGCTAAGCGCCACTGGCGGTATCTGTTTATTTACAGCTTTGGCCACAACAAAATTTGCAGACCAGATTAAGGTGGCCAATACGGCCAGCCCCATGCCTGTATATATTTTCTTTTGGTGGTTATTGTTCATACCCTTTAGTGATGGGCGAAATCGGCCTCGAACCGGCCTTTGATCCTTTCCATCGGTGGGTTAAAGTAGCCATATTTTAAGTCGGGAAATTCTTCCCGTATCAGTTCCTGCAATTGTTTTACCCCCATGCATTCACCCGTATCGGCCACACCAATCTTGCCAAGGTACCAGTCGGGATCGATATTAAAATTGCGCCATTGGATCATTTTCAAACCTGTTTCTTTTATCAGCTTCCGCAGGGCTTCATATTCCTCTATGGAATCCGTCATGCCGGGGAACACAAAATAGTTGATAGAGGTCCAGCCGCCATAGCGGGTTACTACTTTCAGGCTCTCCACAATGTCCTCAAATTGATAATTGTTTGGCCGGTAATAAGGCATATAGACTTCAGGCCTGGCCGAGTTAGTGCTCACCCGTATGGAATCCAGGCCAGCCTTACACAATTCCTCCACTGCATCGGGCCTCGACCCGTTTGTATTGATATTGATACTGCCCTTACCTGTATGCTTTCTTATTTCGATGATTGCTTCCTTTATTGTTTCCCACATCAGCAGGGGTTCGCCTTCGCAGCCTTGCCCAAAACTAATTATAGGATAGGGGGCGGTTTCCAAATGCGGTACGGTAAACTCCACAATTTCCTCTGCTGTGGGCTTAAAGGTGAGCCTGTCCTGGGTGGAAACAATCGGTTCTTCATCCGGCTGTAGTGATATACAACCTACACAATTAGCATTACAGGCGGGAGAGGCTGGCACCGGGCATTCCCATCTTCCCAAGGAAAAATTGCGGGCAGCGGGGCAACTATACGTGAGTGCACAGTTATTCATCAGGTGGTTCACCAGCCTGTTGTGCGGATAATGTTTCAATAAATCTTTGGCGCCTGATGCTACTTTAGTTTGATCATAGCCAGCGCAGTCCTGCCGGATATCCGGTTCTATGCGGGTGGCGGGCACATAAAATTTGTCATTGTTCCAACCGGCAGCAGTATAGCAAAACAGGGGCAGGGTAGGCGCATCAGGTGCAGTTTCATACGCCGCTAAATAAAAACCAGTATGTGCCGGCGGTATAAATGCAGCCACGGCCCAACCTTTTTCACATAGCCGCATTTCACCCGTTTGCACATCAATCCCAATTCCCCGGCGGCCGGGGAGTTCATACAGCGATCCGCCATCCGGCAATTCAATCCACTCATCAGCGGGTACTTCAAAAGCATCCCAGCCGCTGCGGCCGGTTACATACAGCGATGTATCTTCAAATATGTTGCCTTTGCCGTCGGAGTAAAGAATAAAGGGGGACTGTGTTAAACGCATTTGCTCAGTTGTTGCCTGCAAAAGTCGTTAAATTCTGCCTCTTTTACAGAAGTTTTGTCTTCGTCAACCGGTTGTTGTATGAGCTTATTGTTTTTGAAATCGATGGTCAGCATTCCATCTTTCAACATGATATTATTCAGCGTGGTCCATTCAATTTTTTTTGAGGGTAACGATGGGTACCTGATTATGTTTTTCCCCACTCTTACAGTCAGTTTTTGAATGGCAATGGAATGCAGGATGTCGAATAGAAACACTGCTATGGCCATCCAGTATACTTCTGTGGCCATCCAGGCTGGTACGAGTAATAAGAAATAGGGATGAAGTCCAAACCGGTAAACGCTGTTTTTGAAATAGGATTGCAGGAGAAAAATGACCAGTAGTAAGACCAACAGGGCAATACTGCTGTATTGAATTTTTTTATCAGCCGCAAAAATGGCCAGGTAAAGAAAAAAAGCAACGTTACCCAAAATGATCAACCAGCCAAACAAGTTGTAGAACCTTGTCTTATTATTCTGTAAAATAATTAGGTACTCAAACATGTCCTGTATTGCTGGCTACTAACAGGTTGCATAGTTTATATAAAGCACGGGCCCCTACATTCGCATCCCAGTCTGTATCGCCTCCTATGCCTACTTCATTCAGGTCGAAACCAATTAGTTTACGTCCGCTTTGCAAAACTTTACTGAAAAGATAGAGTACCTGCTCCAGTTCAAAGCCACCCGGCACGGGTGTGCCTGTGAATGGGCATAGTTTTCTGTCGAGTCCGTCAATATCAAAACTGATGAACACTTTCTCCGGCAGTTTGCTTACAATTTCTTCCGCGATAAATTTCCAGGTCTGTCCTTCAAATTGACGGTTGCGGATTTCTTTATCAAAATACGTGATCACTTTATAATTGCTGCTTTTCACATATTCCCACTCATCACTGCCAAAATCACGAACACCGACCTGTACCAGCCTTTCCAGTTGTGGTATTTCCTGCAACACATTGTACATAATGCTCGCATGCGAATAGTTGAACCCTTCATAGGCTTTGCGTAAATCAAAATGGGCATCTATTTGCAGAATACCAAAAGCACCATGCACTTCGCCAATCGCTTTCATAAAGCCAAGTGGTGTGCTGTGATCGCCGCCGACGAGGCCTACTAATTTGCCGCGGTCAAGTAAGGCTTTGGTTTGATCATATACCCAGCTATTGAGGTACAGGCTTCCTTCGTTTACATCTTTCAATGTCTTGCACATAAACTGGTTGGCCGACACTTCATCCCCTTTCGATATATAATCAATATATAGTTCAGCCTCTTTGCGCAGGTAATCACTTTTCATCAGGATTTTTTTATCGCTGGGGCGCATATAAAAACCCTGCATCCAGGCTTCGGGGTATTCGGGATCGAATAAGTCAACCTGCAGGCTGGCTCTGAAAATTGCTTCCGGGGCCCGGGCAGTGCCGGCGCCATAGCTCACCGTTACCTCCCAGGGAACGGGTAGTATAACTAACCGGGCATCCTCTTCATTTGTTGGCAGGCCAAAAATGTTGTTGTTGGGATTACTAACGTTATTCGGGTCGTGGGTAGATAGATCTGTCATATCTGGGCGTTCAAAAACGGTGCAAATTACCAGCACATTTTTTAACGGCAAAATTCTGCCAGCTATTGTGGAAAAAGCCCTGCCTTATTTGCGGCTCATGTTTTTTAAGTGCGAAACATGCGAAACGATGGCCATACGTGTTCTGCGGTACTCGATATATGGAAAACCATAGTCTTGGCAGGCTTTCTTAATAATACGGCTGATTTCCGGGTAATGAATATGTGATATTTTCGGAAAAAGATGGTGCTCAATCTGGAAATTGAGGCCACCAACCCACCAGCATACAAACTTGTTGCGGGTAGCAAAATTGGCTGTTGTTTTCAACTGGTGCAAGGCCCACTCATCTTCAATCTTGCCCTCCTGTGTGCTGGCCTGTAAAAAACTGGTGTCTTCTACGGTATGTGCCAACTGGAAAACGATACTCAGTACGAAGCCTGTAAACAAGCCATATACCAGGAAACCAATCAGCCAGGGAATTGCACCCACTGCCAGGATTGGAACTACAACAAAGAGGAATGCATGCAACAATTTGAAAGCCCAGAAATTCAGATGATCGCTGAAGCTCATTTTCTTAATAGGCAGATCGCCTATCTTCCTTGTAAAGTATTTTTTGTAATCGGTAAACAGCACCCACCAGATATAGAGCAACGAGTAAGCTGCCCAGAAATACCAATGCTGAAAGCGGTGTATTTTATAATACTTCTGCGTCTTGCAAAAACGGAGTAGAGGCTTCGCTTCTATATCATCATCCAGTTCATGAATATTGGTATAGGCATGATGGATAACATTGTGTTTTGTTTTCCATAAAAAAACATTTGCACCCAGCACATTCAGCGAATAACCCGCTATTTCATTAATCCATTTACGGCTGCTAAAACTTCCATGCGCACCGTCATGCATAATATTAAAACCGATAGCTGCTGTCAGCAGGCCCAGCATTAAACATTCGGGAATGGCCAGCCATGCGGTTGGGGTGAAGAAAACAAGATGAACGTAAATTGCCAAAAAGGAAACTATCAGGATACCTGCTTTCAGGTATAACTTATAATTACCAGTCATTTTTTTACCGGCAAAGTATTCATTGATCCTCCGCTTCAGTTCACTGTGAAAGGATTGCGAAGGCATGGAAAATTTTGGAATGTTCATCGGCGATGCGTTAGTGTTTGCAAAGGTACGTTATAATACCAAGAATCAGCCTCCTGTACCCGGATGTGTGTAACTATTTAACATTCAGTACTAACGATGGTCAGGTTTCTACCTGGATCAAAGCATCGAGGCTCCGTATGCCTATCTTTTTTTCAGTTATAAAACCCTCAGCATATTTAACACCAATCCGTTTGCCAAACATTCTGGCACGGGCAATCACACTATCGAGGAAGTCTGGCGTGGATATATAGGTTTGTGGGTCCCCGCTTTTATCGGTTGTGGAGTGAAACTGCGTGGAATAGGCCTTAATGGCTTCCATGCGCTGTTCAAACACATCGCTTATATCAATCAGTAAATCGGGCTCATGGTACCAGTCCTGTATATAATGAAGCACATACGAAGGCCTCCAGCGGGTTTGTGCAGCGCCGGTTTCATCCGTTGTTTCAATTTTTGCCAGTCCTGAAAGAAAAGCACATTCTGCGATCATTTTGCCGGCACGGCCATGGTCGGGGTGGCGGTCGTGCAATACATTGCCGATAATAATATCAGGCTGGTATTTGCGTATGGCTGATATCAGTTTCAGTTTATGGGCTTCATCATTTTCGAAAAAACCGTCCCGCATCTTCAGGTTTTCCCGCACATGCAGGCCGATAATCATTGCTGCGTTGGCAGCTTCCTGGTAACGTGTATCTATGGTCCCCCGTGTACCGAGTTCACCTTGCGTCAAATCAACGATACCGGCTTTTTTTCCATTTTTTATTTCATTGATGAGGGTGCCTGAGCAGCCCAGTTCCACATCATCAGGATGTACGCCAATGGCGAGTATGTCGAGTTTCATGTTGTTGAATTGGTAGCTTATGCATTATTTCAAACCGGCAGGTATTTCATCTATCCATACCAGTTTCATGGTTGTGGGAACAAAATTAAACAGGAAACGGTGCCCTGTTACTTCCGCAATAAGCAGCGGCTCATCGATATCAAAAGAGATCACTGCCCAGTAGTAGGTTAGTTCCTTGGCTGTCGCTTTCCGGATAGTTATGGTTTGGTTCCGTGTATCGGCCACCAATTGGCTCCAGACCTGTTTGAAACCATCTTCATCCTGTAATAGCTTGGCGGGATAAGCTTTATTATTAAAACGGATCGTTACATCGCCGTTTGGAATACTCTTCAAATGAGGAATTTGACTATACCGGTACCATAGTTGGGGCCCAACAAAAGTAGCACCGCTGCTGAGGTTGTACGAAGCTGAGTCCGACAATTCTTTTGTTAATGCCTTTTTTGCGTTCAATACCAATGCAGGGTCACCATATTTATAGACAACACCAGCCGGTATTGTTACACTATCCACCACCTGCGAGGAGGCAGTAAGGGCGGAGAACAGTACGAATACTGTAATAAGAATTGTTTTCATTTCAGTATGCTTAAGAATTCAAATATACTGAAACTATAATGCTGATGGGAGAGTGGCTGACTACGGTAAACCTTATCGCCTGTAAGAATTATTGTACCAGGCGCCATCAATTTCTTTTACAAAATTTTCAATCTGCCTGTCCATGGTGTTTTTAGCGATATTATAATCCTGTTTCATGCTGCCACCAACAAACCAGGCCATGGTTTGATAAAAACGGGCACTGACACCGCCTTTGTATTCCTTTACTATTTCATAGCAATTATTACCAGTTTGCCTGTTGATTAGCTTCATCAGTACTTTGCCCTGGTAAACGGACAGATTTGTCAGCGGATCGCTGAACTGTTTTTTCAAATCCTTTTCCCTTGTCTTGATATATTTTTTTCTTTCCTTCTTGTCGGTAACGCCCTCCAGGTTCTTGTTTATTTCATTAATAATCGCACCGGCGGTACGGGCATAAGGGTAGGTAACATATACTGCATTGCGCAGCCTCGTCCATTCTTCAATATACTTGGCCAGTTTGTTAGCGGGAAGTTTGGAGACCCATACCATGGCCTCTTCTTTGTAATTCACAATCTCGTTGTGATAATAAACTGCGGGCAGAATGACTGTATCGTTTGGCCCCCATTTTTTCCGTTGTTCTTTCATGGCCTGCAAGGCATACGCAGTAGAGTCGCCGTATTCCCCGGAATTTTGGGCAATGGAAGAACGGCTGCAAAGGATCAGCAAAAGGAGAACAATAAAGTATCTGTTATGCAAGGCCTTATTCACCATATAAAAGTAAGTCACAACCGGGTGAAATCATAATGACAACAAAATTACCCCGGACGCTGTATGTACAAACAGTCTTCTGCTAAGAAAAAGCTAATCTTCTGACCGGGCTGGCTGCCTGCGGTTTAAGCGTATACGCTGCACCATGCTCATTAATATGCCAATGGCAGTAATTGCCACACCCAGCCAGAGTATATTTATGAAGGGGAATTTATATGCCTTAATAGTAATGTATTTCATCACAGCACCGGATTCTTTTACGCCTAATTCAATGGTATTATCAGGGTTTACCTGCTGCAGTTGTAATACAAGGCTTTCGGAGTGGATGGTATCGGCAATAGCCATCTGTTCCCCTTTAGCAACTGCAAGGCGGGGGGTGACGGTATAGATTGAACCTGTTTTTGAAAAAATCTTCACCGGCGCCTCATACAGCTTGCCATCCTTACCAAAAAGGCTGTCTGGTATATCTTTTTTCTCTTTTACATCCTGGAGTATCATAAAACCGGAGGAATAGAAAAGAGAATCACCCGGGCGAAGGCGGTTCGGTTTAAAACTGGCTGTATCTTTTGTTTTATCAGGATTAGAAATGGATGTGATATAAGTAAAGATGTCATGGCTCCAGTAGCGGTGGAAAGATGGATTGGAATTCAAGCCATTTGGATTGATAAATGAGTTGGGTTCCAGGATAAATTTTTCCTTACCATCTTTTGCTTTAAACAGAATTTTATAATACGATTGTACTTTCTTCGGATGGGCAGAGTCTTTGATATAGGTAAGCTCATACTTACCCATGTTAACCGGCATTCCCTGTACCAGCGTCAGGTTTTCTTTAGGATCTTCCCCTTCGCCCACAGGTGCCGGAATACCGCCGATATTATGCGTGAGTATTTCCTTTTTGGCTGAAGAAATAAGGATGCCAAGCAATACCAGTCCAAAACCAACGTGCGCAACCGAACCTCCCGCAAGTTTTAATTTGCCTTTTAATCCTGCCCATATATATCCGGCGTTGGCAACAACAGTATATATACTGCAGGCCACAGCAATCCAGATGGATGCCATAAAGCCAACCGTTTCTTTTTTATAATTCACTTCCCCAAAACCAAGGACCAATCCTGCAATAACAACAGCAATAAGTGTAGGCGTTAGTATTTTTTTCCAGAAATATTTTGCAGGCGTTTCCTTGTACTTCAGGTATTGGGTAATAGCTGTAAGCACGGCGAGGATGATGGCCACATATACATGAATGCTGTTATAGAGAAACTCAACATTTTCCGGCGGGGCCAGTTTGGTACCAAATATTTTATTAAACACAGGCAAGGATGTAATGGCCGTAACTACCATAGCAGACAGGAAGAAAACCAGTGATCCGATAAACATCCAGAATTCACGGGATGATGCGGCTTCCTCTTTTACAATCGCCGGCACTTCCCGGTATCTTTTTATGTAGAGATAAAATGCAGGAAGCAGCAATACCGCCAGTAATAATAATATATGGACAAAGAAATTACTTCCTTCGCCGGTAAATGCGTGTACGGAGGTATCGCCCAGTATTCCTGTACGGGTAAGAAAAGTGGAGTAGAGCACAAAGCCAAATGAAAGAATCATGAAAATAAGGCTGGCCCTTAAAGAATAACCGGTATGCTTATAGATGAGCATGGTGTGAATACCGGAGATTAATATCAGCCAGGGTACTAATGATGCATTCTCTACCGGATCCCAGGCCCAATAGCCACCGAATGTAAGTGACTCGTAAGCCCACATAGCACCCAGCATGATGCCCACGCCCAATGCAGCGGCTGAGAACAAGGCCCAGGGCAATGCAGGCTTTACCCAATTGCCATATTCTTTTTTCCAAAGGCCGGCCACAGCAAAAGCAAAAGGGATCAGCGTAGTGGCAAAACCTAAAAAGAGTATGGGCGGATGAATTACCATCCAATAGTTCTGTAATAATTGATTCAGGCCATCGCCATCTTTAATAGCCGTCATATAATCCGGCTTCAGTGGTTGGTTCACATCAAAATTCAGGTGCATGGCCGGCGCATTGTCAAACATCCCGGTTTCACGTAACAACAGGAATGGGTTCGTTCCCATCTTCCATCCAAAGAAATAAATCCCTGCTACCATGGTGGCTAGGCAAAACTGGGTCAGGCTGATAACTGTCATAACCGGTGCTTCCCATTTCTTGCTGGTCTTCATTACGATTAAACCCAGTACACAATGCCAGAAACTCCAGAGCAGGAAACTGCCTTCCTGCCCTTCCCAGAAACAGGCAAAAAGATATTTGAATTCTAAGGCCCGGTTACTATGATCCCAGGCATAATTGTACTCAAAGCGGTGATTATGGATAATATAAAACAGGCAGACAAATACACTGACAATAGATATACTCTCAACAACGAAAGCAATCCGGGCCAGCTTTTTCCAATATGAAAAATTACTTACCCCGGAAAGCAGGGTGCCTGAATTAGTTGCAACCAGTTTATTTGTCTCGGTACTTGCTTTGAAATAGGCAAACGTGGCAACCAGTGAAGCAACCAAAGAAAGTATTATAAAAAAATGGCCCAACTGGCCGGGTAGTAGCTGCTCACCTATATAATCCATCTGCGTATATATTGATCCGCCCGGGGCGGATTAGTTTACTTTAATAGAGTCGGGGTGTTTCTCACCTCTTGCCTGCTGCTCTTTATATTTCGAAGGACATTTGGGCTGTATGGAACTACATTCAAATACACCATTCTGGTATTTGCCCTTCATCGCTATACTGGTGCTCATTTCCAGGTTATCAGGTTTTGCATCCCGGTATACTACTTTAACGGTTTTGCCCAGTGTGTCTACAGCTGTAAAACTCAGGTAGTTTGGATCTTTTACAGGGTCATATTCGATTGGCTGGCGCTTGTCAAGGCGGGCCATCAGGTGTACATATTTGCCCGGTTTGGCCATCGCTGTATCCACTGTATCAAAAGTGCTGCTCACCTGGAAAAGAGAAATCAAAACGGCGATGGCAGCAGCCACAGCGATAAGTAATATAATATGCGTCTTCTTCATATTCCTGCTTTGCGCTGCAAATTTACAGCAAATCTGTTTTAGCAAGGCAGCTTGTTTGACCACTTATAACATATAATAATAGTTGCAAATCTTTCCTATTAAGGAAAAGGAGGGCTCAGGCCTTAACTTTGTGCACCAAAACGACAACTCCATATGCATTTTCAGCTTACAGAAGAACAATTGATGATTCAGCAGGCAGCCCGTGATTTTGCCAAAAATGAATGCCTGCCCGGCGTTATAGAGCGGGACGAAAAACAACAGTTTCCCCGTGAACAGATTATTAAACTGGCCGAGCTTGGCTTTATGGGAATGATGGTAAAACCTGAATACGGTGGCGCCGGCATGGACACCATCAGCTATGTACTGGCCATGGAGGAAATAAGCAAAGTGGATGCAAGTGTAAGTGTGTGTATGAGCGTAAACAACAGCCTTGTTTGTTATGGCTTGCAACAATTTGGATCAGAGGAACAAAAAAAGAAGTATTTAGTTCCTCTGGCACAGGGTAAAAAGGACGGCGAATTATATATCGGCGCTTTTATGCTCAGCGAACCCGAAGCTGGCAGTGACGCCACTTCACAAAGAACGACAGCAGAGGATAAAGGCGATTACTACCTGCTCAATGGTACCAAAAACTGGATAACCAATGGCGGTACGGCATCTGCATACCTGGTAATGGCACAAACAGATCCTGCAAAAGGATCAAAAGGCATCAACTGCCTGATTGTAGAAAAAGACTGGCCGGGGGTAGTGGTGGCAGCGAAAGAAAATAAACTGGGTATCCGCGGCAGCGATACACATACGGTAATGTTTAATGATGTAAAAGTGCCAAAAGCCAACCGGATAGGTGATGACGGTTTTGGGTTCAAATTCGCTATGAAAACACTGGCCGGTGGCCGTATTGGTATAGCCTCCCAGGCACTTGGTATTGCCAGTGGTGCTTATGAACTGGCAAAGGAATACGCTAAAACACGGAAAGCCTTTGGTACGGAAATTATGAACCACCAGGCTATTGCCTTCAAACTGGCCGATATGGCTACTAAAATAGAAGCAACCCGTTTACTTTGCCTTAAAGCTGCATGGGAAAAAGATCAGCATATTGATTATACGCTCAGTTCATCGATGGCCAAAGTATACGCATCAGAAACAGCTATGTGGACAGCTGTGGAAGCTGTACAGGTGCACGGCGGATATGGGTTTGTAAAAGAATACCATGTGGAAAGACTGATGCGGGATGCCAAAATTACCCAGATATATGAAGGCACCAGCGAGGTACAGCGGATTGTTATCAGCCGCAGTATCCTGAAAGGTTAATTTGCTTTATTACAGCTATTGTATTCGTTGATGATATTCTTGAAACGCTGGATGCGCTCGTCCCGGCTGTTTACTTCTGTCCATGTTACCGTTTCATCATTAGCGACCATTTTATTCAGCAGGGCTTCACAATCGCTTATGCGCATAGGTACGCTGGCAGAGGAACGATAATAATCAAAATCAACAGAAGCCAGTTCGCTCAACGGCGCTTTTGGAAATTTTATGGCGATGCTGTGTTCCTCTTTGCCACCACCTGACTGGAATATACCGCAATCCACCGTGCCCAGAATGAGTTGTACGCAAACATTTTTCAGCATTTTATCATCATAACCGATTCTGATGTCCCGGAAATAATAGGTCTTTCCATCGATAGTAACGCTTTTGATGATGGCTACATTCAGCCTGGCAGAAGTAGTAATTGTTTGTTTACTGCCTTTCCCTTTGGTCTTTTCTGTTGATGTTATTTCTATCAGTTCTTCATTCTCACCTGTGAGATTTACAGTTATCAGGCCCGGCATTTCTTTACCGAGTTTTGTGGTCAGGGTCCCTTTATATTTTTGCTGGGCAGAGATGGCACCAATAATACCAAAACTCAACATGCAGAGAAAGGCCAGTTTTAATCGCATAAACTATATTTGTTTTTTGTAAAAATATTTTCCTTCAACAAAAGCTATATACCCGCAAACGGGTATTTGTACAATGCCGGTAAATACTGAAAATTATTCTGCTATCAAAGCTGAACTGGATGCAAAACAAGTGGTGCTGGTAGCCGTGTCTAAAACGAAACCGGTGGGGGATATACTGGCACTCTATGAACTGGGGCAGCGGGACTTTGGCGAGAATTACGTGCAGGAGCTGGTAGAAAAGCAGCAGCAATTACCCGCAGATATCCGGTGGCATTTTATCGGTCACCTGCAAACCAATAAAGTAAAGTTAATAGTGCCTTTTGTGCAACTCATACATGGCGTAGACAGTCTGAAATTACTGAAGGAAATTAATAAAGAAGCCGGAAAAGCCGGCCGGGTGGTCGATTGCCTCCTGCAAGTACATATAGCAGAAGAGGAAACCAAGTTTGGCTTTAGTGTAGAAGAATTGTCGCAGCTGTTAGCAGGTGAGGAAACCACAAGTATGAACAATATCCGCATTTGTGGCCTGATGGGCATGGCCAGTTTTACCGGTGATCTGAATAAAATCCGAAGTGAGTTCAAAGCATTAAAAAGAATATTCGATCATCACGCCAGGCTGCAGACTGCCAACTGCAGGCTGCTATCCATGGGCATGAGCGGTGACTACAAAATTGCAGCAGAGGAAGGGAGTACGATGGTGCGTATTGGCAGTTTGTTATTCGGTGAAAGGGCAAAAAAGCAATGAGCAGTAATAAGTGATAAATAATTAGTACTTTTTCAGGCGTTTAACCTCCAAGCATGAAGTTTATTTTCATCATCCTTTTTTCAATTGGATTAATTTCCGGCTACACACAGGAAACCCGGGACACCACCCTCAGCCGTTGCCCGGTATTCATTACGGATACGGTCAGCGTCAATAATTTTTTTATAGAGGGCCGCCCCTGCATACTAAAAGTGTACAAAGTAAAGGGGCTGCTTACCGTTCAGGTAGAGCAACGGGATCAGTTCTTTACACTCTTCTTTCATGCAGGCCAGTTGCGGAGCGGCAAATACACCATTAAACAAGCCTCCAACGGGCGTAAAGAAGTGGAGGCTGCCTATTCGTTTAAATCTGGTGAACAGGCTTCTTTTATTTCAGTGACAAAGGGCACAGTGGAAGCCACCTACGACAAGGACAAAAAGTATTGGCTGCTCCGGGTGAATGGAATGATACCCAACATGGTCGAACGCACCGTTACCTATTATAAAGTAAGGGCCGATCTCTACATTCGCTAAATTTTATTTTGCTGCCGGGTAGCCTGGAATATTTTTTCCAAGATAGATATGCCTTTCCGCTTTCAGCATATTGCCTGTATCTTTTGTTACTAAAATGCCAGTACCACCCCTGTTTGGCAGTTTTGATTTTTCCGCATCAGACAGGTATGGATCGTCTACAAAAAGATATTCATCTATCCAGTATTCATGTTTACCCGGCTCTTTAATGGTTACATGAATATGTGCCGGGTTCTTTCCTTGTGGATATGAAGCAGGTTTTAACGTAAAGAATTTATACTCCCCCTTTTCATTTGTCTTCATCCATCCGCGGAGATAGCCATGCCGCTTCGCCCATCCTTTTTCATCTCCTTTAGTTGGGTACACACCTTTTTGATCAGTATGGTAGATATAGATAGTCACATCAGCGGCCGGAGTACCATCTGGGTGGTACACGATGCCATTCACAGCCAGTTTTGTGCCCTGCCCATTCCAGTCCGGCAGCCAGCACAGGTGATCAAGCTTGTCAAAAGGCACCGGACTTTCATAAATAGCTTCGCACCCTTCGCAGGGGCCACCGATATTATTAGCCGGTGAAACAGGTTGGGCACAACTGTTTAGCAGAAACGTTATGCCAATTGATAGAAGGAATGCATATTTCATGGTGTTATATTTTATACCCCAAAATTCTGCTTTATCTGGGGGTGTATTTGGTGGTTTACACGAATAGCAGCCTTTACCTGACAAGAGGACAAACCGGCAGTACGTCAGCAAACAGCCGCAATTGGTGTAAATAGTAATGCCGGCCATAATCAGTAACTTTATTTTGCATCATGCACAACGCTAATTTTTTTCTGAAGTACAAGCTGCATCACATACTGGTATGGCTGCTGGTATTTGGTGCATGGTACTACCTGCGTCTGGGTGACTATGGGGATAGCCAAACAGGTCTAATTATTACACTAATCAAAGTGGCAGACCTTGCTATACTGATCTATATCGCTAACTACTTGCTCATACCCGGCTTGCTTTACAAAAAAAAATACCTTTGGTTTGTCCTCATCTTTATAGCCATAGTCGCAGGCAGCAGTATTTCGAAAATGAATATTATTGGGCGCATTCAAAATAATCCATCACTCTATGATCTGAAGAACAATTTGAAAGCCCGTATCTATGACAATGTTATTCCGCACTTTTTTCTTGTCATTGCCGGCGTGGCCGTCAAATTGCTGGTTGATTACAGCCGTCTGCAAAAGCGGATGGCAGAAACGGCCAAAGAGAAGGCGGAGGCAGAACTGAATTTCCTGAAATCACAGATCAACCCGCATTTTGTATTCAATTCGCTGAACTCGGTTTACTTCCTCATTGATAAAAATAACCATGAAGCCCGTAATGCCCTGCACAAGTTTTCGGAAATGCTCCGCTACCAGTTGTATGAAATGAACGATGAAAAGATACCGGTGGAAAAAGAGGTGAAGTATTTGAAAGACTATGTGGATTTACAGCAATTGCGTAAAGATGAACGTTACCTGGTAAAGTTTCATAGTGATGCATCAGTGACAGGTTTTTCGATTGAGCCGTTATTGCTGGTGCCACTGGTAGAAAATGCATTTAAGCATATTTCACACCATACCCATACGATGAACTATGTGACGGTGGATATGACGAGACAAAATGGCCATTTTCATTTCCAGGTAAAAAACTCAAAAGAAACACAGCCGATCACTGAGGAGCAAGGTGGAATCGGCCTGCAAAATGTAAAGCGAAGACTGGAACTTTTATATCCCGCGAAACATCAGCTTGAAATAACAGAAACCCCGGCTGATTTTTTAGTGAGCCTTAAACTTCAGTTGCCATGAGCATACGTTGCGTAATAATTGACGATGAGCCGCTGGCCCGCAAAGGTCTGAAGGAATATATTGCTGATACTGATTTTTTAGAGCTGGTGGCTGAATTTGATTCACCCCTCAGTGCAGCAGCGCTTATCAGCAGCGGGCAAACGCAACTGCTGTTTTTAGATATACAGATGCCACGCATTACCGGGCTCAGTTTTTTTAAGTCATTACAACATCCGCCGCCAGTGATATTTACTACAGCCTATCCGCAATATGCGCTGGAGGGGTACGAAGTGAATGCCCTTGACTACCTGGTAAAGCCATTTTCGTTTGAGCGGTTTTTGAAGGCAGCATTAAAAGCAAAGGAGTATTATGAAGTACGTCAGGGCAATTTCGCCGCAGCGGCGGAGCGCTATTTCTTTATAAAATCAGATAATAAGCTGGTGAAGCTGGAATACGATGAGGTGTTGTATGTCGAAGCTTTACAGAATTATGTCATCATCCATACAGCGTCAAAAAAGCATATCACTTACCTTACGTTCAAGTCGGTGGAGGAGTACCTGCCTGCAGATCGGTTTATTAAAGTGCATAAGTCATATATCGTATCGGCAGCGAAAATTGACAGCATTGATGGCAATGATATCCTTTTCGGCCAGCAGCATATACCTATCAGCCGCAATCAAAAGGAAGAGGTGATGGAAAAATTGTTGAAGAACCGCTTTTTGAAGCGTTAGACGGCTTTTTTCTTAATTCCGCGGCTATAGCGGTCTTTTCCATATAATTTTTTATATTCGGATTATAAAAACGAAATGCTATGCTAAAAATTAACCATTTAAAATCAGGCGACATTGTAATGATTGATGATGATGGGATACAAAGGGAGGGTACGGTAGTAAGCGTAAGTCACGAGGAAAACCAGGCCCTTATCAATAATGGTGTGCAGGAATTTTGGTACAGTCCGGCTGAAATGACGGCCGTGCCGCTGGATGAAACCCAACTTATGCGCCTCGGTTTTACAAAAGAAGATTTTGAAGGAGGGACAAAATATAAGCGGGATTCCTTCCGGCTGGTGACCCCGGTAGCCGGAAATTTCTCCAATATTGAAATGTGGTGGCGGGAAGACAGGCGCCATTTTGGATTTCCAATAGCTGTACATGAATTGCAAAACCTGTATTTGGACATGACGAAGGTTCATTTGGACAAGCCTTAAGCATTGATAATCATATAGTTTTCCAGGAATCGCCCTGGTTTTCCACATAACCCCTAAAAAACAAAGGGGTTTTTTCTTTTTTAGCCCTGATACTCTTACCTTTGCGTTCCCAAAAAATTATGTCGAAACAACCACTCATCAAGCAGGATGGAATAATCTTAGAAGCCTTATCTAATGCTATGTTCCGGGTAAAATTGGAAAACGGGCATGAAATACTGGCCACCATCTCTGGAAAAATGAGAATGCACTACATCCGCATATTGCCGGGTGATAAGGTAGGTGTAGAGTTGTCTCCATATGATTTGACAAGGGGAAGGATAAATTTCAGGTATAAATAACCTTAACTGCGGTCAGGGTATACAAATCGAAAATTATGAAAGTAAGAGCGTCCATTAAAAAGAGAAGTGCAGATTGCAAAATTGTACGTCGTAAAGGCAAACTGTACATCATTAACAAAAAGAATCCCCGCTTCAAGCAGCGCCAGGGATAATTGGCTTTGAGTTTTGCCGGGCAAAGCTCAACGAAAAACAAAAAACGAAAAAAAATAAACAAAGTATATGGCTCGTATTGCCGGTGTTGATTTACCAAAGAACAAAAGGGGAGAAATAGGCCTTACCTATATTTATGGTATTGGCCCTTCTACTGCCAAGTACATCCTTTCTAAAAACAATATTGATGTTAATAAGAAAGTGAATGAGTGGAATGATGATGAACTGAATGCTATCCGTAACACCATTACGGAAGAGCTGAAAGTGGAAGGTCAGCTCCGTTCTGAAGTGCAAATGAGCATTAAGCGTTTACTGGATATCGCCTGCTACCGTGGTCTGCGTCACCGTAAAGGTCTTCCAGTTCGTGGTCAGCGTACAAAAACCAACAGCCGTACCCGGAAAGGTAAGCGTAAGACGGTTGCCGGTAAAAAGAAGGCACCTAAGAAATAATTCAGTTGGCAGCCTGCGACATGCAGTGCTGCCAATTTGTATAAATGCACCATATATAACTGAACTGATTTCGGATACCGGGTGCAGGAGGAGGATTGGTTCAGGCCCTGTAAGAATAGCAGGGTAATTATAAAAATGTAAAGATTACCTCTGAACAAAAATTATGGCAAAAGCACAACAACAGCAGCAATTGAGTGCAAAAGCAGCTGCTAAGAAAAGAGTGGTGAAAGTGGACGCTTACGGCGATGCCCACATTTCTGCTACATTCAACAACATCATTATCAGCCTTACCAACAAGAACGGCCAGGTTATTTCCTGGAGCAGCGCCGGTAAAATGGGCTTTAAGGGTTCTAAAAAGAACACCCCTTATGCTGCGCAAATGGCTGCTGCAGATGCTGCAAAAACAGCATTTGATGCCGGCCTGAAAAGGGTGGATGTATATGTAAAAGGGCCAGGTGCTGGCCGCGAAAGTTCAATCCGCTCCCTGTCTCAAAGCGGTATTGAAATCGTGATGATTAAAGACGTGACGCCAATGCCGCACAATGGTTGCCGTCCTCCGAAGAAAAGAAGGGTATAATGCGAAACCGGAAGTCAGAAAAAAGAAGTCAGAAGAGGCTCAATACTTAAGCAACTTTCTGACATCCTACTTCAGACTGCAGGTTTCAAACATATAATAAGCCAAGAGCTTCATTTTAAAAAAGGGTGCCTGATTGATTTTTTAACGCTTTTACTGATCAAAGCACCGTTACAAAAAAGCGTAAATGAATAAAAACTATGGC
>CAYLRV010000022.1:0-70296 GCA_964386395.1 uncultured Chitinophaga sp.
ATGGAATTAAGCAATTATTCAAAAGCCTGCGGCGGGTTATTACTTAATATTAAGTGAATTCTTGCGGCAGGCTTTTTGCTGCAATTAAGTCAAATTATCTTGCACTCAACTAATAATACGATTATGAAAGCAACTTTCCGTACCATTCTATTCGGCTTGTCTTTTATCCCGGCTGTAACATTTGCACAGATATCTATACCTAAAGTTTTATCGGGCAAAAAAGGTGCGTCTGGCATTACAGAGGCAGAAGCCGGGCAGGGAATAAAAGAAGCCCTGACAAACGGTGTGACAAACGCTGTGCTGAACCTCAACAAAACAGATGGTTTTTTTGGCAGCCAGTTTTATAAAGTGCTGCTGCCGGAAGATGCAAAAAAAGCAGAGAAAACATTGCGCAATATGGGCCTTGGTGCGCAGGTGGATAAAGCCATTTTAGCCATCAACCGCGGAGCGGAAGATGCCGTGGGCTATGCTAAGCCCATCTTTGTAGAAGCAATAAAAGGAATGACACTGACGGATGCCATCAATATCATTAAGGGAGATAAAGACGAGGCAACAAAATATTTTAAGGAAAAAACCAAACTTAAACTTATTGAAGCCTTCACGCCATCCGTAAAAGCATCGCTGGATAAAACAGAAGCTACCAAATACTACGCTGATATTATCAATGTATATAACAGAATTCCCACCACAATGAAAAAAGCCGATCCTAACCTGACCAGTTATGTTGTGGGCAAAGCCGTGGATGCATTATTTGACCAGGTAGCCAAAGAAGAAGCCAATATCAGGGCCAACCCCCTGGCAAGAACTTCAGACATTCTGAAAAAAGTATTCGGGTCTAAATGATAGAAAAATCAAATTTCTGCAAAAGGTCGCCAATGGCGGCCTTTTCTTTTTTAGCTCCATATCTGTTACATGCATACCATAGCCGGGCTGCCACATAATAAAAAAAGTGCCGCTATTCAATCCGGGAAAATACTCCAGAACAGCAACACAATTCTTCGCCTTGGATCATCCACCCGGTAATCCGTAACTTTTGGATCGGGCAACTGATCACCCTTACCTTCATACATGTAGATTATCTTTTGCTTGTAGATACCATTATCATTCCGGCTGTCAGCATAGCGCTCAAACAATTTTTTCACCTCTTCTGCCCTTGCCCGGCTCAGCTCCTTATTCAGCTCTTTGGTATCCGGTTCTTTGGACGATAGTGACATGAGCCTTTCCCGTAAATCTTTATACAGCGAAGAGCCTTCGCCGATCGCTGTAGCATCGGCATACCCCTTTAAGGTTATGACCAGCGTAAGTGTAAAGTCATTATATTTTTTTGAAAAATTATCAATCTCTGTCGCAGCGGGAGCAAAAAGCCTTCCGATGTTTTCCACTACCGACTTGGACACTTTATAACTGCCCGGTTCAAACAAAACATCCTGGTCCAGTTTCACCACCATGTTACGGGTAATTAAGTCTTCTAAAAAGTTAACCTTACGCTGTATCCGTTTGGCCGCACCTGTCGTAAAAGACAGGGCCTCGTTTAATTTTTCCAGATCAGATTTATCTACAGCCGTTCCTTGTATCAGCACTGTGTTGTTTCGTATAATGGTATCAATCTCTTTATTAGTCCCGTCAATGTATTTCTTAATGCTCACATTCACCGTATCCGCCAGTTCATTGTTTCGTTGTTTCTTTTCCCGGATGCTATCCAGCCGGTGCAGGTTTTTTAGATAGCTGTTCAGCAGGCTGTCCTGTTCAGCCAGGCCGGCTTTATTATTGGCTATTTTCTTCTGTGATGTACAGGAAAATAATGATGCAGTGATGAAGGTAGCTGCAAGCAGGCGGAGGTGTAATGTTTTTGCCATAGAAGGCTGTTTAATGGTGACAATGGATTATACAAATATGCCTGAGGTAGTTGCCCGTCAAAACAGGCGGTTCTTTCTAAAGGTAGAAAATCTTTGTAGCAAAAAGAATTTGTTTTAATCATCCTTTCAGGAAACGACAGACAGCAAAACCTGCCAGGCGGCAGCTGTATCTCCGTCGGACAATAGCTTTTTTGCGTAGCTGTGCAGTTCCTTCTCCATCTCATCCGGGCTTACGCTATAATACTGAATGATTTGTTTCAGGTGTCCATCATCGAAGGATGGCTCCACAACAGGCATTTCGTGTACATTGGCCAGCTGGCCCAGATCGTTGCCTGAGAGAATCGTGCTGTTGCGTATAGAAGCCGGGAGCGCATCCACGCCGATGCCTAATTGTGTATTGGGTTTCGGCACTGTGAAGAGGTTGGTTTCATCTACTTTACAGTACCAGTCGCCGCCAAGCCGGGCGATATGGTTTATTTTTCGCTGATCGATTTTTTTGTTTTCGTCGAGCAGGCTATCCTCAATATGCATAACCAATACTTCGCAGATAACTAAATTGCCAGCACCACCTTCTGTACCTAACGGTTTTATTTCCTGTACCCGGCACTCCATTTTTATTTTGCTTTCCCTTACCATGGGTGGCTTTACGATGGATGCTTTTTCTTCCGTAAACCCTGCTTTGATAAATTCATTCACTTCTTTAGGGTATTCGCAGCTGGCGAGTGATTGTTGTTGTACCATATCATAGGTTACAATATTAATCACCACCTCGGGTACTTCCTGCACATTCTGTAATGTATGTTTGATCGTATTATCCCTCACCCTTCTGGCGGGAGAAAAAATAACAATCGGCGGGTTGGAAGAAAACAAATTGAAAAAACTAAACGGGCTGAGGTTTACATTACCGGCTTTATCAATGGTGCTCGCAAAACACACCGGCCTTGGGGCAATAGCGTGCTGCAAATAGTACTGTTTTTCGGCAGGTTTTAAATTATTTAGATTTAATATCATAATACAATTTCACCGCAGAGAACAGGAGAAAAAGAGTTTTCGCAGAGATTAAAAATTGTAAACAATTCGTTGAAACCCTTCTTTCAAAAGCGGCACATTAAAGTTTATTAAATATCCTAGTTTTTTATTAGCCAGTTTTAAGTAGGTAATTAACTGAGCCTTAAAAATTGGCTCTATTCGTTCTACTGATTTAATTTCCAGCACTATTTCATTTTCTACCAGTATATCCATTACATACACTTTACCTAAAGCGCTGCCTTTATATTCCATTTCTATGGGGACTTGAATCATCACAAACAAACCTCTTAGTCTTAACTCTGTAACAAGCGCAATTACATAGGCCGACTCCAGTAATCCTGGCCCTAATTCTCTGTGCACGGTAATGCAAGAGTCAAGAATAATTCCTCCTAACTCATTCAGTCTCTCCTTTGTCATCAACCTCTATTTTATTTGTTAACCCCCTCTGCGTTGACTCTGCGCTCTCCTGTTCTCTGCGGTTAACCCTTCTTCAACTTCAAAATACTCCAATCCCCCTCCTCCGCAACAATTGTATTCGACAGCTTCCCCAAACTATCAATCTCCATATCCACCACATCACCGGGTTGCAACCACTGCTCCACATAATTAGGATCGTTGAGCTTGCCAGTGCCATTCAGTTCCAAAAAACAACCCGTACCCACTGTACCACTTCCAATCACATCACCCGGGAATAAGGTAACGCCATAGGAAGCCCGTTCTATGATTTCAGCAAAAGTCCAGTCCATATCGCCAAGATTGCCGGCACTTACCTGTTTGCCGTTTACATGACAGGTCATCTTCAGGTTCCAGTTTTTGCCGGTATGATTTTCTTTTGGCGGTACTTCAAACTGTTCCAGTTCATCCAGTGTTACCAGCCAGGGGCCGATTGCAGTAGAGAAATCCTTTCCTTTAGCAGGGCCAAGATTCAACAGCATCTCTTCCATTTGCAGGTGCCTTGCACTCATATCATTCATGATCATCAGTCCGCCGATGTATTCGTCTGCTTCTTCCGCTTTAATATTGCGGCCTTGTTTACAGATAACAATCGCAGCTTCCAGTTCAAAATCCAGTTTTTCAAAATGGTCGGGCATACATAGTATTTCACCGGGACCTTGTATGCTATGATGATTGGTAAAATAAAAAATAGGGTACTGGTCAAACTCTGGAATCATATCCACTTTACGGTTGCGCCTTGCAGCCGCCACATGCTGACGAAAAGCATATCCATCACGGCAACTTGTCGGAAACGGAACCGGAGCCAGGAGTTGCAGTTCGCCAACAGGAATGCCGCGGCTGCTGATGCGTGAGCCATCCAGTATAGTCTGTTCCGCCGCCTGGGCGATTGGGTAAGACTCCTCCCAATAATTCAGAAACATCTGCATGGAATTGGGTAATTCCGGGTGCAGGTTTTCCATATCATATACCATATTGTTGACCAGCAGGGCCAGTTGTTCATTATTTCCTTTCAAGTAAGAGACAAGCTTCATAAAGATTAAATTAAGTGAATGCAGGCCGCTAAGTTACTGGCTTGTATGTAAATTAGTGGGATGATGAAATGGCTAATTGCATTATTGTTTCCGATTTGTGTACGGGCTCAGTCAGAGCAGTCATGGATACGGATCAACCAGCTTGGCTACATCCCTGATGGTGTAAAAGTGGCGGTGTGGTGCCTGAAAGAAGAAAAAGAAGTAGCCCCCCTTTTCCACCTGGTGAATATGGCTACAAATAAAAACGTTTATACCGCCACCGCCAGCAAAAACTTTGGTGCATACGGCCCCTTCAAACAAACCTACCGGCTCGATTTTTCCCCCTTCAAAACACCAGGGAAATATTACCTGCAAACCGGCGAAACCAAATCGCCTGCATTTGAAATTGGTAATGACGTCTATAAGGGCGCAGCCGATTTCTGCCTGCGCTATATGCGGCAGCAGCGAAGTGGATTCAATCCATATTTAAAGGACAGTTGCCATACACATGATGGCTATGTGCTTTACGGAGAGAAAGCAGGCATAAAGGACAGCACTTATATTGATGTGGTGGGTGGCTGGCATGATGCATCGGATTATTTACAGTACAGCACCACATCTGCCAATGCCACCTGGCACTTGCTGGCAGCATACAGGGATTTTCCGCAGGTATTCACCGATACTAAACAGGCCAATGGCCTCGAAGGAAAAAATGGTATGCCCGACGTGCTGGATGAGGCCAAATGGGGACTGGACTGGTTATTAAAAATGCACCCGAAGGATAACCTGATGTTTAACCAGGTGGGTGATGATCGTGACCATATTAGTATGCGCATACCCAAAGAAGATACGCAGTATGGCCGCGGCTTTCAGCGCCCCGTATATTTTGTAAGTGGTGAACCACAGCAGCGGGGAAAGTTTATGAATGCAACGACGGGTACAAGTTCAACTGCAGGAAAATTTGCAGCAGCTTTTGGATTAGGGTATCGTGTATTTTTTCCTTTTGACCATAACTATGCATGGAAAATATTAAATAAGGCTTATTCAGCTAAGGCATTTGGAGAAATAAAAAAAGGGGTTAGTCAAACAGCCTCCGTCAAATCTCCATATATCTATGCAGAAGATAACTGGGCTGACGATATGGAACTGGGCTGTATATCTATTGCCCAATCTGAGAAGACTATGATACCCCGGTACAAAGAATTAATAGATGATGCATACCGCTACGCTAAACAAGATGCCATAACGCCGTGGTTTAAATCAGACACGGCCAAACATTACCAATGGTATCCATTTATTAACCCGGGTCATTATGAAATCGCCAAAACAATTAAAGACAATAGAAGGGATACCCTGATCGGTTTTTACAAACAAGGCATTCAGCATGTTTGGAACCGGGCGAAACAAAACGCCTTCTACCGTGGTGTTCCTTTTATCTGGTGCAGCAATAACTTAACCACTTCATTTGCTATTCAATGCTATTGGTACAGGGAGCTGACAGGTGATAAACAATTTGCACAACTGGAACAAGCCAATATCGACTGGCTCTTTGGTTGCAATCCCTGGGGCACATCCATGGTTTACGGTTTACCCGCCTGGGGTGATACACCAGTGGATCCGCACTCAGCATTTACCCATTTAAAAAACTATCCCATCGATGGCGGCCTGGTGGATGGACCGGTTTATACAAATATCTACAAAGGACTCATCGGCATTAAACTATATAACGAAGATGCGTACGCTCCCTTTCAAAGCGATTTAGCTGTATATCATGATGACTATGGCGATTACAGCACCAACGAACCTACGATGGATGGAACAGCTTCATTAATCTATCTCTTAGCTGCGAAGGAGGCAGAAACAAAAGGAAAAAAGCAATAGCCTCCGGCACAGGAGGCCAAACCATCAACAGGGGCGCCATTACCCGTGGTGACACCACACAACAAAATATTGCCCTTGTCTTCACTGGTCATGAATATGCAGAAGGTGGAGACTACATTCAAAAATTATTAAAGGAAGAAAAGATAAAAGCCTCTTTCTTCTTTACCGGTGAGTTTTACCGCAACCCATCTTTTAAAGAAATCATTACCACCTTACACAAACAAGGCCATTACCTCGGCGCACATTCTGATAAGCACCTTTTGTACTGCGACTGGACTAAACGTGACAGCCTGTTGGTAAGCCGTCAGCAGTTTCGTTTTGATCTGGCCGATAACTATACCGCTATGGCCCGGCATAAAATAAAAGTAAGCAAGGCTAAATACTTCCTGCCACCGTTTGAATGGTATAATGACAGCATAGCTGCCTGGACCAAACAACTGAACCTGCAGCTTATTAATTATACACCCGGCACACTCAGTCACGCTGACTACACTACCGAAGCCGATAGGTCGTTCCGCAGCAGCGAAACGATTTATCAATCCATCATGAAATATGAAGCAGAAAAACCGACCGGATTGAATGGTTTTATATTACTAATGCACATCGGCGCCGGCCCTGAAAGAAAAGATAAATTTTTTGAACAACTGCCTCGGCTCATCAACCACTTAAAGGCAAAAGGCTATCATTTTCAACGCATTGACGAACTCCTGGTCTACTAACCCGGCCCGGTTGAGCGGCCTGTTCCCGGGCCTCAGCCACCCACTCCCCACTCCCTACTTACCACTCTCCTCCTTATCTTTGCACCCTATGCATTTCGAAAAAATCCATAACAAAGGACAGGCCCGGTTGTTTAAAAACGACTTCCTGGAAGCATTGACAAAAGCCCATCCCCTGGTAATCTGGGGTATGTACATTCCCATTCTTTCTTATATCATTTACCTGGCGGCCACAAAATATAATTACAGCACGAAAACCATCCTGCTTATATTCTTTGCCGGCATGCTGTTCTGGACACTTTTTGAATACATCGCACACCGTTTTATTTTTCACTGGGTTCCTAAAACACCAGGCGCCACCAAGTTTGTATATACGCTGCATGGTAACCACCATCATTATCCAAGAGATAAGCAGCGCTTATTTATGCCCCCCGTTCCCAGCATCATCATCTCATCTACCATATTCGGCATCATGTACCTGATCATGGGCAGTAAAACATTTATGTTTTTCCCGGGATTCTTATTAGGCTACCTGATGTATGGTACTATGCACTATGCTATTCATGCCTGGAACCCGCCTTTTAAATGGATGAAACCCCTCTGGAGAAACCACCACCTGCATCATTATAAAAATGAACACAACGGGTATGGTGTAAGCTCTACCCTTTGGGATCACGTATTCGGCACCATGTTCGACCTCAGGAAAGAAAAAGAAGACAAGGAAAAGGTGAAGGAACTGATGTTTGAGAAGAAGAAAAGCTGAGGACTGATAGCTGAAGTCAGAACGTTTCCCTAGACATGATCATTCGCCTACGGCGAATATTATTTCCCGCAAAGACGCAAAGCATGGAAACCAGCCTATGGCTGATTTCTATGATAATCCGTGCTAATCTGTGTAACCTGTCTGCCGACAGGCAGGTCCGTGGCAAACTATTCGCCGAAGGCGAATCACTCTCTCTCTTAATTATTCATTAGTGCTATTCGTGGCCTTGCTTTTTCATAATTTTACCCTATGCCTAAAGCCAAGTACATTTTAAGCCTTTTCCTGATTGTCTCTGTTATGTTCATGGCCTGTAAATCGGCCCGCACCAGGCAGGAACCAGCCGCCTATCTCACCGCCAAAGAAGTAATCCGCCTCAACCAGCTTATTTATAAAGACAGCACCCAGGCGGCAATAGCTAAATACGCCCCCGACTATGAGGCGGTATTTATTCCAACAGGTATTGGCGGCAACTATGCCATTATAGCAAAGAAAAAAACTGCGGAACAATATGCGCTTGTCATCCGCGGTTCGGTGATTGAATTTAGCAATGAAGGGTTTCAAAATTTTATCCTGCAGGACTTCAACATATTTACCATTAAAAAGTGGGACTATGCTGATACGGCGAAAGAAGCGTATATCAGCAAAGGTGCTTATATCGGATTCCAGAATTTGATGCAGTTAAAAGACAAGGCATCCGGCCTCAGCCTGAAAGACTATATCGAAAAGCATATACCTGCGACTGCCAGTGTGGTGATTACCGGTCATAGCCTTGGTGGTAACCTGGCTTACCCGCTGGCGGGTTATTTAAAGAAGCAATTACCGAAGGCCCGTTTGCAACTCATCACTTTCGGTGCGCCGGCTGTTGGTAATGCCGAATTTGTAGCTGATATGGAAGCAAAATATCCGGACGCTGAGCGTTATGTAACCCGCCGTGATATTGCCACCGTATTTCCCGACACAAAACAAATCAGCAGCATCGCCCGGATGATTGGGCTGGACAGTGTGTTAAAACTCGGTTCAGTATCCATCAACAATATTGATACCGAGCTAAATGGCGGTACCCTGCTGGATATCGCAGGCGAGATATTGGAAAAAACAAATGTCATCAACAAAACAAATAAATACGAGCAAAGCCTTAAACATCAGCGTGTACTGGCTGATAAAGACACGGTTGCCCTCACCGGACCGCTCAGTGCCGAAGCCGTTTTTGGCAATGCCTACCGTTTTCACCGGGTGGATGCCTATGCCCACCTGCTTGGGGTAGAGCCTTTGGATTGATTTTGTTTCCCGCAAAGCCACAAAGACGCCAAGCATCGAAACCCGTGGATCTCAAAAATCGTCGAAGGGCCCACTTGGGAGTAGCAAAACCCAACCCGACGAATCAATACGTGGCCTGTGTTTGCTGGAAAGTGCTTTCCCAAATCACTCTGCGTAAACTCCCTGTCCTCCTGTTCTCTGCGCCTGCCTGCCGGTAGGCAGGGTTAAAAAGCCTCTTTCCGCCCTTCGTAAACATTCAACACGATTATCTGTTTAAATTTGCCTATCCGTTGGCAATGACGGCTAAATTGAAACGACTATGATAAAGACAGGAAATCCCATCATCAGCATCTATACGGAGATGACCCCGAACCCGGAGACCATGAAATTTGTGGCCAATAAACTCCTCTATCCCGGCAAGAGTATTGACTTTCCCGATGCGGAGAGTGCTGGCCCTTCGCCGCTGGCTACTGAGTTGTTTGGTTTCCCTTTTATTAAGGCCGTTTTTATTGCGAGCAATTTTGTAACACTTACAAAAACAACCGATACGGACTGGAACGATGTTATTCCTTCAGTGCGCCAGTTTTTGAAAGACTACCTTGAAGAAGGCAAGGCCGTCATCAATGAAGAAGAGCTGGCTGCAGTAAAACAAATCAGCAGCAATGAAGTAAGCGCTGACGACGATGATGTGGTAAAACGCATCAAAGAACTCCTTGACAACTACGTACGCCCGGCCGTGGAAATGGATGGCGGAGCTATACAATTTAAAAGCTATGAGGCCGGTACTGTTAACCTGGCCATGCAGGGAAGCTGCAGCGGCTGCCCTTCATCCATGATTACCCTCAAAGCTGGTATTGAAGGCATGATGAAGCGCATGATACCGGAAGTGAAAGAAGTGCTGGCCGTGGAAGAATAAAAATGATATACCTAAACTATTAGCAAAACCCTGGCCCTGCCGGGGTTTTATTTTTCATATACACACCTGTCTCATCAAAGAGTGATACGGGTGTGAACTCAATTCCCCATCCGTAGATTAAAACCCCCACTTAATCATACCCGCCACTGCATTATTTTTTTGCATACCCCCTGAAAATGAACGTCATACCCCTGTCATATGTTAAAAGGGCATGGATTTTTCTTATTTATACTGAAGACGTTAGGGAATGAATTATGGCCCTCTTTAACAATTGTTGGCATTCTGGCATTGTTTATGAAAAATAGGGGTAGTAACATGATTCATTCATCTAAAACATATTTTATGAAAAAGAAGATTACTTTATTCGCAGTATTAGGTATCAGTTCAGCTATACTGTTTACAGCTTGTAACAACAAGCATTCAAACACAGCTACTATACCCGCATCAGATACCGCTGGCTTCGCAGCTTATAAAGCAATGCAGGCCCAAAAAGAAGCCCAGGAACTTGCCGCTATGCAGCGTGCCGCAACAAGACAGGCTGCAAGCCGTAGCAGCAATTCCGGTACATACAGTTCATCCACTACCAATAGTGCAAAAGTAGAATCGCAGAAAAAAGGCTGGAGTAAATCCGCTAAATATGGTGTGGGTGGTGCAGTAGGCGGTGCTGTACTGGGTGCAGTGATTAATAAAAAAGACCCCGTACGTGGTGCAGTAGTAGGTGGTGTAATTGGCGGCGGTGGTGGTTATATCTACGGCCGTTCACAAGATAAAAAAGACGGAAGAGTACAATAAAATAGTGTTTGGTTTTTCATGGCTATACATACCGGTGGTTTCTACTGCCGGTATTTTTTTGGCTTGCCACGAATCGCACGAATTAAAGAGATGGATTCGCCTTCGGCGAATATATTTCCCGCAAAGCCACAAAGGCGCAAAGAACAAAATATCGTAACAAGAAATTTCATTAGCGTTACCTTGGCGTCCTTGAGCCTTGGCGGTTAAATATTTTAAACCACTTTCCTCTACCTTTAGTAATAAACCAACTCAATGCCCGCAACACTTCGCCAGCAATTTGATGAAAACGGTTATCTGGTACTCGAAAATTTCAACAGCCATGCAGAGTGCGATGCACTCATGCACCAGGCACAGGTATTGGCGCAACAATACGATTACAACGGCCATCCTTCTGTCTTTCAAACCACGGAACAAAGCCAGACTACTGATGATTATTTTCTTAACTCAGGTGATAAAATTTCTTTCTTCTTTGAAAAAGATGCGTTTGATACTGAAGG
Organism: uncultured Chitinophaga sp.; assembly: GCA_964386395.1. Lineage (GTDB taxonomy): Bacteria > Bacteroidota > Bacteroidia > Chitinophagales > Chitinophagaceae > JJ008. The sequence goes on from CAYLRV010000022.1 coordinate 11,174, forward strand.
AAAACTAAAAAATGATCTCTTCTATTCTTTAAATAAAATAGGCCATGCCATGCATGACCTCGACCCTGTCTTTCACGCATTCTCCCGATCGCCGCAGCTACAGCAGCTTGCCAAAGACCTGGAGCTGAACGATTATATACTGATACAAAGCATGATGATATTCAAGCATGCCCGTATCGGGGGTGTGGTGGACATACACCAGGATTCCACCTTTCTATATACTGAACCCGAATCTTGTATCGGCTTCTGGTTCGCACTCGAAGATGCTACGACAGATAACGGCTGTTTATGGGCTAAGCCCGGCGGGCATCACACACAACTGCGTTCCTGGTTCAAACGAAAAGAGAATGGGGGTACGGAAATGATTTCTCTGCACGACGAGCCATATTCTATGGAAGGAATGCTACCACTTGAAGTAAAGAAAGGGGCCTGTATAGTATTGCATGGATTACTGCCCCACTATAGCCTGCCCAATACAAGTGGCAAATCCAGGCAGGCCTATGCCGTCCATACCATTAATAAAAATGCCGTGTACTCCGGGGCTAACTGGCTGCAGCGGGATATGACGCATGTAAGCGGCTTTAGCAACTAGTTTTTATACCTGTTCAAATTATAATCGCATCTGATCAAAAAAGGCTTTCAACAGGATTGTTGAAAGCCTTTTTATTTGTCATCTACCGTCCAATGCTAAATTATTGCTGCAAATAGCTGCTGCTGACTTTACATGTTCTCATCTTTCTTCTTGTCAGCATCCTGCTTTGATTCCTTATCACCCTCTTCTATTTCTTTCTTTGCATCTTGCACTAAGGATGATACTGGACCCTTCATGTTTTCTTGCGGGTCTGTTTTGTGCAGCGTCTTCGGATCAGGCGGCAGCACATCCCCGTTCTTCTGGTCCAGACCAACGGCCTGGCTTTTATCGGGTTCTACATTAATCGTTTTCTTTTCATCGTCCTGCCTGTCTTTTTCATTAAATCCTTTCGGATCTCTTGGCAGTACATCCGCATTCTTGTCTTTTCTTGGATTTACTTCCACTTTTTGATCCAGGTGCTGCGAATCTTTTTTCTGCACTTTTGGCTCACTGGTCTGTAAATCCTCTTTTTTTGCGACGGGATTAGGTTTTTTTACTTGTGTTTCTGCCATATCATTCCGTTTTAGTTCATTCTTTGTTTTGCATAAACAGTGCCGGGCGCTGATATTTTTTTAACTCCTTCATTGACAAGCTTCAAACTCAATTACCGTCTCATGACATAGCGTATTTGATTCCACGTTCTGAGGTGGTGCGGGGAAATGTCTGGATGCCTGATTCTCCTTCTGGTTTTAACATCCTGGTTTATCCCTCACCATAAAAAGGCCTAACTTTAAGACAGCAAGCCGCAGACGATCACAGAAATCTAAAGTTTTATATTATGAGAGGCGTTAACCGTGTAATGCTGATTGGCAACCTGGGCAAGGATCCGGATGTACAGCACCTGGAGGGCAATATAGCTGTTGCCAAATTTCCATTAGCCACTACTGAAACCTTTAAAGACCGCACCGGTAAACTCGTGTCGCAAACCGAGTGGCATACCATAGTGCTCTGGCGGGGCCTGGCCGAACTGGCGCAGAAATACCTGCATAAGAGCAGCCTGGTATATATTGAAGGGCGCCTGCGTACCCGCAGCTGGGACGATAAAGACGGTAACCGCAAGTTCGCTACAGAAGTAGTGGGTGACAACCTGATTATGCTCGACAAAAAAATGGAAGGCACCGGCGGTGAAGCAGGTCATGGCGACACCATGGGCGGAAACGATATGCCGCTGGGCGATCCCTCCGAAAGCCTGCCTTTTTGATTAGCCCGCCTACTTCTTTGTGGTTAATCGCATATCTATACCTTTGCCAATAAAATTGGGCGGGCCATCTGTATGACCTGCCTTTTTAATAACGAAAAACCCTGCTTTGGAAATCCATTCGCCAGTTTCTTTCATATCGTATTACCTCCAGCACATTCTCCTGGCGATTAATCCCCAGGGAACTGTCTTTTTGGCTGGAACGCTGGCCGTTCTTCTCATACTCAGTTTCACCATTTCGGGTGCCGAAGTAGCCTTGTTTTCACTGAGCCTGAAGCATGTGAACATGCTAAAAAAACTGAAGCATACACAGGCACGCCGCATTCTTACTTTACTGCAACAGCCTAAAGAGGTTTATGCTTCATTGCTTATTGCCGGTACCATTATCAATATCTGCATTATCATTTTTGCCGACTTTCTTATTCAGCAGTATGTGCCCTATAATACACTGAAGCTTTTTACGCAGCCTTTCAATTATATCGTGGAGTTTTTATTGCGGGCTTCATTGATCGGGCTGGTGCTCATATTTCTCGTTAAGATTTTTCCAAAAGTATATGCGGCGCAAAACAATGTACGTTTTGCCTATGGTTCTTCGTTTATAGTGGAAGCCATACACCTGCTGTTTAATAAAATAAGCAAATGGGTGGTGGCCCTGGCCGATGGTATTGGCAAACAAGCTGGCGCTGATAAATCAGATGCCGTAAGTATGCAGGAACTGGATGAAGCTATTGATATCAAAACAGACGATGAAGCTTCGCCGGAAGAAAAAAGTATAATGAAAGGCATTGTGAAGTTTGGCGATATGACGGTAAAACAAATTATGCGCAGCCGGCTCGATGTAAGTGGTGTGGAATATAACAGCAGTTTTACTGCGCTGGTCAAATGCGTGGAAGAACTGCACTATTCACGGTTGCCTGTGTATAAGAAAAGCCTTGATGATGTAGCCGGTATTATCAATACAAAAGACATTATACCGCACCTTGACGATACAGATAGTTTCGACTGGCATGTGCTGATGCGGCAACCATTCTTTGTGCCCGAGCAAAAACCGATCGAAGATCTCCTGAAAGAGTTTCAGCAGAAGCGTATACATTTTGCGGTGGTGGTGGATGAATTTGGCGGCACCAGTGGTATCGTCACCATGGAAGATATCCTGGAAGAAGTGATTGGTGATATAAAAGATGAATTTGATGAGGAAGAAAGCGGCAACCGCCGGGTAGATGAAAACACCTATATATTCGAAGGCCGCACCGGTATACACGATGCCTGTAAAATGATGCGTATTCCTGCCGATACATTTGATGAGATAAAAGGCGAGAGCGAATCAATTGGAGGCTTACTATTAGAAATGGCGGGAGAGTTTCCGGCAGCGGATACTGTTTTATCCAGTGGCGATTTCGAGTTTACCGTCTTACAAACAGACAATAACCGGATACAACAAGTGAAAGTGATTATAAAACCGAGAGAAGGCAACAAAAAATGATGAATACAAGTCAGTCTACAGTCAGCAGTCTACAGTCTACAGTCAGCAGTCAGCAGTCTACAGTCAGCAGTCTACAGTCAGCAGTTCGCAGTCGCCAGTTCGCAGTCCTCTGCCTTCTGATTTCCCTCTTCGGTCTTCTGATTTCCTGCAACAGTCCTTACCATCCGGAAACGAAGAAGCGGGGTTATTTTAAAATCGACTTTCCCGAAAAGAAATACCAGGTCTTCGATATGCCGGGCTACCCTTACACATTCGAATACCCTGTATATTCCAACATTATTAAAGACACCACCTTTTTTGATGATAAAGCAGGTGATTATTGGATCAATATTGATATACCCCGTTTTGCCGGGCGCATCCATATCAGTTATAAGCCTATCACATCACCGGCCGTATATGAATCGCTGAAGCAGGACGCTTTCAAGATGGCGTATAAGCAGCACGTTGATATAGCAACGAATATTGATGAATCCCGCCTTACTACAGCCAACGGAGTAAACGGATTATACTTCGATCTGGGTGGTAATACGGCTACAGCCAACCAGTTTTTTCTAACGGACAGCACTAAACATTTTCTGCGGGGTGCATTATACTTCGACGCCACGCCCAGGGCCGACTCACTCGGTATTGTAAACGACTTTCTGAAAAAAGACCTCGAACATTTGATAGAGACGCTGCGCTGGCGGTAGTTTTACCGCAGAGATTGTTTCCCACTAAGACACAAAGAGCACAAAAGAAATCTTTTGCCCTCGGCGGAATATTATTTCCCGCAAACCTGCCTGTCGGCAGACAAGGGTGCAAAGCTCTTCAGACCAGCCTTCGACTGGTCTAACCAATAACCCGTGTAAATCTGTGTAATTCGTGGCCTCATCATTTGCCGCCAGGCAAATCCATTTGTTTTTAATTATTTCATTCGTGCGATTCGTGTAACCTGTCTGCCGACAGGCAGGTTCGTGGCTAACCCTTTCTCCGTCAGGCGAATCCCTTGCGTTTCTTAGCGTCATAGCGCCTTTGCGGTAAGATCTCCAAAAAAAAATAAAATTTCCCAAACCCTGCTGACATAGGGTTGTCACTACCCGGTATTTGCTTTGTGTAAACAAACAAAAACAAACTTTTATGACAATCATCACCTACCTGAAACAGCAATTCATTGAAGAAGCAGAAACAACCCGTAAAATGCTCAGCCGTATCCAGGACAAAGACTGGAATTACAAACCACACGAAAAATCAATGGTTATGAGTGCACTGGCCACGCATATAGCCGACCTGCCCGGATGGGTGCACCTGGCTATTACCACCGATGAACTGGACTTTGCCACTTACCCCGAACAGCCGCCTGTTACAAACACCAAAGAGATGATGGAGTTTTTTGAAAAGCGCTACCAGGAAGGCTTGTCCGTACTGGTGCCGGAAAATGAGGCCCTGCTTGACAAAACCTGGACACTCCGCAATGCAGCGGCCATCTACTGGCAGGCACCCAAAGTGGATATGCTGCGCACTTCGCTCAGCCAGCAGATACACCACCGGGCACAGCTGGGCGTGTACTTACGCCTGTTGAATATTCCCATACCCGGGAGCTATGGACCCAGTGCCGATGAAAACGAATTTGGCATGTGAGATCATGCAGGTGCATAGTATACTGAAATGGTGTTGTTTTATTACTGCCTGCATCCTGCGGGGAATTCTTGCAGGTTTCAGGTAGGGTCCCGCTACGGCGGGACTTTTTTTCTGCCTGCGTATCTTCATACAGTCAGAAAAAATTATACAATGAACACAACTGCATTACTCGCCGATCATTTTCGCCAGGTGGTACAGGGCGGCAACTGGACCTGGGTAAATATGAAAGACACTTTAACCGGGCTCAGCTGGCAACAGGCAACAAAGAAAATATATGGCTGTAATACTATTGCTGCAATTACTTATCATATCGGTTACTATGTTACGGCCATTGCCAATGTACTGAAAGGTGCCCCGCTGGAAGCGCATGATAAATACAGTTTCGATCATCCGCCGATCAACTCGCAGGAAGAATGGGAAAGCTTAGTGAATAAAACATGGACTGACGCAGAAAACTATATCAGCATGGCAGCACAGCTACCTGATGAAAAATTACCCGGAACCTTTGTATTGGAAAAATATGGTACCTATCACCGCAACCTGCTTGGATTAATTGAGCACACCCATTATCATTTAGGACAAATAGTAATACTGAAGAAAATAATCCTCCAACAGGAGCATGCATAAACAAAAAAGCTAAAGCGGAGACGGGCTACTAAAGTAACCCGCTCCGCTTTTATTAGCAGACAGCTTCTTTATTATTCTTTGTCATGCTGAGCTTGTCGAAGCCTGGATAAAATATCATCAGAACCTGTTCGGCCTGCGATCATATCTTCTGTCGTACACGTTACGTTTATTGTACGTAGCATATACCATATTGATTTCGTCGCGGCGCTGATCCTGCAGGATATTTATCTTACGTTGCTTCTCCCTGCGGCTCAGCCAGTCATTGTTTCTTACCCGTTGAATACGCTGATCGTATACCCGGTTAATTTTCTGGATAATCATATCCCGCTTGCGTTCGTTGTAAGAACGGTTGCTGCCGTAAAACTCATCCCTGTCGAAGGAGAGGTTTACTGTTACACGATCATCGTTGTCAAAAAACGAGTTATCGTTTCTTTCGTAAACGGGGGAGGTTTGATGTCCCGGAGGAACCGGTCTTCGGTTGCCGGGCTGTGCTTGTAAAAGGGTTACTAGTCCTGTTGCTACAAGTAGCGTAAAGATTCTTTTCATAATGGTACGTTTTTAAAAGTGAACTAATACTTCTTATAGATTCAAAGGAAAGACCAAGGTTTATGAAGGAACTGTTAATGGTTGTTTTTTACCGCCAAGACGCTATGGCGCTAAGGCACGCAAGGAAAATTCATTTTAGCCACGAACCTGCCTGTCGGCAGACAGGTCGCACTAATGACACGAATAGAATAAATCGGCTCGCCTGCGGCGAATATTTTTTCCCGCAAAGCCACAAAGGGCACAACGGATTTGCCACGAATCGCACAAATGACACAAATAATAAAATTGCCTGCGGTAACAATTCATAGTCACGAAAAAGCACGAAAGGACACAAAAAAAATTGACACCCTTTAGTGTTTAATAGTATGTTTTCGTAGCCAAATCATTTGCCTTCGGCAAATCCATTCTCTCTTAATTTCTTATTAGTGTCATTTGTGTGATTCGTGGCGAAAAAAAATTAGCGGGCTATATAAATTATTTCAGCACTGCGGCTCGTTAAGTTGGCATTATCATTCTTAGCCGGAATGTATTCAGCACTGACCTTATACTCACCAGGCCTCAGTGGCGGACTTACCCATCTTGCACGGCCAAAGCGATCGAGCCGCACCGGTCTGCCCTCGGGCTTACCATTGAAATAAAACTGAACAGCGCCCGGTATAATACGCAGCTGCTTTTCATCAATTGTCAAACGTTGATCGGTAAGACTGCGTTTTACCACAGCTACAAAAGCAACCGTATCACCAAAGCCTCTTACCTGTTTTCTTTCAGGGAATACTTCTGTTTTAGTACCGCCTTGTTCTAACCGCTGCGCCTGCAGGTATGTTTTTGCAAATCCAATCTCACCTGTCACCATTACATCTGCCACACAGCTATTGCGGTTATCACGGTCAGCTATACCACGACAAGCCCGTTCTGCAATTTCTCTTCTTATCGGGATAACCGGTTTCATAGCAGGCACATTGCAGGTATCAGCATTTTCAAATGGCCAGCCATTTATGGTAAAGGTTGCTGTAGATGTACCCGGTGCATAATCAAACAGGCTGGATGCAGCTTTTATACGCCAGGAGTTAGAAAATATATCATTCAGCTGTTTATACCGAAGCGCAAGGCTAGCGGGCTTTGCTCCCTGGTTGGTACCATCTGCCAATGCAGGCAACCACTGGCCTGGCTCAATCAACCCGGCTATTCCTTCTGTAGCTGGTGTGTTAAGTACATTGATGTTCAGATAGGCTATATTATGTGCACTCCACCAGCCCTGGGTCACAACCATTATTGTTCCATTCGGAAAATGCACTTCAATACCATTACCAACAGGCACTATTGATATACGACTACCCCCACCCAGATCAATATTGCCCAATGCATTAATGTCACGCATTACACCATCAATGCGCAAACGCATACGGGTATCCTGTTCTTGTACAGGGCCATCGGGCTGGTAACTGATGCGATGACTACCCAGGCGTGCTGCCAGTGCTGTATTAACAGCCACACAACTGCGCAGGCCGGTGTATCCATTGTTGAGGGGGTTAGCTGTTGTAACCGGTGTTTGCCTTACTTGTATTTCGAAATCTGATCCGTCCCGCAGCAATGTATATTCACCAGCGCCGTGAAAATCATAATTCGTACCGTTCACTGTTCTTATATGCGGGTCGCCATTATCAGCGGCATCATACACGGCCCGGTCATTGGAAAGCATCAGTTCGTCAATCACAATACGGCCAGAAGATGATCCGTTAGCAGGGCCTACATCCAGTCGTATGGCAACTATATCAGAAAGATCAAGGCCTGAACCATTATTTAAAAAATCCGTCAGCCGTATACGTATTGTTTCCATTTCATTGTGCCAGCCGCCGGAACGGGCAAAGGATTTTTCAAAGCCACCGCCGAATGCGCCGATGCTGATAGAACTGGAAACAGGCACACCCTGTCCATCCCTGAGTGTTACCCTGAACGTAAGATCGCCCACTATCGCTGCATTATTCGGATGTTGGGTAGCTTGTGCGCCACGAAATGATAAAAACAGGTTATCGGTGAAATTGCGTTCACCAACCGGAATCTCCCATTCGTAAAAACGGTTACTGCCGCTCCAGTCAAACACCACCCCGCGGGTATCGTCTAACGTACCTCCCTGTGTAGCGCCATTAAAGGGATCGCCAACGTTGTGGGCAAAATCTGAATTGTTATCATCCAGCAATCCTTCTGTAAGGTTGGTAACATTGAATGTAACAGGCGACCCGATGCTGCTGATATTATTAGCAACCTGTGTTTGATAATCATCAATGATGACTGTCTTCTGCGGATTAGAAGGAGTATTCGGTGAAGCATCGCGGTACTCATGGCTAACTACAATACATGGATCATTTGCAGGCACACCCATGGGGCGGAAACTTTCGTACTGTCTTGTCAAAAAATCAATAGATGGAATATTATCTTCTACGTAACGCTTTACCAGTGGTAATAAATGGCCCAGCAATATCAGGTGTGTATTGGCACGTCCGATTGGGCAGGGGCCGGTAAATACATCGCCGGCGCCGGCATTGTTGTGAAATGAGCCATGACCTGTTCCCTGTACTACAGTTGATTGCCGGTTGCCAGTGGCACGGTCGTGCAGATGAAAGGTTTGCAGGCGCGGCGCACTGGCTATTCCGCTTACATCCGCATCGCCGGAGGCCGTCCACAGATGAAAATTGGCATTATCAGGATTAGCAACGCTGCCAACAGACACATCCGGCAACACGCCAGGGTCATACACTTCAAAATCAGTAGGCAGCATACTGCTGATCAGTTTGATGTCATTCATACTGTAATTAGTGGGTACAAACTGGCCGTCAAACAGGCGATCATAAGCGATGGCCACTCCTTCTGCACCACGGCTATGGCCGATCCATACGATTCGGCCTGGATCAATATTGCCTGTCAATGCACCTGCACCCGGAATAGCGCCTGCATTGATCTGATCAATCAGTGCACCCGTATGTGCCAGTGTGGTGGTGGATGCGTTCACAGGGCCGGGACCTGTATTATTCGGATGGCTCATCACCACATAGCCGTATGATGCCAGGTGATTGCCAATATGATCATACCACTCAAAATTGTGTCCGTTGCCATGCGAAACAATAATGAGCGGAAGATTTTTACCCGTAGCAGCTTTTACACCTGCCACGTTGGTCGGAAAGAAAAGATTTTGCCCTTCAAATCCACCGGGTATACCAAAGGTGGCTGCCGTAGCGCCATTGATATTATAGGTCAGTTCTGTTACCGCTTCTGGCCCGGCAGCAGATGTGTTGTGCACCATATAAAAGCCGGACTCATTATTACGGCCATCAATAAAATCATCTCCGTCGAGTACACCATTCTGGTTCAGGTCGAGCACCACATCATAGCCCACACCAAGGCCCAGGCCGGCATTGGCACTCAGGTCACCGGCGTTGGCCACGGTAAATGTATTGGCCTGTATATTCACGCCGCTAAGTACCACGGTCATTTTGCCACCGGCTGTTACATCGGTAAGGGTGGCATTCAAATCCCAGCCATTGGTGCCTTTGGCGTTCACGATATAAATATCACAGTTCAACCCGGCAATAGAAGGAAACCGCGACGGGTCTATTGCCACCCGCACATTGCTGTTGGCATTGATCGCTTTTACGTATTCAAAAAACGGGTAGACGCTGAGCGAACGTCCGGCTAATTCTGTTTTGGTAATGGCTGCAGTCGCTGACTGGCCGGTAAGTATTGCACCGGATATCATCACTGCCGTACAGAATGATTGAAGTATATGTTGGATAGGTTTCATGGTTGTTTTGGTTTATGATGTTGCTGCTACGCCATCGCCTCAACCTGTAGTATCGTTATCGCTACTACCTGTTGTATTATTTCCGGGTCTCTGGTAAGCGCCAGGCTTCCACCAGGTATTTTTCGTAGGGTGAAAATTCGAGAATAAGATCGCCGGCATATTTGCGCAGCAGAGCGGTAAGGTCAGGTGTGGTTACTGTTTCCTTTGTTTTGTTTTTTACCTCATCTGCCGGAAAAGGTTTAATACCTGCCCGTATAGCACGGGTACGTTCCGATGTTATTGTTTTTCCGTCTATGCGTTCTGGCAAAGCGGGTGTACCAAACCAAACAGGTTCTTTCGAAAGATCGAGCTGTGCGGGAATAATAGCAATGAGAAAACCTGACTGATAACCCTGGTTGAGGCGTTGCACAGTTGTATTGCCGGCATATAATACCGGTTCCAGGTCGTTGGTAGGCATAATAAGACTGGTATCTACTCTTAATACTACGAGCAGACCGGATCGAACTTCGGGCCGGTCTTTGTGCCAGTCAAACTTGTACGGCTTCTCCAGCCGGAAAGGCTGAATATGTACAATACCCGTGACGGCCTTCGGTTGTGCCTGTAATTGTGCGGCGGGTGAACAGGCGTTTAAAATATAAAAGCCTGCTATAAGTAGTATGTACAGTCGCTGGCGCATGGCAGCGATCAGCCTGTGGTGGCTGTTTTGTTTATGGTTAATAATCATACCATGAAAGTACCACCTAATCTGCGCTGCTGCAATACCACGAACATGGTAATTTTTATCGCCTGCGGCGAATTTTGTTTCCCGCAAACCTGCCTGTCGGCAGACAGGGACACAAAGAACACTAAGGATTTGCCTCCAGCAGATGGGCTTTTGCCACGAATTACACGAACAAAGAGAATTGTCTTCGGCAAATCCATGCGCCGTTAGGCGAATCATTTTCTCTTAATTACTTACCTGCCTGCCGGCAGGCAGGTTCGTGTAATTCGTGCCATTCGTGGCTAACACTTGTGGCAAATATCTTTTGCGGCAAGCCCCACAATCTATTGCCTCCCCATACGTTATCCATCCGTATGCAATCCACCTACCGCACACTACAATGGCTGGCTATTCCCCTGCTGCTTATCTATCTCGTGCTGCTTACCAGTAAAATTGTATTCAAGAAAAACAGTGTACGCTACTACAAACAATATTTCGCCCGTGAATACAAACGCTATAGTATTAGTAATGGATGGAAGAAGGCGAACACCGTTCCCTTTCGTACTATACGTATGTACTACAAAGGGCATCAGCAGCATAACGAAAATGCTACCTATAATTTATTGGGCAATCTCTTAGGTTTTGTACCGCTGGGTATATTGTTGCCACTGGCTATTCCTTTCTTCCGCCGCGGCTGGGCTATGTTGTTAGCGGCTGTTATTATTCCATTGGGTTATGAATCGGTGCAGCTCTATACCGGCCTCGGTATTTTCGATGTGGATGATTTGTTGCTGAATACTACCGGTGCACTGGCGGGTTATATTATACTATGCATGGGGCTTTGGATAATAGCCAGGCTGGCAAAGCGGGAATAAACGCCACTATATTTTCCCCATGAGATAAGTCTCTTCAATGGTTGGGGCATTACTGCCGCCTTTATCTTCCAGCGTAAGCCGAAAGCCATTGGCACCGCCGGGAATTTCTGAAACTTCAATAAAGCGATCCCTGATTTTATCATTTAATAATCCTGCGCTTACTTCTTTACCATCAACAGAAGCCCAAAGCTGGTAGTTCTTTCCCTCAGGCGCCGGCACCAGGTGGTGTATCATCACATAGGCTTTGCCAGTTGCCTTATCCCAAAAAAGGGTGCAGCGGCAAATCGTATGAATGCCTACACCGTACATAGCCACCGGGGTAATAGCCTGGTTGGTTAATACGGAGAAATCAGCAGCCGGCAGTGTTTTACCATTGTTATTTGTCCGGATGGCTGCAAGCTCCTTTTGTTGCGCCTTGCTTTTTTGATATTGTACATAATTAAACACAGCGCTGGCACAAAACAGCAATATAGCAGCCGCTGCCGCCACTTTATACCAGCGGTAGGCAGCTGGTTTAGTTGTTGCCATTGGTACCACTGGTGCCAGCCTTTCTTCCTGGAAAATTTGCAATATTTTCTCGTCTTGCCGGGCCGTGGTGGGAGTGGGATTATTCAAAAACTTTTGTTCCAGTTCCGCTTCAAATAGCTCAAGGGCCTCCTGCACATCCGGGTATTGCCTGCGCATATCAGCTACCTCCGCCTCTTGTTCAGGGGTGCAGAGGCCCAGCACATAGGCTTCCAGTATACCAGATGCTATAAATTCTTTACTGCTCATGAACTAAATTTTTTGCGAAGCTCAATCAGCGCATTTCTGAGCCTCGTTTTTACCGTGCCTTCGGGAATTTGTAAAATCTCCGCTACTTCTCGTTGCATATATCCTTCAAAATAAGAAAGTTCAATAACACTTTTATACTCCTCCCGAAGCGTTTGTACCTGTTGACGCAGGCCAATCCGGTTTATATTCACACCCGGCGCTTCCAGCCCGTCGGTATAAGTAACGTAATTATCAATAGAACTGTTTTTCTGTTGCGATTTAAAGGTTTTACTCCGGGTCGTATTAATAGCACAGTTCCGGGCCACTTTATGCAGCCAGGTAAACAATCTTCCCTTTGATGAATCGTATTTATTGATGTTTTTCCAGATAGTAAGAAATGCTTCCTGCAATACATCGCTGGCCGTCTCTTCATCCGTTATCACCTGTTTTATCACCGTAAGTAATGCCCCTTTGTAATGATGATACAGGTATTCAAACGCTTTTTTGTTCTGCTGCTGCAGGGCAGTTACTAACTCATTTTCTGTATAGGTATGCGTATCAATCAAGGGAGAAACAGGTAACAGGGTATAAAAGTAAACAACTAATCCTGTAAAAAATTTTTTGTGTCACAAAACTAAGGTTCATTTTCTCTTGTACCTATTATACAATACCAGCTTTTATGAAATCATTTTTGCTCATCATGGGCCTGGCCCTTGCTGCATCATCATGCAGTAAAGACAAAACACCGGATAGTGCCGGTGCTGCAGTAACGACTGGTACGGAAAAACTAACCGGCATGTTTTACCCCACGGCAGGCATAGCAGTAAGCGGGAATGCGAGAGTACTTTCCAGCGGAAATACATACACGCTTATTTTAGACCCGTTCCTGGTAAGTGCAGGGCCTGATTTAAAAGTTTATCTCTCCAAACAGGATACGCCGTTTGAGTTTATCAACCTCGGTGCTTTAAAAAGTAACAACAGCGCCCAAAGCTATGAAGTGCCGGGAGGCGTTGATTTCGCCGTACACCGGTATGTATTAATACACTGCCAGCAATACAACCATCTTTTTGCTATTGCTGAATTAAAACCCTGATGATGATAAAGTACTTCTTTTTATTCATACTGATTGTACCGGCAGTCTGTCAAACACAAGCGCAGGGCTGCAGCGATGCAGGCTTCTGTTCGCTCCGGTATACTGCGAAGGATAATACTAAAAACAGTATTACCGTGGGCAACGCAAGCGGTGTAACCGACGGGAATACGTTTGTCAACGGAACATATATCAGCTATACCCGGCAGTTATCAAAACAACTGTCGTGGGATACAAAGCTCACCGCCAATTATGCTTCGGGTATGCTGGCCAATAATTTTAATGTGGGTGATGTATTTACTACAGTTTCTTATGAAGCCTGGCAGCATCGGGAAAAGCAAAACAGTTTGGTCGTTCTTGGTGGTTTGAAAATTCCGTTGACGGCCGGCAATGATAAAGCTGGCGGCAAACCCCTGCCCATGGCCTACCAGGCCTCATTAGGTACGTTTGATGTACTACTGGGCGCACAATTCAAATTGAATAAATGGGAGTTTACCAACGCCTGGCAGCTGCCATTGAGCAGGTTTAATAAAAATACCTTCATCAGTGAATATTCTGTATCGAACGATTTTGTTTCCACCAATAAGTTATCCCGCAGGGCTGACGCTTTATTACGGGTGGCTTATCACTTACAGAAAAACAAGGCCCGGCTTTCTTTTACACCCAATGTACTGGCCATCTATCACCTGGGCGAAGACAGCTATGAAGATATCTATGCAAAGCGGCAGCCGATAAAAGGTTCGGAAGGGCTTACGCTGAATGCAAATCTTATTACAAAATACCGGCTGCATAAAAACAACAGCCTTGAACTCTCGCTGGCTGCGCCATTCGTGGCCAGGGATATACGCCCCGATGGTTTAACGAGGAAGTTTACCGCAGAAGTGGCGTACAAATTTTCATTTTAATGCAGGCATAAAAACAGCTTATTCCAGTATCGTTTTCCGTAGCAGACAATTTAATTATTGATAACATGAAACTGAACAAAGTTACATTATGGGTATTGCGGCTTATACCAGCGCTGATCATGCTGCAGACGCTTTATTTCAAATTCTCAGCACATCCGCAGTCGGTAAAGCTGTTTACCATTTTAGGCATGGAACCCTGGGGAAGAATTTCAGTAGGTATACTTGAACTGGTGGCCGCAGCTTTATTGCTCTTTAACCGGACTGTATTGTTGGGTGCATTATTAGCTGCCGGGCTGATGTGTGGCGCTATATTCTTTCACCTCAGCAACAGCCAGGTTGGTATAAATTTCGACGGCGACCCGGTGCTCTTTATTTATGCTGTTATTACACTGCTCTGCTCGGCTGCGCTGATTTTTATTTACCGGGCAAAAATACCCGCCCTGCTCAGGTTAAAATTTTGATGATGGAACAACTGATTCAGACAGTACAACAGCTATTCGCACAAATAGCAGCGGCCCTGCATACTATTTCGGATGAGCAATACTGCCACAAAAACAACCTGATGGGCGATGCCACCATTGGCCAGCATGTGCGCCATATAACAGAAATGTACCAGCAAATGGTAAGCGGTTGTAATACCGGTGAGATAAACTATGACAACCGCCAGCGGGATTATTTAATTGAAACGAATAAAGAATTTGCCATACAACACATGCAGGCATTGCTGATTGCAATAAACAGGGCTGATATGAAACTATGCCTCATCACCGGTTATCAAACAAGCGACGACGACAGCCTTACCATTGATACCAGCTTTGCCCGGGAGCTGCTGTATAATATTGAGCATACTGTTCACCACCAGGCATTGATAAAAATCGGTTTTAAGTCAGCCTTTGCTATAGACCTGCCGGCAGCGTTTGGCGTGGCGGCCTCTACCTTGAAATACCGCGCCGCATGTGTACAGTAAGTATCGTGCCCCTGCAGGGAGGCCATGTGTTCACTTTTAACAGGGATGAAAACACCAACCGGTACACCACCCAATTTATTTCCCGGCTACAACTTGGGTACAAAGAACTGGTGTATGCCAAAGACAGCAAGGCCGGTGGCAGTTGGTTTGTGGCAGACAGCCTCGGCAATGCCGCCATGTTGTTCAATGGTGCATTTCAAAAACATACAAAAGAAGCGGCTTATCAAAAAAGCCGCGGGATTATTTTATTGCAACTGGCAGCTGCCCAAAACATGCTCGACTATTTCAGCAATGAGGGCCTGCAGGGCGTGGAGCCATTTTCCATAGTGCTCTATGAGCACAAACTGTTATACCGGCTTACCTGGGATGGGGCATCCAAACATGTCACACCGCTTTTGAATGACAGGCCCTATATTTTTTCCTCCGCTACCTTATATGATGAGGAAGTGCAGCAGCAACGAAGGGAATGGCTGCATGAATGGTTACAACAACAGGAGGTAACAAGCGACAGGGTTTACCAGTTTCACCGGGAGTATAAACAAGATGACAAACAAAACGGGCTGATCATTCAACGGCCGGATGGCTGCAGTACATTAAGCATATCTCAATTAGCGATAAGGCCGGAGGCTATGTGGCTAAGACATGTGGATATAAAGACTGGCAATGTATACGAGTTGCCGGATATATCGGTTGCGGCAAATTACGCCCCGCTTCAAACCGGCCCAACCTATTGAACAAATCCTCAACACATGCGGTTCCGATATTTTCTGCATAAACTAACTCATTGGGAGTACTGGCCGCAGTGGCTGGTGTATGCTCCCCTGGTGCCGGTGTACCTCTACTATACACTCCGGGCTAGAACACCTTTTTTTATGACGGCTGCCAACCCCCACATGGAAAACGGTGGCTACCTGATGGAATCAAAGTTTACTATTTACAATCAGCTTCCCGCGGCATTGGTGCCAACAACCATCTATGTGCAAACCGGCGACGATTTTACACAGGTGAAAGAACAGGTACTTGCTTCAGGAATCCCTTATCCTTTTTATTGCAAGCCAGATATTGGTGGCAAAGGCCGGGGTGTTGAAAAAATAGAAGATGAAGAACAATTAAAGCATTACCACAACCGGGCGCCCGTTCACTATTTAGTACAGGCTGCCATACCGTATAAAAATGAGATTGGGGTTTTTTATTGCCGGCTGCCAGGTAAAAGCGCCGGGTTCATCAGCGGCATTGTGGGCAAAGCGGACATGCAGCTAAGGGGTGATGGCAAACGAACTATGAAAGCATTGATAGAAGCAGTGCCCCGCTATTATTTTCAGCGTCAGTATTTGTTTGCAAAATACAAACAGCAATTGGGCCGGGTGCTGGCGCCGGGTGAAGTGTTTGTGCTGAGTGATATTGGCAACCATGCCCGGGGCAGTTTGTTTACTGATCGCTGCCATTATAACAACAGCAAACTGGAAACTGTTATTGATGCGGTATCCAAGGCATACAATACGTTTTACTTTGGCCGTTATGATATCAAGTTTAACAGCTGGGAAGATTTATACGAGGGCAAAAACTTTATGATAGTGGAGCTGAATGGTAGTGGCAGCGAGCCCACGCATATCTATGATCCGCAGAAAAAAATCACACAGGCATGGAAGATAATTTTACAGCATTGGAATATCATGTACCGCATTGCGGCTGCACATCATAAAAATGGCTGTCCGTATATGGGTTTGAGAGAGGGCCTGCGGTTGCAGAAGATGGAAGGTGTGATAGCCAAAAAATTTAAGCGCCGGGAGTAGCTGAGAGAGCATACGGTGGATTCGCCTCCGGCGAATATTTTTTCCCGCAAAGCCACTAAGGATTTGCCTTCGGCAAATATGCTTTTGCCACAGATTACACAGATTAACACGGATTAGTATAGAGACCAGCCTTTGGCTGGTCTCTATACTTTGCGTCTTAGCGGCTTTGCGGGAAATCAATTCGTGTTAATCCGTGTAACCTGTCTGCCGACAGGCAGGTCCGTGGCTAACAAAATTCTGCGAAGCAGCATAATAATCTTTGTGTTCTTAGTGGCTTTGCGGGAAATCAATCCGTGGCTTTGTGGGAAATAAACTACAGGCTACTCATATCAATCACAAACCTGTACCGCACATCACCCTTCAGCAGCCTCTCATACGCCTCATTAATCTCACTCATCTTAATCATCTCAATATCGCTCACAATATTATGCGTGGCGCAATAATCCAGCATCTCCTGTGTTTCCGGCAGTCCGCCTATCAGTGAGCCGCCGAGTGATTTACGGCCAAAGATCAAACTCATGCTATGTACCGGTGTAGGTTCCGGTGGCACACCCACACATACCATGGTGCCATTGGTCTTCAGCATACCGAGGTAGAAATTAAAATCGTGCTGCGCCGAAACCGTGTCGAGTATAAAATCAAAATAACCCATTACTGATTTGGCCTGCTCCTCATTGCTGGTAAGCACAAAGCGGTGTGCACCCAGGCGTTTGGCATCCTGTTCTTTGGAGGGTGAGTGACTGAGCATGGTCACTTCTGCACCCATGCTAACGGCAAACTTCACACCCATATGTCCCAGGCCACCGAGGCCCAGTACACCTACTTTCATGCCTTTGCCCACCTTCCAGTGGCGCAGGGGTGAGTAGGTGGTAATACCTGCGCAGAGCAGCGGTGCGGTAGCTGCCAGGTCCAGTTTGTCGGAGATATGGAGTACAAAATTTTCATGTGCCAGTATGGACTTGGAGTAGCCGCCATAGGTGGGGCCGCTGCCATCCCGTTCATTGCCGCCGTAGGTAAACACAGCGCCCTGCTGGCAATATTGTTCCAGTCCTTCTTTGCAGTTGTCACATTCGGTGCAGCTGTCAACGAGGCAACCGATACCGGCGATGTCGCCTACTTTAAACTTCTTCACATGATCGCCTACGGCGGTAACCCGGCCTACAATTTCGTGGCCCGGTACAACGGGGAACACGGTCATACCCCATTCGTTGCGGGCGAAGTGCAGGTCGCTGTGGCAAACGCCGCAGTAGAGAATTTCTATTTGTACATCGTGTGGTTTTGGATCACGGCGTTCGAGTGTCCATGCTTCGAGTGGTGTGGTGGCACTGTGTGCGGCGTATGCTTTAGTGGCTGACATGTTGATTGGTTTTAATAACTACGTTTAAAGAGCATAAATATACCTGTAATAGGGCAACAATTCAGCCTAAAAACCGATTGTGGCGCTTTAAAAAAAAGTAAACCTTCATACTGCTATTTTATAACCTTTAAAACCTCTATTATGAAAACACGTACCATCCGCAGCGGCATCTTATCCTTGCTGGCTGCATCACTGGCCTTTGTAGTTGTAAGCGGCTTTAAGCCCTTGCCGGTAAAGACGGGCCCTGTACCCGCATTCTGTAGTATCGGTTTTAGTTTTGTAACCACCAATACCTATGCCTACTCTTCCATTGAAGACAGTTTTAGCGACCAGTGGCAGGCCAACAGTAATGGCTGGAGCGGCACATTTACCTACCAGGGCGGCTCCCTCATATTTACGGCGCAGATAAAGCAACGCCATTCGGGTGGTACGCTTACGCTAAAAAATGTAACCACCAATACTATTGTTGACACAGAGACCGTACCGGCCAACTCCAATGCAGTATTCCTGCTTATAGAACCGGGCACACCCACCTGCGGCGATCAGTATGAGGTGAAATTTCAGTAAAGCCTTGCCGGTAATATACTCATCGCTCTTTCAGCACAGCCGTTGCCCATGCAGCGGCTGTTTTGGTTTATGCAGCTTTGTGCAGCCATAGTTGCGCCATGCTGCCAGCCCGAAACAAATTCAGTAAAAAAACCTATTGCAACTTTTTTAAAAAAAGTGAAACTTCAGCCTTTGATTCTGTAACCCTTAAAACTTTTTGACTCTCCAAATGGACGTACCCCTCCCCCAACGCTAAGTATTTGATTGATGAAAGTGCCCGATGGCCTGCGGGTACAGTGTTGTCATCTATCTACAGGCCTCTTGTTTTCATACCGGCTGTCTGGAGTAGGGCAGCCGGATTTTTAATTAGAGCCGATCATACTTAATCATAAGTTTTAGATCCTCAACGGATATTGTATCAATTCTCGCATGGAGCATTCTATGACAATTTGAGCAGACTAATGCCAAATCTTCCATTCTTGTTTTTGTGGAAACCTTAAATCTTGAAAGCGGAACTCTGTGATGACACTCAATGTATCCTTTACCGATTTCACCGTAAAAGGACTCAAACTCAAACAGACAAGCTTCACAGGATAGCCTTCCTGTTTTAAGTAGAATAGACTTTTTCTTATCCCTTACTATGCTACGATCCCGTTCCCGAACTTTATGTAGTTTATATAAAATAACGCCCTCCAATACACCATCATTTCTAATATGGTCGTCATCTTCTATTGACAATATCATGCTCTTGAGATTTGAATCGTCAGCAACAGTCTTGATTTCTGTGGCTATTTCCTTTAGCTTTTCCCGATTTCTATAAAATTCGAAAAAAATCTTCTCATCCAAATCCGAGCCGCCATCCATGCCTTTACCTTGATAATCTGGATCAAAATGTTTGAAATTTGATAGCTTTAAGTATACTCCGTTTACATTACGGAATTTCTCATCGTACTGTTTATCTGGGAATAAAGGAAGCCGCTTTAGTAATTTACTTATTTCAATTATTTCAGGACCCTTTTTATTTACCCTTCCTCCGTCCGTATCAAAATAAAAATCTAGGGCAATAATAATTTCGTCCCGATGCCAATCAGGATTTGCCATGCTCAATTTTGAGCTAGTAAGTTAACTGTTCCTTGTTATTTTTGAAAGCAAATAGCGGCCGAATTTTTAAGTGAATAGCTCCCATTCAAAAGCTTCAATAAGCCAACCATTGTATCTTTATATTGATTTTCTTAAATTTAGGTAATAAACAACCAATGGCACTTCCATCTCGTGAGGCACTAACTAATGCTCAATTTCAGGCACTTAAACAATTAAATGGTGAGGCATATATTCAAGACCTTGAAAAAAAGGTAATAGAACTTCTGTCAATTAACGGCAGGGATGCAGCTGAAATCCACGAAGGAAATAGAACTAAACTTGCCTATGAGCTAGCATGGAGTCGTTTTTATCTCAAAGAATTCGGTCTGATTGAAAAAATTTCAAGGGGTAGGTGGTCACTTAAAGATCAAGGATGGAGCCAAAATACAATTGATGGGCATGATATCGTGACAGCTTATCGACCCAGCGATGATATTGAAATTGAAAAAACCTTAAAGAGCGATCTTGATGATAGTATCTTACGAGAGGAGCGAAACACAGAAGTTGAAAAAGAACAACAAGGAGAACTTGGAGATATCAAAGAACCTTTTGATCCTAAACTAATTGATATCAAAAGCAAGCAGATGATGCTTAAGGCTCTTTTTGAGCGATTGGATCATAATGAAATAGATCTATTTACCGATTTCCAACGACAAGGCGATTTATGGGAC
The DNA here is from genome assembly GCA_964386395.1 of uncultured Chitinophaga sp. GTDB lineage: Bacteria > Bacteroidota > Bacteroidia > Chitinophagales > Chitinophagaceae > JJ008. The sequence continues at coordinate 31,869 of CAYLRV010000022.1, forward strand.
TTGACAAAGCAGAGTAGATTAATTGAATCCATTCTAATTCGGTTTCCATTACCAGCTTTCTATTTTGATGGTTCAAATGACGATAAGTGGTTAATTGTTGATGGATTACAGAGAATTTCTACACTACAAAATTTTGTTCTTAATAAAACATTCAAAGGTCAGCCCTTCGCCTTGACCAATATGGAGTTCTTGACGAATCTAGAAGGTGTGACATACGAAGAGTTACCGAGGGATTTGAAGAGAAGAATAGATGAAACCGAAATTACAATATATGTTATAAGCCCCGGCACCCCGGAAGCTGTCAAATTCAACCTTTTTAAGAGAATTAATACAAGCGGACTTTTTCTAGAACCACAAGAAATTAGACACGCCTTAAACCAAGGTACGCCCGCTATATTTGTAAAAGAACTATCAGATTTAGACATTTTTAAACAAGCTACGAATTATTCAATCAGAACAGACAGAATGCTCGACCGAGATTTTGTAACTAGATACGTTTCTTTTAAACTTATTAACTATAAAGATTATGAACCCGACTTAGATACTTTTTTAAATAAGGGGATGTCAACTATAAAAAAGACCGAGTTTGATAAACTGGAAAAAGTTAAAGATGATTTTATTAACGCCATGGAGTGTTGCATAAAGATATTTGGTAAATATGCCTTTAGAAAAAGGTATGAAGTTGACGACACAAGAAAGCCGATTAATAAAGCACTCTTTGAAGTTTGGTCAGTAACATTATCCAATTTGAGTCCTCAGGAAATCGTTACCGTTGTTGATAATAGAGATTTATTAAATAAAGGATTTATTGATTTAATGAATTTTGACCCGTCCTTTATAAACTCAATTTCGACATCAACCAGCGACAAATCAAGGGTTATAAAGCGGTTTGAAACTGTAGAAAACTTAGTTAGAAATTTATGCTAACAAATTTAACCATATCAAACTTCAAGTCATTAAAACAAATTTCTCTGAATTTAAACTCCCTGAATATTCTATCAGGTTTAAACGGAATGGGGAAATCATCCGTTATTCAGTCCTTACTTCTTTTACGACAATCTTTCCAAAACGGGTTGCTTGAAAATGGCGGATTAGTTTTAAAAGGAAATTATATTGAACTCGGTATAGGAAAGGATGTTTTTTATCAAGGTGCCGGGGAAGATGAGAAGCTGGTATTCGAATATGTGGCAGATACTGCGGTCAATAAATGGTCTTTCGATTATTCTGCACAAAAGCATGTACTTCCGATAAATGAAGAGTCTACCTATCAAATAGATGCCTTTACATCTAGCTCTATATTCAATAATAATTTTCAGTATATAAATGCGGAGCACATTCCCCCCACAAGCCTTCATAAAAAATCACAATTTGACGTAAACGAGAATAGGCAAATTGGAATTCGTGGCGAATACGCTGTACATTATCTTGTTGAGTTCGGTGATAAAGAAAAAGTTAGTTTCGACAACCTAATTCACCCTAAAGCCAAATCACCATATCTGCTACACAATGTAGATGCATGGCTTAGCGAAATATCACCTGGTGTTAAGTTAAATACAGAAGACCTATTGTCCGTGGACCAAGCTAAATTGGGTTTTCAATTTGAGCATGGTAATGAATTTACAAATGAGTTTAGGCCAATAAATGTGGGGTTTGGAATTTCCCATGTATTACCCATTTTAGTATCTCTTTTAAGTGCAAATGAAAATAAATTAATTCTACTTGAAAATCCAGAATGTCATATTCATCCGAGAGGGCAGGCCATAATAGGGCAACTTTTATTACGAGTTGCAATGAATAAGGTGCAAATTCTAGTTGAAACTCATAGCGATCATATACTTAACGGCATTAGGGCAGAAGTTTTCGAGCAAAAAAAAGGATCTGAGTTTGTAAATCTTTTCTTCTTTGAAAGAAACAAAGATGATTTAGGTCATTACAGCATTGTAGTCACACCAAAATTGGACAACAACGGTAGAATAGACCAGTGGCCTGATGGGTTTTTTGACGAGTGGGAAAAGGTATTGTTCAAAATCGTATAAAAAAATGACAATCTTATTCAATGAGCTATCTTTCTCTAAAATAGCTCCTGATGAAAAAACGGCAAGCAACTGGATGACTGAATTCTTCGACGCCATAAATGCTTTGTCTATTCGACTACATAAGAAAGTTTTTGTTGCCGCTACTAGTATTTTTTCTGACAAACTTATTTCTAATAATTATTATTTTTCACAATGGCTACACACTTTGGGGGACAAAGAAAAAATTAGAAAAATAATAGCAATCCTTACTCATCTTCCATTAAGGACAGGGCCGATAAATTATAGATGTGAAGGCCAGAATTGCATAGGTCTAGGCGCAGCTCATGAGGAAAAGGAATTAGCTATTAGTTATCCAGAAGCTGATTGGAATGATTATATACAGATTTCAAGTGAACAATTTAACGAAGCGGGGGGCATCGAAGAAAGTAATCTTACTGTCAGGAATATTAAATCAAAAGCAAACGTCTTTGTTCATTTTCCAGCCCGAGTATTCGAGCATCATCGGCAAAAGCATGACAACCATCGCAATAATTTAGATGATGGTGAATCAACCTTGCTTTACGATATTCCAAATAAACAAGAGATAGTGCAAAATCTTCTGGATACTTCATTTAATGATTCTGAGGACAACGAAGTCGGTAGTAGGCGGTTTAACTGGGATGAAAATAGAGGTAAATACGTAGTGTTTAACTGGCATACCGGACTGGCCTATCACGGATACCATATTTTGAATGAGAACGATGTGCCACATACGATAAAAAAGAAAATTGAGGTATTTCGGGCCAAATAATAAATAATGAAGTCTATTATTTGCATTTTATCGTAATAATCCCTATATTTCAATAACTTGCAGGGATCGATGGCCTCCAAACCTAATTACATAGACCTTTTTGCCGGCTGTGGTGGGCTTTCTCTGGGCTTGCATAATGCGGGCTGGCAGGGCTTATTTGCTATTGAGAAAAGTCCCGATGCATTTCAAACACTTGAGCATAATCTCATTATCAATAAATCTCATTTTGCATGGCCAGCCTGGTTGCCTAAGGGTCACCACGATATAAATGAGGTTCTAAAAAATTACTCTGAAGAACTAAAAGCTTTGAAAGGGAAAGTTGATTTAGTAACAGGGGGACCGCCTTGTCAAGGTTTTTCTCATGCAGGCCTAAGAAAAGAAAACGATGTACGAAATGGATTAATTCGCTCTTATCTTAAATTCATTATGTATGTCCAACCCAAGCTGATTTTCTTTGAGAATGTAAAAGGATTTACAGAAGAGTTTAAAGCGAATAAAACTAACGGCTGGGCCTATTCTCAATACGTATTAAGAGTGCTACGATTTTTTAATTATGATGTCCATGGCCAAATGGTTGACTTTTCAAAATTTGGCATTCCACAAAAACGCACTCGATTCATTTTAGTAGCAGTAAAAAATGATGGTGTTAAAAATAAGACTTCTCTTAACGCAAAATCCTTCTTTAATTTAATAAAGCTTAATAAATACCAGTTTTTAAGTGATAAAAACCTTCCTCAACGTCCAACTTTGGGTAATGCCATTTCAGATCTATTAAAGAGGGGGAATTCAAATTTGGTTCCAACACCAGATAGGGGAAGTAAGTTTCAATCGGGCTTATATGCCTCCCCAACTTCTAAATATCAATTATATCTAAGAAGCGGTTTAAACGAAAACATTCCCGATAGTCACAGTTTTGCAAATCACAAAAAAAGGATTGAGAATAAATTCAAATACTTATTAAGAACAGAACAATCTAATAAAAATATTAGTAAGAAGGCTAGAAAGAAATATTCTATCAAGAAGCACACAATCATCCCTCTATCACATTTACATCCCGCTCCAACGATAACTACATTACCCGATGACTACATTCACTATTCTGAACCCAGGATTTTAACCGTACGTGAATATGCCCGTATCCAAAGCTTTCCTGACTGGTATCAAATAAAGGGAAAGTATACAACTGGAGGCCCTATGCGGGTTAAAGAAGTTCCTCGTTACACACAAATAGGCAACGCAATACCTCCGCTCTTTGGAGAACAAACCGGCATAATTTTAAAAAGATATTTAGCGAATGAATTTTAAAATAAGTTCTGGCCTTAAAGACCTTATTGGAAGTGAGCTTATCACTGATAACAATATTGCTGTATTTGAGTTGGTAAAAAACTCGTTTGATGCTGGCGCTAAAAAGGTAACCATACGTTTTGAAAACATCTATGATGACAATGCAAGGATCATAATTATAGATGACGGCAAAGGTATGAGTTATAATGACCTAAAAAATAAATGGCTTTTTGTTGCATACTCTGCCAAAAGAGATGGTACCGAAGACGAGGCGGAAGATGAGGACTACAGAAATCGTTTGAAGCTTCGAAAGTTCTATGCTGGCGCAAAGGGCGTCGGTCGTTTTTCTTGTGATAGGCTTGGCGAAAATCTTAATCTAATTACGATAAGCAATCAATCAAATGCAAAGATTGAGAATTTATTTGTTAACTGGGCCGACTTTGAAAAAGATCAAAGCGAGGAATTTGTTGATATACATGTTGCCCACAGGCGTTTAACCAGAACTAATTACAATATTAATCATGGAACCATATTAGAAATATCTCATTTGCGAAATAGAGGTGAATGGGATCGAAACTCTTTTATCGTTTTAAAGGAAAAACTATCAAAACTAATTAGGCCACAAATTAATAAAGAGCAAAGAGGTGAGAATTTCAAAATATATCTTGAGGTTAAAGATGAGAAAAGAAATGATAATCAGTATATACTGGACTGCAAAGAAAACAAAATCGATCCAGAATATAGGAAGATTATAAACGGAGAGATCAAAAATTTTATCTTTGAGAACTTAGATCTTAAGACTACTAAAATAGTTACAGAAATAGACAACTCGGGAAAGACCATTACCTCTACATTGATCGATCGTGATGAAGTAATTTATACACTGGTTGAAGAAAACCCTTTTACTACTCTTAAATTAATTAATACTCAGCTATATTTTCTAAACAGGGCTGCAAAAAGAACTTTTACCCTTAAAATGGGTATAGAGCCTGTAAATTATGGCAATGTCTTTTTATATAAAAATGGTTTTAGAGTTCACCCATATGGCGATCCTAGAAACGATATGCTCGGAATAGACACGAGAGCCCTGCAAAGTTATAATAGATATCTTGGGACCAGAAATCTAATTGGTCAAATAGATATAATTGGCGAGGCAAGTAGTTTGAAAGAGACCACCAGCAGAGATGGTGGGTTAATTCGCAATCAAGCCTTCAATGAGCTGATAAAGTTTTTTTTTGACAAGGCGTTAAAACGTTTAGAGAAATATGTCGTTGAGGTCACAGAGTGGGGTGTCGATGATGAAGAGTTAAAAGAGTTAAACGACAAAGATGTTAGAAAAAATCTAGTTGCATTGATTGCCAACATCACTAAAGACGACAATGTTCTAGATATCACTTATAATCCTTCAATAATAAAAGTAATTGAGAGCGTCGAAGAAGGGAGCGCAAAAGCATTACTGAGAAACTTCAAACGCATAGCTTCTGAATCAAAAAACAAACAACTAATAGGAGATGTCACCAGACTTGAAAAGAAAATTCAGGGTTATAAAGCTCTAGACAAAGAAAATCTTCGCTTAAAGGAAGAGAAAAATAATATAAAGACAGAATTGGATATTGAGAAACAGAAGAATATATATTTATCTGTTCGCAAACCCTTGAGCGAAGACGCTGAAAAGTTAATTCACTTAATAAATTTTAACCTTATCGAAGTTGACGAGAAAGTAGTTGCTTTAATTGATACAATCAAGAACAAGAGTTTGTCAAGAGCTCAACTACTTAAAGAGCTTAGTGAATTAAAGTTTTTCACTGAAAAAACAAGGAAAATTTCAGAAATAGCTACTAGAGCAAACTACAAATATGAGGCTGAATTACAATGGGTAGACATCCCTACCTATGTAAAAGAATATCTCTCTGTATACAATGACATAAAGAAAACGGAAAATAAAACATCAAAAGCGGTAGAAATTGATATTATTGAAAATGGTTCTAAACTAAAAAAATATATAAGCCCGATTGAGATAGCTATTTTTCTCGATAATTTAATTAGTAATTCAATTAAATGGCGAGATGATGAAAAGAAAACTAGTATTAAAGTTGAGATGCGAAATATTAATCCAAATAAACTTGAAATATTATTTAGTGACAATGGTAAAGGATTAGTTGCAAAGTTTATGAAAATACCTGAAAAGATTTTCGAGCTAGGTGTTACCGAAACAAATGGAACAGGTATCGGCTTAAATTCGGCAAAGAAAACACTTGAGGAGATCGGAGGAAAAATTCAATTCATTGGGAATAATGTTACAGCCCTAAAAGGCGCATGCTTTAAAATTATAATAAGCAAATAAGATGGATATAAGTAATGTTATTTTTATTGACGACAGACCTGGTTTTTTTTCTGGCGCTACAATATCTAATATCTTACGTAGAGCCAATGATAATCATCAAATTCAAATCAACCTAATCCCACTAAATCCAAAAGATCAAAAATATGTAAATGAAGATGGTGTTATTCGCCCAGAGAAAATAATTGAAGCCTTAGACTCGCCCCAATATTTAAGACAAGATATTCAACTTATAGCATGTGACTATGATTTTGGGGGAGATGTAATCAATGGATTTGAGATTGTTAGAATGTTAAGAAATAATCTTGAATCAAAAAAGAAGATCATTCTATACTCCTCTAATATTGAGAATGTAATAAACAACATACTGGAAGGCAGCCAAAACGGTATCATTGAAAAAATAACCGATCTTATCAATTCAAATATATCAGCTTTTTGTAAAAGAGATAGTCATCTAGAAGAGGCAATGATTAAGTATTTAAAGGAAGAAGCAGTTTTTTCTGCAGATAAAGCGTTTGAAGCGGAATTATATAAGTACCGAGATTTTAAATTCAAATCTAGTTACCGAAAGTTTGAGAATATGACTTTAGGCGAAGTAGCCGATATTATTTCTAAAAATAAAAACGAAGCCAACTTGTTAAAGAAAGAATTAATTGAACAGGTGGTAGCCTATATGGTGGTTATGGAAAATGAATAACCTTGAAAAAACACTTATATTATTCCCCGAGGACCCTTCAACAGTTTTTTTGGAAGGCATTCTTAGCTATTTGAATTTAAAGATAGAAAAATCACTTTTTGATATTTTCAAAATATTACCAGATAGAGAATCATATAAAAAGGCTTTAAATACAATAAAGGATTCAGAATATAATACCATCATTTTTTTAGGACACGGATCCTCCATCTGTTTATATGGTGGAACTAACAATGAGTACGATGACAAGGCTTTTATTATTTCTAAAAACTTTGATGTTTTTAATTCGAAAGAATTGATACTTGTTGCTTGCGATTCCGCAAGCTTTTTGAAACGAAATAAAAAAAATAGTTTTAAACAAGCAATCGGATTTGGAGACTTACCCTCAGATTGGAATGATGTATTAACAGCAAGAGAACAAGATATCGGAGCATATAAAGGATTTACAGAAGAAACTATTGGTCAATTCAGAACATGTTTGGTTGATATCTTTAAGTTCTCAATTGCAGATTTTCTCTCAAGCAAGTCTACATTAATGGAATTTTTCAACTTAGTTCTCTTACGAATTAACAAACGAATCGCTAATTATTACACTAATGACCGATTATCTAATATACCACTAAGCGATACTCTTTTAAAGATGAAAAGTGAAGCCACCATTATAGATGGTTTAAAATAGACAAGAGTCTATTTCCCCTCCACCCTCCTATGAAACTCAGACAATTTAATTTTAAAATATTTACACAGCGTAGATAATGTCGTCACCGACAAGTTAGCCTTTGCCGTTTCTATCCGGCCAATATGAATATTAGTGTCATTATACACCTGTTCCTGCGTCAGTTCATTTTCCTCCCGCAGTTCTTTCAATACGAGCGCAATCTTTTGCAACAGTTTTATATCTCTTATCTGGGCCATTGTAACTACAAGGTGCCGCTAAAGAAATTTTTGGACAATGACAAATGTGTCATTATCTTCGATTACGTTTAAGTCATTAACCGATGGCGGCTTCCCCACACCTCAAGCGCCGCCTCATTACCAAACCCTGCATCATGCAAACACCTTCACCCCTGCACCGGGTACGCCTGCGCATTACCCGTGACCTCTGGCAGCTGCCGCCAGCCGATAGGCAGCAATTTTTGTGGGAGCAGCTCTGCGCCACCGTACAGGGCAATGGCGTGGCCATCGGCCGCCTCATTACCGACCTGGGCCTGCTGCTGGACCAGGAACATGAACGCCTGCTGGCCCGGCGAAAGACTCCGGCCAAAAAGAAAGGCAACACCAAAAAAGGCTGAGCCGGGCGGCCACAGCCCGGTTACTGTATGGATAAAGCCTACATAAAGCGTATATAAAGCCACTCCAGGAAAGAGATATTCCGCTTATGTCCCGCTGATGAGCTGCTGGTATACCGCTGGTAAGCCGTCCATAAGGTAAGCGGGATATCTATGGTATGTATATAGCGGAAACAGGGCTTTAGCGGGCATTTTAGGGCCAAAAGACCGCCGGTATGGGTGAAAAAGGAGGGATTTGCGGTGATTAGTTAGCCACTCCGAAGGACTCCTTCGGAGTGGCTAAAAACCATACGGCAACTCAATCCGCTATCACCAATCGGCCATTCATTGACGCACCCCCCAGGAATGAGTTACCGGCCTCATCATTCCGCTGGTACAGCTCCAGCCATACCTGGTCGCCGGCCTGCAACTGTATATCTATTGATATACTACCCACCAATGCCGATCCCAGGTAGTCGGTAAATATTGCCATCGACTCACTGGCCGGCGAAAATTCTGATGCACCCCGCTTCACCCGCAACCGTATTATACCCGCTTCAAATACCTGGCTGCCACTAGCCATTATATCGGCCGATGCATCAAAATGATAGATACCGCTTACCGGTACAATGAAGTTGCTGGACGTATTGGCCGGGTTGGCCCCGGTAAATAATACAAAGTCGGACCCCAAATCAAAAGGCTCCTGGCTGAAATGATATTTGTTGTAAAAATCATGGGCTATCAACTGAAAGTTCAGATTCATGCCAATGGCTGAAAATGCCACCCGGCTATCTTTCCAGGTAGCATTGCCCGCGGCATCACTCGTAAGCACGGCCCCATACGATGGGGTGGTATTGCCGCCCGATATTTTTAACCGGCCCACCACATCCAGCGCCAGGCCACTGCTGCTGAGTGCCCGCACACCTGTACCCGTATTGCTCTGCCCGTACAGGGCTACGCCATTGGCATTGTACCCCTGCACACCATAGCCCACATCGCTGGTGCTGATACCATACACACCAATGCCCGATGCGCCATTGCCCTCGCCCCGTACTCCGGCTTTGTTTGTACCGGCACTGGTGCCCAATACACCATGGTGCAGCGATGCATTGCCCTGCACACCCACACCCAGGCCATTGCTATTGGTGCCATATACCGTGGCATTGGCATTATTACTAAAGCCATATACCGCATAGCCATTGGTACTGTTGGCCGTTACCCCATTGCCGTTAAAGGAGTAGGCATTCATACCATGCCCGGAAAAACTATTGCCATACACACCACTGCCACTTACACTGCTGCCCTCCACACCGTGGCTGCTATTACTTACACCAGCCACACCAGTATTCGCCACGCCTTCACCAGCTATGGCCGTAGCGCCGCTGTTTTTGATATGAAAAGCACTGTCGTTTACATTCACCGCATTGTAGTAGGGCAGCGTTAGCGTGGCACTGCCACTAATGCTTACCCAGCTGCCCCCATTGTAGTACCAGAAACTATTTGTGGTATTATCATACACCATCAACCCAATAGCGGGCGAGCCTATGGCCGTGCGCTGTGCGGTGCTCATACGGGGTATCAGCAGGCCCTTTGTAGTGCTGCTGATGTCGAGCATGGCACTGCCCGCAGGCGATGTGGTACCTATGCCAATACTTTGTGCAAAGCTTGTTGCAGTAACGAAGGTTACACAACCAAGCAGGATTAGTTTTTTCATACGTTTTTATTTAATGGTTTTTATGCTGCGTTATTGAGTGTTTTGATAATGCGGCTGCGCTGGCGCCTGGATATTTCTGCCACCGATGCATCACGCATAATGATATGGCCACCGGGTATTACACGGCTTATATGCTGTCGGTTTACCAGGTGTGTGCGGTGTGTACGCAGAAAGCCAAAGGGCGCCAGCAACTGGTCAAAGTCTTTCAGCACTTTTGCGCTGACCAGTTTTTTATTGCCTTCAAAATAAATTGTGGTGTAGTTGCTGCTGGCTTTCAGCCGGATTATTTCATCGGGGCAGAGGTAGTAGGTACCCTGTGCAGTCATCAGCGGCAGCAGTGGCCTGTTGGTTGTTATTGTTTGCATAAGCTGTTGTTTATGCCGTAAAATTTCATCGCAAACAACCCGTATTAAAATTTATCCGCGGCAGGCGTGTTTTTCAATTTTTAAATGTGTGCTTTTCATGTTGAAGTGTAAACAGGGTGTGCAGCAGCTTATTGCTTCTTTGTTCGTTTGTACAGCAGGCATCTCTGTACTGTTTTTTTTGTCCTGCACTTCAACCCGTTTTTCCTACACTTCAGGTGCCGTATTGCCGCCGGGCTGCCTGTTTTTTTGAGCGCTTTCCTTTTGTTATTACATTGTGTGAGATGTTTTATTTCTGCCGCCACATACTGCTGATCATTAGCACTGCAATGCTGGTGCATACTGCACCGGCACAATCACCGGCTGTAAACTTTCACCACCTCACAGTGAAAAACGGGCTGAACGATGGCATCATCAATGCCATGGTGCGGGATAAGTATGGCTATATGTGGTTTGCCTCCTACGGTGCCCTGAACCGCTTTAACGGAACGGCCGTACAGAAGTATGAACATATACAGGGCGACAGCACCACAGCACCCGGTGGTATTACCTATGCCCTATACTGCAGCAGCCAGGGCCGCTTGTTTGTTGGCGGAGAAGAAGGTTGTTCTGAATTTGATTACAATACCGGCCGCTTCAGCCGTATATCCTTGTTTTATAAAAAACGTATTACCGCTATCAGCGAATTGTCGGCAGATGAACTACTGATTGTAGCCGGTAATAAACTGTACCAGTATTCCATAAAAGATAAAAGCAGCCGTATTCTCCCTGTCAAAAATCAGCCCTCCCTTTTTGCGCAAAACAATGTTTACAGCCTGTTTAAAAAAGGTAACCTGTACTACTGCGGCACCAATGGCGGTTATATTATTTACAATCAGCAAACAGGTATGGCAGAACGAAAGGAAGTAAAAATGCTGGAAGGCGCCAGGGCCGATGCCGTTATTGCTGATGCAAAGAATAATATCTGGGTGAATAATATTTTTCTTTTTCGCCTGGTAAAAATCAATACGGCAGATGGTACCGAAACCGCTATGCACCGCCACCCCGCTATTGCTGCCACTGGCGTGCAACAATCCTTTCTCGATTTTGTGGCCGATGCCGATAATGTGTGGATTGCCACTTCGCTTACCGGCCTTATTCAGTATAATGTGCATGATAACCGTGTGCGGCTGCATCAAAAAAATATACTCAAGCCCGGCAGTATCGCCGAAAACATTCTGCGCAATCTCTATCTTTCTCCCGATGGTACCATCTGGGTAAGCATGCTGGGCGGTGCTGATTATTTCAACCCGAATAAAAATCTCTTCGACCTGCTGTTTCCCTTTCCCGCTTTTGATGCCAACCAGCTGGCAAGGGGTTTTGCTGAAGATAAAAACGGCGATTACTGGTTTACCACCGGCGATGGCATTACCCGCTATACACCCGCCACACATACGTACAAAACCTGGCGCAATGAAGCAGGCAAACCACCTGTTATCTACTACAATTCATCGCGGGCTGTACTGGCCGATGATAATGCCATCTGGATTGCCACCGGCAAAGGCATGAACCGGTATGATTTGACTACAGGCAACATGCATTTTCTTACAGCCAAAGATTCGTTGCCGGAAATTTTTTACCTGAACGTAAATAAAGATTCCAAAGGCTTCACCTGGTTTTGCAGCAATATGGGCGACGGACTTTATTATTATAATCCTGCTGATCATAAAATACACAGCATACGTTACCATCCTGTTTTGAAACGCTATGCCGGGTATGGGGTGCGCCGTGTATTTGAAGACAGTAAGCAACGACTTTGGCTTGGCTTCTCCGGCAGGGGCTATGCTATGTACGATCCGGCTGCCGGCACCACGCAGTACTGGTACAACACGGTGGGTAAAGACAGCAGCTTTAACAGCAACCTGGTGATTGATATTGCAGAAGACAAAAACGGTACCGTTTGGCTTACCACTTTTTACGGTGTGGATGGTATCAGCCTTGCAGATAATAAAAAATACCGGCTTACTACGGCTGATGGCCTGCCTTCTAATGTAACAAACGGTATACTTGCCGACCGGCACAACCGCCTGTGGATTGGTACCAGCGCAGGCCTGGCCATGGTTGACAGCAGCCGCAAAAGCATTTATCGCTTTGATGATTCTTATGGCTTCGCCAGTATGGAGTTTCCCGAACACCAGGCACACAGGACCCGGCAGGGCGATTTTATTTTTCCCTCCAATAAAGGCTATGTAAAGTTCAACCCTGAAGCATTGGCAACAGCGGCGATTCAATTCCCCTATTACATTGCTGATGTATCCATAAAAGATCGCCAGCAAAACAGCTATAGTAATTATAAAGAGATTACTAAACTCAGCTTAAAACCCAATGAAAACTTTTTTACCATTCGCCTGGAAGGGCTTAACTACAGCAGTCCCGGCCAAACATGGTATGCCTATAAAATGGATGGGCTGGAAAGCGAATGGCATTATACACAGGACCCCAATGCCGTGTACACCAGTGTACCCGGTGGCCATTATACCTTTCGCTATAAAGCAGCAGCCGGCCCCGGCAACTGGAACATGGAAGAAAAAGTATTGCTGGTAAACGTGGCAACTGTATTTTATAAAACAATTTGGTTTTGGATACTGATAGCGTTGGTTGTATTGCTAATCCTGTTTACCCTGTACCGGTACCGGCTTACCCAGCAGCGTAAAATGTTTATTCTGGAAGGCAAGGCACAGCAATTGGAAAAAGAAAAAACACAGGTGATGTATGAAAGCCTGAAGCAGCAACTGAACCCGCATTTCTTGTTTAATTCACTCACTTCCCTGTCGGGCCTGATAGACACCAACCAGCAGCTGGCCGGTAATTTCTTAAAACAAATGTCGAGGATATACCGGTACATTTTAAAAAGCCGGGACAGTGAAACGGTGATGCTGAAAGAAGAGATTGAATTTGTACAAACCTATATCAACCTGCAGAAGACCAGATTTAAAGAAGGCCTGCAGGTTACTGTTGACGTGGATGAGGATTTGCTGCACAAACGAATTCCGCCGGTTACCCTGCAGAATATGGTGGAGAATGCCATTAAGCATAATATTATTGACAGTGAGTCGCCCTTGTGGATCAGGATATATACGGATAATGACTACCTGGTAATAAAAAACAACCTGCAGCGGAAACATGTGGTGGAAACTTCTAACAAACAGGGGCTGGCAAGCCTGCAATCACTGTACAGTTATTTAAGCACAAAGCCGGTACTGATAGAAGAAGATGCCGTTGAGTTCAGTATAAAACTACCATTGCTATAAACCTTATAATATGAAAGCATTAATCATAGAAGACGAAGAAATCATTGCCCGGGTGCTGGCGAATACTATTAAAAAAGTAGACGCAGATATTGACATCATTGATGTACTACCCAGCCTGAAAGTAGCCCGCAAGTGGTTTGGCAACAATGCTGAGCCGGATATTTTGTTTATGGATATACAACTGAGTGATGGGGTAAGTTTTGATTTGCTGGATCAGTTCAAACTCAGTTGCCCGATTGTGTTTACAACTGCCTACGATGAGTATGCCATCCGTGCGTTTAAAGTAAACGGGGTAGACTACCTGCTGAAACCTGTTGAAGAAGAGGAGCTAAAAAAGGCTATTGACAAATGCAAACATATTGTAAGCCGTCAATCGGGGCCGGTTGCCGATATTCAATCGCTGATACAAAGCATTGCCAACCCGGGAACTGTTGCCAACAAATACAAGCAGCGCTTTATCGTAAACATAAAAAACCAATGGATGCCTGTGGCCACCAGGGATATCGCCTGCTTTGCCAAAGAGGTGTTGAATTATATCTACCTGTTCAGTGGTGAGCGGTACCAGCTGGATATGGATACGCTGGATGAGGTGGAAGAAGTGATCGATCCCACGCAATTTTACCGGGCCAACCGCCAGTATATTATAAATGTGGATGCCATCCAATCAGTAAGGCCGGTTGAAAACTCCAAACTCACTATACGGCTGAAAGAACCGAACAATAAATTTGATATTGATATGAGCCGGGAAAAAGCACCTGCTTTTAAAAAGTGGATGGACCGGTAAACACCAATTTCTTTAACGCTTTTAAAGCCCATGCCAGCTAATTTGGCGGGGGCTTTTACTTTTCGCCACACACTCTGATCCGTCTTTTACACACTACAACTGTTTTTATTCCGCCTGGCCCGCATAATTTTTTATTCACTCCGGCAACAGTTCATTTTTGTGTTATCAATCATCATTAAACACAAAAAATAATACAATGAAACAATTACTCACAGCCGCCATGCTCTGCCTGGTTTTTGCAAGCTGCAAGAAAGATGCTGCTGTTCAGCCTGCCGCTCCTGCAGAGCCACGGGTAAAATCGACACAGATCAATTATGGAAACGGGGCTACCTATACCAGTCAGTATAGCTACGATGCACAGGGCCGCATCAGCCAGATCCGCTATCCCGATGCTACGGAAACGTTTACCTATGAAGGCAGCAATAAAATAATTACGAATCATGTTCCGGATAATATGCCAGGAGGCGCCCGCCGCTATGAATATTTTTTGAATGCAAACGGGTCTGCTGAAAAAATAGTACAGACATACCCCAATGGCAATATCTATTCGTCCGTCACCATTGCTTATGATGCGGATGGGCTGCTGCGGCAGATGATCACTGAATATCCGTTGCAACAAAGGGTATACCGGGAAGAATATATAAATCAAAATGGTGTTACCGTTGCTGTACACCGTTTTGAAAACGATGTACCGAGTTCCCATTCTGAATACACACATGATACGGCTAAGCCCTTCAAGGGATTTAACCAGTTGTACTGGAATATTATTTCCCCCGTACTATTTGGTAAGGCACAGCGGCACCCGTATATAACGGCAAAGCTTTATGATGCGTCGGGCAACCTCTACAGCACCAGTACCAGTGTGGCCAGTTTCCTGCCATCTGGTGTATGTACACGCTATACTATCACGAACGAAACAACGAATGAAATTACCGAATTCAATTTCAATTATTAATCTATATAAAACTACTTTCCATGAAACATACTTTATTGTTTATTGTTATCGCCGCCTCATTGCTTACCGGTTGTAAAAAAGACAAGCAGCCTGTACCGGCGCAAGCGAACAGCCCAAAACTCCTCGACAAAATGAGCTGGACGCTGAGCAGCGGCGTTGCTGATTACCTGGACTACGAATATGATGCGCAGGGCCGCAATATTAAAACAGAAGATATTGAAAGCACGGTGCTGGCTACCTACAACGGTAATACTGTGCTTTTTAAAGAAACGAGTAAGGCTGCTGGCGCCAGGGTGCTGGCTGATCTTACCGCACAGCTAGATGATAAAGGCCGTCTGACAACGGGCTCGGGCTGGACCGAATACAGCCCGGGTGATAAACTGAATATTTCCTTCAACCATGTATATAACAGTGAGGGCTTCCTGGAAAAATATACAGAAAGCAGGAGTGATGGCACGGAACGCAGGTTTGAATACACGTATGTCGACGGTAATAAAACCAAATTCAGGGCTTATAACAATGGTGTTCTTTCTTTTGGTACTGATTTCGAATATAGCTCAGCACCAGATAAAATAGCCTCCAGCAACCATTATGCGCTTGGGTTTGCGGTAAACGGACTGGATGGTAAGCCGAATAAAAACATGGTAACTGTTCAAAGGGGTATTAACAGTAATAACCAGGTTTCTTACACCAACAATTTTGCGTACGAATTCGACAGCGAAGGCTACCCGGTAAAGCGCACTACTACCGGGTCTACCAGCCTGGTTGTATTTTATACCTATACCAAATAGTATTGGCCTCATCGGGTCAATGAAAAGAAGCGTACCCGATCATCGTTCATATTTTCATTAATGGTTATCAAGGCCCCGCCGTTGGCGGGGCTTTGTGTTTTAATTGATCATTTACTCCTGCTGTACAAAGGTTACCGGCTGGCGCCGCCAGGCTTTTATCTTCCGGTTATGTTTGATGGCGGGCAACCAGGCAGGGCTTTGCTCCATTATTTTTATAGCCTCCTTATCAAATACGGGGTGTACCGGCAGCAGTACTTCTGCATCTGTTACCTTACCTGCTTCGTTCACACAGAAAACGACGGTAACTGTTACCTGCGTTACATTCATCAGTCTGACACCTTGTGGCCACCGGGTATTTTGTTCCAGGTAGTTTCTCCAGCCTTCCATTCCTTTCTTTTTAAAAACAGCTTCTCTGTTGGCTGCTGCGGTATCTGTTTGCGGGCTGCCATCTTCATTATAATATTCACAACGCACCACCTTGTCTTTGTCATATTCCACCTGTCCCGATCGCTTACCATTGTGATGAAAGTATTGCCATTTGCCCTGCATACGATCGTTGACCATATAACCTCCGGCGGCAGGACTTCCATCATCAAACCATTGAACCACCACCAGGGTGGAATCGTTCAGCCGGGTTATCGAATCGGATGGATAACCAGTACGGTGCCAGAATATTCGGGTGCCTGTCTGCTTCCCATTTTCATAATAGGCAGAATCCATAAGCATGCCATTGCTGTAATATTGCAGGCGCAGCCCGGTTAGTTTACCCTGCTTTCTTTGCTCGGCAGATGAGAGGTTGCCGTTGGCATGGTATTGAAGAGCCGTACCGTTTATAGTTTTGCAGGCGGAGTCGTTGTACAATGCTTTTCTTACTATTTGTTTATTGGAAATAAGATAATCATTGCGGTACCAGCCACTGTCTGTTTTTTTCAGCAGTGTAAAATATTGTGCTTTATCGCTGCTGACCGGTTTCCAGTTGTAGTCGTAATACGCTTCGGTTATTTGTGCTGCGCCACGAATGGTTATTAATAGGGCGATAGCGAAGAGGATCTTTTTCATGCGGGTTGTAAAATAATCATTTTGCCACGGATAGATTGCCTGCAGCAATTTTGTTAGCCACTCCGAAGGACTCCTTTGGAGTGCGATTCGTGGCGAAACCCTTTTCGCCGCCAGGCGGTTCGTGGCGGAGATGGGTGGCAGGTTTAACAACTGCTTGCATACAATCCGGCAATACATCCCGGATTATATCCGTTTATCCTGTTCACCCGAATTTTAACAAGGTAAACCTTTGTTCGTACGAAGTTGATCGTATATATTCGCCTTGTATAGCCAAACCAATTTTATGAAGAGAATTGTTATCCTTTTCCCTGCCATTTTATTTTTTTGTGTCGCCGCCACCGCCCAGCAAGGAACGCTGAAAGGAAAGATCACCGATTCTGCCTCAGCCAAACCACTTAGCCTGGCCACCGTTACCGTGTTTAAAGCCAGCGATACCGCCATCATCACTTACCGCCTTACCAATAATGATGGTGAGTTCCGCGTACCCGGTATCCCCTTCGACAGTTTAAGCCGTGTTGTTATTTCTTTCTCCGGCTACGCTGTGTACAGGAAAGAATTTGCCATCACCCCCGCACAAAGCACACTCGACCTCGGCACCATACTCATGCTGCCCGATGCCAAATCGCTTGACGAAGTACTCGTCATTGCCGAACGTCCGCCCGTGGTGGTTAAAAAAGATACCATCGAGTTCAATGCCTCCGCTTTTAAAACACTGCCCAACGCATTAGTAGAAGACCTGTTGAAAAAACTTCCCGGTGTGATGGTGGATAGAGATGGCAACATTACCGTAAACGGCAAACCCGTGAACCGTATGCTGGTAGATGGTAAAACCTTTTTTGGCGACGACCCCAAGATGGCCACCCGCAACCTGCCCGCCAACGCCATCGAAAAAGTACAGGTTACAGATGATAAAGAAGAGATGATGCGCAATGGCGATGATAACCCCAACAACGTGGGCAAAGTAGTCAACATCACCCTGAAGAAAAGCATTAAGAAAGGATGGTTTGGCAAACTGTATGCCGGTGCCGGCAATGACAAACTTTATGAATCAGGTGGTATTGCCAATATCTACCGCGATACACTGCAGCTAAGCATACTCGGCTATATGAACAACCTGAATAAAGTGGGCTTCAGTTTTTCTGAACTGATGCAAACCGGTGGCTTCAACCGGGTACAGAGCAACAGCTCCAGCAATAGTACCAGCACGTGGATGAATAATGGTGGCAGTGGCATTTCTATCAATGGTATCAATTTTGGCGGCGCACAGAGTTTTGGCGGTATCTCCACCAGCAAGGGCGCAGGCTTCAACCTGAACCTGGCACCTACCAATAAAAAATCTTATTTCTTACAGTACTTCAATGGCAATGTACGGGCACCACGCATCAGCCGCACCGATATCGATCAGTATTCGGGCGATACCATTGTGAGCAATAACACCATGCTTACGGGAGATATGGTGTCTCGTACACATAACCTGGGCCTGGGCATGAAACTAAAACCCGACTCCGTGACCACCATACAGGTAAACGCCAGTTTCCTTTCCGGCAAACAGTTGGAAGACCGCAACAGCAATATCATTACCAACAGCAATAAAACAGGGCCGCTGAGTGATGGTGAGGTAATACAAAATAATGATGGCGATCTGTACTGGTACCGGCATGCCATTATCTACACACATTTATCCAAAACAAAAAAAGGAAGGCGCTTTACAGCCTCCAACAACCTTGATGTAAATAACCGTTTCAACGATTTTATGTCGGAGTCCAACCTCTCTTATTTCTACCCTGCTGTGTACGACAGTGTGTATGCACAACTGCGCAAGGAACGCATACCCCGCACGGACCTGGTAACAACGATGAATTATAGTGAACCACTCAGCAAAAACTTTACTGTACGTATAGGCGGCCGCTACGAATTCAGCAGGCTGACTAATGCAGTAAGCACTTTTAATAAAGATGGCAATGGCAAATATGAAATGCTGAACAGCCTGCTGAGCAGCGATTTTCGCCGCATTGGCCACCGGGCCATCCTTACCACCGGCCTGGAGTATAAATGGAAAGACCTGACCCTTACACCCGGTATCCGCTTCCTCGACCAGCATGTAAACAACCGCCTGGTGAGCAACAACACTATTATCAAACAGGACCAGTTTAATATACTCCCATCCTTTACCGTGGTATATAAAAAGATTACGCTGAACTATAGCCGTGATGTACAGCTGCCGGGCTTTAGTTCGCTGAACCCTGTGCGGGATATTAGCAACCCTTACTTTATCCTGCAGGGCAATCCCAACCTGCTTTCTACGGAAAGAGATAATATAACGATGAACCTGTTCTTCAACGATCCCAAACGCTTTATCAATGTAAACGGCTGGATGAGTGCTTCCTTTACACAAAATGATATTGTAAACAGCATTACACTCAACAGCAGTGGCGTACAGGAAAGCATGCCTGTAAATGCCAATGGCAGCCGCAACTACAATATGAACTGGAATATAAACAAACAGTATAAGGGCAAGGATAACGTGATCTTTATGTGGAATACCGGCAACTGGATGGGTGTGAACCAGAGCCGCCTCTTCTTCAATGGTACTGAAAGCCAGCAAACCACCTTCAGCTACAACCACTGGAATGGTGCGGGCATCAACTACAAGGATAAGTTTGAATGGAATATCAGCTACAGCCTGAACCGCAATTTTACCAAATACAAAGGCGGCAACTTTAAAGAACTGAAAGTTAAAGGCTACAATATGGGTACCGACCTTACCGTACGCTGGCCCAAACATTTTATTTGGGAAACACAAATGAACTATTCCTACAATGGCAATATACCTGCCGGCCTGCCAAAAGATATGCTGCGCTGGAATGCAGCACTGAACCTGACGATGCTAAAGGGTGAAGTGGGTGTGCTGAAACTGGCCGTGAACGATATACTGAACCGTAATAATAATATTTGGGTAAACGCTAACCGTAATACCATTACCACCACACAGAGTAATATACTGGGCCGTTACTTCCTGGCTACGTTTACCTACAATGTACGTCCGGCAGGTACAGCGAAGAAAAAAGTGGGTGGCCGTGAAAGTCTTTTCTTCTTCTGATAAGAAGCATACAGCAAAACGAGAACAGCCCCGGCAAGATTGCCGGGGCTGTTGGTTTAATGGTTAATGGAAAGTTAGGCTATGACTGCTGCGTTAGTCCTGTGTTGCAGGTACTGTGCTGCGGACAGTATAGGTTTAGCGGACAGGAATTTTTTCATGTTGGTGGTTTATCAGGCTACGTTGCTTAATGCCCGCATTACCCCGCTTTTCATACGACGGCTTACCTCGGCGACTGAAGCATCTTTCATAATGATGTTTCCCTCCGGCGTTACACACAAAATATGCTGGCGGTTTACCAAATGTGTACGGTGGGTACGTACAAAACCAAAAGGTTCCAGCATGGTTTCAAAATCCTTCAGGACTTTGGCGCTTACAATTTTTCTTTTATTGCAGAAGTATATCTTGGTATAGTTGCTGCTGGCTTCGAGGCGTATAATTTCTTCCGGCTGAAAAAAATAACGGCCACCGGAGGTGGCAAGTGTTAGGGTAGACCTGGAGGTAAGAAGCATGTTGTTTCGTTTTGTATTGTAAATATGAAAACAAAACAGGCCTGTACATAATTTGTATAGCCCAGTAGGCCTTGGTTTAAAATGAACCGTAGAAAATTTAAAACGAACCGTTGCGGAAGCAGGCACTGCATTAGGCAACCCATTTAAAAACCCGGTACCTAATGACTCCGATATGTACAGCACCAGACCCCTATCATACAAATACCAGGGGTCATGCAGGCCTGTCTTTTTCGGCGCAGCCAGTCAATACAGATAAGCCCCGCTCTATGGCGGGGCTTACCGCGTTTATTGACTATACCTTTTGCTACTGTATAATTATCTTTTGTATTTGATTCCCGCCTGCTGTAAGCCGAAGTATATATGTACCGGGAATAAGGTTGGTTAGCTGCACCTGCGAATTATTCTGCACATTCAGCTTCCTTACCAATTTGCCACTCATGTCAATGACCAGCAGCATATCAGGTTGGGTCAATCCACTTATCAGCACATTTACGGGCCCGGAGGCTGGTACCGGCCATGCCTGTATAGTGGTTTGGTTGTTTCCATCGCCCCTTACTATACGTGTTTCAGAGTAGTTACTGCGGCCATCTTTATCTTCCTGCCTTAATCGGTAATACGTATTGCCGGTAAAATTATTGGCGTCGATCTTTACATAGTTCAATGGTAAAGTGCTGTTGCCATCGCTGGTATTGCTGGCTGCATAACCCACCACCGTAAAGTTGCTTTCGTTTTCTTTTCTTCTTTCTATATAAAAGCCCTTGTTGTTTATTTCCTGTATCGTTTTCCAGTCAAGCTGTACCGTTGTGCTATTTAAGCGCCTGGCATAAAACTCCAGGCCGGTTACCGGTAACACCACCCCAATGCTAAAGGGTTGCAATATGCCCTGTGTAAGCATGTTGTTTGCACTGCTGTGTGTAATGCTTGCCATTTCACCAACTGTAAACTCCAGCATAGTACTTCCGTTAATAAAAGTAGTACCTGCGTTATCAAGGCCGCTGCCGCTGCTCAATACCACATCCTGGATATGGGGCACAACAGTGGTGGAGCCCGCATCGGGCTGCAAAAAACCCTGGGTGTACATAAAGGTTGCTGTACTGATGGTACTCACCACTAAGCCTCCCACATTATCTTCCAGCAGTATGCCGCCATTGCTGATGCCTCTGCCTCCACTGCTGATGGTTGTTGGATAAAGTTGCTGTGCAGCAACTCCATCCCAACAAAACAACAATACAAGGAAAGAATAAATATTTTTCATTGTTGTATGTTTTTTTAATACCTGATCTCTACTGTTCCGGTTGCAGCCGCATTGTCAGATAAGTTTACGATGTTGCTTCTGTTTTTTATTCCCAACCCTATTCTGTATTGCCCTGGTGGCAGCGTTACAGCTCCGGCTGCAAAAACAGTTCTCCTGTCAGATGTGCTGGCCTGAGGCGGTACGTTGGTTTCAGGATATACACCTGGATAGAATTCCACGATCGGACTGCCAGGCACTGTGCTTTGATAGCAAATTGAATAGGATGTCACTGCAGTAGCAGTAGTATTGTAATGGCCTAATGCAGAACCTATATTGGCAACGATCCTTTCACCACCGGTAATCGTTACGATTACAAAGCTACTATGACAAAAAGCCCATGGCGCATTTGAACCACCTGCAACAACTGTAGCGCCTGCTGAAGTGAACGAGAATACCGTATCTTTTTTTACCGGCGTCCAATTTGTGCCATTCCAGCTTAACCTTGCTCCAACCGTTGGTGTAGCTGCCTGGTCAACCGGTCTTCCGGCAATATTTACTGTTTCGGTTGCTTCATCTGCCTTCTTACTGGCAAAAGCAAATGGTACAGTTACCAATGTTTGGCTGCCCATATCTGTAAAGGTGCCGCTGTTGTTAATATCCAGTTCCACTTTTAATACATAGCCTGGGGCTGCATTGTTTTGCCAGTTAATACCGCTAAAACTGCCGGTTGTGCTTAACGCACCGCTGCTGCCAATTTGCACATTAAATAGCCCAAGCGCATTGGTGGTTACCTGTCTTGTTTCGCTGTATTGCGAAACAGCATTCTTGTTAATGGTAAGCCTTACCCTGATAGTTTGATTGGCTAAAGCCTGTCCGCTGTTGTTACGGGCTACCGCCTGGTAATTCATTACATCAGGCACCTGTGCTGTTACGATGACTGCAATAAATAAAGTGCAGAGGGTAGAAATAATCTTTTTCATTTTTTTGTTATTTGTTGGTTATAATTTCTGAATGACGAAACAAAAATGAAACAGCACGGCCGCTATTAAAAACTTATACAACCCAATGCTGCCAGCTTTATATTAAACCGGGGAAAATTTAAAATGAAGCAGGGACCACCAATGCATATTGCTGATTAGATTCCATGCACCGGATAATGCCAGCATCTAACCCTGGTACGCTTCCCTTGATATCATATTGCCAAATACCTGAAACAAGTGTATCATATTATGATACCAGTCCTAAAACACTTCATTTGTTGATTTACACGTTTCGTTGATAAAACCCGGCAAGTGACATGACTTTATTTTTCCGGGGATTGTTATCATATCATTTTTGCAATATGAAGTTTTTATCACAATTTAACTGGTTGGGCAAACTATGGGCCGGGGAGCGAAAGGCTGAAAAATTGCAAATGCTGCAACAGCAACACCGGTTATTGCTGCACGGGCTTGAGGCTTCTGCCGAGGTGATAGATGCCACTTTATATACTGATAAAATCGGTAATCTGTTGCCCGTAAAACTGTGGCTGAAATTAAAAAAGAGCGACGGTAGTCATATATACACACACAGCCATACGCTCATTTCTTTAAACAATGTACCCAGCAAAGGCCAGACAATGCGGATTAAGTATTTCCCCGATAACCTGTCCAGCATTCTTATTTTATAAAAGACTTTACTGAACGGTATTTTCTTTGATCCTTCTTCATCACAAGCGATCCTCTCCCGCTGTTCTCATTGATTGTGTTTTGGAAATGGGCAATCAGCCCTGTCTTTTCTACAGACAGCATTATTTGCTTATGTATCTGTGTGAGCCGGTTTATGGCGGCTAAAAATCAAAAATACTTCTACTGCAATTTTCACCCGGTTCATTTTAAATCTGCCCCGATTCATCGCTATAAACTTTTATTCGCTGCAAAGCCGGTGCATTTTTGTGTTATAAATAAACATTTAAAAAATAAAATAACACAACATGAAAAAAGTATTCATCGCCTTAACAGCTATTATAGCTTTGGCAAGTTGCAAAAAAGAAAACGTTACTAATCCCACCAACCCTGGGGCAACCAAAACACTTGCAAAGTTTACCCATGTCTACGACAATGGCACGCCAGATACCGAGGAGTATATTTTCGGTACCAATGGCAAAATAGCCTCCATCAAAAAAACTGACCGCACCGAAATATTCAATTTTGTTTCCGCTACATCTTTAGAAGTAACCGAGCGGTTTAACGCTGACAATACGATAAATTCCATCAGGTACTGTGAATTAAACGACAAGGGCTTTGTTACACAAATTGTAATTAAAAGTGGCAGTGGCACAGTCTTGGGAACTTACAACTACACGTATGATGCGGAGGGTTATCAGACCGGTAAGAAACTTACCTATCCCAACGGCAATACATGGGAAGATTTTTTCACCTATGCGGATGGAAATCTTATTAATGAAAAAAGTTATAATAACAGTGTGTTAAATGATTATACTGATATAACCTACGATAATACAAAGGCCAATAAGACCAGATTGACTAATTATTCAGATTATTGGAATGTACCCAACATGTTCGGTAAAGGGACAAAGCACATGAAGAGTGAAATGAAACGGTATAATGCTGCAGGCACTTTAACTTCTCATATTCAATATACAAACGAACTGGATGCAGATGGTTATCCGGTAAAAATAACAACCAATTATCCGCTTCAAAGCAAACAGGCTGTTTCTACTTACAGTTATCAATAAGAAATACCTGCTTCAATAAAGCCATTCACAGCTGTGGATGGCTTTATTCGTTTGTCATCTGTTGTTAAAGTCCATTACTACGCCAAAACGCTTCATTTGAAATTCGCTACGCTTCATTTTATTTCAGCCCTGCCTCATTGCGTGGCTTTTGCATACAGGACTTTAGGTGGTATCTTGTAAAACTATTATTACAGATGCGTCAATTGAAATGCTATAGTAAATGCTGGCTGATGTTATGCCTGCTGCTTTTTACGGCAACGGCCTACACGCAGTCACCTAATATCAACTTTCATAAACTCGGGCTGAACGAAGGCCTGCACGATGGTATTATCCGCAGCATAGCACAGGATCGCTTTGGTTATATCTGGATTGCCAGTGTGGGCGCCATCAACCGCTTCGACGGAAAAAAAGTAACCGCCTTTACCAATATTCCAGGCGACACTACCTCCCCCTACAATACGCAACCCCGCTGCCTGCTTTCGGACATGAGCGGCCGCTTCTGGGTGGGCAGCGAAACCGGTTTGGCGGAATATGATTTCATCAGCGGACGATTCAGACGCATACCCGCTTTTCACAACCAGTTTATAGTCACATTGGAAAGCATCAGCGATACATCGCTGCTGGTGATTACCGGCAACCAGGTTTTTCTTTATAATACAAAGAAAAATACGGCTACTAATCTTTCTGCCTCTACAGACCCTGCACATGCGGCATTGAAGAATAAACGCACCAACCGTATTTGTAAATACAAGGACCTTTTATACCTGGCCACCAACAGGGGCCTTGTTACTTTCAACAGTAAGACCGGTGTAAGCTCGCAGGTTTCCTTTGCAGAGATCAATGACCTGCCACTCTATGCCGTATCTGTTGATACCGACGGTAACATCTGGCTTACCACATTAGCTTCAAATAAATTTTTCAAAATCACCGCCGGCCATTCCGCCATTACCCTTTTAGATAGTTACCTGCCTCCCGGCCGGGGTGGCAATAAACCAGAGTTGCTGGACGTACTGGTTGCAAAAAACAAAAGCATCTGGCTTACTACATCGGGCGACGGCCTTTTGCAATTTAATCCTGCTACCAGTTCGGTTAATACGTATAAGCACAATATTCATTTGCCTGCCAGTCCTTCATCAAACGACTACCGGTTTATTTTTGAAGATCGGTCAGGTATGATCTGGCTGGGCTTTCATACAGAAGGCGTACATTATTTTGAACCGGATCAAAATCTCTTTACCACTCTGTTGCCCTTTCCTTCAGAGCTACAAGAAAAATTCAGCAAGGCCGGACGTGGTATTGCTGTAGACAAACAGGGAAATATCTGGATGGGAAACCATGATGGGTTGAGCCGTTATAACCCGGCTACCAATAAATATACGGTTTGGCGCAACGAAGAAAACCAACCGCCGGTTTTGCATCACAACGGCATCCGAACCCTGCTGTGTGACGATAAAAATTTCTTATGGATAGGAACGGCCGCAGGCGTGAACCGTTACGACATTTCCAACAACAAGATGGAATTCATCAGCAGCAAAGATCTGCCGCTCCGTTTTTATAATTCCATCAACCAGGACAGGAGCGGCAATATCTGGTTTTGCACCAACGATTCGGCTGGCCTGTACTGGTACAACCAGGCTGAAAAGAAATACGACAATATCAGCCATCATCCACAGCTTAAAAAATATGCAGGCCTCTCGCCCACTTCCTATCTGCTGGAAGATCATAAAAACAGGTTATGGATTTCTTTCTCCCGTAAGGGTGTGGTAATGCTGGATAAGCGTACGGGCAAGACCCGGCATTATACAGCGCCGGAAGATGGCAGCCCCGGCATTATTGGCAACCAGGTCATTGATATCAAGGAAGACAAAGACGGACTTATCTGGTTCGCCAGCTTCAACGGAGTTAGTTCACTTGAACCAGAAGAAAACAAGTTTACCTCATACAACAAACAGACAGGGCTGGCCAGTAATATGGATGCTTCCGTGGCCGTTGACAGCCTGAACCGGATATGGATCGGCGCAAACGGCGGCCTTACCATGCTGGGTCAAAACAGGAAGCAGGCTTCTATCTTTTCAGTTAGTGACGGGCTGTCTTCTGCCGGCTTTCCGGAGCATGCTGCTATTACGGCCCCGAACGGTGATATCATCATGCCTACGTATAATGGATATTTTCGTTTCAACCCCGTGGCCTACAAGGAAAGGAAAGCAAGCTTTAACTTCTATGTGCCGGGCTATACTGTTTTTGATAAAGATTATTACCGAATCAATTTAGCTGATGAAACACCCGTAATACGGCTTAAGCCATCGCAAAATTCTTTCACTTTTCATTTGGATGCACTGAATTACAGTAACCCTTCGCAAACATGGTTTGCTTACAAACTGGATGGGTTTGAAAAAGACTGGCATTATACACAGGATCCAAAGGCGGTATATACGAATATACCGGGGGGCACTTACAGTTTTTTATACAAGGCTACTTTTAATAATAGCCATTGGGACGAAGCAGCGGCCAAACAAATAACCGTAAAACTCGGTACATGGTTTTATAAAACAATTTGGTTTAAAGCATTGCTTGGCCTGCTGCTGGCCGCTATGCTTTATGCACTCTACCGGTACCGCACACAACAGCAAAAACAAGTATATCAATTAAAAGAAAAAGCACAGGCCCTTGAAAAAGAAAAGGCACAGGTGATGTATGAAAATCTGAAGCAACAACTAAACCCGCATTTTCTGTTTAACTCCCTTACTTCCCTCAATAGTTTGATAGTAGCAGAACCAAAGGCTGCCAGCGAGTTTTTGGACAGCCTGAGCAAAACCTATCGCTATATTCTGAAAAGCCGCGATAATGAAACAGTTTCACTGGCAGATGAAATACGTTTTGCTGAAAACTATGTGAAACTGCAGAAGACCAGGTTTGAAAAAGGATTTGATGTCCAAATAAATATTCCGGAGGAAAATCATCATCGAAAAATTGTCCCGGTTACACTGCAGAACCTCATCGAGAATGCCATCAAGCATAATATAATTGACGAAGAAAGTCCATTGGTGGTAAAAATGTATGTGGAAGATGATATGCTGGTGGTGGAGAACAACCTGCAGCGCAAAAATTTTGTGGAAACCAGTAACCGGATGGGTCTCGCTAATATGCAATCGCTGTACCAGTACTTAAGCCACCGCCCTGTGCAGATTATTGAAACAGGTGACTCCTTCAAGGTTAAACTACCATTACTATAAACCATTCGATATGAAAGCCATAATTATTGAAGACGAAACGCTGATAGCCCGTGAGCTGAAAAATAAAATCGCTTCCGTAGCACCGGATGTCGCCATTATAGAAACACTGCCCAGTGTAAAGACAGCCAACCGCTGGCTATTGGAAAATGCAGAGCCCGATTTTGTACTGGCCGATATACAACTGAGTGACGGGGTGAGCTTTGAAATTTTTGAACGGTACGAATTAAAGTGCCCGGTTATATTTACCACGGCTTATGATGAATATGCCATCCGTGCGTTTAAAGTAAACGGCATTGATTATTTATTAAAACCTGTTGATACGGATGAATTAAAAAAAGCCATTGAGAAATGCAGGGCACTGGTGGAGAATAAGGCTAAACTGCCCACCAACCTGCAGGAACTGATGCAGGTATTACAAAGCCCGGATCAGCAAAAGAAATTGTACAAAGAAAAGTTTGTAGTGAATATGCGCAACAACTGGTTGCCTGTGTTAACAAAAGACATCGCCTGCTTTGTGCGTGACAACCTGAACTACCTCTGCACCTTCAGCGGTGATAAATATATTGTGGATTATGTAACACTGGAAGAAATAGAAGAACTGCTGGATCCCAAACTATTTTACCGGGCTAACCGGCAAAGCATTATACATATAGACGCTATTCAGAGCATTAAGCCACACGAGAACCAGAAACTCACACTTACCCTTAAGGCCCCGCTGAAAATGGAACAGGATATCAGCCGGGAGAAAGCCCCTTCGTTTAAGAAATGGTTTGAACGCTGATTCCGGACCAGTCTTTCTGTTGCCAAACTGCCAATCTGGCAAATGCTCCCGCTTTGGAACAAGCCTTGTACATTTGCGGCTCTAAACGAAAACGATTATGACCCAGGAAAAAGGCACGATTTCCATTAATACGGAGAATATATTCCCCATCATTAAGAAGTTTCTGTACAGCGATCATGAAATCTTTTTGCGTGAGCTGGTGAGCAATGCCGTAGATGCCACACAAAAGATAAAACGCCTCAGCAGCCTGGGCCATTACAATAAAGAACTGGGTAATTTGAATGTAAAAGTGGCGGTGGACAAGGACGCAAAAACCATCACCATCAGCGACAGTGGTATCGGTATGACGGCTGACGAAATCAAAAAATACATTAACCAGGTAGCGTTCTCCGGAGCTACTGAGTTCATGGAGAAATTTAAAGAAGCGAATGATGCCAATGAAATCATCGGTCGCTTTGGGCTTGGCTTCTACTCCGCCTTTATGGTAGCCGAGAAAGTAGAAATACAAACGTTAAGCTACCAGGATGGTGCTGAGCCTGCCCGCTGGATATGCGATGGCAGTACTGAATTTGAAATTACGGAAGGCAACCGCACCGAACGTGGTACAGATGTGATTTTATATATCAATGATGACTCGCTCGAGTTTTTAGAAGAGCACCGCATACAATCGATTTTAGATAAATATGCTAAGTTCCTGCCTGTACCTGTGCAGTTTGGTACCAAAAGCCAATCGGTTGAGGACGGTACAGATGAAGAAGGCAAAACAAAATATAAAAGCATTGAAGTTGAGAATATCATCAACAATACCAATCCTATTTGGACAAAAGCCCCTTCAGAGTTAAAAGACGAAGATTACCTCAGTTTTTACCAGGAGTTATATCCTTTTGCGGATGAGCCGCTGTTCTGGATACACCTGAATGTTGATTATCCGTTTAACCTGACCGGTGTACTGTATTTTCCCAAGCTGAAGAACGATTTTGAAGTACAGAAAAACAAAATCAAACTTTACAGCCGCCAGGTATTTATTACAGATGAAGTAAAAGATATTGTGCCTGAATTTCTATTGCTACTGCATGGTGTTATTGACTCACCGGATATTCCATTAAACGTGAGCCGCTCATTTTTACAAAGCGACAGTAATGTAAAAAAAATCAACAGCTATATAAGTCGCAAGGTTGCCGAGAAACTGGGTGAACTCTTTAAGAAAGATCGTAAAGCCTATGAAGAGAAATGGACAGATATTGGTTTGTTTGTAAAATATGGTGCTTTATCCGACGAGAAGTTTTACGAAAAAGCCAAAGACTTCATCCTGCTTACTAATACAAACAAAGAAAACTCAACGCTGGAAGAATACCAGATAAAGGTTAAAGATTTTCAAACAGATAAGAATGGCCAGCTAATATATCTCTATACAGCGGATGCCGAACACCAGCACAGCTATGTGGCCGCTGCACAGGCAAAGGGTTATGATGTATTGCTGATGAATTCACCAATTGATACACACTTCATCCAGCACCTGGAAACGAAACTGGAAAAAACATCATTAAAAAGAGTGGATGCTGACGTGGCAGATAAGCTGATTGAGAAAGACGATGCAGAGAAACACAAACTCACAGAAGAAGAAACCGGTAAACTGAAAACTATTTTTGATAAAGCACTGGGTAACGCCGCTATGAAGGTAGAAGTGGAGAGCCTGCCTGCCGAATCAATGCCGGTTACCATTACCATGGAAGAATGGATGCGCCGAATGAAGGATATGAGCCGCCTTGGTGGTGGTATGAGCTTCTACGGTTCCATGCCCGACAATTATAAAGTATCGGTGAATGGCAATCACCCGGTTATTAGTAAAATACTGGCTGCTGAAGAAGGACAACAAACAGCCATCGCCAAACAACTGGTGGATCTTGCTTTGTTATCGCAGGGATTATTGAAGGGTGCAGACCTGACGGCCTTTGTACAACGAAGTGTGGGGGTTTTGTAACCTAATCTGTTAGTGTAAACTCCATTGGTTTCACCATAACAATGCGCCCATCTGCCTTCTTAACAAGAATATTAGTCAGAAGGAGTAAATCGCCCTTTTGCAACTGCTCAAAGCCCTTTTTTATTTCTTCGGAAAAGAGAGCACTTATATTTTTTGAGTACAGGATTAATGAATCGTTGCGCACTATGCTGTAATTAAACTCTGTCACCAAAAAACGTACTTCAATTCCGATAGGTTCTTCTATAAAAGCACCTACGCCCGGCTGTTCTAATAAATACTTCTTTTTTATTACACCTCCCCTAAGGCCGCCAACTGATGTTACAGGATCTGGAATATTTCTAACCCGGACTCCTTTTTCCCCAATAATTCTTGTTCCGTTTTTTTCTTTTACATATACAATAAGCTTTGTATCGCCATGTTCTGCTACCCTGTAGGTAAAGCTGTTACATCCTATTTTCTTTATTTCGCCGTTATTTGTTCCTAAGAATACTGAATCACAAGATACTTTTTCCACTGTACACGAAACCGGGTTATCAAGTCCTATGTATGCGATTACTGTGCGTTGTTCAACGGCCATAGTGAAACGCTGCGCTCGCATCGTTTCTGCACCCAAAAGAAGGATTATAAAAAACAGAACTGCTCTTCTTATCATCTGTTTTTCTTTAAAGTTCTATACATGTTTCTTTTATGTACTTTTTTATTTCCTCCCAGGAAACATTAAAGCGGCCAAGCCCGTCAATTTCAAAATCTTCATCCGCGTCATTGAAGTATAAAATGCTTCTCCAAAGAAAAAATAACTGATCCGAAGAATACTTTCTTTCAAAAAAGGACAGCAACTCTTCCCATGAGTAGAGTTGAAGCAGGCAATAAATATCAAAGAAATCTTTGCGTTTACCCCTTCCGCAAATCGTGTGCAGCTTCATGGCAGCAATATCAGGCACACTATATAAAAAGCTATTTTCCAGTCTTACATGATTCTCAAGAATTTTTGCCGGCTCTTGTATAAAATCACACTTTACATCATTTATACGGGCAAATAACATTCGCTT
Organism: uncultured Chitinophaga sp.; assembly: GCA_964386395.1. Classification (GTDB taxonomy): domain Bacteria; phylum Bacteroidota; class Bacteroidia; order Chitinophagales; family Chitinophagaceae; genus JJ008. The sequence goes on from CAYLRV010000022.1 coordinate 63,861, forward strand.
ATTCTTATTTACTACAGCCATGCTGGAGAAATTAGCCATTCGCAAATCGATCTCAAGCTCCTCCACAGAAAATGCTGCTGCCGAGAAGACATCCAAATCAATAGATTTTCTATGTCCTATTTGTAAAGAAAGTGAAGTGTCGCCAGCTAAAGCGAACCTATTGCTGATTATAGGCAGTTCAAAGATATCTTGCAGCAACTGGTATGTTCCTGCTTCAACTGTAGTAGGATGAAACATGAATACTGCTTTTAGGAATATCAAACACCAAACTACAGAAATTAGCAGTCTTTTTATCCAATACTCTTGATTGGCGGATTGTATCTTTTATGTCCTCGGTTGAATAAAGCTGAAGCACTATATAAAAATCTTCCAGCAATCCACGGGTAAAAACCCGTTCTATTATTGATCGTTTATGTTTGACAATATCCAGTCGATCCACCGGCGTGTCCCAAAAGAGGTTTTGAGAGAAAGGGAATTTTCCAGCCATCATTCGCTGACCCACTTTCTCTTTATCAATGCTATTAAAAAAAACGGACTGCATACTCAAAGCTAATCAAATTCTTTTTATAGTTTACCATTTCTCATCCTCGGGAATATCATTTGGCGACTGGCTGTTTTCCTTCCGGCTTTTAATTTTTTGCACCTGCCTTTCTATAATTAAATCTGCAATCAATTCCCCGGCATTTTGATCCTGCCGTTGGTCCAGCAGGTAACGCATTTTGTCTTCATGCACATCAATGCGGTAGAGATAGAAAACCAATTTTTCAAAATCATGATTGATTAACTCATTGATATGTGCCGCCAGTTGCCGGCGAAGCTCCTCAGCAGAAACTGTTGCAGGCAAGCTAATCTCCAGCGACTCATTAATATCATGTACCAAATCTGTGTGCATATATATTGCCGCAGGCAATTAATTTGTCCTTAATTATTCGTGCTATTGGTGAGATTCGTGGCTAAAATTTCTCTATCGCTCCCAATCCAAACAACGCAAAATCATATTTCACCGGGTCGCTTGCATCTAAAGTTCGTAAATATTCTGTCAGCTCCACTGCAGTTTGCCAATCATTTTGTTTCCGGTTCAGTATACCCAGTTTCTTCGCCACCCGCTCCACATGCAAATCAACCGGGCATATAAGCAAGGACGGTGAGATATTTTTCCAGATACCAAAGTCCACACCACGGTCATCGTTCCGCACCATCCAGCGCAGGTACATGTTTAATCGCTTGCAGGTTGATTTTCGTTCGGGTGTGGCCACATGTTTCTTTGTTCTGTTCGGCGCATGTTCCAGTGAAAAAAAATAACGGTGAAAGCCCGTCAGCATTTCTTCTATCGTCTTGCCATATTTGGTAAATGCTGTTTCGAGGCTTTTGCTATTTGTATAATGATGCTTAAAGAACTCAACAAAATAGAGCAGGTCTGTCGTGTTAAATGTCCGGTGTTTGAAGGAAAATAATTTTTTCAAATCCTTATCCGTATGCTGCAGGCAAAACTGGTGTGGTGCATTGTCCATCAGTTGCAGCAGTTCTATTGACTTCTGTATAATGATGGTGCGGTTGCCCCAGGCAAAAGTTGCGGCAAAGAAGCCCGCAATTTCTATATCCTGTTTTTTGCGGAAGCGATGGGGTACCGATATAGGATCGGAAGCTATAAATGAAGGCTGGTTGTATAACGCAACCTTGTTGTTCAAAAAAATAACCAGTTCCCGCTCTGTCATTCTTTTCCCATTAAAAGTATCAGCAGGTCAACAGCCAATTTATCTACAGCAGCATTTACAGAAAAAGAATTGGCTGCCAGTATGATGGAGGTTTTGCTAACAGGCTCAAAGGCAGCAAAAGTAGAAAAGCCATAGGTGCCGCCATTATGCCAAAAAACACGGCGCTGTAAATCTTCCTGTGTATGCCATCCGTAACATATTTCCATATTCGGGCTAACCAGCCCGACAGGTGTGGTGATTTTTTTCACACTGTTTGAAAACTTTTCATAGTGGCCATTATAATGTGCTTCCAAATAATTGAGCATGTCGCTGGCATTGCTTTTTATAACACCGGCTCCAGCTAAACAATCAAAATCCCAATAAGGCGCAGGCTTGCCATAAAAATATCCCGTGGCTGTATCAATAGCCTGATCGCTGGCACTGCAGTAAGAATTTTTCATTGACAACGGCCGGAAAATATATTTATCCAGCAGGGATTCAAAAGAAAGACCGCTTACATTTTCTTCTACAGTGCTTAATAAGCCAAAGCCGAGGTTTGAATATTCATAGCTGCCCGGCTTGATAGTTTTCAGCGTGGACAAATAAGTGTAAAGCGACTGCCTGTCGTAATATTTATACGGCTGCATCAGCGAATACCCTTTTATCTTATCCAGGTTGGCGGGCAATCTCTTCAGGCCACTTTGATGGGAAGCTATTTTTTTTAGGCTGATTTTATTCAGCACAGCATCACTCCCTGTTGCGGATGGCAAAAATGAAGTAACAGGTTTTTCAATATCCAGCAACCCTTCCTCCTGCAGTTGAAAAAGAAGATTGGAGGTGAATGTTTTGGTAACAGAGCCTATTTCAAAAATGGTGTGCTGGTCAAATGTTTTTTTTCTGGCTGAATCTGCCAGCCCATAACTGTAAAATGTTCTCTTACCATTTTGGCTGATGCCGATTATTAATCCCGGCGCTTTTGCTTTAGAAAAGAACTTTTTTGCCTGTGCGTGAATGATCGAGTCCGTTTCAGTGGCCAGTGGATTACTGAAAGGTATACTATCAAAGGGAATTGGCTGTCCTTTTGAGGAAAACTGGAGGAACAATAATTGAGCAATCAGTTTTATTTTCCTGAACATAGCTCAAAATTATAAATTAGATTGATCGTGCGCCGTTCTAATTTATAGTACCACCACAATTTTAGCCCTGCTGCAGTATTCAATTATAAAAAACCAAAAAATAAAAGAGGGAACTGCAAAAACCGGTATTGCAGTTCCCAAAATCCTTACCGCGGAAGGACAGCCCCACTACCGGAGATATTGGTGGAGATGGCAGGGGTGCCACGATAGTACACATTGCCACTGCCGGAAATCTTTACTTTCAGTTGTGCCGATGCGGAGATCTCTGTATTCCCGCTGCCGTTGATTTCTGTGTCGGCATTGACCACCTGCATATCCAGTCCATAAATATTACCACTACCGCTTATGACCGATTTGAAGCTGGCAGCCGTACCACTGCTGAGCCGGATATTGCCAGATCCTTTTACGGAAACATCAAGATTTGTGTTGCTGTTAAATACTCCCGTTGTTTGAATGTTACCGGATCCTTCGGTACTCAATCCCGTCAAGGCCGGCATAGTAATATATACTTCAATATTGTCGTTGTTAATATTCGTATTTTGTTTGTATCCCAACTGAAGTGTATTGTTCACCAGCCTGGTTTCATAGTAGGGCAGCAGGTTGCCATAGCCTTTTATCTCCACTTTAAAAGATGCTCCCTGTGTAATGTGCACGTTTGCACTTCCTGCTGCTGTTATAGCTGTAAAGCCAGCAAGGTTTCTTGTTTCTGTAATAACTGATCCGCTTCCGGTGATCCTTTCTTTTGTGCAGGAGGCCAGTGTCAACATGGCACAAACCGCCGCCGTAATTAATCCGTTTTTCATGATTGCTAATTTGATTTTTTGAAAATTATGTTCATAGCTATAACGCAAAACTAAGTCCGGCCAGGAACTGGATTTTGCTGAAACAGGATGAACTGAGTGGGAAAAAAGAATAAAGGCGGGTGAAGAATGAGAAAAGGCGGATGAATTGTCTGGTAAATATTCAATTTTACCTGTTCAGCCACTCTTTAAAAGCCGGCGCCCGCTTCTGGCTGATGATCAGTTCGGCATCAACAGCCGGAACAAGATGAACACCCAACTTGCCATTTTCCTCATTTGTGAAAAAATGGCAGGCCCGCAGGTTGATAATGAATTGACGGTTGGCCCGGAAAAAAAGGGCCTCATCAAGGAGTTTCATCAGTTCGTCGAGTGAGTGATTGAGCAGGTAGGTTTCAGACTGGAAGGTCTTGAGGGTGGTATAATTACCATCTTTATAAAAATAAGCGATCGTTTCTACGGGTATCGGGATGTTCTTATTGCCGGATACAGCAATCAGTATCTTGATTTTATTAAACGCTGCTGTTTCCGGAAAATCGGTTTCCTCGGAGGGTTCAGCAGCAGGATTATCCGGAAGCGTGGGTAAAGCCCCGGAGCCGGTCTTTACATTTTGTAGTGTAAACAATTGCTCTTTTAAGGATTGCAGCTCCCCTTTACTTTTTTTACTCTCCCGGTAAAAATAATAACCCGTATACAATAGATTCCAGAAAATGATGAACAGTATGGAGATTGGAAATTCGGTATGAAAAAATGGTACCTCCTCTCTTTTGAACCCAAGGATGACAACCAGGTATAGGTACATATACCCGAGTACAAAAGCGGCTGGAATTAATATGCCGGCGATAAGCTGGTAGATAAGCCGGGTGGTAAACTGGTTGCTCCATGAATAATGCAAGTCGAACCAGGCAGACAGGATGCTGATATAACTGGTAGTGATAAAAATCAACAGGAAACTTGAAACCAGGTCTGCCCAGAAATATTTCCCCCCGATGATTGCACTGATTGAATCAGTTCCGAGAAAAATAAAGAACAGGGAGAAGATAATTGAGATGACCACTCTGAGCCAGAAATCCCAGCGATATGATAATACAGGTACCAATATAAATTAGCCAATCGCTTTTTGCAGGTCCTCAATCAGATCATCCGCATCTTCAACTCCCACACTCAGGCGGATCAATGAATCGCTCAGTCCGTTCTTTATTCTTTCTTCTCTTGGTATGGATGCATGTGTCATACTCGCCGGGTGGTTGATAAGAGATTCCACACCACCAAGGCTTTCGGCAAGGGAAAATAAATGTGTGGAAGATAAAACCCTCTTGGCTTCATCCACGCTGTCATTCTTCAGTTCAAATGATATCATGCCACCAAAGTCTTTCATTTGTTTTTTAGCTACGGTATGTCCCTGGCTGTCTGCAAAGCCCGGCCAGTACACTTTCGATACTTTTGGATTGGTGCGCAGCCAGTTGGCAATCTTTGCCCCATTTTCACAATGTGCTTTCATACGCAGGCCCAGTGTTTTTATGCCTCTTAATACAAGGAAACAATCCATTGGCCCTGGCACCGCACCACAACTTTTCTGAATAAAGTATAATTTTTCCCGCAGCTCTTTATCATTCATCATCAGCGCACCCTGTATCACATCACTATGGCCGCCAAGGTATTTGGTAGCCGAATGCATCACAATATCTGCGCCCAGGTCAAGCGGGTTTTGCAAAGCAGGTGAAGCAAAAGTGTTGTCCACTGCCAGTAGTATATTTCCGCTTTTTGCAATAGCGGCCACGGCTGCTATATCCGTGATATTCATCAGCGGGTTGGTTGGCGTTTCAATCCAGATGAGTTTAGTATTTGCTGTTACAGCGTTCTTTACATTCGCCGCATCAGTTGTATCCACATACACAAATTTGATCCCGAATTTTTCAAACACTTTGGTAAACAGGCGATATGTGCCACCATACATATCATTTGCACAAATCACTTCATCGCCCGGTGCTAATAATTTTATAACCGCATCTGTTGCTGCCACACCACTACTGAAAGCCAATGCATAGTTTGCATTTTCAATAACAGCATAGGCATCCTCCAATGCTTTGCGTGTGGGATTCTGGCTGCGGGCATATTCATAGCCCTTATGCACGGTAGGCGCTTCCTGCACATAGGTACTGGTCTGATAGATGGGGGTCATTATAGCGCCGGTGCTTGGATCGGGGTTTGCGCCGGCATGAATATATTTTGTAGCTGGTTTCATACTTGAAGCGGCAGGCACTGTTTTATCATTTTGCATATAGCTAATATTATGTGTTTGCAGATTTTTGTTCCTCGATCATTTTGAGCCCGTAATTCCTGATAGTTGTAATCAGCCCGATTATATCCTTTCCTTTCTCTGTAAGTCGGTATTCAGTTTTCGGCGGTACTACCGCAAAAACTTCCCGGTGTATATAACCATCCACTTCCAGCTCCCGTAATTGAGTGGTCAGCATTTTATCAGAGATATGCGGTATGTCCTTTCTTAATTCGCCGTACCGCATTACTTTTTCCCTGAGCCGCCATAAAATCGGGGCTTTCCAGGTACCACCGATTTGCTCCATCACCAGTTGTACCGGGTTGTAGTAAATCTTTCCATTATAAATAAAATCGGGCATTGAAAAAACGCTGGTTTAATTGATACTTACCGAAAAGTATGTATCGCACACTTGGGTTATACAGTTGGTAAAGGTAGATAGGGTTTGCAATTTTACAATGCAGCAGGGAAAATATAACGAATTGATTCTTTGGCTGCGGCTGGTGGACAGGTTGAAGGTATTTTCCCAAC
>CAYLRV010000023.1:0-67704 GCA_964386395.1 uncultured Chitinophaga sp.
TGGTTGCTTTCTGCAAATACCGTCATCCACCGGTCGGCAGGGTTGGAACTTACGGTATTCAGTTTTGTGTAGTAGCCTGTAGCCTGTAAAGCCTGAACGAATATTGAATATTCAGCTTTATCCGAAAGTTGTTCGGCAATAGTTTTCTTCGCCGGCAACAATACATTGTCGATTTCATGAATCACGCCATTCCCCACCCGTACATTCGACTTCACCACATTTGCCTGGCGGTTTACCACATAGCTTGATTTTCCGCCGGTGTTCACCACACTTGTTACAAGGAACTGTCCGTACATGGTAATTACAGGCAGCTTGCCATCTGTAAACGATCCCGTATATATTGTATCCTCCAGCAAGTGAAGCCGCACCATGTCTTTCAGCGTATTCAGGTCTGCCGCTTCTACTGAAGACGCACCCAGGCTGGTAAGATAAGTACGCACGCCGCTGTTAGTAGGGGCAAAACAGGTGTATGACCCGTAGGCATTGAGGAAAGCCGACGTTTCTGTCCTTTCCAGAATCTGCCTGAACAGCGAGAATGAATCCGGGTATTTATCCAAATAGCCCACGATGTTAACATCGCTTGTGGTGCTTTCCACTATGGCTGTTTTTTTACAGGACATTACACCAGCTACGATAAGCAGCATAATGGCTGAAACGGATAATAATAGCAAAGACTTTTTCATTGCAGTTTATTTATTTAGCGGTAGAATGGGTTTTGTACAAGTAACTTGTTCGTTTGCAGTTCGTATAAATAAATCGGCAGGTAATGCGCATTTTTATCCTGCATCTTAGCCTGTGCCGATTGTTGCATATTGGAAGGAACACTAATCGCTATCATGTTCAGCAAAATGCCCAGGCGCTGGTAGTTGTTGCGCTTAGCATTACGCAGTACATCATACCAACGTTTGCCTTCGAAAGCAAACTCCCTGGATCTTTCCTGGAGTATAAAATCCTGGATAAGGTTTTTATCACCCGGTGCAGGTGTAAGATCTGTCGCGGCAAGGGCATTCGCCCGCCTGCGTACCGTGTATATCAGATCAAGTGCAGGCTGACCCTGGTTGAGCTCATTCAAAGCTTCTGCTTTCAGCAATAATATATCGGCATAGCGATAGAAAAACCAGTGTGCGTAGCTTTGATCGATAGCTCTTAATGTAGTCGCTGTAGCACCTACATATTTCCAGATGGTACCGGTGGCAGCACGAACGGATGCACCGTCTGCCCTTATATCGTAATTGAGATTATTATTCAGATCAAGTGTAAACACACGGTCTACAATATCGGATGACATTACCCAGCGGCGGCCGGATATACTGGAGGAAAACATTGGGAAATACGGGTTCAGCCTTTGTGCATCAAACTGGAGTTCGAATATCCCTTCGTTTGAGTTACCGTTGTAGTAGAGTGTATTAAACCAGTTCTCATTGTATTCGATAACTGGTCCGTTCACCGTAGCACCGCGTATTAACCCAAAACGCTGCGAATTGATAATTTTATCGCAAGCCATAACGCAATCGGTATAACGATCCATCCACAGGTATACATCGGCCTGGATGGCATTGATGGTGTATTTCGTTACCCGGCCTTTATCCGAAGCCACATCGCCATAGGTCGTAACAGCTTTTGCTTCGGCCTCCTCTAAATCCCGCACTACCTGGTTTAGCACCGAGTCTTTGGAAGATTTTGCTATTGGTGTTATTTCTTCATCACTCAGTGTCGGATTTAGCTTCAGTGGTACATCACCAAACGTTCTGGCCAGGTAGAAGTACATTAATGCACGGATAGCCAGGGCTTCACTTAGGTAATTATCCAGCTGCGTTTGCGTAAAAGTGTTGTCATTGGCCAGCACTTCAGGCGCTTTCTTAATAACCGTATTGCAGAAATTGATCGTTCGGTAAAAAGGCCGCCAGTTTGCATTCACGTTAGTGGGCTGGATGTTTACATTCACCAGGTCAATATCATCGCTGCTGGTAAATGTGGCCGGCTCTAAGTTATCTGCACGGCTTTCGCCCCAGACAAAAAGCAATTCGGCCAGCGACGGGATATAATTTGTTCGTCCGTATGTACCGCTTGCGTACTCCGTCATCGATGAGTAGATACCAATAACGGATGCCTGTACCTGTTCTTTCGTTTTCCAGAATTCTTCTTTAATAATGCCGTCTTGCGGTTCAAGTGCCAACCATTTCTTACAGCCGGTACCGGCTATCAGCAAGGAAGCAGTGAAGAGGTATATTGTAATCTTTTTCATATGCAATCTGTCTTTTCAGTTTTTTAAAACCCTGCTACGATACCGAGGGTGAATACTTTTGATGGTGGCGTCATCGCATTATCGTATGCCACCCTGAAGGGATCAGAACCACGGGACGCTACTTCAGGGTTTTGGCCCAGGTATTTGGTAAATGTTACCAGGTTTTCACCGGTGATATATGCACTCAGTGTTTTCATTTTCATTTTGCCCAGCATTTTCTTCGGGAATGTGTAGCGCACTGTCGCTGTCCTGAAACGTACAAAGGATGCATCCTCCACATAACGGTCACTGCCCAGCCAGTTAAAACCTCCCTGTATTAATGCGCGGGGAATATCTGTGACATCGCCTTCTTTTCTCCAGCGGCGCAGTACAGCCGTGCTCTGGTTGTCGAAGTTGTACATGTTTGTCGTATTCATCACTGTACCATTGACCACATCGTATCCAAGACGGAAGTTGAAGAAGGTTGTAACTTTTAAGTTTTTCCAGGTGAGCGAAGGGCCAAATCCACCGGATAATTTAGGGTTACTGTTGCCAAGGTATACCACATCGAGGTAGTTGATATTACCATCGTGGTTTATATCCTCGTATATGGCATCGCCGGGCTGAAAGATATAATCGGTTGTAGGATAGTTAAACCGCATATATACGGTTTGGCCATTGGGGCCGATGATGGGCTTACCATTCGGGCCAGTTGCAATGGTTGCTTCCCTGTCCTTATATACGCCTTTATATTTATATCCATAAAATGAACCGAAGGGATTATTTACCTGCAACAACCGGAGGTATTCGCCATTTTTAGTTACGTCACCACGCTGATTAGGATAGAGTTCCGATATTTCACGGATGATATTTTCGTTAGCAGAAATATTAAAATCAAAACCGATGGTTACTGTTTTTGTTTTGTAGGGTTGTGTCCACACGGCCAGTTCCCATCCCTGGTTATCCATCGTACCCACGTTCATGAATACAGAGTTGTAACCAGTATAAGAGGCCAGTTGCAGGCCATCGAAGAACATATCCTTGGTGCGGTTGCGGTAAAATTCCATATCCGCCCGGAACCTTCCTTTCCACATACTGATGTTACCACCGATATTGATACCGTGTAATGTTTGCCATTTCAGGTTACTCAATTCCATCCTTGAGGGATAAATACCTGATTGCCCTAAGTAAGCATAATCATATGTAGCATACGTGTTGTAAAACAAATAATCATACCGGGGCGCCTCACCGGCAACACCATAACTGGCACGAAAACTGAGGTCATCCAGTTGTTTTACGTTCTTGAGGAATTTCTCATTGGATAATCTCCAGCGGATAGATACTGAAGGGAACACGCCATACCGGTAGTTGGGCCCAAATCGTGAGTTACCATCGGCACGAACAGTCGCATTAATCAGGTATTTATCATCAAACCCATATTGTGCACTGATTATACCACCGATCGATCTTGTTTGTGATGTACCAGATACTGAGCGCAGGTCAGCGTTCTGTGTACGTGAGGGCACAGAAGGATCAACTAAAAGTGATGATGCGGTATTGGATGTTACTACTTCCTGGAACACTACTTTGTAATCATTGGTCAGGAAGTTCATGAAACTGATGACAGTATGTTTAGGATTTTTAAACTGCGGCGTATATATCAGGCTTGTTTTGGTAGCCACAGTGAAGGCGTCAATATCGCCATCATATGCCCTGTTTACTACCGTCTCTGTGTTCGGCCTGCCTGTTGCTATCTGCGGCAGGAAGCTGTTGTTTTTTGTATTATTGATATCAAACTGTATATCAAATGTTGCTTTCAGCACTTTCTTCATGATATCGTAGTCCAGCTGAAAGCGTGGGATAACCCTTTCACCCAGCACTTTATATTTCGCCTGTGCTGCCATCGCAACCGGGTTATAGATGCGTGAATACTGCCCCTGTACATTGAAGGCTGGTGAAAAATAGTTCGTGGTCAGGTTACCCAATTCATCGTATTCAAACACACTCATATTCGGCATCTTGATATATGCCATGTTCCAGATCGTTTGTTCACCGCTGGCAGAGTTAGAGCCAAGATAGTTTCTGTTCTGATCGCTGTGCGTATAGGATATACTGGTGAAAAATTTAATCTTTTCTGAAACTGTATAATCCAGGTTGATACGTGAAGTAAGGCGCTTCAGATCCGTGCCGATAGTGATACCTGTTTGATCAAAGTAACCAACCGAGGCAAAATATTTTGCTTTCTCTCCGCCACCTGTGAGGCTCAGGGTGTGGTCAAACAGTTTTCCTGTCCTTGATATTTCGTCCACCCAGTTGGTATTATTGCTGTAGTTGTGGTACCAATATGGATCATTCGGGTCGTAGTTAAATTCCCGGATAGCGGTGGTGCTCAGAGGTGTGCCCGTGCGGTTCATAAAGGCCTCTGGTATCAGGGTTGAATACTGGTCGCCATTCAGCAACGGAATTGGTTTTGGAACAAACGAGCCTGAACCTTTAAATGTATAGTTGACCGAAGGTTTGCCAATAACACCACGCTTAGTGGTAATAACCAATACACCATTCGATGCCCGTGAACCCCAAATAGCAGTGGCTGCTGCATCTTTCAGCACAGTAATATCTTTTATATCTGCAGGGGATATATTCAGCAGTTGCGCATAACCTTGCTCATCAGCAGTACCAAAATTGAAATCGCTGGGGATTTCTGTTTCCAATGGCATACCATCCAGTACTATCAATGGAATACCGGTAGAGTTAATGGATGACACACCACGTATACGGATATTCATGGCTGCCCCGGGGTCACCGCTGCTGGCGGTAATATCCACACCGGCCAGGCGGCCCTGCAAGGCCTGGTCAATACTGGCAGCCTGCATTTCTTCCATATCCTTGGCGCTGATGCGTGATACGGCCGTGGTCAAATCCTTCTCCGCTATATTGACCATACCATTGGTGGACTGGGGCCTCGACACCACTACCACTTCACCCATATCAGCCGAAGCATCTTCTAATTTTATGCTGAACTCTGTTTTACTGTTGATCGGCAAGGTGATTGTTTTGTAGCCAATATTGGATACAGTAAGCTTGTATTTTGTATTTACATTTTTCAATACAAAATTCCCTTCCACGTCTGTAGATGCCCCGTTCACAATACGTCCGTCTGCATCCACTACCGATACAGAAGCACCCTGCACGGCTTCCCCTTTTTTATCCGTTACCTTTCCGCGGATCATTACCTGCGAAAAAGCGGGGATGCTGAAGAAGAGAAGCATGACCAGCCATAAGCCCTTATTCTTAAATATCGTTTGCATACGCATGTGTTATTCCTTTATCAGTTAGTTTCTTCTCAAATAGTTGTTAACAAGATGAATCGTTATACGGTTGCTCAGGTTATTACTGCTGGCCGTTACCACGTTGCCTGTACGGCCCATCATATCAGTAAGTACTATATCATTGGGGACCGTATTATTGACAAATATGTTGGAAGGATCGCCGTTCGGGAATTTAAACAGTGTTTCCAGTGTGCCGCTCTCCTGCCCGTCCGTTGCGATATTCTTCTTGTTCAATATGTGGTAATAAATGAAGTTGTTTACTTTCTCCCTGTCTGCCGGCAGTGTTGGTGTATAGTTTGGCACCATGGTTGGTGGTGTGCCTGTACCCGGCAGGAAGCCTGCATTTACAGCTGCTACAATTGAAGCATTATCGGGAATGAAGAATGTATAATAAGAACCGGCAGCCACACCCTGTACCTCCCCGGTCGCTGTATTATAAATTGTTGAATTGCGGAGGTATTGCCAGAAATTATTGTATGGTGATGCGGCGTTGGGTGCCAGTGCTGCAATATGCATGCCTACATTCCTTTCGCTGAACTGTAATATCTTATCCAGGTAATATACCGTACCGTTGGCTGCTGTTTTAGTATTGGTAACGTTGGCCACATTCGGAACATCTCCATTACCGGCGCATACCACAGTATTGTTATTGAATTTCAGGAATTCGCCGGAATAAGTCATGGCTACACCTGTGCCCGAAAGCGAAGTAATATTGCGCCCTGGCACCACATGCATGTTTAGTATCCGCTGCAGGCGGACTAATGCCGATGAACCGGTAAGCTGTGCGCCACCGCCAGGTGGAATATAGCGCCATTGTTCGTTTACATTATTACTTACAGTAGGGTCAGCAAAATAACCGGCCGCATTGAACGCAGCATTGCTGATAAGAAACAGGGTATAGTTCTGCCTGATATTTGATATCTGGAATTTCAAGTCAAGGTTCAGCAGGCTGGTCATGATCGTGTAGTTCGGATCCAGGTAGGCTTTTCCGTATACGCTGCTGAATACATTCGCCTCCTGCACTTTATTGGTTCCGTAAAACATACCATTACTCAGCACTTTCTTGTCCACCACATCTGTTGCTGCATTAAACCGGGCTTCCTCGCCGACTGAGTTAAATGTCGTGGCAAATTTGGAAGGCCAGACCGCAGTACGCCACATATGCGCATTGACAAAATCATAGATAACACTGCGCGGCAATGCATCGAGGCTGGTATAGTGCTCCAGCAATACAGTGTTGATATAGTTCAGCAAAGCTGTATTCTGCGGAACAAACATCGTATACGAGTCTTGTTGTGCATCATTATCCTGCAGCTTGAGAAAGTTTTCGTTATTGGGTGAGAAAGCCAGGTTATTGTTATACACTTTCGTATATACATTGGCAGTGTTGCCGGTAACTATTCCATAATTATACGTGGCCGTTTGGTTCAGGACATATTGCACCAGGTATGTATCAAATATTTTTTTGAACTCCGAATAATTAGGATTGCCGTCTATATACTGGTCAATACTGGGCAATGATGTCACTACTTTATTGATAACATGTATCACACCATTTTCAGCAGGTATATCTTTCTCTGTCACGGCAGCATCGGCCACATTAAAACCGGTATAATTTGCTGTTGGATAGAAATAGGTATAGTCAGCCGATGTCAGTGATTTGCTGGTAAAATAGCCTGACATAAAATACGGCAGGTGCTTGTTATTATTGTCTGCATCCACATAAAACAGAACTCCGTTATTGTTCCGGTTCGAGGCGATAGCTTTAATCGGGTTGTTGGCCAAATCACGTCCGTCATATACACCTGTATAATTGGCTGTACGTCTCCTGAACGCATTGTTTTCCAGCCAACCGGTGGTGCTCTGGTAATCCGGCAATCTTTCTTCCTTAAATGCATTGTACACCAGGCAATAGGTAACAATCTTTCTGCATTGTGCAGAATCGAGAGCGTCTATACCACTGATACCATTCGCTGTGAAATAAACCTGGAAGGCTGAGTCGCTTGGTGCAAATAAGGTCCAGTAACCAGCACCGCTGAGTGTTGACTTATACCCGGCTTTGCCAATAGCAGCCAGCAGATGCTTGAAATTGCCTTTTGACTCCAGCACCTGGTAAATAGGAGATTCTAATGTTTCTGGGCGGCCATAAAATTCATCATAGGCTTTTTTACGGCATTGCACCAAAAAGAGAGAGGCACAGATCAGCCAAAATACAATCGTTATTCTTTTCATTGACATAAGCAGATTTACCGTCAAAAAATAAAATAACCGGACAGGGCATACACCCGCCGGTTATAATAATATCGTTTCATTCATCATAAGCATAGCAATCGGAATAGGCAATCGAAACAGTATTTCTAACGTTTCGCTTCAGCTAAGTAATATGAATAATACAGTCAAACTGTCCTGCCTTATCCTGTGCATCCTGAACGGGTAGCAGGATGGGGCTATGCTATCTATTGCCAGCGATCACGTTACAAAAAAAACCGGGCTGGTAAAGACCAGCCCGGGGAAACATGAGAAAAATATATATACACCTAATATCCCGGGTTTTGGTACGCTGCAAGTTGTTGCGGCGTCATCGGCTGGCCATTTATTTGCTGCGATATCATCTGCAAATATGGAATAGGCCTTAATTTATGATAAGGCGCAAATGATGGGCTAATGTCAGCATTATATAATCTTGTTCTGTCATATAGTGTTTCCGTACGGACAAGATCTTCCCAGCGATAAAATTCGCCGCACAACTCCCTTGTCCTCTCGTTCAGCATAAAATGTATAAACCTGTCTGAAGTTGATACGACTGTAGGCGGATACAACTCGCTGGGGGCATTGGTAGTGAACAACGTCATTGTAGCTGCATTGGCAGCTGTTGTATTAGCCAGTGTGTTTGGCCCGCCCATGTATTGCCATATTTGCGGACTTCTTACCTCATTTATTTTATAGGCTGCACGGTTCCGGATGTTGTTTACGTAAATGAGTGCATTTCCATAATCGCCTTTGCGGCCGTATGCTTCGGCCACCATTAAATGTGTTTCAGCTAAACGTGCAAAAGTACCATTGCGGATACCCCTGGCTTCATTATTCGTGGTTGTAAGACGGATCGGATCAGAAAACTTCCACATGGTCAGGTATTTATTACCATTAAAATCCGAGGAAATCGGGCCGCCCGTTGTGGTTTGCTTATTCCTGGCAAACACGGCATAGTAGCGCATGGCTGCAATAGTGGAAGTGAGTAGTGGCAGGTTTGGCGGGTTTACGATGAATATAGCCGCGGTATCACCTACACCTACCCTGGGTTTGCCTACCAGGCTTGGGTTGGGGGCATTGGCAGCCGTGAATACAGCAAGGCCTGTATTAGAAGGATTGTTTCTGTAAAATACAGTTTGAAATGTTTTGAAAAACCTTGAGTCATTGACTTTATCAAATATATCAATCGTGTAATCCGTTGGCCGCAACCGTCTGAATGGGCGGCCATTGAAAAAGTCACGGATCATACCAGGCATGCCGGCATCATATTGCGTTGGGTAAAACAGGTGCGTTTGGTTATTTGTCGCCGTTGCGAGACTTAGGTTAGCACTAAATTGTGCAGCAAAAATGATCTCATTGCTGGCATTATTCGCATCGATTTTGCTTTTGCTGCTCAATGGTGCAGATCCATTTTCACCCAAAGGTGGAATAGCACCATCAGGATAAGCTGCATTAAAGAGGTTGCCATAGTCGGCCTCCAGCGCATGGCCGCTGTTAACAATTACATCATTGGCAAAAAAGATAACGCTGTCCATATCAGTGGGCTTCTGTCCCCTTGCTTCCGTTACAGCACTTCCCCTTGTGAGGTATGCTTTTGCCAGGAAGTGGTAGGCCATTGCCCTCGTTGCCCGGCCCCTGTCTGCTGTCGCATACCGCCAGGGCAACACGGGACCAGCAGCCCTGAAATCAGTAATGATTTGATTGTATACATCTGCCACAGAAGCCCTTGGAAATTCATACTGCGGTTCTTTTGGCACTGAGGTAACCAGTGGCACACCACCAAGCTGCTGTACCAGTTGCAAATAATAAAATGCACGCAATGCCCGTAATTCAGCAATCCTGATATCTTTTTTCGCCTGGGTACCCAGTGTGGAGGATGCAGGGTTGCTGTATGCGCCTATCAGTTCGATGCCCTGGTTACACCTTCTTATGCCGGCATAATTATTAATCCAGAGATCATTTACAAAGGCGTCATTTGCATTCAGGTTGGCATCGTAATCATTGTACCGCACGTTATTAAACTGATCGCCCTCCCTGAATTCATCTGTACCGAAATTGTACATACAGTAAGATTGTTCCCCTGAGTACTTCCATTGCAAAGGGGCATAGGCCGATTTAACCAAATCTTCGAGGCCCGCATCTGTTTTGTAATAATCTTCAGTAAGTGTGGTTACTAATTCCTCCTTGATGAATTTCTTACAGGATACTGCAGCCAGCAGTGAAAACCCTGCCAACGCCATTTTTATATTAAAATATTTCGATTTCATCTTGATTGATTTAATTTTTTGTGTTGATATTATAAATCCATGCGTACACCCACAACAAAGCTCTTATAACTGTACGATGTTGGGCCCACCTGGTTGGTGGTATTACCGGCAAACTCACGGTAAGGAGAGTTTTCCGGATCATACCCTTTATCAGCCGAGTGTATCAGTATCGGGTTTACAGCGCTGACATATACAGCGAGGTTACTCATATACATTCTGCTGGTAAGTTTTTTCGGCAACCGGTAAGTAAGGGTGATATTCTTAATCCGCACAAAAGAGGCTTTACGGTATGTAAGCGCTTCCCAATAAGAAGGGATATCGCTGGTTTGCGTTGGCTGCTGGTATTCGTTACTTGGATTGGACGGTGTCCAGTAATTAACATACGGCGACTGATAACGGCCAACCAGTCCTGGTCTCGGCACCCTGTACAATCCGCCTACACGGAAATAGGTGAGGAAATTCAGTTCAAAATTCTTGTAGGTAAATGTGTTGTTGATACTGGCAATAAAATCAGGGTTATGCGATCCAAGCACTACTTTATCTGCCGGGCTGAAGGTGGAATCACCATTTATATCTTCAATCCTGATTTTGCCTGGTTGGAAATTAGTATTGGTCCGGCCATTTTTCGGCCAGTAATACGTGGCCAGTATTCCCTTGCCGGCAATCGTATCTTCATATTGAAAAATTCCGGCTGACTTATAGCTCCAGTACACCTGGAGTGGCTCATTCAGCAACCATAAGTTCGCCAGGTTATTATTACCGCTTCCGTCAATATCAACAATCTTTTCTTTGTTTTTTGTAAACATAAAGTCAGAACTCCACTTAAAGTTGCCTTTGTTTATGTTTTGAGTACTTAATGAAATTTCGATACCCCTGTTGTTTACTTTACCAAGGTTGAAAAAGACTGAAGTAACGCCGTTAGCAGCCGGAATTGAGCGCTGCTGTAACTGGTCGGTTGTATTGGAATTGTAAAAATCGATAGTACCGGTAATCCTGTTTTTCAGGATACCGAACTCTAAACCTACGTTGGTCGTTGATGTTTTCTCCCATGACAGGTCGGGCGTAGCAAATGTAGTTGGTGCAGATCCGATGGCTGCTGTACCATTACCCCAGTTGTAATTAGTAAACCCAAGCGGGCCACCAGTTTGGTATGGGCTGATAGAGGCATTACCTACTTTACCAAATCCTGCGCGGAGTTTTGCATAACTGAAAATGGTTTGTTTAGCAAAGAAGCTTTCCCGATCTATTTGCCAGGCCACGGAAGCTGCAGGAAACCATGCCCCTTTATTTCCTTCCGACAGTACAGAAGAGTTATCGTACCTGTTGCTCAACGTTACAAGGTATTTATTCCGGAAACCATATTCCACCCTTCCCATATAAGAAAGGTATTGCGAAGCGGAGAAGGTACCGGAGCCGGTAACTGTAGCATCCGTATTACGGTTGAGTGAATACCATTTCTGTTCTTCAAAGATGAGGTTGTTGGCACTCATGGTTAATGAAGAAGAGCGGTTGAGGCTTTGTAATTCCTGGAGTAAGGTTACATTGATAGAATGATCATTCTTGATCTTCGTATTATAGGTCAGGATGTTGTCATACACCCAGGAAGAAGCCCTGTTATCTGTCTGGGATGCATTCGCTGCGCTACCCAGGCGCACAGAAGATTGTGAACCATTAAATGTACCACGTACCGAATTGCGGATATCCAGGCCAAACATGGTGCGGTACTTAAATCCTTTCAGCAGGGTTACTTCGGCGTAGATATTACCAAACACACGGTTGGCCTTTGTTTCATCAAATACTGTATTCCTGTCATTATAGGCATTAATAATCTGCTGGTCGAGGTTGGGGAATAAAATATATTTCCCCGCTGTATCAAAGGGAACGGTTAGCGGAATCATACCGTTGGCATTGCCATACGAACCAGTGCTGGTATTCGTAATGCTATGAATAAAATTGATACTCGTACCAAAATTTAAAAATTTTGTTGGCTTAAAATCTACAGAGTTTCCAATTGAGTAGCGGGTATAATCCTGTGCCCACTCAATACCTTTTTGTTTAAAATAGCCGGCATTCAGCGAAGAGCGTACCTTATCACTTCCACCAGAAACAGAAATACTGTGATTGTCGGTAGCCCCATGACGCAAGCCAACTTCATTTTGCCAGTCGAAACTCCTGATTTTTGACGGATCATACATGTCCACGCTGTCAATTTGAGAAGTAATACCCAATGCAGTCATCAGGGCCCTTTCTTCCGCCGTGGTTGCCCTTTTCTTGGCAATGAAAGTACCCGTACCCGTACCTGTCGGCTGATATACTTCCCATGTATATGCATCTTTAATAGCATTCCATTGTGTCTGGCTGCCAAAGCGGGTCCAGAATAAAGCGATATCATTCAATGCCCTCGGATAATAATATAAAGGATTACTGGAAGAAGCTGTCCCCCTGTTAACTGTGTATTGCCTGTCAGCAAAAAAAGCCTGGCGCCACGCATCGGCAATTTGTGCACCGTCAAAAATGGGCTGCTGCCGTATAATGGTTTCAACAGATTTGCTGCCGAGGTAGGTCACATTTAATTTACCTGATTTACCTTTTTTAGTGGTAATCTGTACCACACCGTTTGCACCCCTCACCCCATAGATCGCCGTGGCTGATGCGTCTTTTAAGATATCGATTGATTCAATATCAGCCGGGTTCATATCATCGATAGTATAGCTAACTGGAAAACCATCCACTACATATAGCGGTTCGTTGGAAGCACTCAGCGAACGGTTACCCCGGATACGAATGGTGCTTCCGGCACCAGGCCTGAATGTGTTGGCTGTGGCAACCACACCCGTCAACCGGCCCTGTAATGCCTGGGTAATATTGGTAGTAGGCACCGTGCGTAATGCATCTCCGGATATGGAGGAAGTAGCACCCGTTACTTCCACCTTTCTTCGTGTTCCATATCCCACCACCACAACATCCTGCATAGAAGAGGTAAGGTTGAGCAAGGATACCGTAATGTCACTTTTCCCGGCGATAGCAACCTCTTGTTGTACGAAGCCCACACTGCTGATGACGAGTGTGGCATTATCGGAGGGCGCCATAATTTCAAAAGAGCCATCCGCTTTGGTGGCTGTACCACCCGTCGTTCCTTTAACCTGTACAGTAGCCCCTTCTACAGGCTTGCCTGTATCATCGAATACCTTGCCGGTAACCTTGAAATTGTTTTGTGAGAATGAAAGAATAGAAGTGAAAAGCAAAAGCACGAGCATGCAGGCACTTTTGCAAAGCGCAATTTTTTGTTTCATACAGCAGCAATTGAGTTTAGTACAGTACTAAAGTATCGTTTTGGGCTTCATCTTCATCCCGTACCGTCCCGCTTCTGCCTGTATTTCTACGCAATCGTTCCCGGCACAAAAAAGTATCAGGTTTAAGAAAAACAAGTATGCCAAACATAAGACACACATCGCTTTATACATACTGTCCCGCACCATCATGTGCCAAAAAAACGGTGTGATTTTTTTATTCCAAGTGAATTGCAGCATCTTTATCTCGTTTTAAAAATGCTGATGCTATATGAAAAAATTTATCCTTATTCTGCTGCTCATTCCTGCCCTCACCGCACAGGCACAAAAAATCCCTAAGAAAAAAAAGGTGTTGAAAACAATCCGGCTCGCTAACCAGTATTTTATGGACAAATGGCCGGATGCAGGTAAACCTATTTTTACCAATATTGAAAGGCCAAGCAATATCTGGACCAGGGCTGTTTATTATGAAGGCCTGATGGCATTATATGCGATCGACAAAAAGAAAGCGTATTATGACTATACACTGCAATGGGGCGAAAAACACAAATGGGGCTTGCGTGGTGGGGTAAAGACAAGAAATGCAGACAACCAGTGTTGCGGACAAACCTATATTGATATGTACCTGCTGGATGGTAAAAGAAATCCGGAGCGGGTAAAAGATATCAAAGCTTCCATTGATTCAATGATGCTGACAAAAAAAATTGATGACTGGAACTGGATTGATGCCTTGCAAATGGCTATGCCGGTTTTTGTAAAGTTGGGCAACCTGTATAATGACACAGCCTACTTTGGCCGCATGTACGAGATGTATGCATATACCAAGTACAAACACGGTCATAAAGGCCTGTACAACCTAGGAGAAAAACTCTGGTGGCGTGATAAGGATTTTGATCCGCCATATAAAGAGCCGAATGGCGATGATTGTTACTGGAGCCGGGGCAATGGTTGGGTTGTGGCTGCATTAGTAAAAACATTGGAAGCACTTCCGAAGACAGACCCGCACTATGGTGAATACTTACAGGATTTTAAAGATATGTGTGCCGCATTATTGCCTTTACAACGATCAGATGGCTACTGGAATGTAAGCCTGAACGATCCCAATCATTTTGGCGGTAAAGAAGTTTCCGGAACATCCTTATTCATTTACGGATTTTCATGGGGCATTAACAATGGCCTGCTCGATAAAAAAACATACCTGCCTGCCATTACAAAAGCATGGTATGCGATGAGCAAAGAAGCTGTTCATCCAAATGGTAAACTGGGCTACGTACAAGGAACCGGTAAAGAGCCAAAGGATGGCCAGCCCGTGAACTATGACAGCACACCTGACTTTGAAGATTATGGGTTGGGCTGCTTCCTGCTGGCCGGAACGGAAATATATAAACTGAGAAAGTAATGCTATGCGCCAGTTTTTTTTAACAATTGCCTTTTTATCTGCAACGCTTATTGTTTCCGCACAGCGGATAAAATACAATTTCAATGCAGCCTGGAAAGTATTTGTGGGTGATGACAGCACTGCTAATAAAAAAGATTTTGACGATCGTCGTTGGCGGGAAGTAACGGTACCCTATGCCTGGAATGAAGATGATGCGTTTAAGAAAGATATTGTTGATCTCTCAACCGGGATCGCCTGGTACAGAAAACATTTTCGGGTACCTGTGTCGCTGAAAGGACAAAAATTCTTTATTGAATTTGAAGGCATCCGGCAGGCGGGTGAATTTTATATCAATGGCAATTATATCGGCCTGCATGAAAACGGCGTCACTTCATTTGGTTTTGATATTACGCCTTTCATCGATTTTGACGGTGAGAATGTAATAGCTGCCCGGATCAATAACGACTGGGATTATAAAGAGAAAGCCACCGGCACTAAATACCAGTGGGAAGACAGAAATTTCAATGCCAACTATGGTGGCATTATTAAAAATGTATACCTGCATTCGACCCCTAAAATTTATCAGACCCTGCCCCTCTACACTAATCTTTTAACTACGGGCACATATGTATATGCTACTGGTATAGATATTACCGGCCGTAAGGCAACTATCAACGCTGAATCGGAAGTACGCAATGAAACAAGTACGGCACAATCCGTTGCACTGCAGGTAGTATTAAAAGATGCCAAAGGAAATATAGCTGGCCGATTTACCGGCAAACCTGTAAATATTGCAGCAAATGGAACACAGAAAATAAGTGCCGCAGCAGTTGTCGGTTCACTCAATTTCTGGAGCTGGGGCTATGGTTATTTATATACAGCGGAAACCAGTTTATTGACGAATGGGAAAACCACGGACCATGTTGTTACCAAAACCGGCTTTCGAAAAACTGCATTCAAAGAGGGCATGTTTTACCTGAATGACCGTGTGCTGCAATTAAAAGGTTATGCACAACGAACCAGCAATGAATGGCCGGCACTCGGTAATGCTGTACCAGCCTGGCTGAGCGACTACAGCAATAAAAAAATGGTGGAGAGTAATGGTAATCTTGTACGCTGGATGCATATCACTCCCTGCAAACAGGATGTGGAGAGCTGTGACCGTGTTGGCCTTTTACAAGCCATGCCTGCTGGTGATGCAGAAAAAGATGTGGATGGCGTACGCTGGACACAGCGCACTTCCGTGATGCGTGATGCGATTATCTACAATAAAAATAATCCCAGTATTATTTTCTATGAGAGTGGTAATGAAAGCATCAGCGAAAAGCATATGCAGGAAATGAAAGCCATCCGTGACAAGTATGATCCCTATGGAGGCCGTGCTATCGGCAGCCGTGAAATGCTGGACAGCAAGGTGGCGGAGTATGGCGGAGAGATGCTATACATTAACAAAAGTGCACGCCACCCGCTGTGGGCGATGGAATATTCAAGGGATGAAGGATTGCGTAAATACTGGGATGATTACAGTCCGCCCTTTCATAAAGACGGAGACGGGCCTTTGCATAAAGGCCAGTCTGCTGCTACCTATAACCGCAACCAGGAATCACATGCCATAGAAAATGTAATACGCTGGTATGAATATTATAAGGTTCGTCCCGGTACCGGCAGAAGGGTAAGCAGTGGTGGTGTGAACATTGTATTCTCTGAAACGAATACACACCACCGTGGCGCAGAAAACTACCGCCGTAGTGGTGAAGTGGATGCACTGCGCATCACCAAAGAAAATTTCTTCTCACACCAGGTGATGTGGGATGGATGGGTGGACGTAGAGAAACCACGTATCCATATTATCGGGCACTGGAATTATAGCGACACAGTAGTTAAAGACATATTTGTTGTCTCATCCGCAGAGAAAGTAGAACTAAAGGTTAACGGTAAGAGCCTTGGCTTCGGTCAGCGGCAACATGGCTTTCTTTTCACATTTAAGAAAATACAATGGAAGCCCGGTAACATCGAAGCCATCGGGTATGATAAAAATGACAATATTATTTGCCAGGCAAAAAAAATAACAACCGGTACACCTGTGGCCATCCGCCTGAAAGTAATAAGCCAGCCCGGGGGTATGAAAGCTGATGGGCATGATATTGCTATTATAGAAGCAGAAGCAATAGACAGAAACGGCAACCGCAACCCCATAGCCATGAACATGATTAAATTCTCCATCTACGGACAAGGTGAATGGCGGGGTGGCATGGCACAGGGACCGGGTAATTATATTTTATCCAAAAACCTGCCGCTTGAATGCGGTGTAAACCGTGTACTTGTACGGAGTACAACGATGCCTGGCACTATTGCTATTAAGGCGACAGCAGAAGGATTGGCACCAGCCAATGTGAGCATAGTAGTGCAGCCCTATAAAACGGTTGACGGGTTGGGGAATCAATTACCAGGTCAGAACCTGCCATTGAATTTTGAAAGAGGCGCCACTCCTTCCACACCGTCATTCATTCCATCAAGGGAATCCTTAACGATAATAAAAGCAACTGCAGGCTCGAACACAGATTCAGCTTTTGCCAGCTATGATGACAATGAACTGTCTGACTGGGTGAATGATGGAAAACTGGAAACAGCCTGGATCGAATATGAATTAGAGAAAGCATCCGTAGTTGATCAAATTGAACTGAAGCTGAATAATTTTCGCTCAAGGGAATATTACTTACGCATAACTGTAGACGGTGAAGAGGTTTTTAAAGGCCTGACAGAAAAAACATTGGGCTACACCACACTTGTGTGTAAACCACGCACAGGTAAAAGAGTAAGAATTCAGTTATTGCAGCCTGCCACAACCACCGCAATTACAGCCATCGAAGTAAATGGCAAAAAACTGGATGATGGTGTAGCCAGGAATGATGCCAATGCAAAAGGAACCCTTAGTATTATTGAAGCGGAAATCTACAAAGCAATAAACTTAAAATAAAACAGGTATGCTAAAAAGAAGCTTCCTGCTTATAATAACAGCTTTCTGTTGCAGTGTGGTTTATTGCCAGCACATACAATACAGCCGGACATTAGTGAAGTTTCCTAATGCTGAAGCCATGCAACTGGTGGCAGATGTTGATGGCTACCATCATCTCCTTTCATTCAACCGCGGGGAAAAACCAATTGTTGATATTTTTGACCAGCAGTTAAAGCACATTTCAAGACAGGAGACAGACATTGCCGCGAATGAGAAAAGCAGGGTGAGTATCGTGAAATTCAAAACCCATTACCTGCTCTATTTTCACGTCCCCGGTTCAGCAGGACATACGTTCTTGAAAGTACAGGGTAATGGGGCTATCACAGATATTTCAGCAGACATAAATGACAAGCAAAACAGCTTGTGGCATAAAAGCAGTGCCAGCTTCCAATTGGTGAACCAGGACGAGAAATTATCGTTGGTTACGAATACTTATTTTGATTCCCTGAAAATAGTCACGACGACAATCATCCGTTTTGATAAAAATTACAAGGCCGTACATCGCAGCAGCATTGCTGTTTCATACGATCCCGACAAAGAAAAACTGCGGCAGCTTACACTCCATAAAAACCAGCTTTATGTATTAAAAGAAAAACGCTCTGTGCATGAAGAAATCATACTTGAACTGGTTAAAATGGATTTAGATTCAAAAAAAATGATCACAAAAGAGTTCAGCAGCCAGGGTACAAAATTTATCAATCCCGGATTTCAATTCAACGAAGGCGATTCCAGTATTGTCCTTACCTCGCTCTTGCCCGAAGCGGGCAGGAAAGGGGAAACAGCCTATGTGATTTTTCTAAGCAGGCTTGATTATTCCCTGCAGGAGCTAACAAGTGCTTCGTTGTTACGATCAGAACTGGGTGATGACCTTTCAACTAATATGTTGCTGGTTTATGACCGCAGCGCCGAATGGACACCATTTTCCAATGTTTATTTACGCACAAAGTCACCCCAAAGCACAACAGAGCAGATAAATAATTACTGGGCCTATGAAATGGGGGCTTACCCAGTCAATTATCCTTATCCTTATTCGGCACCACTGAGCCGTTTATCCGTTGGAACGTCAACTCCCCATCCCCCATCGCGGAAAATAAAATTAACGTTGCTCAATAAACAGCTGGAAATAGTTAAGTACAGAAAGATTAAACCTCACCAGGGTGTACCGCCCGAGCCGGGAAGGGACATGGTTAGTTTTAATGCAAATGAGACGCCCTGTGTTGTGATTGCCCAAAACTATTTACGCAAAAAGAACGGGCTGGCCCTTTTATATCCAACGGCTAAAAACGAAATAGCACTGGCGGATATCCGGGCTTATGATGATTACAACTATTACCTGAGCCTGCTAAGAGTTGTAAACAGTAACTTTGTTATTCTGCCTTTCAGCAATAAGAAAGAACTTGGTTTGCTAAAAATCAATATCAAAAGCTACCAGGATGAAAACTAGAACTGATATAGCAACTTTAGTCTCCATACAAACCCGCCGTTTACTCCTGTTTACAGGTCTACTTGTGTACATAAGTTTTACGTCCGCTATTGCACAAAAACCAAATATCATTTTTATCCTTGCCGATGATTTAGGGTACGGCGATATTGCCTGTTATGGTCAGCAAAAAATCGAAACACCGAATATTGATAAACTGGCGGCAAATGGCATACGCTTTACAAATTTTTATTCAGGCTCCAGTGTATGCGGCCCTGCCCGCTGCAGTTTCATGACCGGCCTGCACACCGGCCATACCGTTATCCGGGGCAACAAACCTTTTCCGCCCGAAGGACAAACACCACTGCCTGATTCTGTCCTTACGCTTGCCAATTTGCTGCAACAAAATGGGTATGCTACTGCCGCCTTTGGCAAATGGGGATTGGGCTTTAATCAAAACAGCGGCGATCCGAATAAAAAGGGATTTGATCGGTTCTACGGCTACAATTGCCAGTCGCTGGCACATGATTATTTTCCTACGTATTTATGGGACAACCATACAAAAGTTGATCTCTCCATCAATAAAACATATGACTCTGTTTATTCGGCCTCGCTTATTCACAGCAAAGCCATTGACTATATCAGGGAGGCGGGCAGCAAACCTTTTTTCTTATACCTGCCTTATACATTGCCGCATGGCGATGTGATTGGCCCGCATGATGATTTGTATAATTATTATGCCAATAAATTCAATGAAGCCCCGCTTACAGGTGCCAATCTGAAGAAAAGGGATCACACAGTCAATGCAGAGCCATTGCCACATGCACAGTTTGCAGCAATGGTTAGCCGCCTTGATCGCTATGTTGGTGAAATCGTAAAAGCGATTACAGAAAAAGGATTGGCGCAAAATACACTCATCATTTTTACCAGCGACAATGGGCCGCACCGGGAAAATGGCGGCGATCCTGAGTTCTTTAACAGCAATGGTATATTCAAAGGGATAAAAAGAGATCTATATGAAGGCGGTATACGTATGCCGTTCATTGCATACTGGCCCGGTAAAATAAAAAGCAGGGTGAGCGAAATGCCCGCTGCGTTATGGGATTTATACCCGACTTTTTTGCAACTGGCAGGTATACCCTACGCAAAAAATATTGATGGACTTTCTTTAATGCCCGTGATGACCGGCAAAGGCAAGCAAAATCAACACAGTTATCTCTATTGGGAGTTTCATGAAAATGATGGCCGCCAGGCATTGCGCTGGAAAAACTGGAAAGCTGTGAAACTGGCGGTAAGCAAAACAGATGATGCCCCTATTGAATTGTATAACCTTATTACCGATCCGGGAGAAAATACCAATGTAGCTGCTGCCAACCCTGCTATTGTAAAAAAAATGGCTGCTTTTATAAAAGAAGCGCATGCACCTAACGCAGCATGGCCCTTATTAAAAAGCGAGACAAATAAATAGCGGTTAAACAACCAGGCTTAAGAGCAATACCCCGGCAAGCCCAACGATGGAGATGATGGTTTCCATAATTGTCCAGGACAAAAAGGTCTGTTTTAAACTGAGTTTAAAAAATTCCTTGAACATCCAGAATCCGGAATCATTGATATGTGAACCAAATACACTGCCCGTACCAACGGCCAATACGAGCAGTTCCGGCGACACATTGGTGGTAACCAGTAAGGGCGATACTATACCGGCAGCAGTGATACCGGCCACCGAAGCTGATCCAATGGCCACCCGTAATAAAGCAGTAACAACCCATGCAAAAATCAAAGGGGATACATGCCACTGGCTGGCAAAACCGGTGATATATACACCAGTGCCGCTGTCAATGATCACCTGTTTGAAAACTCCACCCGCTGTTATGATAAACAGGATCATCGCTATCCCGCTTATTCCATCCTGTAACCATTGCATCATCAGGGGCATCGATTTGCCCCTTCGTATTCCTAAAAAGTAGATAGCCGTTAATACGGAGAGCAGCATGGCTATTGTGGGATCTCCTATCAATAACAACGCTTCCCGGGTAAAGACATACCTGGTGTCAAATAGATTGAATGGTACAGAAAACGCCGGCAGAAAATATTTGCCCAGCACACCGATGGTAATGAGTAAAACAGGCAATAAGGCCATGAAAAAACTCAGTCCGCTTCCGGGATTTTCTTCCTTGCTTTCATGTACAACTGGTTCTTGCGGCGTATCCAGTTTTATATGTGTAAGAAATTTTGCAAACACCGGCCCCGCTAAGATGGCGGCGGGGATGGCAATAACAAGACCATAAAGCAAGGTCTTACCCATATCCGCTTTAAAAGAATTTACCAATAATAATGGACCGGGATGCGGTGGTAAAAAACAATGGGTAGTGCTTAAGGATGCGGCCATGGGTATGGCCAGGTATAATAAAGGAAGGCCTGCGCTTTTTGCCAAAGAAAACACGAGGGGCACCAATATTACAAACCCTGCATTATAGTACAATGGAATGCCTACCAGCAAACCGGTTACGAGTAAGGCCCATTGAATATTCTGAACACCAAACTTGTCGATCAGGGTGCTGGCAATTTTAGCAGCCGCACCACTTAGTTCCAGAATTTTTCCCAACACGGCTCCCAAACATAATATCAGGGCCAGCCCGCCCAGGGTACCACCCACACCTGTTTCAAAAGACTTAACCAGGCTGGCAGGATCCATGCCCAATAAAAGGCCGGCCATAACTGATACAATCAGCAGGGACAGAAAAGGGCTTACTTTTTTTACAGTCAGAAAAACCTGCACCGCAATGGCTGCTATGATAATTATTAGTTGCATGCAATACGTTTATTTTAATCCAGGCTGTAAAGTCTACCCTTACGTTTAGCAGTCATTTATTTTCCCGGTACAGCCAGTACCGCTTTCAATGCCGTCTTTGGTTGCCGATCCCTGCCCCATAACAAGGGATAATTTGTCCTGCCCGGAACAGGATAGTTATTTTTCCAGCTCATGCCGTCATGTATTCCCCAAAGCGAAACCCTCGCTATTTTATCTTTTCGCCGGTAAAGTATAGAAAAGAGTTCTGCATATCTTTTGGCCAGTAATGATTGTACTGAATCAGGCAGGCCATCCCTGTAGGGATCCAGGTATTCCTTGAATTCTTCCAGTTGAAATTGTTTATCGGCCATACCCTGTCCGATAATCTGTCCTTCTTTTGTTAGCGGTAATACATCTACATCCAGTTCCGTAATCATCACTTTCACACCGCAGGCTGCGTAGGCATCAATGGCGTCTTCTATATACTTAGTTTTTGGATAGTTTAAACCCCAATGTCCCTGTATTCCCACACCATCAATGCGTATACCCTCTTTTTGCAGCATTTTTACCAACCTGACAATACCATCCCGCTTTGCCGGACGCCAGGCATTAAAATCATTATAGTACAATTGGGTGTTGGGCGCAAACTCCGCCGCATACTTAAATGCATATTTCACAAGGGTGTCCCCGTTACCAACTGCCTTGACCCAACTGGTAGGACGATAGCTTCCATCATCATCTATTACCTCATTCACCACATCCCATGCATGAACACGCCCTGCATATCTGCCGGCAACGATTTTAATATGATTGCGTAATTGTTCCAGTTGCTCTTCCTTCGTATTGGGCTGGCCCGACTTATTTGTAAAAAACCATGGCGGGCACTGGTTATGCCATACAAGTGTGTGGCCGATAATAAACATATTATGCCGCTCTCCAAATGCCACAAAATCATCGGCCGGGCCAAAATTAAAAACCCCCGGTTGTGGATTGATCAATGCGGCCTTCATTACATTTTCTACGGTAATGGAATTAAAATGTTGTACCACTATTTCCTGTGATGCCTTATCCGCCCCCGAAGTAATATCCGGGGTAACCGCTGTTCCAATCAAAAAAGCGTCTTTATAAGCATCCTTCAGGTTATGCACGGGGCCAGGGAGTTGGGTTATTTTTTGAGACGGGTTGCAACTTGCAGCCAGGATAAGAAACATCCAGCTATAATGGAGGAAGATGAAGGGCTTTCGTCCCGGTAAAGATGTTAGCTTTTTCATTTATTCCACCGTATTAACCAATGTACCAATGTGATCAATTGAAATGCTGATTTCGTCACCACTTTGCAAAGTAAAATCGCTGCCCGGCACTATACCTGTGCCGGTCATTATTAAACAGCCATGCGGAAAACTGCTTTCCCGGTAAATAAAGGAAACCAGTTCCTGCGGGGTTCGCTTCATTTGGCTGATGGCAATCTCACCGGTAAAAACAGTTGATCCTTCCCGGATGATAACCAATTTAATCAGTGTATCAGGCGACAATGCCTTGTCTGTAAGATAAACGCAGGGGCCTAATGCCGCACAACCATCATAGGTTTTTGCCTGTGGCAGGTACAAGGGATTCTCCCCTTCAATGCTCCGGCTGCTCATATCATTGCCGATCGTGTATCCTATTATTTTACCGGATGAAGTAACCACCAGCGTAAGTTCCGGCTCAGGCACATCCCAGGTAGAGTCTTTGCGTATCCGTACTTTACCATTATTACCAACTACCCGGTGGGGTGTGCTTTTAAAAAAACACTCTGGTCTTTCTGCTTCATATACTTTACCATAAAAATCTGCGCCACCAGCCGATTTACTTTCTTCCTGCCGGCCCACCATACTGCGGTAATAAGTAACACCACAAGCCCACAGTTCCTGGTTACCCCCAATTGTGGGCAACAAATCGGCAAACTCAATTTTATCAATCCGTGCGGCGGTTACCATGGCTGCAGCTGCCTTTTCCAATACTTTATCATCGTTGATAAAATTGCTCCAGTCTTCCCTGACCAAATACAAATTTGTATCCTGCTCAATGACTATCCCTTTCGTTGTATTGTATAGTTTCATATTTATTAGTTTAAGCGCACCTGCTCACTCCACCGCAAATCTCCGGGAAGTTCTTTGTTTGAAAACTCAATATGAACAACCCGTCTTGCTTTGTCGTTTGTAGATCTTCCTGAAGCATGCACCAAGAGCGGATGCATCAGCATCACCCCTCCCTTTTCTACATGGCAACTTGTTATGTTTTCTTTGTTGAGCGTTTCAGCCCTGACAACACCCCGGGCATGTGTTCCAGGCAATACTTTCAAGGCTCCATTTTCCTCAGTGGTATCATCCAGGTGTATCCTCATTGTAAAATTGTTCTCCAAAAATTGAAGCGGGGGCTGAACGGCAAACTGGTTTTGTTTTATCGTCCATGGGCCAAATCCTTCAATATCTTTCCGCTGATCAACCGAGATTGTCAAATCCTGGTGAAATGCCACATACCAATTTGATTTCGCCGGTTTATCAAAATAAATGGATTTGGTTATGAAATAGTCTTTGCCAAAAACTGTGGCGATTATATTCCGTAATTTCTGATTGAAGAGGAATGAAAAAGCACCGGGGACTTCCTTCAGGAATTGCCGGATAGCAAACAAATCTTCTGACTTACGAAATCTTTCATTTGCTGTATCTACTTTAGCCACAGTTTCGAGAATAGCAGTCACCTCAGCAGGCTGGTACACTCCGTTAAGCACAGCGAAACCTCTTTTTAAAAATGAATCTTTATACTCCGCCAGATTATTCATATCCTGTTACCGTAAACGTACTTTCAGTATATACATATCATTCGTGATAAATAGTGTTTTTTCATCCGTACTTAATGCACAGTTGCTCGCAGATTCATCCAACTGTATCAGTCCCAATTTTTTTCCTGTACTATCGAAAATATACACACCACCGGGGCCGGTGGCAAAGACGACGCCCTGCTTATTAATTTTCAATCCATCCGGCAGGCCCTTCCAGGTTTTATCATGATCGGCTGCATTATAAAAAATCTTACCATTCATCAGCGAATCGCCTGCCACGTCAAAGATGTACCATACAGGTATTGCCGGATCACTGCAGGCCACGAGCAATTGCTTTTCACCAGGGAAGAAAGCCAGGCCATTCGGCCTCGTTATAGAATCCACCTGCAAAATCACGGTGCCGTCTTTTTTTACTTTATATACACCGTTATGCTTTTGCTCTTTTAACGGGTCTTTATCATCCTGCGTTTGCAAGCCGTAAGGCGGGTCGGTAAAATATAATTCACCGGCGGATGTAAAAACTAAATCATTGGGGCTGTTGAGTTTTTTATTCTCGTATTTGTCAACAAGCTTAATATATTTTGGAGCTGGCTTGTCGAACGGTGCGTCCATGATGGATACCGCCCTGTCGCCATGCTGGCAGAGTACCAGGTGGCCATCAGTATCCAATGTAAGTCCATTACTTCCGGGTTCCTTACACTTACTTGGTTCAGTACCGGTATAGCCACTGGGTTTCAGGTAAACGGATACGCCTTCCTTTTCAGTCCATTTATACACCGTATTCATAGGCACATCGCTGAACAGTAACATCTGGTGCTTTTCCACCCACAAAGGGCCCTCACTCCATTCATAGCCTTCCGCTATTATTTCTGCTTTTGCGCCAGTATCAATAATTGCATCCAGTGCTTCGTCATACTTGATTATGCTGCCAACTGTTTTATCCACTGCTTGTTTTTTGCCGGGCTGATTAGTACACGCAATTATACCACCCAGGAATAAAATATATACAATTTGCTTCATCGTTGCTTTTAATGTGAATCCCTTGTTACCTGGCTGCCACTGCTGCCTTGCAAAAAATCCAAATCGGCGCCTTTATCACTTCCCATTACATGTTTAATATACATACTTACATATCCCCTGGTGGCAGCAGGCGGGTGCGCCGTCCAGGCTTTTTTACGTTTAGTTAATTCTTCTTCACTTACATGCAATTGCAGCAACCGTTTCTCCACATCCAATTCAATCATATCCCCGTTTTGTACAAATGCCAGATTTCCACCAATGGCAGATTCAGGAGAAACGTGCAACACGGCCGTTCCGTAAGCTGTTCCGCTCATCCGGCCGTCGCTGATCCTCACCATATCCTTAATGCCTTTTTGAAGGATTTTTTTAGGCAATGCCATATTACCTACTTCCGGCATACCCGGATATCCCACCGGGCCCACATATTTTAATACCATCACACAGTTTTCATCAATATCCAGATCCGGATCATCCACCCGGGCATGATAATCTTCAATACTTTCAAAAACCACGGCCCGGCCGGTATGCTTCATCAGTGCCGGTGTAGCAGCTGATGGTTTTAATACTGCACCATTCAAGGCAAGATTACCTTTCACCACCACGATACCTGCTTCTGGTTTAAATGGTTTATCGTATGCGGCAATCACATCTGTATTATAGCAATCTGTAGCTCCCTTGATATTGTCATGGTGGTTCTTACCGGTCACGGTAATAACATGACTATGCAATTTATCTTTTAATTCATTTAATATAACCGGCAACCCGCCTGCATAATAAAAATCTTCCATCAGGTATTGCCCCGATGGCATCAGGTTTAAGAGCAACGGAACCTGGCTGCCGATTTTATCAAAATCATCAATGGTCAAATCAACCCCAATTCGTCCTGCAATGGCCATCAGGTGAATGACAAAATTAGTAGACCCTCCCACAGCCGAATTGGTCATGATAGCATTTTCAAAAGCTTCCCTTGTCAATACTTTATCAATGGTTAAATCTTCTTTTACCATTTCCACAATCCGCCTGCCGCTTAATTGTGCCATCACTTTTTTCCGGCTGTCAGCAGCAGGAATAGCAGATGCTCCACTTAAGGTTAATCCTAAACTCTCCACCATCACGGCCATGGTGCTGGCTGTTCCCATCGTCATACAATGGCCAATGCTGCGGCTCATGCAGCTTTCTGCAAACTCACAATCCTCCTGTGTCATCTTACCGGTCTTCATGTCTTCATCAAATTTCCAGACATGCGTACCGCTTCCGATGGTTTGTCCTTTATACCGGCCGTTCAGCATAGGCCCGCCCGGCACTACAATAGTTGGCAAACCCACACTCGCTGCACCCATTACAGTGCTGGGTGTTGTTTTATCACAGCCCGTCAACAGCACCACGCCATCAATCGGGTTACCACGGATGCTTTCCTCCGCATCCATACTTGCCAGGTTGCGGAACAGCATGGCTGTTGGCTTCAACAATGTTTCACCCAAACTCATGATCGGAAATTCTACCGGGAAGCCGCCTGCTTCCAGCACACCTTTCTTCACAGCTTCCGCATGATCACGGAAATGCGCATTACAGGGGGTGAGTTCACTGAATGTATTACAGATACCAATTACCGGCCTGCCATCAAACATGTCGGTGGGCATACCCTGGTTTTTCATCCAGCTTCTATAGATTATTCCGTCTTTATCTTTTCGGCCAAACCAATCGTGGCTCCTTAATTTTTTACTCATTAACAGGGTTTTATTTCCAAAGCATATTGCTAAGATAATACTTCAATTACTGGACTTTCATAAGCCGCATCATATGTAAAAACCTTTTGTAAACACAAAAGGTTTTTTTCATACCAAAGCTTAAACAATCTGCAAGTTTATTTAATTTATGGTTTATCCCACCATACTCTGGTACTTAGTTTATCAGCCCCTTGCCGGCTGATAGCTTCGTTTACATTTACTGTGTTAATTGACAATTCAGAGGTCGGATATGTCAGCCTTCTGATAAAGGTTCCGTTTGGCACATCAGGGTTGTTGGGTTGACCATACGGGTTCGGTGTCAACGCCGGGAAACCACTTCTTCTGAAATTGGCAAATGCCTCCGGGCCATTTAAGAAAGATGAAATCCAATACTGCGTATTTATTTGGTTAAGTTCAGACCCGGGCAACAGCGGATTGGCTAATACATACGCGTCTCTTGCTCCTGGTGATACTGCACTGTTGATGTCGTATGTTGCCATCTGATCCATATGCGCACTTATGCCATTCGAAAAATAGGTTGCGGCCACGCCTGTTGTTATCCATCCCCTGAATCTGGCTTCAGCCAATAACAGGTTTGTTTGCGAAGCCGTTACCAGAAATACAGGCGTGGTGGTTTTAGCGATTCTGCGCCTGTCTGCCTGGCTGTACGCATAGAAACTACCCACTCCATCTGCGGTAGCCTGGGCAGCAATCGTTCCATTATCCTTACCCATCGGCATCCCTATTTGTACAGCTGCTGTAGTATTGCCGGCAGCTACGGTTTGCCCGTTTCCGGAAGTAGCGCCCACATACCGGATGGCTATTGCTGATAACCGTGGATCATTGGTATTTTTTAACTGATCGACAAACGGCTTAGTTAAATAAAAATTCGCCGCTTCGGGACCATTGAGTGTCCCTCCCATTGGCTGATTAAAATTGGCATCATGACGGATATATGCATTATCTGCATTATCGGTAATGACCCCTCCTGCAAAAGCAGCCTGCACCGTCGACTGTGCTTTTACTGCATCCACTTTACTAAGGCGCATACCCGCACGAAGCAGCAGTGAATAGCCGAATTTTTTCCATTTGGCAATATTGCCTGCATACAGGAAATCAGCTGTTTCAATCGTTCCGCTTGCATTTAAGGCAGTAGTTGCTTCTGTCAGCTCTTTTATAATATCAGTATAAATTTCATCCTGCTTATCATACTTAGGTAAAAGTATCTGGTTTGGAAAACCATTGCCAGCTTCTTTATAGGGAATTTCCCCATATTCATCGGTTAAAACCATAAATGCATATGCCTGGAAAATCCGGGTCATATGATACAGGTTTGCCCGGGCGGGCACATCCTTTGTTTTTGCGATGGCATCCTTTGTATAC
Organism: uncultured Chitinophaga sp.; assembly: GCA_964386395.1. GTDB lineage: Bacteria > Bacteroidota > Bacteroidia > Chitinophagales > Chitinophagaceae > JJ008. The sequence goes on from CAYLRV010000023.1 coordinate 28,917, forward strand.
TTAATGACATTCTGATAATAAGCCGCCCAGATAGGAGGTGTGGTGACATCACGGCTATCCTGGTTAAAGTTAGCCCCAGCCAAAACCCCGCCGTTTGGTGATACCATTTGCTGCACAATTCCCACATCAAACACCAGTGATTTTACAGGGAAAGAAGCGTTGACAACCGCATTGTTCAGCAAGAAAACAGGGTTTACTGTGGATGGGCTTGTTTTGTTAATGTTCAGATCCTCCAGGTTCTTATCACAGGAAGAAAACGTGACAGCCAGCGTAGCAACCAGCAAAGTATATCTTACAATCTTTTTCATAATATTTTATTTTTTCCGGATGTACGATTTAGAATTTAATGTTCAGGTTGAAGCCCATGCCCCTTGTAGTGGGTAATCCGGGGTTTTCAAGGCCTACGTTGTTATCTGATCCAAACCCAAATGTTTCCGGGTCAATATTATCAACCCATTTTTTAAGTATCAACACATTATTCGCAACAAAATCCAGGCGTACGCCTTTAACAGGCCATTTGGCTGGCAGGAATTTTGTCAGATCATAACCTAAAGAAATTTGCCTGAGCTTCCAATAACCTGCATTATAAATTACAGATTCAATGATTTGTTGGGTACGTAAATGCTCCCAGTAAAATTGAGCTTCTGCCGAAGTGGTGTTTACTGCCCCGCTCTGTGTAACGCCCTGGCCAACTACACCGCCTACCCTTCCTTCCAGTGTTCGCATATGCAAGCCATGCCGGACTGCATTGAAATTTGTCCCCGATAGCATTTTGCCACCCAGTTTATAATCGATGAAGAAAGAAAAAGTAAGCCCTTTATAGTTAAATGAATTTAAGAAGCCACCGGTCCATTTGGGTAAAGCACTTCCAAAAAGCACAAGCCCGGCTGTCCTGAGTGGCAATCCATTCGACTGAAATACCAGTTGATTACCCTTACTGGGATCTCTTTGGTAACCGAAGCCGGCAATCTGTCCCATTTCCTCGCCCACCACATGACGGGTTTCACCATTAAACACATGGGTTCCGGTTGTGATTCTTTCACCTGGAGTATTGGTCAATATACTCAGCACTTTTGTTTTATTATAAGAGGTATTCGCAGTAAAATTCCAGGTGAAGTTTTTCTTTCTGAATGGCACAAGGCCCAGTACTGCTTCAAAGCCTTTGTTTTGGCTATTGCCGCTGTTTATTCTCTTGGTCAGAAATCCGGAGGCATCCGAAACCTGCACAGACACGATCTGGTCACGGGTAATTTTTTTATACACCGATACTTCAAAGTTTACCCTGTTATTCAGCATTCGTAATTCCAACCCGGCTTCTGTTTCTGAAGTTCGGCTGGGCACCAAATCGGGGTTAGGAATACTGTTCCCGCTTGTAGCCAGTGGCACTGGTGTACCGGATGAGTTATTCGGCAAGTTTGCAGCCACTGCATAAAACAGTTGATCAGAAAACGGATCAACCGAGTTATCACTGCCAACTTCAGCATAGCCCACTCTCAACTTGGCAAAATTTAACCAGGTTAGTTTGGCAAGATGCTCTGAAAACACATAAGAACCAGATATCGACGGGTAAAGCACATGACGGTTTGCGGGTGATAATGTAGAAAAAGCATCATCCCTGATGGTTCCCGATAAGTAGAATATTTTATTCCACGATATTTCACCTGAACCATACACAGAGTTAACTCCTTTTGTAATGAGTGAATAGATAGGATCTTTCGCCCTGCCATTTTGTACCGTGTATAAGCCCCGCACAAAGAAATCAGTTACCTGTATATTATTTATATCCAGGCGCTGGCGCATTTGGTTGGCACCTGCTGTAAGTGTGGCTTCAAAATTTCCAAATTTCCGGTTAGCCGAGAGTAAGATATCCATATTGGTTTCCCTGAACCGGCGGGCTTCCTGCGTATAAATTCCATTGGCAAAACCAGGCACCAATGCTCTTGAAGTTTGTCCGGTGGGAAAGTTGTTGACGTCTTCATCCCGGCTTGAAAAATCCTGGCCAAAACGACCTTGTACATACAGCCAGGAAAGGACATTATATTTTACAGATACATTACCGAATACCCTGTCCCGCCTGATATTATGGAATTGCTCTGCCAAAATCCAATATGGGTTTGTCCGGTTGGTAAAGCGAGAGTAACGGTATTCATCACCCGTCGCTGGGTCGTATTTGTTGGCATCAAGCACACTTAGTGGCATTGTGTTAGACAATGCCATGATGGTAGTCGGAATAGTGTTATCCTGGTTAGCCACATTCGGCGGATTATAATTTAACTCATTGGTATAATTAATACTACCCATAAAAGAAAGTTTAGGGGTTAAGTTATAACTGTAACCAAGGTTGATTCCTTTTTTGGCAAACCGGTTATTGGGTACGATACCTTTATTTTCTGTACTGTTTAAGGATAAATGTAAACCGCCTTTATCACCTGTTGCACTCAGGGTTACTGTATGCGCCATATTCGTACCGGTCCTGTAAAATTCTTTAATGCGGCTGCCCTGGGCCACATAAGGCACATTGGGTGTATTAAAAAGTGTATGCGTCATACCTGGTGTTATTTTTTCACCAAACGACCATTGACCCGATGTTGGATTTGGAGAAGTAGGACGAACCCCATTCTCACCTTGCCCGTATTCTTTTTGATAGTCTGTAAAATCTAACGGTTTTTCACTGGTGAAATTAAAATTGTATGAAAGGCCGATTCCTTTTGTTTTACCCTTTGTTTTTGTTGTAATCATTATCACACCGTTTTGGGCCCTGGAACCATACAGTGCAGCAGCGGGAGCGCCTTTTAATATAGTCATACTCTCCACATCGTCGGGATTAATACTGGATAATCCATCACCACCATCTGCTGTTACGCCACCTCCCCGCACACCTGCGCTTGTCGCTTCATTAAAATTGGTATTATCTACAGGCACCCCGTTAATTACAATCAGTGGGCCGTTTTGTCCGCTTAAAGATGATTGGCCCCTGATGCGGATTTTAGAAGACCCGCCCGGGCCGGTACCCAAACTGGAGATATTTACACCTGCTACTTTACCCTGTAAGGCATTGATAGGGTTGGGTGTTCGGTTCACTGTTAGTTCATCTGGCTTAACATTCGAGGCGGCATAACCGAGACCACGGGATTGCTTGTTAATACCAAGTGCCGTAACAACAACCTCGCCCAGATCCCTTGTATCGGCCAAAAGGCTGAGCTTAAGAGGGGCGCCATCATTTCCTACGGTAACGTCTTTTGAAACAAATCCAATGGAGCTAAAAGTCAATACCGACCCGGCATTCGCCGTGATACTGAAATTTCCGTTGTCATCCGTTTTAGCACCTGCTTTCGTTCCTTTAACCACAATGGAAACGTTCGGAAGACCAGTACCACTGGGATCAGTTACTGTTCCGGTTACCGTTTGCGATCGGAGAACGTGAGTGAATAAAAAACTTCCCAGAAACAGGAAAACATGAATGGCACAGATGCGCCACCCTCTTTGAGATTTACATTTCATATAGCAAGTTGTTTTAGTGTACTAAACTTTTTTATCAGCATAGTAAAACTATTTTCAGATCAGGTACCAACCTACCAAAATTCAACAATGGTAAATATTGCACATCGTTGCATTTGTTTTTTTCAATTTGCATACCCTATATTTAACATGACTAACATTTGCTTCTTGCCGGTATGTTACAATTTCAGTATCACCAGGAAACCTCCCGCTTGCTGCACTTCTTTCCACACATTATGGAACTGGGGGTGCGTAAAAACCAGGCAATACAGCTCAACTCTTTTACTGAAACAAAATCAGAGTGGCTGAGAATTTATTATATCAATGAAGGGAGATTTGAATGGCTGGTAAATGGCAAAACATTCTCACTATTCCCCGGCGATGTTGTTCTTTCCTTACCCGGGCACTACCTGGGCAACGAAAAAAAAATACTGGAAATAGGAACTATCAGCTGGATATTTATAAAAACAGAGGCACCCGGGACAAATACACACGTCATTGGAAAATGGAGCGGACTTACAGAAAATGAACAACAGGCAGTAGCACGGATTTTATTTCTTTCTGCCACGGCAGTAATTTCAAACACAAACGAATGTGGCCGGATATTTCACTCATTGAATACTGAAATTCATAATCAGCCGCTTGGGTTTACCACACGTATCAATCACCTTATTGATGAGTTGTTGATCACTATTGCCAGGAAACACACGCAGCAAAACAATCCACCCCGCGACTTTCCCAAAGCATTTATGCAGCTAGAGCAATCACTGCGAATGGATTTATCACATCAGTGGACCGTGGAAGAAATGGCTGCCATTACTGGTATGGGCAGCACTATATTCAACGAGAAAGTAAAAAATTACTCCGGCTTTACCCCCATTAACTATCTTATTAATATCCGGATTTCTGAAGCCATAAAAATGCTGAAGAAGAAAGAAAAAAATATTACCGATATAGCCCTGGAAACAGGCTTTTACTCTTCGCAACACTTCTCGACCACATTTAAAAAACTAACCGGCTACACGCCGGGTGAGTTCAGGAAAAATAATTTATTAAACGAATAGAATAAAATCAGTTTATGAAATGCATAATAACAATTGAATTGGGCACAAATGCTGTTCGCATTGTTGCATTTGATCTGAACGGGGCGCTGATTGGCAATATGAAAGGGCATTACCCCACTTTTCATCCGCAGCCTGATTATAGTGAGCAGGATCCGGAACAATTATTTATCACCATGTTATATGTCCTGAAAAACCTGTTAAATGAAAAAATATATCCGAATAATTACCAGGTAGCCACCATTTGCTTCAGTTCATCCATGCATAGCCTGCTGGCCGTGGATAAAAACGGAACTCCGCTTGGCAATGCCCTTACCTGGTCAGACAGCCGGGCAAAAAAAGAAATGCAACAGTTAAAGTTATCCGGAAAAGCAAATGATATTTATGCCGCTACCGGAATGCCGCTGCATCCCATGTCGCCGATGCTGAAAATTGCCTGGATGAATAATAATGACCGGGATCGTTTTACAAAAACATACAAATTCCTATCAATCAAATCCTATATCATTCACCAGCTAACCGGTAATTATCTATTGGATTACAGCCTGGCAGGATCGACAGGTATGCTGAATATCGACACAGTAAAATGGGAAAATGACGCCCTTGCATTTGCCGGCATTAAAGCAGCCGATCTGCCGGATCTCGTTCCGGTATTCAGTGAAGCAGGTAAAATTAAGAAAGCGTATCAGAACTCATTGGGACTTGATGATAATACAAAAATATTAATTGGCAGCAGCGATGGATGCCTGGCTGCATTGGGGTCGGGTATCTGGAATAATGATGCCGCCACTATCACTATTGAAGACAGCGGTGCCGTGAGAGTAATTGGCGATCAAAAGCTTTATGATGATAAGAAAAGAGTATTTAACTATTTACTGACAGAAAACTGTTATGTGAGCGGCGGGCCTACAAATAACGGAGGGTTAATTTTTGAATGGTATGCCAAACAATTCGGAGACTTCACCCGCGCCTATGACATAGAAAGATGTGTGGAAGATCTCTTTACCGAAGCCATCAAAGTGCAGCCCGGAAGCAATGGTTTACTATTTCTGCCGTATCTGTTAGGCGAACGGGCCCCTATCTGGAATGCAGATGCCCGGGGCATGTATTTTGGCATAAACATTAAGCATGAAAAAAAACATTTTATCCGGGCGACAATAGAAGGGATTATGTATGAGATATACAGTATCGGAAAAATGCTCAATGAGCATACAAATATATCCACGCTTTCCATCAATGGCAGTTTCGCCACTATTCCTTTTTGTGCACAAATGATTGCCGATGTATTTAATAAACCGGTACATATCGCACAAAATACCAACGGCGTAAGTACAGGTGCCTTCTTACTGGCCGCCACCGAAATGAAAATATTCAAATCGCTCAACGAGGCTGCCTCTACTATAAAATTAGCGCCCAATTATTTGCCCAATGAAAATAACCATATCACCTACATGAAATTTTTTAAAATATTTGAAAGCCTGAGCAGCAAACTGGATGAAGAGTTTTCTCTGCTCGCTGAACTTCAATAAGATGGCCGCCATATTACCAGATAGTCTCTGATATCTGTGGATGATTGCGAGTGATTAAAAGACATAAAATCCCGGGTGCCGTTTTATTAAAGTGGCAAAATCCGGTAAAAAAAATAAACTTATAAAAATCAGCAAAAGATTGAAACCGGGCTTCTTTTTTATCGTACTGTTATTCACCGCCTGTGCGCATCAGCCAGTTACAGACCGGACCGCAAATTTTCCTATTATGGAACAAGCAATCATTCTGAACAGCAATAAGGAAAAAGTTTGGGTTTTTATCATGGCTGGCCAATCCAATATGGCTGGCCGGGGCCTGGTGGAGCCGAAAGATACGCTTGTAAACGAAAGAATATTAACCATCAATAAGAACGGAAAAATAATTGCTGCCAAAGAACCGTTGCATTTTTATGAACCTGAGCTGGCCGGTTTGGACTGCGGTATATCATTTGCCCAATCTTTGCTCAGCTATATTCCTGCTGATATTCAAATTATAATGGTTCCCACTGCTGTTGGTGGCAGTGCTATCAGCCAGTGGCTGAATGATGCCGTTCACCGAAAAGTAAAACTCTACAGCAATTTTGAAGAGCAAATACGTCTAGCCGAAAACGTTGGTGTGGTGAAAGCCGTATTATGGCACCAGGGAGAGAGTGATGCAAACCCGAAGGATATACCGCTGTACCAGGAACGATTACGTATTCTATTGAATAAGTTCCGGGAAACTACCAACAAGCCGGATATGCCGGTATTATTGGGGCAACTGGGACTTTTCAACAAAAACCAGGAATTTTTTGAAAGGATCAATGCAGAACTGATTGCGTACTCCGCTACAGACAAACGCAGTGCGGTAATATCGTCAAGGGGTTTACATCATAAGGGAGACAGTCTTCACTTCAACTCCCGCGGGCAGCGACTTATGGGGCAGCGGTTTGCCAAAGAATATGCAAAGAATTTCCTGGATTGAGCTGTAACTGTTTTATGCAACAATTTCATCAGCAGAAACGATTTTCTTGAAATGAAATAAAGAGCCATTAAAGTACAACCCGCTTTCCCCCGTTCATCGCTTTGTAAATAGCCTCAATAATTTTCATATCCCGTAAGCCCATTTCACCCGGTGTAATACTTGCCTGGTTATTTTTTATAGCAAGCGCCATTGCATCCAGTTGCTTCGCCTGTTGGGAGAATGGCGGCTGTTCAAATTTTCTTCCATCAGAGCTGGTCAGCTTTATACCTCCGTAAAAGTATGCGGGCTCCAGCCTCACCCACCCTTTTTCACAATTGACCTGTAAGTAGGATGCATTATTGCTGTAACTGGTACGGCACCGCCCGGTAATACCTCCCGGCATTTCCATTTCGAATTCAAGGGTTTCTTCTATATCTATAAATTTCTCCCTATCCAGTACAGGGAATGTACGGGCGGTTATAGCCTGTGGTTCCATACCGGTCGTATAGCATATCGCCTGCAAACAATAAATACCCACATCCATTAATGGCCCACCGCCTGCTATTGCCTTATTCAACCTCCACTCTCCTTTCCTGGGGGTAATTGAAAATTCCGTATCAATACTGATAATCTCGCCATACGCTTTTTCTTTTACCAGCTTTACCAGTTCAAGGTTAAATGGATCATAATGTAACCGGTAACCGATTGAAAAATGCTTGTTCGCCTTTTTGGAAGCTATGAGCATGGCAGCAGCATCCGCTGCTGTTGTAGCCATTGGCTTTTCACATATCATGTGTTTGCCGGCCTGGAAACCGCGAATTGTATATTCTTTGTGGAGGTGATTCGGCAAGACAATATAGACGATATCAATATCAGTATTCTTTGTTATAGAGTCGAAGTTTGCATAGTTGTAAATATTTTTCTCTGCAATCCCATACTTCTCTTTCCACAAAGGAATTTTAGCAGGTGTGCCGGTAACAATGCCTGCCAGGTAGCAATGTTCTGTTTGTAGCAAAGCCGGACCCAACTGGCCGGTTGCATAACCACCGAGCCCCACTAATGCAATACCTAATTTTTCCTTTTTGCCGGACATTGTATTGACTTTTGTTGATGGATTACCACAATTAAAATGAAGAGGTAAAAAGGGGATACTCAGGCCAGCCAGGCCTGCATCCCGTAGAAAACGCCTCCTGGTTTGATTCGACATTTTTTTCATTTGGCTTTCATTTATTTACCCGATTCCTGGAAGGATTTTATATAGGCCGCCACTTCCACCATGGGAGCCACCCATACATCCTTTTGCCGCTGTTGTATATAACTCAGAATTTTCCGGTGATTCTCCAGCGATACATCAAGCCCGTTACCACCACCCACCCCATGAAATAATAACACCAGCAGGGATTGGGAGGCTATAGCCTGGTCTACCCAGGCCTTCATCTCTTCAAAACTGTTATTATTCACCATATAACAGTCAATATCATATAAGTTGATATCTTGTATGCGATGCATTTCGCTACGAACAGCCCTTGCAGCAACAAAATCATTTTTCAAACCATCCATAAAAGAAGAATCCTGGATTTTCATATCACCGCAGGTGAAGGCAAAGGTTCGCTTCTTTTTACCATCCAGTGACTGCAAAAACAAATTGGTCATCCGGACTTCATTCTCCATCCGCTTGACAGTATAGTTACGCAGGTCGTTCTGTTTTGTTACCCATTCCCTGCCAACCCCTCCCACACAGGGATGAAATAATGTATGATTGCCAAGCTCATGTCCTTTTCCCGCCAGTTTTTTCCAATCAGGTAGTCTCGCCTGCATAGAAGTTGAAAAAGCGGTCAGGTAAAAGGTGGCCTTTAATTTTAGCGAATCCAAAACAGGGAGTGCATTATCCAGGTGCTGATCTATTGCATCGTCATACGTAATGACAACAGCTGCTTTTTTCCCTTTCCAGGGCAGGGTTGGTTGTGCATAGACACTTGTGCCCTCCATGAAAACCATCCAACAAATCGCAGATACAATTATAGCTCGCATTTATTTCAGGTAGATTTTTAGCTGTGTAAAAGAATGTGGCGGAAACGCATACACTAATGTATTACTATTGACGGAAATATCCTTTAGCACGGGCAGATAGCTTCCTCTCTTTTCATAGGAGAAATTTTCCGTCAGGGAATCAGCTGTAATAATACTGGCCTCCGCTTTGCCGGCCCAGGCACCGCTGGTGGCGCTAATTTCTGTGCGGATCGTGTTATCCTTGTGCCTGTTAATGACATTAATATAGACACAGCGCTCCCCCTTTGCGTAAACAGCAGTTGCATCGAGGTAATGAATGCCTTTGTATTTTTCTGTATTAAACGTATCACATTGCACATACGTATCCACTGCACTACCCCGGCAGTTATTGGAGAAAAGTTTGAATGTGTAAAACAATGGGGACTTATAACTGCCCTTGCCTGCCTCGGAAGATAGTAATGAAGTCATAGTGGTAAAATTGGCCATTTTTACCACATCGGCATGCCGGATAAAGGCGTTCAGCGATTGTGCTACTGGTAAAACACTCATGAAGTTTCTTCCGAAAGCGCCATACTCGTCAACCGAAAGACCAATACTATGTTTAAAATTCCTGACCGTTGAAATAGCTTTTATCTCGCCTGCAGTTATTGATATCCGGTCGTCGAAGGTTCTTGCACCAGCGCCCATATGTGTATAGTAATCGGGCGAATTTTCCCAGTAACTATGAATCGATAAATAATCAACCCGATCACCCAGGCCGGCAAGTACTTTGCGGTTCCAGTCATCCCAATTGCCCGGACTGTACCACGATGAACCGCAGGCCACCAACTGAATTGAATTATCAACAGCTTTCATCGCTTTTGCTGCTTCCCGGGCAACTTCAATATAATCTTCCACTTTCTTATGACCAAGCTCCCAGGGCATACCATCCACTTCATTGCCCAGATCCCATATTTTTATATTGTAAGGCTGCTGATGTCCATTCTTTATACGCAGGTCGGAATAATAAGTGCCCCCTTTGTAATTACAATATTCCACCCACCAGGCAGCATCCATGATGCTGCCCAAACCCAAATTGGCGCAAATGATATTTTCACTGCCGATAGCCTTGTTCAGTTTTATCCATTCATCCGTTCCAACATGATTATTTTCGATACCTCCCCACGCCATGTTAATACGGGCAGGTCTTTTTTCCTTCGGGCCGATTCCATCCTGCCAGTTGTAAGCCATTAAAAAATTACCCCCGGGCCACCGCATATTGGTGACCTTTAGTTCTTTCATAGCATCAATATAATCCTTTCTGAAACCGTCCTCATTAGCAAGCGGCGAGGCCGGATCATAAAGGTTTCCATATAGTGTGTTAATGACAGGCGAGTCAGGTAATCCTCTTCTGCCGCTGATCTGGATAGGTTCCATAAAGACGCCATAAATACGTGGATCAATTTCCCCGATAACTCTTTCAACATCCACTTTTATAGTAGCATCCTGGGCACCAGCAGTAATGCTGATTAGTAATATCAATAATGAAAGACATTTTTTCATATAGCTATAATTAATGTTTTGCGCCACCGATATTACTAAAGAATAGTAAGGATTTTGTACAACATTCTTCAGTGTTATTCATTGGTAGGTTAAGATAAAACCACCCGCTACTTTTAATACCTGCAGTAATGGCGCTCTTTCCAACATGCAGCCTTTTGCACCAGGATTGAGCTTTTGCGATGGAATGTCGCCGGATAACCGGGGAAATCTTTGTACCAGCACCAATATGAAGGAGTAGAAAAATTTTGATTATAAGCAGTGCATAAGCCAAAAAACGGCCACCCATAGCAGGTGGCTGTTTTTGTACCAGCGACTGTTGCATGCTGATAAAAACAATCATTCAAACTTTAGCCAATCAATCGCTAACCGTCCCGAACCCACCAGGTTTACAGCAATATGTTTTATCCCGGCAGGTTTATTTTGCAATGCAACCCGATAGGTATTCCAACCCTGTTCAGCTTTTATCGAAGTTGTGGCTATTACCGGGCCGGCTATATGGCCGAGCCGAATTTGTACCGTGGCATCGGAAAGACCGCGGGCCCGGATAAGAAGTGTGCGTAAATTCTTATTGTTGAAGCCAACTGTATTATACTGAACCCATGCACCAGGCTGTTCTAATACCACTTTCCAGCCGGTAAACCGGTTGATCGTGTCAATAAAATCAACGTACACACCGGTATCACTAATAGCGCTATACCGGTCGATTTGTATTTCTTTAGTGGCATCCGTAATACCAATACCTCTCAGGGTGCGTTTTACCGGTACAATGGTGCCATCTGCATTAAAAAATAAACTATCTGCCCGTATTGACCTGGCCTTATCAAAATGGGGTGAATAATCCCTGTCATGGTAAAACAAATACCATTGACCTTTATACTGTATAACAGACTGGTGATTGGTCCAGCAACCAGATGGAGATTCGTCCATAAGAATGCCGGTAACGGTGAATGGCCCGAGTGGGTTTTTGCTCATTGCATACTCGAGGCGTTCAATTTTATTTTCTACATGCGGATAGGTCAAATAATAATTCCCGTTTCTTTCAAACATATAAGGCCCTTCTTTCAACCCCTGTACTGGTAAAACACCAAGGGTATCAATTTTTGAATCAAGTGCGAGCATATTCTCCTTGAGTTTGGCTGCGTAAATATTACCTGCCGACCAATACAAATAGGCCTGCCCGTCCTTATCTATAAAAACATTGGGGTCAATACCGCGTACACCTTCAATCGGACTTGCCTGTGATGTATACGGCCCCCAGGGCTTATCCGCAACCGCCACTCCAATTGTAAAACCCCTTCCATAATTAATCGTATCCTTTGCAGCAGCCGGAAAGTAGAAATAATATTTTCCATTCCGATAAATACAATCCGGCGCCCACATACTATAACTGTCCGGCCTTACCCAGGGCACCTTATTTTGATGGACAATAACACCATGGTCAGTCCATTCGGTAAGATTTTCGGAGGAAAACACATGGTAATCTTCCATACAAAACCAGCCGGGCCTGCCTTTTCCTGCTGTAGCCAGGATATCGTGAGAAGGAAAGATATATACCCTGTCACCAAATACCCTTGTCGATGGATCGGCTGTGTACTGGTTTCGTACCAGCGGATTTTGTGCGATCAGCTTTCCGCTATGCAACAGTAAAAGGATCAGTATAAGTCTAAAACAACCAAATACAGGGGTTTGATTTGACGTGTATTTATTAGTTTGAAAGTGCATGGTAATTTCAGTTTAGTGGTTCTGAACTTGCCCGATAAAATCCAATTAAAGCAGCTTCATATATTTCTCTTGCTTTGCCCCATACTTATCATTTACTGTTCCTTCGGTCATGGGAGTATGAAGACGGATAGCTTTTTTAGATCCCTGGGTGCTGAACTATTGCCATACCACAATTCATATTCTCCCGGCACCACCGCTATCTGCCTTTTTGTAACATCATAAAACTCAAAAGCAGAAGGGGGTAATGAAATAACCGCTTCTGCTGTTTTACCAGCAGCCACAGTGACCCGCCTGAAACCCCGAAGTGTTCTAACTGGTCCGCCATCATCCCCTTTTCTTTTCACATATACCTGTATTATCTCCGTGCCATCACGTTTGCCGGTATTCGTAACAGGTACAGTCAGTATCACCGTTTCATTATTCATAATCGTGTTTTTCTCCAAGCGGGCAGATCCGGTTTCGAAAGAAGTATAACTCAATCCATAGCCAAACGGAAACAATGGTTCAGCTTGCATAAAGCGGTAAGTCCTGCCTTTCATGGAATAGTCCTCGAAGTCTGCCAGTTGGGTGCTGTCTTTATAAAATGTAACCGGTAATTTTCCGGAAGGGTTGTAATCACCGAACAATACATCAGCAACAGCTTGTCCACCGGATTCTCCCGCATACCAGGCCTGGAGTATTGCATCACAACTGGTTGTTTCAGGTACCAATCCGATGGCAGAACCTGAACAGTTCACAAAAATCACTTTCTTGCCTGCTGCCCTGAGCGATTGTAAACAATTACGCTGAACAAGTGGTAATTCAATATCCGTTCTGTCCCCTCCTTTAAATCCCGGGTAACTGACGGGCATTTCTTCTCCTTCCAGCAGCGTAGAAAGGCCCCCGGCAAAAATGACAATATCAATACCTTTAAGTTTGCTTATCAGTGCGGAAAAGTCTATATCGAGTTCTTTTCCAAAATCAAATTCCAGGTTAGCCTGCCAATTATTCAATTGTGCGTAACGAATCTCGATCTGGTATACTTCACCTTTCTGTACTTTAAAAGGTATCCGCGACGGAAGGGTACGCCAGTTATTATAGCGGGCCAGCGATTGCCCGTTCACCAATAATTCAAAATACCCGGTTGCTCCTGTTTTAAAAACGATTTCTTCTGTCTCAGGCGCTGTAAACGATGCTTCATATTTTGCAGAGAAAGCCTGTAACTTAACCCCGGAAGCAAATTCGTGATCGCCGGCTGTGGTCTTTTTAAATGGATCGCTTTCCTGCACTACGGTTACCACATTGCCGGTATAATCACGGGTATTCCAATACGAAGCCCTGAAACCTGGTTTTCCATCTGCCTGTGTTTTTGAAAAATAAGATTGGGTCACTTTATTCTCGACAGCATCACAGGCTTTATCATAAGTGACGGTGTTCGGTTTCAGTTTTGATCGTATGCCATCGAGTATGGTAATGGTCCTGACCGGTTTTCCATTATAGTTGCCCCAAAGCATCGTGGCATTGTCTGCATTGGGACCAATCACGGCAATTTTTGTTTGCTTTTTATTAAGCGGAAGAATATTGTTTTTATTCTGTAGCAGGGTCATCGATTCCTGTGCCATTGACAGTGCCAGTTTGCGATGGGTTTCATTATTCACCACAGACATGGGAATATTTGCCCATGGCACGGATTTGTCATCATCAAATTCGCCAAGCTCGAATCGTCCTGTAAGCACTTTTACCAAATGGCTGTCTATTTCCTGTTCGGAAATGAGCCCCTTTTCAACTGCAGCAGGCAGGCTTTCATAGGCATATCCCTGCCACACACATTCCACATCGGTGCCGGACAATACAGCTTTGGCAGATGCATGAACTGCGTCTGAAGACGTTTTATGTGAAGTATAGAAATCCGTGATTGCACCACAATCCGAGACCACCACATGTTTAAAGCCCCATTGCTCCCGCAATATCGTTTTCAAAAGGCGTTGGTTTCCGCAACAGGGTTCATCATCGAGACGCTGATATGCACACATTACTTGTCTTACATCCGCTTCCTGTACCAATGATTTAAAAGCCGGCAAATAGGTTTCCCATAAGTCACGGGGTTCTATATTATTCAAGTTCAGGGTATGCCTGCTCCATTCCGGGCCGGAGTGCACCGCATAATGTTTGGCACAAGCAAGCAGTTTTCTGTATTTGGCATCGGCAGGGCCTTGTAAGCCTTTAACGACCGATACGCCCATCCTGGAAGTCAGGTAAGGATCTTCGCCATAGGTTTCCTGGCCCCGGCCCCAACGGGGATCCCTGAATATATTAATATTGGGTGTCCACACCGATAAACTAAGAAACCGCCTGTTCTCTTTTCCGTTTCTTAATGCATCGTGGTATTTAGCCCTTACTTCATCGGAAGTAGCACTGAATATTTTGAATAAGAGTGAATCATCAAAGGAAGCCGCCATACCGATAGGTTCTGGGAATACAGTTACACTATCGTTATTGGCAAGCCCGTGTAAAGCCTCACTCCACCAATTAAATTTCCTGATACCGAGGCGGGGAATGGCCGGTGACTGGTCCTGCATCAGTAAGGCTTTCTCCGTAAGAGATAGCCTTGTTGTTAAATCCCTTGCCCTGTCCGCATGACTAAGACTTGGATCCTGGAAAGGGAATTGTTGTGTAAAGCAAATAGTTGGTAAAATAATACCCAGCAATAAGCATCTTTTTTTCACTGCGTTATTTTTTTAATCCGTTTACCTGACCAGGTGGCAAAAAATTTAATTATTTATCCATGTCTTTACTTAAACAACAATTGCGCAAATTGGTAAAGATTATTTCTCCATACAGGCCAGGTATGCCCGCCCGGATATTCACTATAAGTATACCTGACACCCATTTCATCATATTTCGTCATCATTTCTTTGCAATTGTTGTAAGCAATATCTTCTTTACCACCCATGGCTATCCAAAAGGCTTTCAAATTCGAATTCACCAGCTTTGCATTTGATTTCAAAAATTCATAGTGGGATGCAGATATGTCCTGCCTGTTGGCAAACCAGCCGGAACTAAACACCCCGAGATACGAAAACTTGCCTGTGTTTTTTATACCTGCATATAATGTTTGTAATCCCCCCATCGACAGCCCGGCCAATGCCCTGCCATTCGATCCTGTGTCGGTGCGGTAATTTTTTTCGATATAGGGTACCAGCAACTGGTTCAGTTCGTTTTCAAATGCCTTTAATGCGTTCTCATTAAAACCGGTCAACCCACCTGTATTAAAATTTCCATCGGGCATGACCACCAGCATTGGTTTTGCCTTGCCCTCCGCTATCAGGTTATCCAGTATCAAATCTGTTTTACCCTGGGTAGCCCAGCCCCTTTCGTCCTCTCCGCCCCCATGCAGGATGTACAGCACCGGGTATTTTTCGTTTACCTGTTTATCATATCCGGGCGGTGTGTACAGGTAAAATTGTTTCCAGGAGTTGGAGACGGCAGAGAAATATTTCTTTACACGGATATCGCCATGCGGTACATCTTTCAGCGCATAATAACCACCTCTGCTGAACGGTATTTCTATACCACTGGCCATTCTTCCCATTCCATAAAATGTTTCACTGGATGGGTCCGCCACGGCAATACCATCCACCAGCAAAGAATAATAATGAAAGCCTTCCCCGACAGAATCCGTTGTTACCTTCCAATAACCACCCGTATCCCTGGCCATATCATATTTTTTTCCCAGGTCAATTTGTACCTTCTGTGCTTCCGGGGCTTTTATACGAAACACCACCCTGTTGTCCGGTAAAATTTGTGGATATTTAGCATTCCTGACATTGGTGGATGCTGGAGTACCCAGCAGGCTATATTTATTAAAAGAAGATGGATTGACCGCCTTGAATAAAAATTGGGAGAACATATAGAGGCCATTTTTCCAAACTTTAAAATCATGCACGCCGGGCTCGATGTAATAGACATGGGGCACTTCTTTTTCAAACAGGTATTTATGTGTCCGGTTGCTGAATGAAAGGAGACCATCATTATCACCGCAGGAAATCCATAAGAGTTTTAATTTCTCTTTTGCGTATTCAGGATGGGGAACTAATTCTTCCGGTCTTTTTGTATTGGGTGCTGAGGAAAATCCGCCAACCCAGGCAAATAACTCCAGGTTACCTAATCCAAAATTCAAAGACTGGCCACCGCCCATTGAAAGCCCGGCTATCGCCCGGTGCTCCCTGTCTTTTAATACAGCATAGTTTTTCTCAACAAACGGTATGAGATCATTAATCAGATCTTTTTCGAATACCGCAAAGGCCTGCACTTTAATACTGTCGAATACATTTCCCACGGCCCTGTCATCTTTCATTGCCCTGCCGTTAGGCATCACCACTATCATTGGTACGGCTTTATTATCTGCCACCAGGTTATCTAATATTACCTGCGGATTACCGCCCCGCAACCATTCTTTTTCATCACCCCCAATTCCATGCAGCAAGTAGAGTACGGGGTATTTTCTTTGTTTGTTATAACCCGGCGGTGTATAAATAATCACCTTTCTTTTAGCACCTACTGTAGCAGACTGATAATACACGGAATCCAGCTTACCATGCTGTATATCCATTCGTACTTCATCGTATTTGACTGGCATTTGCTCACCCGGACTTGGCTGGGCCAGCACAACGGGGCAAAAAGAAAAAAACAAAATGACTATAAAAATTTTAAGCATCCTGTTCGGTTTAATGATATAAAAATTAATTCAGGGCTAATACCACTACGGAAAATGGCGGCAACTTCAACTTCACTTTGCTGCCGGATAACATAGCGCCGTTAAAGGGCACCGGTTTTATTTTGGAAGGGTTTTCAAACGTATTATGATCCTGTAACTTACCCGAAGTGAGTATACGGCCGGTTATCTTTTTTGCATTGATTGCACCTAACTCTATGTCCACTTCCTGCTCTTGCCCGGCATCCATATTCACTAAGGAGATATGGACAGCTCCATTGCTGCTTTTTGAAGCCGATGCTGATACGGCTTTAATTTTTCTACCGCCTGAAGCATACTCTTTACTTGCCACTTCCACCGGGATCATTAACGCATCCTGGTGAACATTATACATCTCCATAACATGATAGGTGGGCGTCAGGATCATTTTTTCCTGTTTGGTCAATATAACCGCCTGCAATACATTCACCATTTGCGCCAGGTTGGCCATTCTCACCCGGTCGCAATGTTTATGGAAAAGGTTGAGTGTAAGGCCGGCTATCATTGCATCACGCATGGTATTTTGCTGGTATAAAAACGCCTTGTTTGTGCCGGGCTCCACTTCGTACCATCCGCCCCACTCATCCACTATCAGCGCCACCCTTTTTGCAGGGTCATATTTATCCATGATGGTTTTATTCTTGTATAAAAATGAATCCATCCGCCAGGCCTGGAACATAGTTTGTATATACTCATCTTCCGTAAAGTTTGTGGCTGAACTCTTTTTATTCCAGTTGATAACCGAGTAATGATGCAGGGAAACACCTTCTATCCGCTTCGCAGGTATTTCTTTCATTAAAGTTTCTGTCCAGTTATAGTCTTCGGTGCCCGGACCGACAGCAATACGAAATAAACCTTCGGTGTTGCTGTAACTGGTCATCATGGTGGCATATTTTTTATACTCATTCACATAATGATCAACAGTCATGGCGCCCCCGCAATCCCATGATTCATTACCCACACCCCAGTACTTTACATGCCAGGGTTTCTTACGTCCGTATTGCATACGCATATCCGTCAGGTAGCTTGAACCATTGGCGTGATTGACATATTGTACCCAATCCACCGCTTCCTGTACCGTTCCGCCACCCATGTTGGCCGCCAGGTAAGGATCAGCACCGATTAATTCACAATAGTCTAAAAACTCATGGGTACCGAAACTGTTGTCTTCCCGTACATTGCCCCAGGAAGTATTGGAAATTTGTTTGCGTTTTTCTTTTGGGCCAATTGCATCTTTCCAGTGATAGGTATCGGCAAAGCAACCGCCCGGCCAGCGAAGTACCGGCACTTTTAATTTTTGAAGGGCCTGCACTATATCCAGCCTGATACCATTTTTATTCGGAATGTTTTTAGCATTGCCCGAATAAACACCATCGTAAATACAACGGCCCAGGTGTTCGGCAAAATGACCATATATATTTTTATTGATCGTGTCTTTGGCTGCGGAAACATTAAGTGTAACCATGTTTTGTGCGTGCCCGTATCGGAAGACGATGCAGGCTGTCAATGCAAATAATAATTTTATCGGTTTCATATGTAGCGCTTTAAATGTTGGTTTTAAATTATTCCGTTTCCTGTATTTCAATGTTTTGTTTATTCCGTATATAAAATAGTTAAGACCCGTGTATCCCTACCCCCTATTATACAAACCTGCGGTTCCGGCATGATCGGCGATAATATTTTTGTTTATTCATTGCAATCGGTTGCAATTTTTCAGCAAAAAAAATCCTTCCAATTCATGCTTCACTATTTAAAAACTGCTGTTCATTTTACTTATCCGTTCTGAATGGTGAAGCCGGCAACCCTTCCCTGTTATATAAATTCGGATTGACCGGGTTATCAGCCCAGGCGTAGCGGACATACATGGGATTAGGCACCTCTTCACTTGACACAATTATTTTATCTCCATCAATGACCGCCTTTGCCCATACAAATTTTTTATCCGCCGCCGCAACAGCAAATTCATTTAATGGCCCTCCATCAATCGTTATCAGTCCGCTGCCCACCTGGGCGAATGAAATGACAACCTTATTCCCCTCAACTTTTGCAGATTGATAGAGAGGGCCTGAATAAACAATGTTTTCATGATAAGCCAGTTTTTGTGCAGCAAGCGCCGCCCGTTCACCCACATCTTTTTTGTTATCAGGATGGATATCGTTCCATTCACCCAGGTCTATGGCAACCACTAATGCCGTATTATTTACTGATAAAGATTTTAATTGCGATTCCCGAAGCATGGCCCAATTACTTTCTGAAGGCAGGTAATTATAATCCATAAAGCCGGGCAACTGTATGGTGATAAACGGTAGTTCTGTTTGCTGCCAACGATTCCTCCAATCGTTGATCAGGGCCGGAAGCAGGGAAGCATATTCCTGTGCCCTTCCTGTGTTTGATTCACCCTGGTACCATACAATACCTTTTATGGCATAGTTTATTACCGGGGCAACCATTGCATTGTATAAGGCAGTTGGCTGATTGTGCAGTGCAATGCCCGCAGGGCCTGCCGGCCGGGGTACAAACACATCACCCACTTTATATTGCCAGGTCCCTTTCAAATCAACCGTATCCTTTCCTGAAAAAATACAATAGGGTTTATCCGGTACAAATCCGCCTTTGCCATTAGTATTGGTAACCCGTACTACAAACAGGTTCTTCCCAGCTTTCAATACATCTGCCGGCACCGCATACCGTCGCTGCGGATACATATAGGTAGTGCCTCCGATCCGTTTCCCGTTAATATATAATTCGTCCGCATCCACAATGCGGCCCAGCCACACCCTGGCCGCCTTGCCTGCCATGGAAGCGGGTATATCTATTTCCTTCCTGTACCAAACCACACCGTTTAAATCTTTAATGCCCTGGTCTTCCCAATACCCCGGTATATTGATATGCTTCCAGGCCTTGGGTATATATGCAGTTTCATACCACTTCGTGTCGCCCAATATCCCCTGGTCGTTCTCTTTAGGCCGGTTGGCCACATTGAAACCTGCCGTTGCCCTGTTGGTGCCATTTACATATGCACTGTCTTTATTTTTCTGGATCATTGCCTGTATTGATCCAAATTCTTTTACTCCCTCCTCACTGATCCAGGCTTCTATCGGGGTGCCACCCCAACTGGCATTGATGATACCAACTGGAACATGGTATTTATCATATAATTTTTTAGCAAAGAAATAGGCTACTGCTGAAAAGGGACGGACATCATCTCTTACTGCCGGTTTCCAGTAGGCAGGGGGAAGATTATCCTGCGGACTTTGGAGATTCGTGGTATTTGGCACCCAAAACTGTCGTATCATCGGGTAGTCAGCCGCAGCAATTTCTTTCTCATACAGCACATCGTGAATATTTAACTGGTGTACCATATTACTTTGCCCGCTGCAAAACCAAACATCACCAAACAATATTTCTTTCAGTACAATTTTATTGCGGCCGGTTAATTCTATAGTGTAAGGACCTCCCGCTTGCATGGGGGGCAGTTTGATGACCCAATTGCCAGCAGCATCCGCTTTGGTTTTATAGGCTTTATTGTTCATCCGCAGCGTTACCTTTTCACCCATAGATGCCCATCCCCACACCCGGATTTCCGTATCACGCTGCAAAATCATACTATCCCGTATCAACTGCGGGAGTTTGATTTGTGCCATAACAACATTGTTCATGGCAAGCAGTATTATCAGCAGCAACTTGTTCATTTATCTTTTAGTTTCTTGACAAATACACGGCCCCCAAACCTTGCCAGGTCAAACCCCGTCACCTGCCCGTTTGATTCGTTAAAATAAATATTAAAAAATTCGTGGAGGGCATACCAATGTTTTTCGGTATTGACCAGCAACGCTACTTTATTTTGTGAATCAGATAACGATAATCCATCACTTCCCAGCTTTAGGTCAATATTACTTCCATCGGGTAGCTGGTAGGTTCCGGTATATTTTTTCAACACATTATCAGGCAACTTTAAATTGTTTCGCTGAAAAGCAAACTGAAGGCCCCGGTTGTATGTTTCACTCTTGGTACCTGAGTGACCGGTTTGCTCCAGTATTTTTGAATTTACCATTACATTTTTATACTGTCTTGCCCCAACATGGGTTGCGAATTTTTCGAAAACAGGCATACTTCTTTCAACATCCCCGACTGTCATATATAATTTGACAGGAGTTTCGGGTTGCTTTTTAGCAAAGTCTTTTTCAAACTGGTAGAGTACTTCTCTATCCCATCCTATTGCAGGGCTTGCAGCGATATAGCCCCTGAACAAATCAGCACGGGTGAACATTGTATAAAGAGTAAATAGTCCTCCCAATGAACAGCCGGCAAGCAGCCTTTCGTTACTTGCCCGGTAGTTGCTTTTCATAAAAGGAAAAACTTCCTGCTCGATGAATGATAAAAATCCCGCTGCACCGCCGCCTTGTACCCGCTGACCGTCATTGGTGGGCGTATAATCCCTGACCCGCAAACTGTCATGATTAGGGTTCACACCTCCCCAGGTGATACCGCATATGATTAACTCCGGAATAAACCCATCATAGTACTGCTGACCATAAATAGATTTGATCAACGGGAAGTCCCACTGTGAATCGAGTATATACAGAACCGGGTATTCCTTTGTTTGTTGCCGGTAATTTCCCGGCAGGAGAATATGCAGCTCATATTCCTGGCCTTTCACTACAGAAGAGGTAATTTTCCTGACTTCAGAGCCGGGGATATCCACCCTGGGATATTGTGCAGCAGTGTCCCGGTAGAAAGCAAGCAATAGCACTATACTGATTAGTTTCTTCATCATTTTACATGCACGATTGTACTGACCACACCCGAAGTGGTCTTATTCTTAATGCCAGGTTGTCCGCCACCCACACTCACCGTGATAGCACCTGTTGGCTGGAAGAGGTTCCCTTCTGCATCAACAATGGACAACTGTTCGGGAGTAAGCGTAAACTGAATTGTTTTGCTTTCACCTGCTTTAAGATAAATACGCTTAAACCCTTTTAATGCCCGTACGGGTGCCAGTTCAGCGCCGCGGTGAGCTATATACAACTGTACCACTTCTTCGCCACCTGCTTTACCTGTATTTTTTACTGTTACAGCTATTTTTACATTTACCCCTTTTTTTAACTGAGATGTAACCACCAGTTTAGAATAGTTGAAACTGGTATAGCTTAACCCGTAGCCAAACGGATATAAAGCCTCCCCTTTAAAATACCGGTAAGTCCGCCCTTGCATATCATAACTCATAAAAGAAGGAATATCCTTATCACTTTTATAAAAAGTAACCGGCAACCTTCCGGCAGGGTTATAATCACCAAACAGTACATCGGCAAGCGCAGTACCGGCACTTTGCCCGCCGTACCATGCATTCACAATTGCAGGAATATGCTCGTTTTCCCAGGGAACTGCAATTGCGCTACCTGTTAGCATTACAAACACAACAGGCTTCCCCGTAGCCATTAATGCTTTCATTAATTCAGTCTGTACCGCCGGCAACATGATACTTGTCCTGTCGCCGCCATTAAACCCTTTTACATTCACCGGCATTTCTTCGCCCTCCAGTTGTGGTGATATACCGCCGGCAAATATGATAGCATCTGCATCTTTCACCCGGTTGGCCAAGGCAGTAAAATCTGTTTTGCGGTAATTGCCCGCAAACAATTTCACCATGGCTTCACCACCACCCTGGCGAAAAGCCATTTCAATTTTATACGTTACCCCTTTCTTTACCGGGTAGCTGAATTGTTTGCTACCCCAGCGGTTGCGCTCCCAGGCATTCACCAGGGTACTGTCATTTATTTTTACATAATAGCCGTCGTTTGCTTCGCTTTCAAAATTCATCACTTCATCTTTCTCTGCCGTAATTGTAGTGGTGTATTTCGCTGCATAGTTCACCGCCTTCAGGCCGGGGTATGGCGATACACCCTCCTGCCAAAAATGATTGATTTCTTTTTCAATCACGGTTAATACCGGAAGCCCTTCCATTTTTTCATTGTCGAAGTACTCTGCTTTTACACCCGGCTTACCATCATAGCTATACAGGGTGCTTATATCTTTATGCACCAGTAATGTATCATTGGTAAAGTTGATCGCCTTTTCATATACTACTTCCACCTCTTCACCCAATTTATTCTTCAATCCTTCCAGGATAGAAACTGTTTTGGAAGGGGTGCCATTGTAATTTCCCAGGACTGCTATTGGGTTATCGGCATTAGGGCCGACAACTGCCATCTTTTTAATCTTTTTATTCAGCGGTAATGTATTTTTCTCATTTTTTAATAAGACGATAGACTGCAAAGCCATCTTCAACGCATGGGCTTTATGCGCCGGTGCTTCTAATACGGAAGAAGGTGTTTGTGCATATTTCACCATCGATACGGGATCGAACATACCCAGGCGATAACGGATCGTAAACAGGCGCCGGAGTGATACATCTAACTGTGATTCTTTAATCAGCCCAGTTTTCACGGCATTAGTCAGCGCATAATAAACAGTACGACCACATTCCACATCCGTTCCATGCAGCACGGCATCTACAGCCGCAGACGTGGAGTCTTTATGTGTTTTATGGTATTTAAAGAAATCATCAATGGCCCAGCAATCGCTGGTAACATAACCAGTAAATTTCCATTTGTTGCGCAGGATATCATTCATTAATAAATCACTGGCGCAGCAGGGCTGAGTGTTCACGGCATTATACGCACACATTACTCCACCTACATTCGCATTAACGATTAGTTCTTTGAAGGCTGGCAAATAAGTATCCCATAAATCATAAGTGGATGGGTTAAAATTATCCGAATGGCGTGAGGGTTCCGGCCCGCTGTGTACAGCAAAATGTTTGGCACAGGCCACTGCCTTTAAGTATTTTGGATCTTCGCCTTGCAGACCGCGTACGAATGCTTTGGCAAGCATGGCTGTCAAAAATGGATCTTCGCCATAGGTTTCCTGTCCCCTTCCCCAGCGTGGATCACGAAATATATTAATGTTCGGTGTCCAGTACGTTAAACCTACATAGCGGTCACCGGTTTTACCGAGCTCAATCGATTTATTATGTATAGCCCTTCCTTCCAATGCGGAATAATCAGCCATCCTGTATAAGGAATTTGTATCCCAGGTGGCAGCCATCGCAATAGCCTGCGGGTAAGATGTTACTTTGTATGGTGTTCTTGCCACGCCATGCAGCACTTCATTCCACCAGTCGTAAGCTGGTATGCCCAGCCTTGGCAAGGCTGGTGTGGCATTCAGCATCTGTGCTACTTTTTCTTCTAAGGTTAACCGGCTCACCACATCATTCACCCGTTGTTCGATGGGCAAGGATGGATTCCACATGGGGAAGCTGCGGTAATCCTGTGCTTTTGCCAGTGCCGTAAAAAAAACAACCTGCTATCAGCAATAATGCTTTCATATTTATATATATAAAGTTTAGTTTCCTTTCGTTTCCGGGGGACCCAGGTAACTGGGCTGCAGGCTGCCGAAATCAATTACCAGTTTCTGTAATACTACCCCTGAATTCACCATCCAGTATTTCACCGTATGCTTACCCGGTTTTGAAATATAATGCCCTGTGGTTTTTATTATTATATTTTCACTTACCCACTTGTTCCAGATACCGCTGATGCTGTTTTTATCTTCTTTATTAATACTGATTATCTGCGGAGCCTCATCATCAATTGAAACAGCATACTGCAACCCGTTTGCCGTATTATGAAAATTAAGCGTTGGCGAAAAATAAGCGGACAAACGAAGGCTGTCTTTGCTGAATGAATAAAAATCATATTCCAGGTGCGGCGCATCGGTTCCGGGCTTTTGTTCCTTGGCCGTTACCGGAAAGGACGTAACCGCAGAGCCAGTGCGGCCATGATCGGGGAGTACCTGCCATATGATTCCGGCAGCATTTACTGCCTTTGTAAAATTTGCGGCTTCAATGGAAACCCCGGATTCTTCACTCTCAACAAAACTGTTGCTCGCTGCATTTTCCGGCAGCCGCAATATCATTACATCTGTATAGGTGGTTCGTTGTGCTTGTATTGAATCAGGAGAAACGTATTTTATTTCAGGCATTTTTTGACGGGCAGGTTGCTGCCAATAGGTATAGCCTATATGTGTCTGGCTCATCATATGGTTCCATTTGCCATTATTGAGCCGGTGATATTCCAATGTAATTAAAGAGTCATTGATATAAAGCTGTTTTACTTTACCGGCAGCCTGGTTTGCCATCTCATTTTTTTTCTGCCAGGCATCCCTGTTCATAGCTACATTAAAGTACATTTCATACAAATTAGACATCGCCTTTACCGGATGCAGTACCAGTTGAAAATAGGCATCCCTGCATTCCGGGACCAGTTTACTGTTTATTAATTCCGCTTTCTCCAGCAAGTTTTTATACTCCGCTGTCACTCTTGCATATTCCCTGTAATTAACGGTGCTGTAGGTAGCGGCATCCAGCAGTTCAGGCTTTCGCCTCCCATTATATTTGAGGTACTTTGAAATGATAGCTGCAATCTCCCCGGCATACTGGTTGCCAAACTGGGCAGCAGCCCATTGCTCCGTATAACGCTGCAACTCATCAGCCTTTATGCTATCGGGATTCCAGGCATAATCACACCAAAACGAAATAGGAAATTCCATGGGTTTAATATCGCCCACGTTTACGATCCAGATATCTTTTACGCCGTATTCCCAGGCCAGGTGCATTTGCTCCCAGATACGGGGAATAGGATTTGTGTTCAGCCATTTGTAATTTCTTGGTCCGCCCACATAGTCAAAATGATAGTATATACCATAGCCACCTTTTCGTGGGGCATCTGTTAATTTGGGCAGCTTACGGATATTGCCCCAGTTGTCATCACACAACAATAATGTCACATCATCAGGCACCCGCATGCCTTTGTCGTAGTAGTCCTGTACTTCTTTATACAATGCCCATAGCTGCGGTGTTTCAGCTGCCGGCTTGTTTGTTACCTCTTCTATAATCTGTCGCTGGTCCTTTACTATTCTTTCCAGTAACGCAGTAGCGGTTTCCCGGCTCATAGGCTCATCACCATCGCCCCGCATACCCACACTTACAATTTTTTCGTTCCATGCCCGTTGCATGCCGCCCTTCCAGTATTCTTTCAACCCGGCTTCGGTACTATCGTAATTCCATTTTCTTCCTTTGCCATAATACTTCCATTCTTCATGCGCCCGCATCAACGGTTCGTGATGGCTGGTGCCAATCACTATTCCATAATCATCCGCTGTTTTTATATTGATTGAATCATCATAATAAAAAGCATTGCCCCACATGGCCGGCCAGATATAATTGGCTTTCAGGCGAAGCATCAGCTCAAATACGTTGGCATAAAATTTATGATTAAAGCCACCGAATTTCTCCCGGCTCCAGTTGCTGAGGCAAGGTGCTTCATCGTTGATGAAAATACCACGGTATTTCACCTTTGGTGCATCGGTTATTACGACTGCTTTATTAATATATATTTCTCCCCGCTGCTTCACCGGCACATCGGCCCACCAGTACCAGGGCGATACACCCAGTTGTTTTGACAATTCAAATACACCAAAGGCTGTTCCTCTTCTGTCACTCCCCATTATCACCAGGGCATTACTTACACCCGGAAACGGGCGACTAATAGTCTGCAACTGGTAAGCCTCCCATTTTTGCCGGCAGCTGTTCACTTTTATTTTCCCTGTTTGCACCAGCTTTCTAATCAATGCTGATTTTTCTAAAGACCCGACAATGATAATATTGCCCGATAAAGCATTTACAGATCCCTTCAATGCTGGTTCTTTTCCCGTAACAGCTTTTATATCCCGCTGCAGAAGGGAGGCGGCTGTATGCACGGCGGTAAAATCAGCGGCATCAACACAAATTGTTACATTCCCCATGGAGAATGTATTTACTGTCTGGCTGTCTGCAACAATTTTTTGTGCAGAAGCAACACTATTAATTCCCAGGAAGAACAGCAACGATATTTTTAAAACTGTGTTTACCATAATCACTGCTTATACACGTCATCATCATTCTTTATTTCAAACCAGTCATATACCGCTTTATTGCCGGAGTCTTGACCGGAAGACGTTGCATACATGGCATACAGGCAACCCACAAAACCACCAGCCCCTTTTGTACTCAGGTATTTACCATCGGCTCCGGCCAGTAACAATTGCCACTTACTTTCCTGCGTAGCATAATAAAAAGAATATGTACCGTTGTTCGCTTCTATTTTTAAAAAGAGATTTTTTCCCTTCTTTAATGAAATGGATTTACTGGCTATTACGGTACTGTCTTTATACAATTCAACAACAGGTTTACCTTCTTTAACAGACTGGGCCAGGTAGTAAAAATGGGTTTCATTCTGCATAGCTGTTAAACCAGCTTTTTCATTGGGAGCTGAAGCCCAAAATTTTACTGCTGTTGCTGCATAGCCTTTCAGGTGTGGCTGTGCAAACCCAACAAAAGAAGGGTTAGCGCTCCCACTGATTGTTTCTTTACGCAATTGGATGGTTAATGCTTCTTTATTTTCCGAAAGGCTGTACCAGTTTTCTTTCACGGTTCTTAAAAAGCGGTAACGCAGGCTGAGCTTATCATGCTTAAACTCATCTTTAAATGTGTAGTTTCCATTCAATGGTTCAAGCAAGGGGTTTTTAATGGCATTAATCGGGTATTGGTATTTCACTTCATCTCCACCCAGGTTAAAAACAGGCCAGCCATCTTCGGTCCATTTAACCGGCGCCATAAAGGTTTCCCTTCCGGTATTATAATAATCCCCTTCGTAAGGGCGGCAGCCCAAAAACACACCCCACCAGTTCCCGTCCTTATCCTCCACCAAATCTGCATGGCCGGTTGTGGTAATGGGATTCGGCCTTCGGGGATTCAAATGCATCTGGGTGAGAATGGGATTTTTTTCATACGGCCAGTAAGGCCCGTAAACATTTTTACTCCTGAAAACTACTTCGGTATGGTTATACCCGGTGCCACCTTGTGCACACATCAGGTAATACCAGTCTTTTATCTTGTAAATATGCGGACCTTCAATCCATACCGGCTTTTGGGTAACGTCTGTACCACCATTCACCAGCAATATTTGTTCTCCTTTTATTTTCAGGTTGTCCGCATCAAACTGGTACATACGAATGCTCCTGTGCCCGTTCCACATCGTTTCATCGTTGGGTGGAATGCTGTTGTAAACGATATAGGCTTTATCATTATCATCAAAAAAAAGAGATGGATCAATACCGTTTACCTCTGGAAGTTTTACAGGATTACTCCAGGGCCCTTTAGGGTCTTTAGCAGTTATGACAAAATTGCCTACGCCGCTTACATTGGTACAAACTATATAGAACGTGCCTTTATGCCAGGCTATAGCTGGAGCAAACAAACCACGGGAAACACCGGCGCCCCGTCCTTCTAAATTAAGTTGCTCCGGCCTGTCTAATGCATACCCCACCAGTTGCCAGTTCAGCAAATCTTTACTGTGCAAAACAGGCAAACCCGGGTAGTGTGCGAAAGAAGAGTTGACGATATAATAATCTTCGCCAGCCTTACAGATGCTTGGATCAGGGTAATAGCCCGATAAGATGGGATTGGTAAATGATTGTGCGTACTGCGTGGAACTGATAAAAAATGCGAGTATAAAAAGCTGATATTTCTTAAATGTTGTACGCATGTTTGATAAAATTTATTTCGTCTCCGGCGAGAGAATTGGAACGCAGATGACGCGGATGAAGCGGATTTTCACTGATCTTTATTCCCAGTTCAATATTTTCTACACAGTTGGTAAAAAACATGCTATATCCGCTCTCATCCGTACAATCAGCGTTATCAGCGTTCCTATTTACTCAGCGTTTCTATCCCAAACTCTTATAAATAGCATACTCCACACCCCGCAGTTCCGCCAATCCTTTTAACCTGCCGATAGCCGAGTAACCCGGATACGTTTTCTTATCTAAATCATCCAGCATCTGGTGGCCATGGTCGGGCCGCATGGGTATAGAAATATTTCGTCGTTGTTGTAATTCCACCACTTCTTTAATCACTGCATACATATCTGTGTCGCCGGCCAGGTGACCATCTTCAAAGAAATTTCCTTCATTATCACGTTTTGTATTGCGCAGGTGCAGGAAGTGTACATGATCACCAAAGCGTTTCAGCATTTTCGGAATATCGTTATCTGGCCTTGCGCCATAACTACCCGTGCAGAAACACAAACCATTTGCCTTTGACGGTACGGCTGCTATCAAATCAGCCGCATCCTGTTCTTTGCTCATTATTCTTGGCAGGCCCAGCACCGGGTAAGGTGGATCGTCCGGGTGAATAGCCATGACCACGCCACACTCTTCGGCCACCGGTATCACCTGCTGCAAAAAGTAAAATAAATGCTCTTTCAATTTTGCAGCATCTATGCCTTCATACTTTTTCAACTCCGCCAGCACTTGTTCCGGCGTAAACGCATCATCGCTTCCGGGCAGGCCGAGTAAACAATTCCGGAATACTTTTTCTTTTTCCCCATCATCCATTGCCGCCATTTTCAGTTTGGCTTTTTCAATTTCGTCCGCCGAATAATCATTTTCCGCTCCGGGCCGCTGCAACATGAATAAGTCGAAGGCCACAAAAGCACTCCGGTTAAAATACAAAGCCTTGCTGCCATCCGGCATTTCATAACTGATATCCGTACGCAGCCAGTCAAGCACCGGCATAAAATTGTACGTTATTACTTTGAGGCCACAGGCTGCCACATTCCGGATACTTGTTTTGTAGCTTTCTATATGTGCTAACCAGTTTCCTGTTTGCCGTTTTATATCATCACTTACCGGCAGGCTTTCTATCACGGTCCAGGTCATACCCGCATCTTCAATCATTCTTTTTCTTTCTTCAATGTCCTGCACCGACCATACGTCGCCCGCGGGAACCTGGTGCAGTGCTGTTACGACACCGGCGCATCCCGCCTGGCGTATATCTGAAAGTTTTACCACATCCTGCGGGCCATACCAACGCATGGTCTGATGCATACCCGAATACCCCGAAGAAGAACTGCCTGTATTGTGTGTTATTGCTGCCATTTGTTTTTTTGCCTAAAACTATTGATTAACTGGCTATCATCTATCTCGTTCTGTAAGGAAGTATTGTATTTATTTTACCCGTCGCATCATAGGTCAGTTCCGTTACTTTCACACAGCGCAGGTGGGTCACACCTTTTGACAAAGACGAGTCATGATAAAAAAGGTACCATTTACCGGCAAATTCACAAATCGAATGGTGCGATGTCCACCCCACCACCGGTTCTAAAATTCTGCCGGCATAGGTAAATGGCCCGTAGGGATTATCGCCTGTGGCATAACATAAATAATGTGTATCGCCGGTAGAATAAGAGAAATAATATGTCCCCTTATACACATGCATCCAGGATGCTTCGAAAAAACGTCTGTCAGTATCCCCTTGTAATAGCGGCTGACCTTTTTCATCAAGTATCACAACATCCTTCGGCGCTTCAGCAAATTCCAATAAATCGTTCGTCAATTTTGCCACTTTAGCACAGAGGGCAGGTTCATCGTCGCCCGGCAAATGTGCCAAAGGGCTTTCGGGTTGTTCATTGTTGAATGTACCCGTTCTCCAACGTTGTAATTGTCCTCCCCAAATGCCACCGAAATACATATAATAAGAGCCGTCTGCATCTTTAAAAACAGCCGGGTCAATGGAAAAACTGTTTTTAATTGCTTCCGGTTGTGGCACAAATGGCCCTGTAGGTGAATCACCCACCGCTACACCGATACGGAATATGCCTGCATGATCTTTGGCCGGGAAGAAGAGATAAAACTTACCATCTTTCTCATTAGCATCGGGCGCCCACATTTGTTTATCAGCCCAGGCCACATCCTGTACCCGCAATGCGGTACCATGATCGGTGGCCACGCTATCCGGCGAATCCATGGATAGTACATGATAATCTTCCATGGCGAAATGGCTGCCGAGATCATCAAAGGCATCCCCTGCATCAATATCATGTGAAGGATAGATATAAATTTTTCCGTTAAAGACATGTGCCGATGGATCGGCCGTATAGATATGCTTCACCAGTGGCTGTGAGATAGCCTGGTTGTCAAGTTCATCAAAGTTGATATGGTCGATTGGATCTTCGGGCATGGGGCCTCCCCAAACCCCTCCACAGGAGGGGCTTTAGTTTACTATTGAATAATATTTTTTTTACTTTGCACAGTTTCTTATTAGTTAATTCTTCTCTCTCTCAAGTCAGTTTCAATCTGCACTTCTGTTTTCTTATTGATAGAGTAAAAGAATAATAATCCCGCTCCAATCAAAAAGGGTATGGCAGGAAAAATACTCACCAGCATTTTAGTACCGTGTATCGCAGTGGCGGTTTGTGTAGCTTCACTGTTTGGCTGGTAATTATACATACCTAAAATATAAGTGAGCAGTGCTCCTCCGATAGATAAGCCTCCTTTTAATCCAACCATCATGGCAGAAAAAATTATCGCCGTGGCCCGGCGGTTGTTTTTCCACTCGCTAAAATCCGCTACATCAGCAATCATAGCCCAGAGCAATGGTATAGTGATGCCATAAAAAAAGCCATGCAGGATTTGCGCCCCAAACATCAGGCCGATGGAAGATGGTTTAAAAAAGTAAAAGACTAAAAGACATACGGTAGAGATAAATAAATTGACACCGAATACATCCCGCTTACCATATTTATCAGCCAATGGCTTTGATAATGTAATACCTATAATCATGCAAATTATCCCGCCAGCATTAAACAAACCCACCCCCGCGGATGCTGGATCCTTACCAAAAAAATTCATACCAATGCCTGCTAATGCATCAGTAACCGGGGTAATAAAATTGGCAAGGCTTTGTTTATCTACATAGTTTTTAAAATAGTAAACATACCCGCCGCCTTTCATGGCCAATGTAATAAACACAAGAGTTGTTAACACCAGCATGATAAACCATGGCCTATTTTTAAATAAATCACTTAAATCTTCTTTCAAGCTTGACTTTTGTTCAGGCTTGGGGACAATACGCTCTTTTGTGGTAAAGAATGTTATCAAGAGCATACCGGCAAGGATGATGGAAAGCCAAACCATCAATTTACTGATACCTTCTGCCTTGTTTCCATTCCCCGCTGCTTCAATTATTGGCAACATAAATACCTGCACGAAAAACTGGGCAAACATGACAGCTACAAAACGATAAGATGACATGCTGTTCCTTTCCTTCATATCTCCTGTAATCACCCCACTCAAGGCCGCATATGGCAAATTGTTGGCTGCGTATAAGAATAATAAAAGCGTATAGGTAACCACAGCATACGGTACACTTGCTGTACTGCCAAATTTTGTAAAGGCTAAAACAGAAGCAACACCAAGCGGAACAGCTGTCCATAAAATCCAGGGACGAAACTTTCCCCATTTGGTATTCGTCCTGTCGGCAAGCGCCCCAATAATTGGATTAAATCCAAAAGCTGCTACCATACCTACTGTAAACATTATCGCTGATGCCTTACCCGGACTCAGTTTATAGATATCTGTATAGTAATACGCCAGGTAAGTAACCAAGGTTTGAAAAATCAGATTAGCTGCCAAATCACCCAGGCTATATCCAATCTTTTCGCCAACCGATAGTTTCTGTGAGTTTGTATTCATGAAGCAAGTGTTAGTAATCGTTAAAAGCTTTTGGCTGCAGCGGCTGGTTTTGTTTTCAGTTCAATCACTTTATAGTAAGCAGGTTTCGGCTTAAACTGCCTGTCGAACAACAACGGGTAATTGGTACGTCCACGCACCGGCCAGCCATTCAGCCATGACTGACCATCGTTCACCCCCCAAAATGTTACACGGGTTATTTTATCCTTGTGCTTTAAAAAAAGTTTGAACAATTCTTCATAATCTTTTGTCAGTTGTTGCTGCACACTATCCGGCAACCCGTTAGTATAGGGGTTGAGTGCAGGGTTAGACGCTACCCGCTGGCCTACATCAGCACCGGTAAAATTGCGCGGCAGCACTTCAATATCCAGTTCAGTGAACATCACTTTTAATCCCATAGCGGAATAAGCCAGGATGCTTTCCTCAATGTCTTTGAACGGCACACGGCCCACATGCCAGTGGCCCTGTATACCTACCCCATCAATCCGCACACCCGCCTGCTGAATTTTCTTCATCAATGCGATACAGCCGGCCCGCTTGGCCGGTTGTTCGTTGTTATAATCATTATAATACAGTTCAGTCGTTGGTGCCGCTTTTTGTGTAAGGCGAAATGCTTCTGTTACAAAATCATCCCCCAATTTTTCCAGGAAAACAGATTTCCGCATCGTACCATCTTCATTCAATGCTTCGTTCACCACATCCCATGAAGCAATCTTACCCTCATAGCGGGCAGCCACGGTGCTGATATGGTTCGTGAAGAATGTTTTAAACGAATCAACACTTTGTATACGCCTGGCGAATGCCGGTAACTGACTATGCCATACTAAAGTATGGCCGTTGACTTTCATACCATGCTTCTGCCCGTATGCTGCAATTTTATCAGCGAGATTAAAATCGTAGCGATCCCATTCAGGATGTATGATTTCAGCCTTCATTATATTCTCCGGCGTAATGGCGTTGAACTGTTCCGGTACCAGTTTGGCTGCGTTAGGTTCCTTCTCTTCTATTTGTTCAGCATTTAATGCCGTACCAATTAGAAAGTCATTTTTATATGCATCTTTTAAAGTGGGTGTCCCGGCCGAAGAAGAAATTTTACTTCCCGGTGTGCAGGATGATACCACCAGCACCACCGTAGCCAGTTTCGTAATCAGCGCCTTCATGACTGTTGTTGCTTTTTAAGAAAACAAGAAATCGTTTCGAAATCAGATAAACCGGTTGATAATATTCTCCAGGTACTCCTGTTTGCCGCTGATCATGGCCGGTTCACCATTTTTGATAGCATAATCCCGTAAATCTTCCAGCGACAATTTTCCTTCTTCAAATTCTTTTCCTTTCCCGCTGTCGAAACTTGCATAGCGGGCTGCACGTATTTTTTTATAGTCTGATTTTTGTAATACGGCATCCGCTGTTATCAGTGCACGGGCAAAGGTGTCGATACCGCCAATATGTGCATGGAACAAATCCTGCGGGTCGGTACTGTTACGCCTGATCTTTGCATCGAAGTTGATACCGCCGCCTTTAAAACCACCGGCTTCAACAATCACCAGCATGGATTCTGTCAGCTCATTGATATCATTGGGAAACTGATCCGTATCCCAGCCATTTTGATAATCACCCCGGTTTGCATCAATGCTGCCCAGCAAGCCTGCATCGGCCGCTACTTGCAATTCGTGTGAGAAAGTATGCCCTGCTAGCGTAGCATGGTTTACTTCTATATTCAGGCTGAAGTCATTTAATAAATCATACTGGCGC
Organism: uncultured Chitinophaga sp.; assembly: GCA_964386395.1. GTDB lineage: Bacteria > Bacteroidota > Bacteroidia > Chitinophagales > Chitinophagaceae > JJ008. Next base: position 63,333 of record CAYLRV010000023.1, read on the forward strand.
AGGAAACCAATTACGGTTTCGCTGTCATAATCATACTGATGTTTGCTGGGTTCACATGGTTTTGGTTCTATAAAGAACTGGCCTTTAAAACCGTTTTTCCTGGCATAATCTTTTGCTGTATGCAGGAATTTCGCCAGGTGCTCCTTCTCCCGTTGCATATTTGTATTCAGCAGGCTCATATAGCCTTCGCGGCCACCCCAGAATACGTAGTTTTCTCCGTCCAGTGCAATGGTGGCATCGAGCGCCGCTTTTACCTGTGCAGCCCCATGTGCCAGCACATGAAAATCCGGGTTGGTGGCTGCGCCATTCATATAGCGCTTATTAGAAAACAGGTTAGCCGTGCCCCACAATAATTTCACACCTGTCTCTTTTTGTTTTACACTGAGGTAATCCGTAATAGCCTGCAGCCGTCTTTCATTTTCTGTAATATCATTCGTGTAGTCCACTGCATCCACATCATGAAAGCAGTAGTACGGAAGCCCGAGTTTGCTGATAAACTCAAATGCTGCATCTGCTTTATCCTTTGCCCTTTCGATAGCATCGGTTTTTTTATCCCATTCAAAAATATGCGTAGGTTCTCCAAACGGATCAGCACCATTACCATTGAAGCTATGCCAGTATGCACAGGCAAAACGCAACCATTCTTTCATGGACTTGCCGGCCACGACTTTGCTTTCATCATACCAACGATAGGCGAGCGGGTTATCAGAATCCCTTCCCTCATATTTTATCTGGCCGATACCTTTGAAATATTCTTTTGCTGCTGTGGCCACTGCCGGCTTTTTCTCCTCTGTTAAAACTGACATAATTCATTTGTTTTAGTGATGCTGTTCAATAATGTTTCCTTCCATATTGCATACAATTCGTCGTATTCTTTTTCTTTAGTTGGCTCAGTTATTTTCAATGGCCTGCGGTTGGCAAATGCCTCTTCCGGCGAACTAAATATACCCGCCCCGATGCCGGCACCTAATGCTGCGCCGATGCTGCCATCTCCATCATATTGTTCTACGGGTATTCCTGTTGCATTCACAAATGCTTCGGTAAATACATCGCTCAAAAACATATTGGCCCTGCCTGCCCTTACTACGGCCGGAAAAATATTGTTTTCCTTCATGATATCTGTCCCGTACCTGAAGGCAAATGCAATGCCTTCCTGCGCCGCCCTGAAAATATGGGCCGGTGTATGGATATTGTAATCCATGTTCACCATACCCGCCCCAATGACCTGGTTATTAAAAATCCGTTCAGCACCATTCCCAAATGGAATAACCTGTAACCCATCGCTGCCCGGGCGGACCGTTGCAGCCGCATCATTCATTTGCTGGTAGCTCATGGGGCCACCTGCCAGATTTTTCACCCAACGGTTTGTGATACCACAACCATTTATGCAAAGCAGTACACCGATCCTGTTCAAATCATTTCTATGATTAACGTGGGCAAAACTGTTTACCCTCGATTCCTTATCGTATGTCAATTCATCGCTTACTGCATACACCACACCGGAGGTACCGGCAGTGGCTGCCACTTCACCGGGACGAAGCACATTCAGTGAGAGTGCATTGTTGGGCTGGTCACCGGCTTTATACGCCACAGGAATACCTGTTTTTAATCCCAGCCTGGTAGCGACTGTTTCTTTTACGTAACCATGTATGGCAAATACCGGCTGCATATCGGGGAACATGTATTCACCAAAGCCGAAGTATGAACAGATGTCTTCCGACAGGTTTTTATTTTTAAAATCCCAGAACACACCTTCACTGAGTGCTGAAGTGGTAGTGGTGATCTGATCAGTAAACTTCATCGCAATAAAATCTCCTGGCAGCATGATTTTATCAATGCGTGCAAAGAGTTGCGGTTCGTTTTCCTTTACCCATGCCAGTTTGCTGGCGGTGAAATTGCCGGGGGAGTTTAATAAATGCGCCAGGCATTTTTCTTTTCCAATTTCTTCAAAGGCTTTATCACCCTGTTCAACGGCGCGGCTGTCGCACCAGATAATGCTGTTGCGCAGCACATGCTGCTGGCTGTCCACCATTACTAAACCATGCATCTGGTAGGCAATGCCAATAGCACCAATATCTTTTGGGTCATACAATCCCGTAGCATTGCATTTCAGCACCGCCTGTTTCACATGCTCCCACCACATATCAGGGCTTTGCTCAGCCCAGCCGGGATGTGGCGAGATAATATCAGCCTCCGTTTCCGGGTAGTGCGCCGAGCAAACAGCCTGCTGTGTGGCTGCATCCACCACGGAAGCCTTAACAGATGATGTTCCTATGTCGATACCTAATAATAGCATTATTCAATTTATCACAAAAAATTTAAAGGAAGGAAGGATGAAAGAATTCACCCCTCCTTTTGATTGCTATGCCATATACCGATTACAAAAAAACTGTTATACTGATTCATAAAATTATACTTCAGGGCGCCCATGTTAACGGCCATATCTGGCGCTGCTTGTACCATTTCGCAGCACTTTAAAACGCATCAATCCAAGCGCTTATCTTCCCGCATACTCAACAAAATCAGCACATAAAAAGATATTTCTTCTATTTATAACAGAGAGAGGCTTTCGCCCCTCTCTGTTTATTGACAAAACTGTTCAGGTTTAATAACCCGGATTCTGGTAGGCTGCCTTCTCCGCGGCTGTCATTTCCATACCATCTAATTGACCTTGTGGAATCGGCCTGAGATAATGCCTTGGCTCTATCGTTCTTGTAAATGTCTGGGGTGTATGGCTACCGTACGTGGCGGCACATATTTCGTAAGAGCCTGCAAGCTCATTCCATTTTTGTGTACGAATAAGATCAAACCAGCGAAGGCCCTCTCCAAAATACTCCCTTGAGCGTTCTTCCAGTATATAATTAACGGTAATAACGGCAGGTGTGGCTGCTGTTAATGCAGCACTGTTATTGGCAGTATACGTTGCATTATCCTTATTGGAAAATTTCCAAACACCCGCCCTGGCACGGATTACATTTATCAGGTCCCGTGCTGTTTTGCCGGCCTGTGCTGTTGCGCCCTTTACATTGGCTTCAGCGGCAATAAAATAAAACTCAGAGAATTTGGCAATTTTGAATGGCCTTGTGCTGGGTGCGTTAGGCTCTCCCAGTCCGGCACCATTATCTGTCCGGTATACACCCATTTTCCAAAGGCCGGGATATACTATCCGGCTTATGCCCCGTGGAGATATTACAAAGTCGGCCCTTCCCGGCATTTGACCTGCCCCAACGTTGTTTGACGTTTTACCCGGAAAACTTGCACCGGAAGGGTATGTTAAACCTATTGCCTGTGATTCATATTCCAGGAAACTCAGAATAGGCTGAGTAGGCGTAACCGGCAAATCATTGGCATTGTACAATACTGCATTTGTTGCTCCGCCCTTTGGCCAGTTGCCCCGGTATACCGTTGTAAACGTGCCATCATACCGTGAGTCGAGCGTTTTTTCGGCAAAGGTATTCGTGATGGCCCCAATAGTTGGGCACATACGTGTGTATGGCCGGCCAAGCGGCTGCACAGCTTCTCTTTGAACAGAACTGACGGCGGCGCCGGTTCCGTTTGAATTAGGGGCGCTGCGTATAATAGTATAGTTTGAAGTAACCATCCATACAGCTGAGTTTCTTCCGTTTCCTAACTCGCCCTGGAATCCTGTTATGGGTGCCCCGTTATAAAATTCACTTTGTTGGGTATGATCAGCATATAACAACATTTCTTTATTGCGATCATTACCTCCAACATGCACATCATAGAATGTGGGTTCCAGTCCATAGGGCCCTGGGTTATCTATACCTTGTATGGCAATATCGTAAGCCTGTTGAAAATACCAGGCTGCATCATGACCATCAGGATCAGTTCTGGGACTTGCCGGATAAGTAGGAATATTGTTCGGATTTTGCAGCCACCATGCATAGGTCAGATAGGCTTTCGATAAATACAATCTTGCTACTGTTTTGCTTACCCCTCCGGTAACTCTTGGGGTAGCCGGCAAATCGGTTATCGCTTTTACCAGGTCAGGAAAAATTCCTTTCGTATACACTTCAGGCACCGTATTGCGCACAGAAGTCCTGGAAGGGCTGGTATTAAATTTCAACTCACCTGCACCCAGATCCAGGGGCACACCGCCAAAGGTTTGCACGAGCAGAAAGTAGTCAAATGCACGAAAAAACCGGGCCTCTGCCACAAGGGCGGGAGATATAGTACCCACAGATACTGCGTTCTCAATTATACCGCTGGCCGTATTGATATTCGAAAAAGCAGTTCCCCACAAAACATCTGAGCGGCTGCTCGCTGGTGTGATATTGCCCACACCACTCAGGTCCATATCCCGAAAATTCGCATCTGCGCTTTGTGCATAGGTATATTCATCCGTACCGGT
>CAYLRV010000024.1:0-65707 GCA_964386395.1 uncultured Chitinophaga sp.
GGCCTGGATTATTCCTGTTTTGTTGCAATAACCTACCTTTATATGCTATACTACTAAACATTAATTAGTACAATGAAAACCCAGCCTGTTCAATGGGGCATAGCCCCTTTAGGTCTTATTATTTTCTTTTCACTATTTGCTTCGACGGTTTCTCAAAAAGAAAAAACACTTTTCACAAAAAAGGCTGAGCATGGTATGTCACCCGCTAACACCTGTCGCCACAGTTGCCATCGTCTGCATAGCGGCAGCGGACTGGATGATGACCATACAGAAAGTACCGGCTTCAGCGGTACAGGTGCGAATATTGATGTGCTCTATCATAAAGTATACTGGCGTATCAATCCTGACAGTACAGTTAAATACATCAAAGGTTCTGTACAAACAAATTTCAAAACTATACAAGCCAATGTAAGCACTATCAGCTTTGATTTGCGCAGCGGCCTTACAATCGACTCTGTTACTTTCAGAAATGCTAAACTGCCGGCCGGTAATATCAGTCATACAAGTAATGTTGTTACTATTAGTTTAGGAACAACGTTGTCTAATAATTTTATTGACTCTCTTACTATTTTTTACCAGGGCACACCGCCTGCCGTTTCAGGTGCAGCGCAGGGCTACCAGCGTTCCACCAATTCCGGCGCCGGTAATTATATAACTACTTTATCGGAATCGTATGAAGACCGTGACTGGTGGCCATGCAAAGCAGATATGCAGGATAAGATTGACTCTATGGATATTACCGTGAATGTACCATGGGGCAGCCCGGCTGCAGCCGATACATTTTGGGTGGCATGCAATGGTAAATTAATTGACTCTGCCATCAGCGGAAGCAACCGTTCATTTGTTTTTAAAAACCGCTACCCGATGGCATCTTACCTGGTGTTTGTATCGGTAGCCCGTTACAACCGGTTTCATAATTCTGTAAACGTAAGCGGTACAGATATACCAGTAGTGTATAATCTTTTCAGGGGCAAAACAGCAGCCACGTATACAAATATTGTCAATGCGATGGACCGTATGAACCCTGTGCTGCAGGCATTCAGTACAAAGTTTGGCGACTATCCGTTCAAAAATGAGAAGCACGGCTTTTATGAAGGGCTGCTTGGCGCATCGGGTATGGAACATCAAACTATGTCGGGCATGAATACAGGCGCACTTACCAGTACGACTACGCTGTCACATGAACTGGCGCACCAATGGTTTGGCGACAACGTAACTTTTTCTACCTGGAATGATCTGTGGCTGGCCGAAGGTTTTGCGAATTATGGGGAGGCTCTCGCCGCTGAACTTGTCCCTTCTTTAGGATTAAATCCATTTAGTATCCGCAACAGTATCAAATCTTCTGCACTTTCTTCATCCGTTACTGCCTGGATTCCGGATGGCAATATTGCTACTTCCAATCTTATATGGAACAGTGGTTATGGCGGCGCTGTGTATTCAAGGGGTGCTATGATTGTATCTATGCTACGGGCTATTGCGGGGGATGCTAAATTCTACCAGGCACTCAGCAGCTATCAGACAGCGCTGGCCGGAAAGGCTGCTACGGGCAATATGCTGAAAGATCATTTTAATACAGCACTAGGCATAGACATTACGCCGTTCTTCAATGACTATGTAGGCGGTTCCGGTAATGGCGCCACAGCCATTGGCGGTAAAGGCAACCCAGTTAATACGATCAACTGGAACAGCCCCGTTCCCAACCGCCTCCTGGTACAGGTTGGCTCACAAGCACAGAACAATGGAGCCAATGTTGCTTATTTCAGGGGACCGGTTGCGTTACATATCAAAGGATCCTTAGCCGCTCAGGATACAACCATCTATTTCTTTGACTGGGGTGGCGGAAATCTTTCGTATGCAGGCAATGGGCTTAGTGCTCCTGTAGCTGGTAATAAATTAGGCTATAATTTATCCTTCACGCCTGTTACCGTGGTGTATGATGACAGTGCCCGCACTATGTCAACAGGCACTACTGTACTTACGCCTTCGCTCAATGACGGAGGTTTTAGCTTTAACGCTGCAGCTCCGGCTTCTGCAAGTTGCCCGGCCCCGGCTTCTATGAACCTTACGCTGGGTACCACGCCTAACAGCGGTTTCGTCAATCCGATTACTTTGTCGGCTACCGCAGGTGTACCTGCAGGAACTACTTTTTCATTTAGCCCCAACCCGGTAACACCCGGCAACAGCAGTACGATTACTTTAACCGGTACAAATACACTGCCAGCCGGTACGTACAATGTCACCATACAGGGAACAGCCAACGGTACTACTGCACAAACAACTACAATCAGTTTTGTAATTAATCCTGGTACCGGGCCTGCTATCAGTGCACAACCTTCCAGCCAATCAGTTTGCCCCGGTACTAATGTCATATTCAGCATTACCAGTACTGCCGCCACTTCCTATCAATGGCAGGTTAGTACAGATGGTGGTACTACCTGGACCAATATCGCTGGTGCTACTGCAGCAACCTATACTATAACCGGCGTTACTGCATCAATGAATGGTACGCAATATCGCAGTATCGCCAGTACAAGCTGTGGCAGCACTGTATCAAATGCAGCCACACTTTCAGTTGATGCCGGTGTTACTATTACTGCTCAACCACAGACTGTTAATGCTTGTGCCGGTCAAATTGCACAATTATGTGTAACTGCAACAGGAAGTAATCTTACCTATCAATGGCAGAGTACGCCTGTAAACTGTAATGGACCATGGGCGGTTATCGCAGGTGCAACAGGACCCTGCCTGACAACAAGTGCGGCCGTTACCACTTATTATCGCTGCCTGGTTACGTCTGCTACCTGCGGGCTTAGCGCTTTCAGTAATTGTGTATCTGTCATTGTTGGAAGTCCCGTAGTGGTTGCTGCGCACCCGGCCAATATTACTGTATGTGCCGGCAGCAATGCCACGTTTACCGCAACTGGCACCAGCAACCAGGTTATCAGCTATCAATGGCAGGTAAGTACAGATGGTGGAAATAATTATACAAATATCAGCGGAGCTACTTCCACCAGTTATACAGCTACGAATGTAGCAGCAGGTATGAACAATAACCGCTACCGTTGTGTGATGCTCGGCGGCACTTGTGCTACTCCGGCCATTACCAATGCCGCAGTGCTTACTGTACGGGCATTACCGGTCCTGACACTTACAGCTTCACCGTTCACGAACTTATCACCCGGGCAAACAACCACTATTACGGCGGCTATAACCCCTGGTGGCGGAGCTGCGACTACTTCCTGGCAATATAATGGTACGCCGCTCACCGTAAACGGCATCAGCTATATAGTGGATGCTGAACATACAGGCCAGTACCAGGTTGTAGTACAAGAAAGCTACGCTGGTGGGCAAGTATGCACCAGTCAGCCAGCCGCTATTACCATTGAGGCAAATACCAGGCAGCAGTTATTTCTGTTTCCAAGCCCGAACGACGGACGATTTACCGTATCGTATTATAATGCCAGCCTCAGTTCAGAAAAAAGGTCAGTGAGTGTATTTGATTCAAAAGGCGCAAAAATTTATCAAAAAGAGTTTATAGTAAATGGGGCTTATACCTTTTTACCAGTTGACCTGTCATCAGCAGCCCGTGGTATCTATTATGTGATGGTTACCGATGGAACCGGTAAAAAAATTGCCGAAGGAAAAGTGCATGTGCGGTAGGCTGCGGGATATAATCAATGTTTATCAGTAGCTTTAAGCTGCAAAAATAAATTCTATGAGGAATACAGCCATAGCAGTTACCTTGCTTGCATTCGTGTTTGCTTCCTGCCAAAAGGAAGATATTGACAATAACAACAGTGATGTACCTGAGAAAACTGAAATGAATGTGAGCTATGGCAGCCATCCCCAGCAAAAGATGGATCTCTACCTGCCTGCCAACCGAAGTGAGGCAAGTACCAGGTTAGTCATCTTAATACATGGTGGGGCGTGGAGTTCGGGCGACAAAGCAGATTTCAATCCGTATATTGATACATTGAAAAAAAGGCTGCCGGGCTATGCTATCATTAATATTAATTACCGGCTGGCAAGTGCGGGCACTAATATTTTCCCCACACAGGAAACAGATGTAAAAGCGGCCCTTGATTTTATTTACAGTAAAAGGGCTGAATATAAAGTGTCAGAAAAATGGGTGCTGCTTGGCAACAGTGCTGGTGCGCATCTCGCCCTTCTACAGGCCTACAAATACACATCCCCGGTTAAAATAAAAGCAGTCGTTGATTTTTACGGACCGGCTGATATGGTGGCTATGTATAACAGCCCCGCTTCACCATTAGTACCGGCATCGCTTGTTGAATCAGTTGTCGGCGGCACCCCGACTGGCAATCCAGTCATATATAATGAATCGAGTCCTATAAATTATGTAACCGCACAAAGCCCGCCTACTATCATCCTGCATGGCGGCCTGGATGTGATCGTCTCATTTAATCAGTCTGCTGCGTTAAAAGGCCGGCTGGAAACATCGGGCGTGGTGAACCAATATGTTTTTTACCCAACAGAAAATCACGGTTGGGTAGGCCCTAACCTGACGGATTCCTTCAATAAAATAGCACTCTTTTTACAGGCCAATGTAAACTAAGAAAAGGCTATCTCTTTTTTATTATTTTGCGTACATGAATACGGCTGCACCGCTTGCTGAACGGATACGTCCTGCCACTTTACATGAACTGACCGGGCAGGAGCACCTGGTTGGCAAGGGGAGTATTTTACGTACAGCTATTGAAAATGGCAAAGTGCCTTCCATGATTTTTTGGGGGCCACCCGGCACGGGCAAAACTACGCTTGCCAACATTATTGCCCATAGTTTAAACGTTCCTTTCTTTCAGCTCAGTGCCATCAGTTCGGGTGTAAAAGATATACGTGAGGTAATAGATCAGGCAAAAAAAACTACGGGTGCCGTTTTGTTTATTGATGAGATACACCGCTTTAATAAAGGCCAGCAGGATGCTTTACTGGGTGCCGTAGAGAAAGGGATCGTCACCCTGGTTGGTGCCACCACCGAGAATCCATCGTTTGAAGTAAATGCGGCCCTGCTCAGCCGTTGCCAGGTTTATGTTTTAAAGCCGCTGAGCGAGGCAAACCTTATCAGCCTGCTGGACACAGCAATGGCGAAGGATGAAATATTGCAAAAGAAAAAGATTACACTTAAAGAAACAGCTGCACTTATAAATATATCGGGGGGAGACGGAAGAAAACTACTTACCCTGTTTGAGCTTGTTTGTACATCTGCCGATGACACGGTAACGATTACTGATGAATTTGTAATGAAAGTGGCACAGCAAAAAATTGCACTATATGACAAAAGCGGGGAGCAGCATTATGATATTATTTCAGCTTTTATTAAATCAATACGCGGCAGCGATCCGAATGCAGCTGTTTACTGGCTGGCCCGTATGCTGGAAGGCGGTGAAGATGTAAAGTTTATTGCCCGACGGTTAGTCATTCTTGCCAGTGAAGATATTGGCAATGCTAACCCTACCGCCCTGGTATTGGCCAATGCTGCATTTGAAGCAGTAAATAAAATCGGCCACCCGGAGTCTTCATTAATTTTATCGCAATGTGCTATTTATCTTGCCAGCAGTGCCAAGAGCAACAGTGCTACTACTGCTATTGGCGCAGCCATGGCTGCTGTACAACAAAAAGGCGATTTGCCGGTACCCCTGCATTTGCGCAATGCGCCGACAAAACTGATGAAGGACCTTGGTTATAAAGAGGGGTACGAATACTCGCATGATTTTGAAAACAATTTTTCCGCACAAGACTACCTCCCGAAAGAAATCGACGGCATGAAATTTTATGACCCCGGCAAAAATGCCCGTGAAGAAGAACTCCGCCGTTTTTTAAAAGGGCTCTGGAAAAATAAATACAACTATTAATAGTAGCTATGAACTGGACGCTCCTGCCATTTGCTGAACTCCGGCCGCTTGAATTGTACCACATACTTCAGTTGCGCAACGAAGTTTTTATCGTGGAACAAAATTGCCCTTACCAGGATTTAGACAATAAAGATCAGCATAGCCAGCACCTGATGGGGCGTGATGATACAGGTAAGCTGATTGCTTATACACGGCTTCTGCCTCCCGGATTAGCATATCCCCAGCCATCCATTGGCCGCGTGGTTACCTCCCCTTCTGCCCGCAAAACGGGAGCCGGCCGGCTTTTGATGGAAAAATCTATTGAAGAAGTTTACCGCTTATTTCAGCCCCAGCCAATTAAAATAGGTGCACAACTTTACCTGCAAAAGTTTTATTCAAGTCTTGGTTTCATCCAAACCAGCGAGGTGTACCTGGAAGATAATATCGAGCATATTGAAATGATAAAGCCAGCACCTTAGTAAAAATCCTAAGTACAAGGGGCTGTAAACTTTCGTTTTTTCAATAAAAAAAGGCATTTCGTTTTTTTATCGGTATCCAGCGTTCTACTTTAGTCCCCGAAATCCAATAGTAGTTCGGAGGAATTCCTTCGGAGAAAAACCAGAAATCTGATACCAATGAGAACAATTGTACAACTAGTACGGATGTCCGTGCTTGTATGCAGCTTCACACTAATTTATTCCCCCTCCCATTCGCAATCTATAAGTTTTGGCGATGGCAAGTTTGAACTTGGCCTTGGCATCGGCCCTATGCACTTTTTAGGCGACCTGGGTGGAAGCGCCGGCGAAGGAAGGCCTTTTATAAAAGACCTTGATATCCCGCTGACCAATTTAAGCAAGGGATTATATTTCAACTATTATCCTACGGAATGGCTGGGCTTACGATTAGCAGTAAACCATGGTTATGTACGCGGAGATGATAATGAAGCGCCTGCCAAAGGTGGTGCGGAAGAAGATCGCAAATACAGGAACCTGAACTTTCGTTCCCCGATTAGCGAAGCATATGGTGCCATTGAAATTTATCCCACATTCTTTTTTGAAAAATATGATGGCCTCCAGGGCAAACTCCGTCCGTATGTTTTAGCAGGTGGCGGTGTATTTAAATTTAACCCTGAAGTGAGAGATGATGACGGTTCATGGGTTAAGACAGCACCCTTAAGGCTGGAGGGCCAGGGCTTTCCTCAATACCCCGATGTTAAACCCTACAAACTAACCCAGTTCAGTGTAATGGGCGGTGCCGGTGTAAAATACTACCTGAAAGAAAATATGTATATCGGATTTGAAGTGTTGCACCGCAAATTATTCACCGACTATATTGATGATGTAAGCCAGAACTATTACATCGACCCCATTTACTTTGATCAAAACCTGCCGGCTGCAGATGCCATTAAAGCAAGGCGTCTGTATTACCGCGGTGTTTATACTTTCCCCACCACCCGTCCTTACCAGGAGTTTGCGGAAAGGGGCGACCCAACAGAAAACGATGCGTTCTTTTCGACGATTCTCCGTATGGGATGGAGGCTCGGCGGTAATGCAGCCACCAAGCATTTAAAATGCCCTGTTTTTTATTAAAGATTAAATACAACCGAACCCAATGAAACCAACCACCACACTAAAAAGTTTACCCGTCGTGCTCACAATGGCAGTAATGCTGCCTGCAACAGGTATGCATACCACTGTAAAACCATACAAAAGCTTTTTGAACGCTGTACCTGCTGAAGGTGGCGATGAAGAAAAAAAGCCGGCTAAAAAAACTAAAAAAGAGGCGAAGACTGCCACTCTAAAACCATCACTAAACAATAAAGTGGTGAAGATTTATCCTGACATTATACGCCGGGAAATGCATGTGGTAACAAAAGAAAGCAGTGATGCAGATTTAGATTTTTATGTTTTTAGTACGGATGGCACCCTTGTACAACAATACAAGATGGGCCCTAAGGAGCACAAAAGAATCAGTGGCCTGGAAAAAGGCAAATATGTGTACCGTGTGTTTGAAGGAGATGAAGAAACGGCAACCGGCCAGTTTGAAATACGTTGATTCATAATTGATATTATTATAAACGCTGTTCCTGTAAGTGGCGGAGAGCTTAATAGAATCTAATACCCTGGTTGAATAAACCTAATCCGTTCTCTATTGGTACTCTCATTTGTATACATTTTATTAAACACTCTCTGCCCTTCTTACAGGACTTTTAGGAAAAGGTTAATAATGATTAGGAATTGGTTAATTAGTAAACCCCTGATTAACCAGTCAACAAATTAACCAGCCCTCCAACCTGAGTTCTTTTAATTGTCATAACTAAGAATCCCGCAAGGGCTGCCAACAACAACTCTTTGTTTACAGCAGTGCGGCAGGAAAATTGCAGAAATCCGGTATCCGGGTGAAAAACTGAGAAAACCAACCCTATGTACTGAAAAATTTTTCCCCGAAAGGGGCCCATCGGGGCAATCACTTCCTGCCTCCCTTCCGGGGCTTGCTGACCGTTTACTCAATTTTTATCTGCCTGTTACTAAAGCGTTCAAAAAAAAACACCCCCTAACGGCCTGTTTTTCAAAAACTGTCCTATATTAGTTGATAATTAACCATTAGGGAGACCTGAACCCAATCAACCAGGGGCGGATTACCGAAAAGCCAAACGAGTAGGTGCTACCAAAATCAACTTATTCTTATGTCACAACAAAACTCAAACCCCATTGCCGGCCTGAACAAGCAAAAAATGTATTTACTCATATTCGCGGCCCTTGGCCTTATTTCTCTTATTCTGCCCTGGGCAAGAGTTTCTGCATTCGGTTACTCGCATTCTCAGAATGGATTGAAAGGTGAAGGCCTAATCGCTTTGTTAGGCGTTGTGGGTCTTTGTGTAGCTGCTTTGATGGGCGACAAAACCAAAGCTCTTGATCAAAACATGCGTTATGTTGCCTTAGGCAGTTTTGGCGGCATCATCCTGGCTGGCTTACTCGTGTTTCTGAGCATTAAGAGTCCTATTAAACCCGGTCTTGGATTATTCCTAGCCCTTATTGTTGGTGTTGTAGGCCTCTTGTTAATGCTGGGCGTGGTAAAACCACCAAAGGCAATTGATGACAAAGTAGACAGCCTTAGCTAAAAAAAAGCATAATAAATGAAAGAGCCCCGCTGTTATAGCGGGGCTCTTTCGTTATGGCTAAATCCAATTAAAACAGCCTCCATTCAGGTCATAATTCTGCCTTTAAAAACCGGCCAGTATGGCTTTCCTTTATTTTTACCAGCCCTTCGGGTGTGCCTTCGTACAATACCCGGCCACCACCATCGCCACCTTCTGGGCCAATATCAATTATATGATCGGCTACTTTAATTACATCCATGTTGTGTTCAATAACCAAGACCGTGTTTCCGCGGTCCACCAGTTTATTCAGCACATCCAGCAAGTGCTGAATATCTTCAAAATGAAGGCCTGTGGTTGGCTCATCTAAAATGTAGAATGTTTTGCCTGTATCTTTTTTTGATAGCTCAGTGGACAGTTTTACCCGTTGAGCCTCCCCTCCGCTTAGGGTAACAGCCGATTGGCCCAGGGTAATATAGCCCAGGCCCACTTCTTCCAGTACTTTTATCTTACGCCAGATATAGGGCACATTCTGGAAAAATTCCACGGCTTCTTCCACTGTCATTTCCAATACATCGGCGATTGATTTTCCTTTGTAGCGTATCTCCAGTGTTTCCCGGTTATACCGTTTACCATTACATTTTTCACAATGCACATATACATCGGGCAGGAAGTTCATTTCTATTACCCGCATACCCCCACCCTCACACACATCACAGCGGCCACTTTTTACATTGAATGAAAACCGGCCTGCATTATAGCCCCGTATTTTAGCTTCGGGTATAGATGCGAACAGCGTACGTATCTCTGTAAAAAAGCCGCAGTAGGTAGCCGGGTTGCTCCTGGGCGTTCGCCCAATGGGAGACTGATCTATTTCAATAACCTTATCAATATTTTCCAGGCCCTTTATGGATTTATACGCCAGTGGGTTGCCTTTTGAATCGTACGCATGTTTGGAAAGTATGGGATAGAGGGTTTCATTGATCAGCGTAGACTTACCGCTTCCGCTTACGCCTGTTACGCAAATAAATTTTCCTAATGGAAATTTCACATCCACAGACTGAAGGTTGTTTCCTTTAGCCCCCTTTAGTTCCAGAATTTTCCCATTGCCTGCCCTTCTTTCTTTTGGTACCGGAATGCGGCGATGGCCATTCAGGTAGCCGGAGGTTAATGTATCTAATTTCAACAATTCTGCAGGCTCACCCTGGGCTACTATTCTGCCTCCGTGAAATCCCGCTTTTGGCCCTACATCTATTAAATGATCAGCCGCCAGCATAATGTCTTTATCATGCTCCACCACGAGTACACTGTTGCCGATATCCCGCAAGTTTTTCAGGGCATCGATCAGCCGGTGATTGTCCCGCTGATGTAAACCAATAGAGGGCTCGTCCAAAATATAGGTTATGCCCTGCAATTGTGAACCGATTTGTGTGGCCAGCCTGATCCGTTGTGATTCACCACCACTCAGTGTTTTGGAAGGACGATAAAGTGTCAAATAGGTTAAACCCACATCCAGCAAAAATTGCAGCCGTTCCCTTATTTCTTTCAACACATCTTTGGCAATGGCTTTTTGTTTGTTATCCAGCATCAGCTCAATGCCATCAAACCATGCGGCCAGGTTATCGAGGTTCATATTGCCGAGTTCTGCAATATTTCTGCCGTTTACTTTAAAGTGCAGGCTTTCTTTTTTCAGGCGCTGGCCGTTGCAGGTGGTACAAGTAGCCAGCTCCATATATTTCTCCACCCATTCCCGCAAAAAATCAGTGCTATGCGGGGAGGTAAACCAGCGCTTCAGCATGGGTATCACGCCTTCATAGCTGCCGGTGTAGGCCTCGGGTACTGTTTCATCATCTGCATCTACCGTCAATGAAGGATTGATGCCCTTGTCGCCATACAACAATAAATCTGTTTGTTGTTTTGTGAGTTCCTTTAACGGCTTATCTAAGTTTATCTTATTCTTTTTGGCAAACTCAGCCACCTGTTTGAATACACTTGCTTCCCGTTCTTCTCCCAAAGGTGCAAGGCCGCCTTCCCTTACAGAAAGCTCTTTGTCGGGGATGATGGATTGCATATTGATGGTATACACATTTCCCAGGCCCTTGCAAGTGGGGCATGCGCCATAAGGGGAGTTGAAAGAAAAAGAGTTTGGTGAAGGTTCTTCATAGCTGATCCCGGTATCCTCGCACATCAGCAGCTTAGAATACTGCACAAAATGTTTATCATCAACAAGCAGGAACATTAAATCCTTTCCCAGTTTCAAAGTTTGCTGTACACTCTGGCTTAACCTTGCTTTTAAATCATCTGTCACCTGTAACCGGTCCACCACCAGTTCGATATCATGAATTACATAGCGGTCTACCTGCATTTTGGGTACGATATCTTTTATCTCCCCGTCTATCCGCACTTTCAAAAAACCTTTCTTCCGCACATCTTCAAACAATTCACGGTAGTGGCCTTTGCGTCCACGTACCAATGGCGCCAGCAGGGCTATTTTTTTACTCTTATATTTTTTAAAAATATTGTCGACGATTTCTTCCTCGCTCCACTTTACCATTCGTTTGCCAGTATTATAAGAGTAGGCCTCACCTATACGGGCAAATAAAAGCCGGAGAAAATCATAAATTTCTGTAACCGTACCTACCGTTGACCGGGGGTTTTTATTCGTCGTTTTCTGTTCAATAGAGATAACCGGTGAAAGGCCGGTTATTTTATCTACATCAGGCCGTTCCATATCACCAATAAACTGTCGGGCATAGGCGCCAAAGGTTTCCATATAGCGGCGCTGGCCCTCTGAATATATAGTATCAAAAGCTAAAGAAGATTTGCCACTCCCGCTGATACCGGTGATGACCACCAGTTTATTTTTGGGAATAGCGATATCAATATTTTTTAAATTATGTTCCCTTGCGCCAAAAACTTCTATTGATTCATGGTCCGGGGGAGCTGTATCGGTGCCGTTCGTTTTCTTTTTTGCCATACGTGGGTTACGAAGATACATGTTCTCTTTTGCCTGTATAACAAGGTTTAGCATCCCGGTTGTGGAAAGAAGGGGTCTGAGTTATCCACATAAATTTATTTCTGGCACAGTATTTTGAAGTGTAGGCCGAAGTACCAATTTCTATCAATTAAAACATATGAATATGAAAAAGACCATTGGAATAGTGGGTGGCATTGCTTTGTCCTTACTTGTACAAACAAGCTTTGCGCAAGAACCTGCAGCACAACCTGCACAACCGGTGCAGCCCGTAGAAGCAACAAAAACCTGGGATGCAAAAAGTAATCCCACTGTTGATTCAATCACATCCAAGTACAAAGATAAAATGGTGCAGTCAAGGCCTGCCGCTAAGCCAAGTGATATTTTCCCTGTATTAGGAAAGTTTGAATCAGCTACAAACCCAGAGGCTTCCCTACTAACCGTATCGCTTGACGAGCAGAATAAAGGTATCGTTTGGATCGACGGCCTTCCACAAGGAAAAGTAAAGGCCAACTTACGTAAATCGCCGGCTACGTATAAAATACCAGCACAGAAAACTGAAGATGGCAAAGAAGTGGCAGAAGGAACGCTTATTTATGATAAGGAAACGAATACACTTCGCATAGCCATTGGAAAAACATTTGATGCAGAGAACCCGGAAGCTGCTTTTGCCATAGCAGCGGAACCAGCACCCACAGAGGCAGCTACCGGGACTAAAAAAACGAAGGTGAAAGCAAAAAAACCTGCTGCTCCAAAAGCATGGGTTTATACCGGAAGCAAAATGACGGAAGAAACAGTTATGCAATAATGTCAAAAGGGGACGGTTCATTCATACACTGAGGGTTACCTGCCGGTAACCCTCTTTTTTATACTACTATTTGCAGCAACCATTTTTCCCCTACCTTTGCTGCCTGCCAGCGCAACTGGCAAAAAGTTCTTTTCAATTTCTTATCAAGAAAGGCAGAGGGTAATGGCCCGATGAAGCCTTGACAACCTGTTTGTCACACTGAGCCTGGCGAAGTGCGACATATAAGGTGCCAATTCCACCCCGATAATTATCGGGACAGATAAGTCAGATTGCATGCTTAAAATATTCTTCCACGATTATATTGAAAGCCCGTCTGATTTACAGGCGGGCTTTTTTGTTTAGTCCCCGTAGCAATTGCGAAGGGGGCTTTAGCCCCCTAGCTTTAACGAAAGTGGCTTTACTCATTCGTCCGGCCTGTTTGCCGGCCGGGATAAATTGTCAAGGGCTTCATCACCTCATTCTCCTGCTAAGTTCTGGTTAATACAAACAGTCATTTGTATTAAAGGAGTTAACAATATTTTTTAAATAAACGGATCAAAAAATTGGGTGAATGAAGCAGCGGGTATTAATTTTATACAGCAATGAATACCAAAGCAACATATTTCCACTTGCTTTCCGCAACTACAAATTGTATTTGTTGTGCTTGTTGTATGCCGTAAGGCATACATATACTTCACCCCGACAGGGCCCCGCCCTTTTTATTGCTGCCATTTATTGTAAGGAAACTAATTTATCACGTCAGTGTATGTAGCATGACTGCAGTTTTTAATTATACGAAACCATTTATACTTGAATCCCGCGTAGAATTACCGGGTTTGCAACTCGCTTATACAACGCTTGGAAAACTAAACCATGATAAGAGTAATGTGGTTTGGATATTTCACGCATTAACGGCTAACAGTAATCCGGCCGAATGGTGGCCGGGCCTGGTAGGCGAAGGAAAGTTTTTTGATCCGGCAAAGTATTTCATCATCTGTGCCAATAAACCAGGCAGCCCTTATGGCAGTATTTCACCGGTGAGCATAAACCCGGAAACAAATCAGCCCTGGGGCAATTCATTTCCCGTATTTACCATCAGGGATATGGTAAAAGCCTACCAGTTGCTGAAAACTGAATTGGGCATTACACGTATTTTCATTGGCCTTGGTGGTAGTACCGGTGGTATGCAGTTACTTGAGTGGGCCATTGAAGAGCCTGCACTTTTCGAACACATTGTACCAATTGCCACCAATGCTGTTTTATCGCCTTGGGGTATTGCATTTAATGCTTCACAACGGATGGCGATTGAAGCGGATAGCAGCTGGCAGGATGCAGCACCTGGCGCCGGGCAAAAGGGGTTAGCGGCAGCCAGATCTATCGCCATGCTGTCCTACCGGCATTATAACGGATACAGTATTACACAAAGCCGGGATAAAGCTTTTGTTGCCCTGACAGACAATACCATTTATGCAGCAGACAACTACCAGCGCTACCAGGGTGTCAAATTGATTAACCGCTTCAATGCATTATGTTATTACCGGCTTACACAAAGCATGGACAGCCACGATACAGGTCGCAAAAGGGATGGCACAGCCAATGCATTAAAACAAATAAGTGCAAAAACACTGGTCATTGGTATCATGTCCGATTTGCTCTACCCGATTGCCGAACAGGAGTACCTGCAAAAAAATATCCGGTATGCGGAACTGCTCACAATACACAGCGATTATGGCCACGATGGGTTTTTACTGGAGTACGAAAAAATAGAAACAGCACTTAAAAATTTTATAGAAGAAAACAAATCATTTCATTTAAAAATTGTCAACGAGTAAATATGGAAACACATAAACAACTGACCATTGGCCTGTTTGGCTTTGGCGTAGTAGGAGAAGGCCTTTACAAAGTATTGCAGCAAACACCCTCCCTGAAAGCAAGCATAAAAAAAGTTTGTATTAAAAATCCAGGAAAGCAACGAAATGCGCCTGTCGGTTTGTTTACTACCGATAAAGACGAACTGTTGAATGACCCCGAAATAAATGTCATCGTGGAAGTGATTGATGATGCCAATGCAGCGTTTGAAATAGCCAGCATTGCTTTACTACATGGTAAAGACGTGGTGAGCTCCAGTAAAAAAATGGTGGCCGAGCACATGGAAGAACTGCTGCGTTTACAGGAACAAACAGGAAAATCACTCTTATATGAAGCATCGGCCTGTGCCTCAATTCCTGTCATCCGCAACCTGGAAGAATATTATGACAATGACCTGCTTCACGGTATCCGGGGTATTGTAAACGGATCAACAAATTTTATTCTTACTAAAATGTTTGAAGAGGGGCTCGACTTTAAGCAGGCACTTATACTGGCGCAGCAGCTGGGTTTTGCTGAGAGCAATCCCAAACTTGATGTGGAGGGGTTTGATGCAGTAAACAAATGGGCAATCCTGCTCACCCATGCCTATGGTATCACAGCCAAACCGGACGAAATACTGTTCAATGGTATTCAAAACATACATGCAGGCGATGCGGCTGTGGCCAAAGCAAGAAATGAACAAATCAAGCTGGTGGCCCAGGCACAAAAATTAAAAAATGGGAAAGTAGCTGCATTTGTACTGCCCCAGTTTGTGAAGCAAGCCGACCATTTATCATTTGTAAAAAATGAATACAATGGGGTAGTGCTGGAAAGCGGTTTTGCAGACAAACAGTTTTTTTATGGAAAAGGGGCGGGCAGTTTCCCAACGGCTTCCGCTGTACTAAGCGATATTTCTGCACTTCGCTACCAATACAAATACGAGTATAAAAAATTACTCCACCATAAGCCGCACCAACTGACTGATGATATTTTCCTGAAAGTGTATGTTAGCTTTGATGACATCAAACTGGTACCAAAAGAAAAATTTGAATGGATTGACGAATGGCATGCCAGCGAAGACAGGAAATACCTGTCCGGCGTCATTGCCTTTACTGAACTGTATACCAGTACATGGTGGAAGGAAAATAATACATCGCTGATTGTGCTGCCGAACCCGGTTATTGAAGAAATAGAAACACGCAACCTGAAAAAGAGAAGCCTGGAGCTGGCAGGTGTACTCTGATAATAAAAAAGCGACCGGTTTTACTGCCGGTCGCTTTTTTCTGCAATGATATATGCCCGGGGTTCACCCAATGTGAATTTTTTGCGGCCGGGTATGCTGTATACTTCTTTTAGTACAAGCCCGGCGCTGTTTAACATGGATTCCATTTCGTTCAGCGAGAATATATAATCCACCGCATCTTTCGTTTCGGTTGTGCCGTCAGGCGCTATGATGGTACTTACTATATGTACAATGGGGTAGTGCTGGAAAGCGGTTTTGCAGACAAACAGTTTTTTTATGGAAAAGGGGCGGGCAGTTTCCCAACGGCTTCCGCTGTACTAAGCGATATTTCTGCACTTCGCTACCAATACAAATACGAGTATAAAAAATTACTCCACCATAAGCCGCACCAACTGACTGATGATATTTTCCTGAAAGTGTATGTTAGCTTTGATGACATCAAACTGGTACCAAAAGAAAAATTTGAATGGATTGACGAATGGCATGCCAGCGAAGACAGGAAATACCTGTCCGGCGTCATTGCCTTTACTGAACTGTATACCAGTACATGGTGGAAGGAAAATAATACATCGCTGATTGTGCTGCCGAACCCGGTTATTGAAGAAATAGAAACACGCAACCTGAAAAAGAGAAGCCTGGAGCTGGCAGGTGTACTCTGATAATAAAAAAGCGACCGGTTTTACTGCCGGTCGCTTTTTTCTGCAATGATATATGCCCGGGGTTCACCCAATGTGAATTTTTTGCGGCCGGGTATGCTGTATACTTCTTTTAGTACAAGCCCGGCGCTGTTTAACATGGATTCCATTTCGTTCAGCGAGAATATATAATCCACCGCATCTTTCGTTTCGGTTGTGCCGTCAGGCGCTATGATGGTACTTACTATATGCATGCGGGTGGGGTGAAAAAGCATTTTACTGTCCACCAGGTATTTCAAGTCCCCCACGTGGCTCCAGCTCTTATCTTTAAAGTTTTTGTAGGCAATCTCAGCAATGGACCAGCTATTGATAAGCAGGCGGCCTTTATCATTAAGGCTGTCCGCAATTGTTGCAAATAATTGCGCTGTCTCGGCTGCATTAAAAAAGTTCAGGCTATTACCCATGCAAATGGCCAGGTCATATTTACCAGCGCTTTTATATGCCAATATATCCGACAAAACTGCTTCCACCGGCAGCGCTTGCTCGGAAGCATTTTTTTGCAGTTCATCTATATAGGCCGGAAGATTATCAACCGCAGTTACATGTACACCTTTTTGGGCCAGTGCGAGCGCATGCCGGCCATAACCACACATCAGGTCAAGTACTTTACTGCCCGGCTGCAACTCAAAATAAGGAAGCATAAAATCAACTTCCTTTATTGTCAGCTCATCCGGAATAATTGTACGCCAGATGTCTTTATAATACCCGTCGAAATATGTATCGTTGATATTGGCCATATATATGCGTTGTCCAGCGCAGGTTAGTATATCTTATTCAAGTATTTTGTTACGCATGGCGTACATTACCAGTCCGGCAATTGTCTTGGCCCCTACTTTTTGTTTCATATTCTGCCGGATCGTTTCTACTGTACGTGGACTGAGGAATACTTCTTTGGAAATCTCCTCGGTCGTTTTATCCTCTGCGATCAACTTCAGTATCCGTATTTCTTTTTCTGACAGTTTAACGGGGTTGGGGTAAAATTGCCGTACGGTTTTCTTATGCTGCAGTTTGAGCAGCACCGCCTTATTCACCAGCTCATTAAAATAAAAATCATCATTCATGCAGGTGAGGATCGCCTGGTAAATTTCTTCCGGGTCGGTGGTTTTAGTCAGGTAGGCATTGGCACCCATTTCCATCATTTTGGTAATCATCTCCTGGTCATCGTACATGGTGAGGATGATGATTTTGATGGCCTCATACTCCTTGCGTATCATACCAATAGCGTTAATGCCATCTACTTCGGGCATCCGGATATCCATCAATATGACGTCAGGTTGTTTAAGCTGGAGTTTGTGCATGAGGTCTTTTCCGTCTTCGGCCTCCCAGAGTATTCGCAGGTACTCTTTGTCTTTCAGTGCCATACGGATTCCATCGCGGAAGATTTTGTGATCGTCTGCAATCGCCACTTTTATTTGTTGGGCAGTCATGGTATTGGTTTTACTGGGTTGGGGTTAGTAGTTGCGTAAAAGTACGCAAAATCAGGTTAGTTTAGGCTACCTATTAATTTCTTGAGCCACGTCATGAAAAAGGCCCTGGCAAGTACCGGCGGCCTTCTGCTTGTAAAACGGCTTTTTACAGTGTAATGAATAATGATTTCCGCCTTTGTGGCAACAGGTTTCTTGATCGGTGGCCTTTGCCGTCCGTATCTTCCAGTAACAGCACCTCCCCGGCCCCAAACTGCCTTTTCTCGCCCAATGAGGTTTCAATCTCTATAAGGCCATCCAGCAGGATAAGGTATTGGCGTTGTGGGGCATTATGAAAATCGTAATCGTATGCAGATTTTACTTCACGGAAGATAAGCGACCTTACCGCACATTGCTCTGATAAAGAACCAATCCCGCCAGCATCTGTAAGCGGAATTTGTATATCCTCAAACCGGCTGTCACCGTGTTGATCACTATAGATCCTGGTTACCGGGAAAGTTGTTGCCATACATTCAGTTTAAAATATGAGGCGGTTTACTTCATCAATTTCTTCTTTACTTATTGTATGTCCCATACCCTTATATATTTTTTTAGTTACGGCCGCATTCATTTTTTCCAATAGCGTTGCAGAGTCCTCCACCCGTTGTACAGGCACATGCATATCGGGATCACTGCTGCCAATAAAAATGGGTGTTCCGCCAAAATCACCATTATAATTTGCCCGATTGATATTCTCGCCAATCAAACCACCCGTAAAAGCTACTACGCCACCATAACGGGCTGCATTACGGGCAACAAACTCCAGTGTAAGGCATGCCCCTTGCGAAAAGCCAAGGAAATACATATTCTCCTTCTCTATACCTTTGGATTCAAGATCAATTGTTATTTCCTTTAATAGTAACAATGCTGAAGTCAGCCAGGGTTCATTAGAACCTACCGGTGCCATAAAAGAATAGGGGTACCATGTATGATTTGTTGCTTCTGGTGCAATCAGGGCAAAATCTTTTACCCCAAGATGATCAGCCAGTCCTAAAATATCTTCTGCGCTCCCGCCCCTTCCGTGCAGTATAATCAACACTTTTGAAGCAGTGGCCAAATCCTGGCCGGCAGCTACGAGTTTCTTTTGGTGCATAATTTTTTATTGTACGAGTTCAGGCAACATTTTTATTATCTCTTCACGTCTCATTTCATATTGCGGAGGGAGTTTCAGCGAATTGCCTAATTCGCTAACTGGCTCGTCCGCATCAAAGCCGGGATTATCTGTAGCGATTTCAAATAATACACCTCCGGGTTCACGGAAATATAGCGAGAAGAAATAGTTACGGTCAATCTTCGGGGTAATATTTAAACCAGCAGACAATACTTTTTCCCGGAACTCCATCAATACATCTTCATTGGCCACCCTGAAAGCCACATGGTGATTTGTACCTCCTCCACCCACACCAGGTTTGCCTTGCGCATCTTCCACAATATCAACAACAGCAGCCGTTTCTATTGCATCGGTGGTAAAACGATAACGGTTACCCTCCTGTTTGAATTGGGCATAGCCAAATATATCCGTCAGTACTTTGGCAGTTGAATGAAGGTTTCTTACTGTTAATGTCACATCATTAAATCCTTTCGTCGCCACATCTGCACCAACCGCATCCGTCGTCCATGGTGTACGGCTGTCATCCGTAGCAGGTACTACCAGGTGTAATTGCAATCCGTCCGGATCACGAAAAGGCAGTATGCGTTCACCAAAACGTTCACTCACTCTCCCATGATCAACATTATTTTCTTTGAACCGTTCGGTCCAGTAATCCAGGCTGCCTGCATTCACTGCATAGCCGATATCAGTAGCCATTCCATTTCCATCTGTTCCCCTTTTTACATATGTCCATGGGAAAAAAGTAAGGATAGTGCCCGGCGTACCACTCTCGTTACCATAATAAAAATGATAGGTACCAGGATCATCAAAATTGACTGTTTTCTTAACCAGGCGAAGTCCGAGTACCTTGGTATAAAAATCATAATTGCGTTGCGCCTTACCAGCTATCGCTGTAATATGGTGAAGGCCTTGTATCCTGTTGTTCATTGTATTCCTTTTATGCTTGTTTGATCAATTGTATTTCAGCCAGCACCTTTACTTCATCGCTCACCACCACACCACCTGCTTCGGTCACCCCATTCCATGTTAAGCCAAACGCTTTCCGGCTAATCTTTCCGCTTACGGAAAAAGCAGCTTTCACTTGTCCGTAAGGGTCAGTGACGATACCACCGGGTTCAACCTGCAGCGTTATTGTATGTGTATTACCGCGTATGGTAAGATCACCCGTGAGTGTGGCTTCATCGCCATTGCGTGTATACCGGGTGCCTTTGAAAATTAGTTCGGGGTGTCCTTCGGCATCAAAAAAATCAGCAGAGCGAAGGTGGTTATCTCGCTGACCGTTATGTGTGTCCACAGAGGCAGTTTCCGCAGTGAGCACTATGTTTGTTGGTTCTGCAAATTGCTCATCGGCAGTTTCGACAGACAGGGTAAAATCTTTGAACCTTCCGGTCACCGAACTGATCATCAGGTGTTTTACTTTAAAAGTCAGCTCACTATGAGCGGGGTCGAGTCTCCATGTTGTTGTTGCTGTTTTCATGTATGTAATATTTAATACCACAAATTTCCTCCAGATTACCAACGGGAAGAATAGTCATATCAGGGATAGTGTTGTACAATTCATCGTTTCCGGACGAAAACGGTCTGTGCAGGGTCTGTTTTTAAGCTTGCCCCAGCTTCAACAGTTGTATATCTGCATGAATTTTCACCTGATCGCCAATAAGAATACCGTTCTTATCGAAGAACTGGTTCCAGGTAATATTGAAGTCTTTTCGGTCAAATACTGTATCCATTTCAAATCCTGCCTTCGTGTTGCCCATCGGATCGGGAACGGCGCCCAGGTAACGGGCATCGAAAACGATGGCCTGGCTGATATCCTTGATTAGCAGGTTGCCTGAAATACGGAAACTGTTTTCCAGTGTATCCACTTTGGTGGAACGGAAACTGATTGTTGGGTACCTGGCAGCATCAAAAAAATCAGATGAACGTAGATGGTCGTCACGCTGTTCGATGCCAGTGAAAAGTGAATGAGCATAAATAGTCAGGCTTATCTCACTGTTGGTGAAATCATCACTGGTACTTACGATCGTACCTTCTATTTCCCTGAACCACCCGGAGACAGATGTAATCAGCAGGTACTTTGCATCAAACCTTATTTTTGAGTGCACCGGGTCAATTGCCCATGTCGTTTTCGTTGCTTGTATATCCATTTATTTCAGTTGTGCCCGTAGCATCCAGGCCATTTTCTCATGCATCTCAACGAGGCCGGTTACGAAATCGCTTGTACCGGCATCATTCAAATCATTAGCGAAGATATTGATATGCTCCCGCAAGCGGGTTATGATACTTTCATGGTCGGCCAGCAACTCGGCAGTGTAACCGGCACCTGTATTAGAGGAGCGGGATTTTTCGGTAAGATGTGTAAGTCCAAGGTAAGCCGCCATGGTTGCCGGCGCATAATGCCCTAACGAACGGATACGCTCCGCCACATCATCCATCACTTCATCCAGCCTGTCATACTGCTCTTCGAAAAATTTATGCTTCTCCTGAAAATCAGCCCCTTCTACATTCCAGTGTGCATTCCTCGTTTTGAGGTATAACAGGAACTCGTCGGCCAGGAATCCGCTGAGGATGTGTGCGCCTTTGGCCAGGTTTTCTTTTGTAATCCCAATTCGTGGTTCCATAACTTTTGTTTTAGAATTTTAACTGGGCTGTTAAGCCAGTGAATATAATATCTTTTCCTGTGCCTGCTTGTTTTAGATAAGCACCAGTGTCGAACCAGGTAAGTTCATACCTGAAATAAAAAAAATGACCGGGTCGCCATATCCAGTTCATGGCCAGTTGCCGGCCAATATGTTTTGCTGTGGAATTTGCATCTCCGTAAACGGGCACTGTGCTCACAGCATAGAGGCCATCACCCGTACGGTGTCTCCAGAAAATAGCATAATCAATTTCCAGTGCAAGGGGCTTAAGAATGGTCAATGCCAGTGACGGATGCAGATCAACCAGATTGCCCGGGCCAATCAATGCCGCCAATCCGAAATAAGCCCCTCTTGGAAAAAGCGGGTTAAAAGTTTGCAAACCTCTGTCCCCTTTTTGTTTATCCCCGCTGATGATTTCAGACTTAAGGCCTACTTCAGGTTTTAGTTTAGCCTCTTTAAATTTATACGACATATTTAATGAAGCTGTCCAGGCACTGATATTCTTTGTGTTGAACTTGCCAAACTGGTACAAGGCTTCCATATCATAACTCCAGCGGTTATACATACCGGATATTCTGCTGCCGAGAGAGTGTCTGCGTTCTTCCCCTGCCCCATCATTAAATTGGGCTTTCCTTTTTTTGATAGCGAGATAGTACAATTCAAGCTGCCCTTTATTGATACGGGAACTAAAAGTTTGGTATGCACCCCAAAAACGGGTGTCGCTATTCCATGCGTCATCAAATATTCCCTTTTGTGATGGCACAAACTGGCTGTAAAAAATATCCGTGCTGTGCCTGTTGTGCTTAATCCGGAACCTTAATGCGTCAAAAGACTGCCGGCTATTTGGCCCGTCCCTGACAGATACGATACGTTGCGAGCCATATAGAAATTCCTGGCGCCCCGCACTTATTGAAATGATTGTATTACCTGATCGGCCCTGCCACTCGGCAAATGCCTGGTGCACATCGAGCGGGTTTTCTTCAACAGGATTTGCATCCACACGGCTGCCTGCTGTACTGCTTTGCAACTGGGTAAAAAGGCGGAGATGATTGTCAAGACGTAAATCAGCATGCACCAACAAACGGTTTAATATATAACCATCTTTGTCTTGCGATCCATCACCCCAGTTTTCATTTTTGGCATAGAAATACTGGAACCTTACTTCACCACCAAGACTGATATAGATTTGACGGTTTGCAGACAGGGGAATAAATTTCATCCTGTGATACCCGCTGGCTGATGAATCATTTCTCAAAAAAGAATAATCCTCTTCCTGCCTGAGTAACTTAAATGGCGGAATTTGTTGTGCCTGCATATCCACAACAAGGAAGGATACTATGATTACTAAGGCAACACGCATCCTGTAACTTCCGGATTATAAATACTGATCATTTTCATTGCCTGATTTTTTTATGTATAAGGTAATCGGCCGAATATTTTCCAGGCCCTAATACCAGGAGTAACAAAAAAGCGATACTGTACATAAAGGGTATATCTTTTGCAGCAAGGCTGTCGTTCCAATGCACAATAAAATAGCCGGTTAACGTTACGGCAAGTATGGGTAATACAGCAAGCCTTGTAAAAAAACCAAGAATTATGAATAGCGGGAAAATAATATTCGCCGAGACTGCAAACAAGTGATTGAAGGTTTCGGGCAATCCCAACGGGTTAGGCACTTGCTCTGCTTTCTCCATACCAGCATCGATCTTTTTCAATCCATGAGCAAAGATCATTTGGGCGGAAATAAGCACCCTGTATGCTAACATGGCCCAGTGAAAACATGTTACGGTTGGGTAAATAGCTGTAATTGTTGTAAAGAACCTGCGCATGTTTTATTATTTAGACTGATAACCGCCATAATATTTTACAGGGCTCCATACCGGAATGACCGGAAGCGCTGCAGGCGAGACAGTGCTGTATTCAGCTGCACCGTATACAATCTTTCCATCGACAATGGTGAGTTGAGAGACGATATTTTTAATTTCTTCTGCCGGGATATTAAAATAGTCCATATCCAGGATAACGAGATCTGCATAGTATCCTTTCTCAATCTTTCCTTTCATCGGTTCACGTATAAGATCATATCCACCACTGGTCATTAGTTTCAATGCAGCGAGGCGGTCAAGCGTATTACTCTCTGCCATAACCTGTGTGCCTGCAATTGTTTTACCTGTAGTAATCCAGTATAAGGCCATCCAGGGATTATAACTGGCCACTCGTGTACCATCGGTTCCCAATCCTACAGGCAAACCGAGTTCGATCATTCTTTTTACCGGGGGGGCAGCCAGTGCCGCTTTTTTTCCATAGCGCCGGATAAAACTTTCCCCCTGGTAAGCCATGCGGTGCTGAATGGCGATGCCACCACCCAGAGCTTTTATACGTTTCATATTTTCTTCAGAAATAGTCTCCGCATGATCAATAAACCAGGTCAGTCCGTTCAAGGGTGTTTCCTTATTGACCTTTTCAATCACATCCAGGTCACGGGATATGCTTTCGTTATAGGTAGCATGCAGTCGGAAAGGCCAGCGCTTTTTAACCAATAAGCTGATTACCGCTTCCAGGTTTTTTTCCATGGATAAGGGCAGATCGGGCCGCGGGAATAAAAAATTCTCGAAGTCACCTGCATCACTGACCAGGTTCTCGCCTCCGCCACTGACCTCATAGTCTATCTCATTGATACCATTATGTACATGGGAGCCAATCTCCACCATACCTGTCCACCTGGTAAAATCATCGAGTTCTGTTCCCTTTTTTTGTGCAAACAAAAAATAGGGCAGCCGCACAGTAATCTTGCCGAGTTTATTCAATGAATCTGTGATCGTATAATCATCCGGAAAATTTTGAAATCCACCACCGGCATCCATTGCGCCTGTTACACCCAGGCGGTTCAGTTCAGTCATGTACTGCAACGTGGAGTTGATCTTTTCCTCGGTGCTGAGTTCTGGTAAGCGGGCCAGTGTCGAGTAAAGAATAAATGCATTCGGTTCTGCCAGCAACAAGCCGGTGGGTTCACCATGAACATCCTTTTCAATTAAGCCCCCGGGAGGGTTCGGCGAATCAGCATTGATACCAAGCTGTTTGATGCCGGCTTTATTCAACCAGGCCTTTCCATAGAGATAAAGAATAAAAAAGGGCACATCAGCACTTGCGGCATTAATCTCTTCCAGTGTTGGCAGTCTTTTTTCTATAAACTGATACTCATTCCAGCCTCCCACCACTCTCACCCATTGACCTGGCGGTGTTCGTTGTGCCTGCCCTCGCAGCATTTCCAGGGCACGTTGTAAAGAGCCAACACCATCCCAGCGCAATTCGCTGTTATAGAACCGGCCACCCCTGATTACATGCAGGTGACTGTCGAACAGGCCGGGTATCACTCTTTTTCCTTTGGCATCAATAAGCCTGGTACCCCTTCCTTTTAAGCGGAGCACTACTGAATTACTGCCTGTGAGCAATATTTTGTTACCACTGATAGCTACAGCTTCCGCTTCGCTGTTTGCGGCATCCAGTGTTGATATCTTTGCATTAATGATAATAATATCTGCCTTCTGAGCATAACTATTATTAGTCGCCAGGGTCAATAACAGCACAAAGAATAGTTGATATAAGCTTTTCATGTAAGAAAATTTAAGGGCAGGCATACCACCTGCCCTATTAACCACACCAATCAACCCATTTTAATGTTTCAGCATTTCGTGGGCATATTGTATTCCAATACCATATGCACCGCCGTATTTTTTAAAGATTTCGGTAACCGGGCCATACGTAGCGCTTCTTGCCCAGTCACGCTGCAATTCCAGCACATACTGTGTAGCCGTAATGGGCGTGGCGCCACCTTTCACCATACGCTGGATAGCCATTTCATGTGCTTCTTTGCTCAGGTCGCCACTGGCATCGGTGATCACATATACATCATATCCATCATTGATGGCTGACAGTACAGGTCCTACGATACATACACTGGTCCATAAACCGGCAATTACTATTTTTTTCTTACCGAACCCGGTTATGGCTTTGTAGGCATTCGCATCTTCCCATGCATTCATGGTTGTGCGATCAATGATTTTAGTGGTCGCAGCAGGATAGAAGGTGGTAATCTCAGGGAAAAGAGGACCGCTGAAACTTTTCTCAGCCACGGTGGTAACCAGCGTAGGCACATTGAATATTTTAGAGCCCCCTGCCACCAGTGCGCTATTGTTACGCAACTCCTCAATGCTGATACTTTTTACAGGGAAAGCCATCTGGCTTTCATGATCAATCAGCACTAATGCGTGATTGGTGGGTGTAAGCAAGTCGGGGGAAGGCTTCTGCGCTGTAATGGGAGAAGCAGCAAAAAGAACAACAGACAAGGCCGTTATTGTTTGAACGATCTTTTTCATAACTTAATTTTTAATGTGTTTTCGTTTCTTCAATTATTTTGACAGTTCAAAACTACCATCACAGGCAGGCGGAGTCAATTGACATTTACGGGTAACTGTTGTACAAATCATTGTTTCGGGAGAGAAACTATAAAGCAGTGCAGCTATCAGCAGCAGCGGGACGATTAACCCAACTGACCAGAAAGGCTTTTCCGGAAATCGGTGAAACTTTGGCCAGAAACGTTCTTGAAGAATTTGCTAAAGTGGGCAATATCATCGAAGCCAAGTTCATAAGCCACCTCTTTCATAGTAAGATTGGAATAGGCCGCCTGCCGTTTGGCCTCCAGCACAATTCGTTGCTGGATATGGTGACTTGCCGGGAAGCCGGTCACTTTTTTTATTACTTCGTTGAGGTAATTGGGTGTGACCACCAGTTCATCCGCAAAATCGGCGACCATTTTCTTCGACGCATATTGTTTATCTACAAGCGCAAAGAATTTCCTGACCAATTCGATATTACGTGACTGCGGCTCTTCTGTTTGCACCCGTTCAAATTGCCTGGTTAGAAAGATGAGAAATATCCGGAGATAACCTCTTAGTATTTCGGCACGCAGGAGGAAGAAATTAGCATACTCTTTCATCATCTTGTTTGCCATGTCTTCCATTTCGGTGCTAATCGCTTCATTCACTTTTATTACAGGCGAGCGGGAATAGGCATTGAAAAGCCCGGTACCGAACAGCAAATCGAAATGTTCATCCTCCAGGCCCATGAAGTCCGGCGCAAAAGAAATCACATAGCCATCAACCGGCCCCCTGGTATGCAGCAGGTGTACCTGGCCGGGTGATATACAATAAACAGTGTTATCCTGTAATTCAAATTTTTCAAGATCAATCATATGCACCCCATTCCCTTTCTTAACCCAAACAATCACGAAATAATTATGCCGGTGCGGTACAGCATTTTGTTGCCATCGGTTCTTCTCAATCCATTCCATCGTATGGATTTCAAATGGCATACCGGGGGCATGCCGGCTAAGTTCTATAAGAGGTGTGCTCTTTGACATCAGTGAATACAATAATACTATTTTTCAGCGCTTCAGCCTCATACCTGCATAGCTGGAAGGAATACAAAATAATTGTGTGTTGAATATCAGCTGTCAAAGACCAATCCTTTCCTGAAACTGGTGAAATTCATTCCACAATTATTCTTAAAGAATTTGCTGAAGTGAGCCAGGTTATCAAAGCCGAGGAAATATGCAATCTCCTTCATACTTCCATTCGAATGAATAGCACAACGTTTAGCTTCAGCAATGATCTGTTGCTGGATATGATGACTGGCCGTGAAGCCTGTCAGCTTCTTCACAGTGCGGTTGAGGTAGTTGGGGCTTACACAAAGCTCGGATGCATAATCCGTCACCAGTTTTTTATAAATATAATTCAGGTTTAATGAGGTCTTAAAGCGGCGGACAAGATCGGCATCCTTTGTCCCGGTATGATCGAAACTGATCTGCAGCTTGCGGGAGAAATGAATTAATAATATGTTGAGTAACCCGGCGAGTATTTCCGATCGGAGCATAAAACCATTCAAAAATTCTTTCTGCATTTTACGCACTATCTCCAGCATCTCTGCCTGCATTTCTGCGTCAGCTTCTACAGCGGCTATATTTTCACCCGGATTATACATGTCAAGCCAGGGTGCGATGCGGGTATGCGCTAAGCCTATATGCAGGTAATCGGCCGAAAATGAAATACGGTAACCTTCCATCTCTGAAGCCTGGTAATTGCGTACCTGTCCCGGCACAAGACAATACAGAAGATTTTCCTGCAGCGCATACGTCACCGCATCTACTTTAATATTGCCCGCACAAGACCGAAACCAGGTTATTTCATAATGCCGGAGGCGTTCTTCTTTATTCGTTTCCAGTAACAGGCTTTCATTGAGCCATTTCAGGCTATGTATTTCAAAATGCGCTTTGCCCGGAGAGACAGAAGAAGGTGTATCAGCAACGTAAGAGAAGGCTGGCTGGTTCATGTTTGAGGTTGTTTATGTTGGTTAAGGTTTCATACCTATATGCCAATAAAAGTGCCAACGAAATATCATTTTGATTATTAATGATTTATATCGAAGTGTGTTGAAAATTTATAGCGATATTTCGCTAATTGGCGAAAGCAGTGGTGCTATTTGGACAATGTATAGCCTAACTTTATGGAATGTCAAAACAATGGGTGCCGGAACAAAAACCTGGTGCTGACACAGATGATTTACACCTTCTCCGCCAGGAATTATTTACCCAGGAGATACTCCTTTCTATTTATAATGATATTATCAACGCCAGGAATAAGACCGAGATACTGGAACGTATACATCCGAAATTGAAACAACTTTTTGGTACGGATGATATTTTCATTTGCCGTTTTGATCAGGGCAATGCCACCATACGGCCTTTCTCAAGAATAGCCAGTGCTGCCAGGAAAGACGATCCTGAATACCGTACACTTATGGAAGCCCATTTTGATGCCAGGGATACTTTCTTTCAAAATATACTGGCCGATACAAAACCGGTTCATCATACCATGGATGACCTCTGCAGTTCACCCAATCCACCATTCTATGCACGCATTCCAAAAAAAGCAGGTATTGAAGTGTCTCTTTCTATTGCGCTCCGCCAGGGCGAAGAAGTGCTGGGCATTCTTACCCTGTGGAAGGATAATAGAGAATCGTTTACCAAACAGCATTACGGATTGTTGCAAAAGGTAGCGGACCAGGTATCAATCATACTCGCCAGTATTTCTGATCATGAGATTATGCAGCAATGGGCGGATGAAAACAAAATACTCCTTGATATCAGTAATGAACTGGCCGCCATACGCGAAAAAGAAGACCTGTTGCCAATCCTGAAGGAACAGTTACAAAAAATATCTTTCTACACAGATATTACCATTGCGAAGGTTGACAGCAACGGCCAAACATTCAGCGCTTTCCTGGTAAACGATAATGATGCCCGTTCAGGCGATGAAGCATACCCGGATATGCTGCATGCACACCACCACTTTCCCGATGGTGTATTTGAAAAAGCACTTCATGCAAAAAAGATCCGGCTCTTCGATTTGGATGAAATTGTTTTAAAAGGAAATGCACCCTCCTATATCCGGTTCCTGAATAAGAATGGTACAGTACAAATGGCCGGTATTTCACTGCGGGATCGAAACAAAGCCATCGCTGCACTTTTCTTTTTCTCGGCGAAGAAAGCAGCATTCACAGACCGGCAACTACACCTGGTGGAAGGGATTGCTAACCTGTTGGGTACGGCGGTGGCCAATATACTTGCCAATGAAAGAATTGCCCGGCAGCTGGAAGAGATTAGCCGCTATAAGGAACAACTTGAAGAAGAAAAACTGTATTTACAGGAAGAGATTGGCGCCGTCACCGGCTATGATGATATTATTGGTAAAAGTCCTGAAATGCAAAACGTTTTCCGCCAGCTTTCCCAGGTAGCGGCAGCAAACAGCACTGTGCTCCTGCTCGGAGAAACGGGTACCGGAAAAGAATTAATTGCCCGTGCTATTCATTATGCATCACCACGCAAGGATAAAATGATGGTGAAGATTAACTGTGCAGCTATGCCTCCCAACCTGATGGAAAGTGAATTGTTCGGACATGAGAAAGGAAGTTTTACAGGCGCAACAGAACGACGGATAGGCAAATTTGAACTGGCCCATGAAGGCACTTTATTCCTTGATGAGATTGGCGAAATTCCACCAGACCTGCAGGCAAAATTGTTGCGGGCCATACAGGAAAAAGAAATAGAAAGAGTGGGTGGCAAATCTCCTTTGCGGGTTAACGTCCGCATCATTGCCGCTACTAACCGTAACCTGCAAAAAGAAGTAGATGAAGGAAGGTTTCGCAAAGACCTTTTTTACCGCCTGAATGTTTTTCCAATCATGCTCCCCCCCTTGCGGGAACGCAAAGAAGATATACCCGTACTGGTAGCTCATTTTCTTGATCGTTATTCCAAAAACAGTGGTAAACAGGTGCGTAATATTTCAGGAAAAGCGATGAAACAGATAATGGCATATACATGGCCGGGCAATATCCGTGAACTGGAACATCTCATTGAGCGCAGCGTACTTATCGCCTCCGGCCCGGTTATCAAGGAAGTTCACCTGCCACCAGTGAAAGATTCAAATGCTGATGGAAAGGCTATGGAGGAGGTGCTGCGATCACATGCTGAAAATGAACGGGAACACATTATACGGGTGTTGGAGAAATGTGCTGGCAAAGTAGCTGGCCCGGATGGTGCAGCCTCCCTGCTGCGGTTAAAGGTTTCCACGCTGAATTCAAAGATCAAAAAACTGGGTATAAAGATCAATAAAGTGTACAAGTAACGAATGGTGCCCGTAACAATTGTACCGTGCAGGATATATACAACGATTGCCCGCCTATATGTATTGGCAGCTGTCTACGTTTAGCTATATTTTCAGCCCGTCTGCTGCCGGCAGGCTTATACTATATTAACATTACATCATGAAAAGAGCATTGATCGCTTTAACTGCGTACTGCTGTGCCTCTTTTTGTACCGCACAGATCATTCCTGGTGACAGAATACCCATCGATGGGGATGAGAAAGGGCTGCTCTATGCTTTACAAGCGGCAACACCGGGTATTCCGAAGACGGAGGCATTGCTTGAACTCAGTGCATACTATTTATACCTTGACGGAGAAAAAAAAGAAGACCTGGAAAAGGCCAACCGATACGCCCTCCAGGCAAGAGAA
Organism: uncultured Chitinophaga sp.; assembly: GCA_964386395.1. Classification (GTDB taxonomy): domain Bacteria; phylum Bacteroidota; class Bacteroidia; order Chitinophagales; family Chitinophagaceae; genus JJ008. The sequence goes on from CAYLRV010000024.1 coordinate 30,839, forward strand.
CTGGCTGCCCAAATTCATTACACAACAGGATACACAGAATCACTAATACTTACCGGCACCGTCATACATGAAAAAGGGAATGACTCGCTTGCACATCTTGTATTAGACACCGCTATTGCCATTATTGAAAAAGCAAAGCTACAGGCAAGGCTGGAACATAAAGCAAGGGACGAAGCCAGATTCTATCGTCAGATTATTAGCGCCACAATTACCAAAGGCAACTATGAAAAAGCCATTGATCAACTTGTTGAGTTACTCAAATTTTACGATACGCATAAATTCCGGAACAAACATTACAACCTGCAAAGGCTCTCGCTGATGTGGATGCTGTTAGGTGACAGGAATAAATCGCTGCATTATATACTGGAGGCGGTACGCTCCATGGAAGCAACCGGCGACTTTGCTTCCGCCGCCAGCATCTACAACGACCTGGGTTTTCTGTACCGGGAAATCGGGCAGTTTCAAAAAGGCATTGAATACTACCAACTGGCTTTTGATCTGTACAAAAAAAAGGCAAGCAGTACTATGTACGAGCTTGCCTACGGCATTGCAGAAGCACATACTAAACTCGGCCAGACCGGGCAGGCCATTGCTTTTCTGAAAAAAGTTGCAGCGGAACACCCGCCGGGAAAAGATGACGACAAAGCAACAATAGCCTTCGCATTCGCAATTGCCTACAGGGTAGCAAAACAATATGCCCTGGCTGAGGAACAATACAAAATCCATGCAGCCCTTAGAAAAGGACAACCGTTGCAGGCCGCCATGGCAGCCCGAAACCTGGGGCAACTGTACATTGAATGGGGCAAGTATGCTGATGCTAAACCTTACCTGGAGCAAAGTCTTCGCTCAGGCTTTTTCGTGGGAAAATCGCTGGCACATCTTCATTTCCTTTTGTATAAAGCCGATTCTGCAGCAGGTGATTACTTGTCCGCAATCAATCATATCATGATCAATAAATCGCTGGACGATGCTGAATACCGTGAAGCCAAAATCCGGGAAAACCGGGAACTGCAAATCAAATATGAGACGGAAAGAAAAGACCATGCTATCGTACTGCATGAAAAAAGTATTCAACTGCTTAAGGCCAATGCACTTCTTTTACAGGATAACCTCGAACAAACCAGGTTGCGTTTTCTTTACGATTCTTTGGCCAAAGACAAATCTTTACAACAACTCAGTTACGAAGCCGCCAGGAAAGATAAGGACCTGTTGATGAAACAACAAAGTATTCAATCCCTGGAAAAACAGGATCTTTTAAAACAAGATAGTCTTCGGCAGGCAAACCTGATCAAAAAGATGACTATTGCAGGCATCATTTTGTTACTAATCATTCTTTCCTTACTGTATAATCAGTACCGGGTGAAACTGAGTAACAGTAAAGAACTAAGCAGGAAGAACCAATCGCTGGAACGTCTTGTAGATGAAAAAGAATGGCTGCTGAAAGAAGTGCATCACCGGGTGAAAAACAACCTGCACACGATCATGAGCCTCCTTGAAACGCAATCTGTTTTTTTGAAAGATGATGCCCTTGCCGCAGTACAAAACAGCCAGCACCGGGTGTATGCCATGTCGCTGATCCACCAGCGGCTTTACCAGAAAGAAAACTCTACCATCGTTGATATGGGGGTTTATTTCCCCGAGCTTATTAGTTACCTGAAAGAGAGCTATGATACCAGGCAGCGGATCACTATTGCAGCAGATATAGAACATATCCGCCTCGATATATCACAGGCCATTCCTGCAGGGCTAATTTTGAACGAAGCTGTAACGAATGCTATCAAATATGCTTTCCCCCACAACCAGCAGGGACAAATTAGTATTGGCTTTATACAGCACGAAAACGGAAAGATAATCATGTCGATCAGCGACAATGGAATCGGCTTGCCACCCGACTGGAAAGAGATCCAAAAAAAATCACTTGGCCTGAAATTAATGAAAGGACTAAGTGATGATTTGAAAGCCGATTTTACCATATCATCAGATAAGGGAACCAGCCTGGTCATTGTATTTGATAAAGAATTATACGAAAGAAATAAAGAACACCACGAAAGACAGCATTCCGGGGAGACCGTACTATGAAGAAAAAAATATTGATTGTAGAAGATCAGTTTATCGAGGCTAATAACCTCCAGCTCATACTGGAAAAAGCAGGTTATATTGTATGTGGGATTGCCCGATCGGTACCAACTGCGCTTGAAATAGCTGAAAAAGAAAGACCTGATTTGGTATTGCTGGATATTTTTCTTAAAGGCAATCTTACAGGCATTGATCTTGCCCGTAAGCTGAGAGAAAGTAATACCGGTTTTGTCTACCTGTCGGCCAATTCCAACCAGAAAACATTGAATGAAGCCAAGGTTACACAACCGTATGGTTTCCTGGTGAAGCCCTTTCGTGAGAAAGACTTGTTGGTTACCCTGGACATTGCCTGGTACCAGCACGAACAATTCCTGATAGCAAAACATAATAGTGAGAAAATCGCCGGTCGTTATACTGATCACACAGCAATACCGGCATTCAAAGGAATTATCGGAAGCAGCCGGACATTGAAAAAAATACTGGATATGGTACTCGTGGTAGCGCCAGCCGAAACATCGGTGCTGTTGTTGGGAGAAAGCGGTACAGGCAAGGAGAGAGTGGCAGAATCCATCCACCAGTTATCACCAAAAAAAAACAAACCTTTTATAAAGATCAATTGTGCGGCGTTAACAGCAACCCTCATTGAATCCGAACTGTTTGGCCACGAACGTGGCTCATTCACGGGAGCCGTAGAAAGGCGTATTGGTAAGTTTGAGCAGGCCAACGGAGGCACACTATTTCTCGATGAGATTGGCGAAATGCCATTGGAAACACAATCCAAACTCTTACGGGTATTACAGGAAAAAGAAATTGAACGAATCGGCGGACGTGAATGCATAAAAATAGATGTACGTATTATAGCAGCCACGAATCGTGAACTGGAAAAAGAAGTTGCAGAAGGCCGCTTTCGTATGGACCTGTATTACCGTCTCCATGTGTTCCCCATCACCATGCCCCCTTTGCGTGACAGGAAAGAAGATATTCCTTCACTGGCACTTCATTTCATTCAACAGTTTTCCAAACTAAATGGAAAAAATGTAACGAATATATCTGCTGAAGCCATGGAAAAGCTGGTGCGCTATGACTGGCCAGGCAATATCCGCGAACTGGAAAACCTTATTGAACGTTCCATTCTGTTAACTACAGGGGAAATTATTAATAAAGTAGCGCTGCCGGAATCAAACTCAAAAGGAAACATTTTGTTTCAGTCTGCCAGCACCATAAAAACTATCGAAGAAAATGAACGGGATCATATTATTGCTGCCCTGCGGGAAAGCAACGGGAAGATAGCCGGCGAAGGTGGTGCAGCTGAGCTATTGCAAGTACATGTATCCACACTCAATTCAAAAATAAAAAAACATGGGATCAAAAAAGAGCACTATTATACGGTTGATAATAAGCGGGAGAAAGAAGGCTAATCAGCATTCTGAGTAATCGGTAGAAAATGTACCATTCACGGCATACAAACTACTAACGGCTATTTCCAGTTTACCATCCAGTAAGAGAAAAGGCTTTCCTTCCTTTTCAAAAAGTGCGGAGATGAACCCGGATGCCCTTGTTACACCGTTATCTTCATAGAGAATAGCAGCTTTTTGCCTGGTCTCATACAAATCTTTTACGGTGGCAAGAAAGTCCTGGTTCACCCCGATCGTTTTTCTGTTGTCGCCCATGTTACTATTTTAATGCGTTCTTTAATGCCGCCCCTGCATACAATAATGCCGATTGCACGGCCGGCAAATGTGCCAGCGGGTTTAATAACCCATAATCATGGATCATACCCTGGTAACGTACCAGCGATACAGGCACACCGGCTTCATTCATCTTTCTTGCATATGCTTCTCCTTCATCCCGCAGCACATCATTCTCTGCGGTTTGTACCAGTGCAGGTGGCAGCGCTTTCAAATCATCCAATGCAGCCTGTAATGGCGAGGCATATATTTCTTTACGTTGCGCGGTATCAGGGATATAATGATCCCAGAACCACTTCATCATATTCTTAGTAAGGAACCGATCGCTTGCAAATTGATTATAAGAAACAGTTTCAAAATTTGCATCCGCCACCGGCCAGAATAACACCTGGAATTTCAATGCGGGGCCATTTTTTTTCAAGGCCATCAACGTAACAGCTGCAGCTAAATTACCACCAGCACTGTTTCCGGCAACTGCCAGTCGCTTTCCATCCACGTTGATTTGATCACCATGCTCGGCTACCCACTTTGTAGCCGCATAGCACTCATTCACCGCTACCGGGTAGCGGGCTTCAGGCGATCGTGTATAATCTGCATATACAGCCACAGCACCCGAATACACGACGAGGTCACGGATATAGCGCTTGTGGGTAGGAAAATCCCCAATTACCCAGCCGCCGCCATGAAAGAACATAAAAGCGGGCAATTTCTCCGTACTACCAGCAGGACGCACAATAAAAAGTTTAACGGTAATATCATCCTGTGTAATCGTTTTTTCCGTCACTTCCACACCTGAGGTATCAGCGTTAACCGATGTCTGTGCGCCTTCCAACACCTTTCTTGCCTCGCCCGGCTCCATGGTTTCCATGGGTTTGCCACCACTCGTATTGAGCGCTTTCAAGAAGGCTTTAGTTTCCTTTTCAATAGCAGGATCGGTAAGGTAATCTGCCACTATGATTTCTTTTTGCATATTTGTTGCTGTTTTAGTTTGTGCTGACTCGTTTTTGCTGTTGCATGCAATGATGATGGCAACAACAAATGCCAGTATGAGCCTGACTTTCATTAGCCGTATATTATTGTTAGCAATTTATTTGCCAGAACCTTTTGCGGCAGCTTCAATTACGTCTACCACAGGTTTTGGTTGCGACATAAAAACAAGGTGACTGGCTTTTATCTCCGTAATTTTCGCATTGGCCCTCTTCGCCATGAACCGTTCGCCATCAGGAGGGATAGTTTGATCTTCTGTGGCTACTATATACCAACTCGGTTTTGTTTTCCAGGCCGGGTTAGCAATGGAGCTACCGAACACGGAAGCAGATACCGGTATTTGTGAATCAGCCAAAAAATCGGCTTGTTCTTTAGACAGGTCAGCACAAAAACCACTATGGTACTTGTTCACATCGTACCATATAAAACCAAACTCATCAGGAGGAAGTATGCCTGAATTCGGTGCAGGCGGGCCTGCCTGTAGTAACTGCAATAATGTTTCATTTGCATCTGGTACAAATGCTGCAATGTAAACAAGTCCCACGACTTTGGGATCATTGCCCGCATCAGTAATGATGGCGCCTCCATAAGAATGGCCTACCAATAATACCGGGCCAGGCTGCCGGGCAATTACTCTTTTGGTAGCTGCCACGTCATCCGCAAGACTTGTATTCGGGTTACCCACCACACTTACATGATACCCTTTTGCTTTTAGTAATTTATACACAGGTTCCCAGCCAGAACCGTCGGCAAAAGCGCCATGGACCAATACTATATTTTTTACCGGCGTTTGTGCGCTTGCTGTAACAAACAGCAGAAGGAGGAAAGCAAAACAAGTTATTGGTGTTTTGCTTAAACAGAAGGTCTTTTTCATATTGATTAATTTGAGATGGCAAGCTACCATCAAACGGCAGCCCGACCAATTGCTATACGGTGACAGTTGTTATACATTTTCGTTGGGGGCTTATTATATAACCTGTGGAATTCCCGGCTGAAGGAACAAGGTTTTTTTGTTCAGCCATTCCTCTCCGCCAATGGCACTACGGAGATGTTGCTCCGTTTCTTTAAAATGGGACCAGCCTTTGTAGTGGATCGGAATCACTGTTGCCGGTTGTATAACTTTTACAGAGCGCAAAAGATCTTTGCTGTTCATGGTATAGCGGCCAAAGCCGGTCAGGTACCTGAACTGCACGGCACCCACATGAAGAACAGCTATATCAACGTTGAAACGTTTGGCAATTTCTTCAATGCCTTTGAAGTAGACGGTATCCCCTGAAATATATAGTACCCCGTTCTGTTGCGCATCATACTCAATTATAAAACCAATCACTTTGCCGGAAAAAAATTCAGGCACCCACCAGGGATGATGTTGCGCAGGCACTGCCGTAATACGTAATCCCGGTACTAACGGCGTATTCACCGCATATGTTTCCCACTCTTTCAAACCGGTGATATTCTCATAGGCCTTCGAAGCAGGAACAGTTGACAAGACCAGGGGAAGCGTGGCAGTTAGTTCTTTTCCTTTTATATCAAAATTATCTTTATGCTGGTGATGACTTAATAAAACAAGATCTGTATTCTTTAACGCATCCGGGCTCATAGCCGGGTTACCGGTCTTCCTGGAAAAAGAACCGGAACCATGGTAATACAGCCGGCCGGCTGCATCAAGTGTTGGATCGGTGAGTATAGTATATCCGTTGATCTCAATTAATATGCAGGCTGTATCAATATGTGTTATGGTTACATGCATCGTGCTTATGGCAATCGTTGCAGCCACGCAAGGATATAATCGGCATCTTCTTTCCAGGTCTTTTGACCGAGGACAAAATGATTCCGGTCAGCGAATTCTTTATAATCAGTAATAGAGCCATTGTCTTTTTTATACTTCTTGAAATTGCGGCGGTTCAGGTGTGCAGGAATGATGGTTCCCTGTCCCCCGGCCGTAAGTAATAAAGGAGCATGCGGCTTTTTGAAATCAACTTTAGCCGCATTGGTTAAGCCGCCTCTTGCCACTGTTTTCGATTCAGGTATAGTAAGTTTCTCCCAGGCGGCTTGTTGTTCTGCCAAAGGCATACCATTTACAAATGCATACTGCCACTTTTTAAATGACATAAGATATGTTTTCTTCAACGAGGTGAACAAACCGAGTACACGCCAGCCTGCTTTCAGAAAAGAAAATTCATATGGGAACACACCCTTCGGCGGAACAGAATGAATCGCCACTGCCGCTGCTGCATATCCGCGGTCATTAATTATTTGCGTCATCAATCCACCCAACGAATGCCCAATGACGATCGGTTTCTCCGGGAAGCTTTTTACTACATTGATATAACTATCGATTACCTCTTTCAGTGTCAATTTTGCCAGGTCAATATCATGCGGCTGCCTCGCCCGGAGTTCTGCAGCTGTACCATTTTTATATGGCCAGGGCGGCGCCACCGTTGAATATCCCTTGCTTTCAAAATAAATTCTCCAGTCATCCCAGCAGGCATTGCTGACAAAAGCACCCGTTACAAATACGATATTCTTTGTTGTGATTGGCATATCTTGTTTTTATTGGTTAGAAGATAGATTAATTCCCTAAGTACGCTCCAAGATTCAATTCAAAATCCCCTCTTTGTTGCAATCCCCTTTCAAGCAGCTGACCAATGCGGGCCTGTGTTGAGGGCTGACTGAGCAACTCGAAAAAAATATCCTGTGTGGCAGAAAGATCTGTCACCGCAGGAATACCCGTCCGTTTGTTCACTAGTTCCTTCGCTGCTGCCAAAGCCTTCTTACTGAAACTGCTTATTCGGTTTGCCAGGCGATCCACAAATGCATCGAGCTCTGCATCTGGTATAGCACGGTTTACCCAGCCATATTTTTCCGCAGTATCTGCGTCATAATCTGCTGCACTGGCTATCACTTCAAGTGCCCTTGCTTTGCCCATCAGCAAAGGCAAACGTTCCATACCACCACCTCCCGGTATTAATCCGCATCCCATTTCCAATTGACCCAGTATTGCTTTTTCCTTACTGGCGAACCGCATATCCAGTGCTTGTAAAAACTCACTTCCCACACCCCTTGCCCTTCCGCGAAGCACACCTACTGTTATAAAAGGTGCCCTTTCGAGACGATAAGCAAAGTCGGGCCATTGCGAAAGGCCTGTAGGCAACTTATTAAGCTTCATCGTTGCAGCACGCACCACATCAAGGTGTGATATGAAGTAGTCGGGATCAGCACTATCAAATACCACAATCTTTATATCCGGATCTTTTTCCAGCTTATAGATCAAATCCGATAATGCATCCGCCATTTCCTGGTCAAATAGATTAAGCGGCGGGTTATTGAAGGTTACCTGCCAGTATGCCTTGCCATGAGTTTTTATAGCAAGGCTCATTTCGTATTATTTATTATAAATGAATGGATGTAGGCTGCTACCATTTCCGGGTATTGATGATGCGGGCCGTGGCCTGTTTGTGGAATAACAACCACCTGTGTTGTAGGCAGCTTTCTGTTCAGTACAAACCAGTTCTCCGGCGGAAAAACAACTTCATGATCCGCACTGATAACAAGGATCGGTGTGCTGGTTGTCATCATTTTCTGTAATACGCCGGCAGAGTCTTTGGCATAATCCGCGAAGCCCAGGCTGTAATTGGCCCATAACTCCTGTTTGATATATACATCATTATCCGTGGTTCTGGCCGCTATACGATCATGACTTGCTTTCGCTGCTGCTGTACTGATTTTAGATGTGGGTTCAAAGAACAGGACAATTTCATCATCCAAATCATTCTGTGGCTTGGAAGAACGTTCCAGGAAAGCCTGTTCCATAGGGTATGTGGTTTTACCGGGAGGTTTTGTTCCCAGCAAAATAGTTTGTGTAATAAGATCGGTGAACTCCGTCATAGCAACTTGCGCCACTGCACCACCAAACGACCAGCCGCCTACGATGATTTTATCCAGTTTAAGAAAACGGCAAAGATCTTTTACGTCTTTTGCAAACACAGTCATAGTTGTTGGCGCCGTACCGGTAGACAGGCCAAAGCCTGTATAGTCAAAAATAATGACCTGGTAGTTCCTTGCAAGGGCATCCAGAAAAGCCGGATCCCAGCTATCAAGATTGCCACGGAAACGCTGGCAAAGTACAAGCGGTCGGCCATTACCCATGGAACGATAGGCGATTTTTCTTCCATCGATCTCCGCATACATAGTCCTTGCATTTACAGCAGAAATGCCGGGTGCGGCTGTATCCGTTTTCTTATCCTGCATTTTATCCGGGTTTTCATTGTTATTACATCCTGCCATTAATAAAAAGCAGGCTAATAGCGTAAGCAGCCTGAACGCTTTGAATCTGGTTATTCTTTTCATGTGCTGGTTTTTGTAGAAAACAAAGGTATTTTCCAGACATGCACCGCTCCATTGATAAACAGGGGAAAAAATTGTACATATCGGATATATTGTATCCGGCAGCTATGCAACCAACAATGGTTTAAGCCCTGTGAAACAAATTATTTTCACTAAAGAAAAACAAGGTTAAAAAGATAGGCTGGTGTAGCAGATATATAAAAATCACCACCAGCATATTGCCTGCAGAAAAAATGAAGAATTAATTTTCTAAAAAACCCGCCATGGGCTCTAAACGAAGGGCAGAACCAGGCTATTGCAACAAACCGGGCAGGCTAGCAACCGTAACAGATAGGGAATAATCCATTAAAACATGATTTATGCATACAGAAATGCTAATCCACCCGATGCTTAAGCATTATCTTACTGCTTGGCGTATAAAATAGCTACGGTAAAGCGTTAAAAAAGTATCACTATGGCCAATAGCACCACCATCGTATTTATTCATGGGCTTCATGAGAATGGGCACTGCTGGAATGAATGGTTATTGTTTTTTGAAGAGCTGGGCTATGTTTGCCATAGCCCCCACTATCCTTATCATGAGGGGATCCCAGCCGAACTCCGCCAAAACCCTGCTAAATCATTAGCAAAACTCCGGCTGAATGATGTTGTCGAACACTACGCTGCATTCATCGCCCGGCAATGCATAGGACTGCCAATTTTAATTGGGCATTCAATGGGTGGGCTGGTCGTTCAAAAATTATTACAGGCCGGCAAAGGTGCAGCAGGGATTTGCATTACATCGGCTTCGCCAAAAGGAGTATTGAGTCTCAAATGGAGTTTCATACGATCGAATATCGGTGTGATAAATCCGCTCAGGGGTAATAGTATATATTGCGCCGGGAAAGAATGGTTTCACTATGCCATTTGCAATACCCTGACCCGGCAGCAATCAGACGAAATCTATGAAAAGGCGGTAGTTCCGGAAAGCCGGAATATTCCAAGAAGCAGCCGCTTCAGCGACGGTTATATTGATTTTTCAAAACCACATAAGCCGTTGCTATTTGTAAGTGCAGAGAATGACCATATCATTCCAATCAGCTTAAACAGGAAAAATGTTAAAGCGTATAAAGACAGCGAAAGCAGAACTGACTTTATAGCTTTCAAAGACCGGTCACATAGTATTTGTGTTCAAAGTGGCTGGCAGGAAGTAGCCGGCTATATTGCCACATGGATAAAAGAACAGGCTGGTCCCTGTTAAAACGGTTTCTTCATTTTACGGAGATGGAAGAACACATTGCTATTCGATCGTTATTGGCGCCTGTAATAAATCTGAAAGACTGCTCAGCATCGTACGCAATAAGCATTTACCCAATGCTATATGTAATCTACGGAATGGTGCTTTTCCGCTACGGAAACCTTGCCTAATTTACTCCGATCCTACTCGTTACAAATAATTTCGCTGCAATGATGCTAATTGGTAGCGCTATGAACTGATCTTACTAAATCAAGCAGGCAGTAAATAAATACCTGATACCACCACCAACCAAATCCTGGTATAAAACGCATGTCTGTTTCATCGGGACAGATATACACGGATAAATTTACCAGACTGATGTATGAATAACATTCCGGAAATACCAACCTTTCATTAATCAAACAGTGATATTTTTTAAACCTTAACACAATACATAAAATGGAAAAAGAGATCGCAGAAAAAATCAAAGAAATTGAATCCCGGTATAAAAAGACAAAACAGCTTTTTACAGGGTTTGTCGCCATTATACTGATTAGCATTTTTGTTTTGGGATTTACCAAAACGAACAAATTCGATTTAATCAGAGCAAAGGGGATTATCATCGAAGATGAAAATGGCAAAGACCGGATTCTAATCGGGGCCCCAATTCCATATTCGAAAAACAGGGTCAGGACAGACACCAGCCTCGTCAGAAAATATTTTTCAACCGAAATATATCCTAAAGATCCTGACAAGTACATGGAATGGTATAAAAAATACAGGCATTCAGCCTTCGGCATGGTTGTCATGAATGAAAAAGGACTCGATGTAATGCAATTAGGTGACCAATTGTCGGATCCAAATGTCGGCAGAAGAATATTCCTGCCAACCGGTATACTTTTAAATAATCAAAAAGGACTGGAAGTAGGTGGTTTTGGCACACACACATTTGACGACGGCCGAAGCGGTGTGGCCTTAGGCCTGGATGATCCGGCAAATGGCAGGGAAGCTTTTCATGCAGTAGTCCTGTCGGATGGGACAAGGGCTTTAATACTTCAGGACGCCGCCGGTAAGCTTGTCCTTGGATTTGGAACCTCCGGCAATGATATATTCCGCATTAAGGATAGTATAAAGTTTATAGGCGTGAAATACTTTGATAAGAAAGACAACCTGTTATGGGAAAAGAAAATAAACAAAACAGACAGTGCGGGGAAATAGAAAAGATCGATTCGCATTCTATATTATGTCTGCTGTATAGTGGACCAACAATGTTCCGTATATTTTTTTTCACAACACTGTAAGCAGCATATAACGCTACGTCAAAATTCAGTATGCATAGTAGCCCGCAACTTGTTAATAAAATCTAAATTCCACACCCACAGTTCGCTCACGGGTTTACTTCAATTCTATACTATCTACAAAAAGGGAATTGCCATCTACAGAAACAGGCACTTCATTACGACCGTGAAACTTGTTTACTTCTAATTTCAACGTTGAAAACGATGACCGCTCATGTACAAAACCCGGTCTTTGTTTATTGAACACGTAACCTTTAAAAACATAAATATGAAAACGATAAACATGCTTCCTTTTGCAGTAGTCACCTTTCTTGCATTAGCTTCCTGCAAGAAAGAGAAATCAACACAGATCTGTGAGCAGACTATCGCAGGAATCAGCGGGAGCTATAAATTGAAATCTATCGAGTACAAAGAGTCGCCAACGGCTACCCCCGTGGACTTCATGGCCTTCCTGGACCCCTGCGAAAAAGATAATATCCTTCAACTCAAAAATGACGGCACCTGGACTTACAGCGATGCAGGGTCTGTTTGTTCACCGCCAGGTGATGATAACGGCACATGGATCCTCGATGGAAATGTTATTACAAGTGATGCAGCAGTAAATGGTACCATACAAAGTTATGATTGCAAAACGCTGGTTTGCTTTACTGAAAACGTAAATGTACGGGGCGACCGCTTTACGCAAACATTGATAAGACAGTAACAGAATTAAGGAATCAATCCTTCGGATCAATGGCAACATTCCGACATCTTAAAAATTTAATTACCATGAAATATTTAAAAACGATTATACTGAAACACAGCCTGCTTTTACTTTTTTTCTTTTCCTGCACCAAAAAAACGGACGATAATATTTCATCAAGACTTGTGACTTATGAACTGACCGGCAACTTTACCGGTTCGAAATTCGCTTCCTACACAACAGCTACAGGTGGTACGACGAATGAAAGTGTGTCCGCACTGCCCTGGTCAAAAGAGATCACCTATAACACAAGCGTTACCGCAGCGACATTTGCCATATCCGGCAATGGTGGTACACCCGGCCAGCAAGTTACATTGGTTATAAAAAAGGGAGGCAACATTACTTCCACAACAATTGCCACTGCTGATAATGCGGGCAGCTTTACCCGTTCTGCCCTCGTTATGTTTAATTAATCACCAGGTTATTTCGAAAAATATCCTGACCCTGCTATGTAATTTTTAAAATAAGCATAAAAAACAATATGAAAACAGCCTTACATAATTATATTATGTCACTCTTACTTTGCCTGCACCTAAGCAGCACAGCACAAAATGAGCTCTTCAAAGTTGCAGCACATACCGGTATCTATGCTGGTTATGGTAATGGTGGAACGATCGGGCCGCTGTTCGGCATTACGGCATTTAAAAAATTAACTTCCTCTTCTGCACTCAGCCTCACATTGGGCTATACCAGCCTTCGCACAAAAAACAAACCCTATAATGGGCAAGATATCAGGACGAGGATAGTACCAGTTATGATGGGATACAGAAAACACTGGAATAAATTCTATGTCGAACCAAGGGCTGGGCTGGGCGAACTGGGAGGTAAGTTCGATATCGGCGGTGATGTGGCCAAGCCCTCGTTGCTCGCCTTTATGTATGCACTTAGCACCGGGCTTTCATTCCCGAAAATAGATATCGGCCTGGACATTCACGGTGGGGCTATAGGTATAAGTTCGAAAGATGCGGGGGTCTGGTATAACAGCCGGCAATACTATTCCGGGATAAAAATTGCTATACCGGTCTCTACCATAAAATGACCAGGGGGTATACAAAGCCGGAGAAAACACTCACGACCATTTAAAAATGTATACAGAAAGACAAACCTGATATACAGAATTGAATGCGGGTTTCATAGTGCACTTTGATAAAACAATATTTTCACAGCAGTAATCAGCATGGTATTCGTATAAATAAAGTTTGTATGGTGACATGGGCACATCCCTCGAAGAAGCCGAATTTCCCGGGGATGCAAATGGGTTAGTTTGGTTGGAAGAATTCCAACTGCCCCGTTTTGGTGGTTGATAAGGTACGCAGGTAGTTTCTACTACCTGCTACTTTTTTGTGGTAGAGCGCAGATAAAAAAATTGGCATCTGTTAGCAGATGCCAATCCAGGGAATAGCAACCTCCCCATGTTTATGCAAGTTGGTTTTCCCCTAATCAATCTTTCGCTTTCAACAATTTTACGGCAGTACCGTTTCTGAACTGCAGCAGGTAAACACCGCCTGGTAACCTGGAAATATCAAGCAGCTGTGACTGACTGGTAATTAACTCCTGCAGCATTGGCCTGCCAGCTGCATCTGTTATTGTTACATTCGTATTCAGTAAAGAAAGATCATTAAACAGTAAACGAACCTTGTCGCTAGCCGGGTTAGGAATTATGCTTACAACTGCACGATCAGCTTTGATCCGGATAACAGCGCTGTACGTAAATCGTCCGTCACGATCTGTCATCTTTAAGCGATAATACATTATATCAGCCTGTGCTGAACAATCAGCATACTGATAATGATGACTACCATTGCCTGCAGACGACACCGATCCTGCAGCCACAAAAGAAACGCCATCAGTACTTTTTTCGATCACGAACATGTTTACATTCAACTCATCCGAAGTCTGCCAGGATAATTCGTTACATGCCGCAGCATTACGGCCGGAAAAGTTTACCAAACGAAGTGGCAAGGTTACCAGTTGTGTTTTCACAAAAAAGCCGCTGAAGCCGGTCACATCAAAACTAATTTCCCAGCGGGACGCTGCTGCATTCCAGACCTTGCTGATGGATGCATTATTAATTGTTTGTGGCGCACCAGGATAGGTTTCGGGTAAGCCTGTTCCATTGCTGCTGCTGCCTCCCCTCTTTTCAATAAGTATATTGGCAATACCTGCCGCATCGGTAGGACCTGTCGGTAACTTAACTGCGTTTACTGCATTGAAATCATTGAATTCCTGTTGCCGGAAATAAAGCGTCACCCTCGCTGTTGCAGTGCCCGGGTTCAATTGCGGCGTAAACTCATAGTGGCGTTTAACATATTGAGCTGGTTGTACCGTTTCAATCCAAACTTTGGCAGTAATTGTTCCGCTGATAGTATAAGGAGGTCCCGATTGCACGGCGCCAACGAGACTGCTGCAATTAGAAAAATAATTTATCCCGGTCGGGTTCACACTAAGTTGAACAGTAGTGGCAGCTGAAGGCAAGGGATTCACCGGGTTGTTCGCATGTTCTCCTTCATAGGCACCAATATCAAGGGGAAGCGTACGGGAAATTCTGAGTATATCCGTAAGCGGCGTTGACCCGCTGCCTGCATTGGTCGCAGGTGACCCGCATTGAAGCCGTATTCCATCATCGCCGGTACCCCATTTATTATCGGGTCCGTCACCATCCGGTAAATTGACAAACTGCGGATTGCTGTTCAGTATGGCATTCGTAATAGTATTGGTAACTGCCAATGGCGAACCACTTGCATCACGAATAATACAATTTGTAAAAGTAGGTTGAAACTGCACCCTTGTTTCCTGGCTATAAATTTCATTGCGTCCTGCAATACTGCTGCTGGTCGGCGTATTATTCCAGAAAATGCAATTAGTAAATACACCATCTGAAAAACCTGTGAAGGAGGTACCGGCAAAAGAGGATGTATTATTTACAAAACTGCAATTCGTGATCGTACTTACATTGAACTCACCTCCACCAGCAAAAATGCCGGCTCCGGTCTGGGCACTGTTATTATAGAAAACACAGTTGACCAGGCTGCTGTTGCCGCTGCCAAGATACATACCTCCCCCTCTCGACGCATCAAAGAAACCTGAACCGCTGGTATTATTCACAATATAACAACGGGTAATTGCACAGCCGCCGGCATCTATAAACAGGCCAGCACCATAAACACCGAAGCTGGAACCACCATCCAAAAAAGAATTTCCGTCAAAACGGCAATCCGTAATAGCAGAAGAGCATTGAAAATTGACCATACCGGCTCCCCAGGCATCACCATTGGAATCAGTACAATCAGCGCTGTTACCGGTAACAATACAATTGGAAAATACTGTAGAGGAATGTGTATTATAAACGCCGGCTCCTTTATACCGGTCAATCACTCGGGTACCAACAGTAACGCTGGATTGCCAGGTAGCGGTGGCATATCCTTTGGTGATAGTAAATCCATCCAGTATGCTGGTATTGGAAAGGTTAACAGACATTACAACATGGTAAGCGTTATCGGTTAGCGTATTAATGACACCTAGATCACCACTTAAAATAGTGACATGATTAGCGGGGTTACGTTCATTCAGTTGTGTTTCTGTACCGCCAAAGCCGCCATAAATTTTCACAGTATTCTTCAGTAAAAAGGTCTTATCCCGGTTATCAGCGGGTGATGTATTACCAAAAGGATCATGCGTAGGAATATAAGTGCCGGCCTTTACCCAGATACTGGCATTCGTACCGGCCAGGTTTATTGCCGACTGAAGATCTTTTTTAGCACTGGCCCAGGAAGTACCTGCCCCGGAATTATCCGGTCTTGTAGCATCCACATAATAGGTGACCTGTGAATATGTTATAGCCTGGCGTACCAGTAAACAGGAAATAAGCAGAAGTAGTCGCATAAAAAGGTATAAGGAGTGAATTAAAATATTCCCGCATAAATAATGAATTTCTAAACCGCTAAAATGCAAATGCGACGAAACAACCATAAACAGCTACAGAAAAAGATGGCGAATATTTTCGTATACAAATTTTATCGCATCATACACAATAGCGTAAGACCATGCAACGGAAAAAGAGGCCAGGTTGTTAAGATTAAAAAAAACGTTATGAAAAATGTCATTCCGCCCTTCGTACTCTTACTGTTGCTTTCAGCTTGTAACAAAAACAAAGAAGACTGTCAGTTAATCCCGGCAAAAATTATCAGGTACGATTGCGACCGGGTAAACTTTCAGTTACTGACCAATGATATCCTTGGTGACAGCTCCTGGCTGGATGTGAACAGCGGTCAGCGATACACCAATGTAGTCAGTGTTTTTAATACCTGTGAAATTGCTGCCATTACCCGTGGAGAATTTAGTACGCTTTATGTAAACCTGGACCCAACAGACCAGCCGCTTCCGCCCGCAGGCTGTGTCCAATGCCTGGCAGCAGCCAAAGATCCACCGAAAACAAAAGTGATCTTTCGGAATATTGCCACAATGCCGTGTGCCGGTAAAAATTAATTACCAGGCAGGCGACAGCACGGTGACACTACTTAGTATGACCTGCTTCATTCTTTTGTGAAGTAGGTCATATCTTTCCTGAAAGCAATGCCTATTGGAATTCTTTTACCATTGATTTCCACATATTCCTTACTGAATGCATCGATCTTATCCAGGGCCACAATGAATGACCGCTGTATACGCTTGAATCGTTGGGCGGGAAGCATTTTTTCAAGCTCAGATGTGGTGATCCTTGAAAAATAAGAGGCTTTGGTTGTAATGATCTTTACTGACTCCCTGCTGCTTTCGACATACAGGATATCGTCGAAGGGAACTTTTACTTTTCTTCTGTCGATGGTTAAGAACAGGAAATCATTAGCCGCTACAGAACGCCTGGCCAGAACTTCATTGGCTTTAATTTCCTTGATGGCCTTATTCACAGCGAGCAGGAAACGGTCAAACGAAAAAGGCTTCAACAGGTAATCCGTAACACCCAGTTCAAACCCGTCGATAGCATACTGGTGATAAGCCGTGGTCAGAATAACCGTCGGCCTGGTGGTCAATGTACGCAGAAAATCAAGCCCTTTCAGTTCGGGTAAATGAATATCCAGGAACATAATATTGATCTCCTCATGCTGCAGGTGGCGTCCCGCACTGGTTGCCTCCCTGAATTCACCCCGCAGTTCAAGATGAGGTAAACGCTGAATAAAATTTTTCAGGATATTAATTGCCGGAGGTTCATCCTCCACGATAATTACTTTATACTTTTCCATAGCTGTCAAGTTCAATAGACAAACATACCCGGAAACCCGTTGCTTCGTTCTTAATTTCTAATGATGAATCGGCAAATAAAAGATCCAGCTGCCGGCGCAGGTTGCCCAAACCGATATTCACCCGCATTTGCCCGGCATGTTCCCGCTTGCTTTTTGAATTTTCCACCGTAAATACTAATTGGTGCCTTTTAACTTTCAAGTCGATGCGGATAAAAGGCTGGTGAATGGTTTCCGAAACCCCATGTTTAAAAGCATTCTCCACCAGCGGTATCAGTAACAGGGGTGGTACCAACTGGCCGGCGTCATCCACATCTTCGGTAATCGAGATAGAAAGGGAATCATCATACCGCATCCTTTCCAGTTCAATATACTCCCGTATAATTTTCATTTCCTTACCTATAGATATCAAAGAGGCTTCTGACTCATAAAGCATGAAACGCAGAATTTCAGACAGGCGCAAAATGGCACCGGCAGTCAGCGGTGACCTTTCTTCAGCAAGTGAATAAAGGTTATTGAGTGTATTAAAAAGAAAGTGCGGGTTAGTTTGGGATTTCAGGTAACTGAGTTCTGCATTTTTCTTTTCCAGTTGCAGCCGGTTGTTACGATCCTTAAGCCGCACTATATGAATGAGCAGTTTGATAGTCGTAAAATAAGCGATACCGTATAATAAATAAATAATGCCACGGACGACATACCCGCTGGACAGCATTGTTTGTTCGACTATAGGATAAGTGCCGATCCGCATACCCAGGCGAAGCCAAAGTTGGTAAACAGCAGCCAGTAACACCAGTATAAAGATGCCAGAAAGAATACTCCAGGCAATTTTATTTTTCCGGGTATTGATAAATGGAAGTATAACATGGAAAATCAGCAGGCTTACCATCAAGCCATACACATTTTGCCAGCAGGTATACAAATAAGACTGGCCAAACTCCCTGAAGTTATAATCCAGCGAAATGATTATTGCCACAGCCCAAAGCAGGAAATAAGATGCCCCAATCAATATACTCGTGACAAACGTACGCTTTAATAAACCATTCATACAATTGCATTACCGCAGGTAAATTAATCGAAATTCATACGAACAGGTGAAATATGTCAATGAAAATAGCTGAAAAGCTATGAAAGGGCCATTTATGTACACCAAATCGACAGAATAAAAAATCGGTCAATAATATTTACCGGTGTTTGCTGCCATTGTTTTTTCATTTTAGCGGAAATATCTATACATGACTCTGAAATCAATGCTACTCTGCTGCCTCCTGCTTGCCAATCTGACATTCCTGAAAGGGCAAAAAGGCGACACCCTGCGCATCACAGCTAAAGACATTAACACAGCTGTTCTCCGCGAAGGAACACACCGTTATCTCGTATATTTTAAGATGAAAAAAGATACGGTGCGGTCCATGGCACAATTTTGGACACGCACAATCAAACGGACAAACTATAACGGTATCGCTGCATTTGAGATATCCCAGGAATGGGAAGACAAGGATAGCATTATGCATATTGTAAAATCATATTCGGATCTAAGGACATTGCAACCGCTTTACCACCATACATGGTGGAAGGTACTTACCGGGAGAAATGCGACGGCAAAGACAGTTAGTTCCACCGTCGTAAACATGAAGCAAAAAACAGTGGAGTACAATGGCAGGATGCTTAGTGATGCAGATACAGCAAGACAAATGAAAAAAATATGGGAGGGCTTTAAATCATCGGCTGGTAAATACTACCTGAACTGGCACCTTGACCTGGAAACATTTCCGACTTTACCTTTCCGGAAGGGCCTCACGTTCATCATCCCTTTTTATGATCCTGGTACGGGCTCTGATTTTCAAACCGTGGCATATACGGTACAGGGAGAAGCGGAACTGGAAGGCTATGACCGGCAAAAAATCAGGTGCTGGATACTCGTGCATGAATCCCCCGGAAATAAAGAAACATTTTGGATTAGCAAAAAAACCCGAGAAGTATTGAAACTGGAACAGCAATTCGGGGCTGGTGCTGCCAGGTATAAAATAAAGCTAGGCTTCAGTAATTAATCATATGAAGAATTTGATCACCGCCTTTTTTGCCTTTAGCAGTTTTTATGTTGCCGTATACTCCCAGCCATTGGTGAAAAAAGCTGACACAGCCTTTTTCACCAATGCGCACCGGAAAACTACGCATAAAGATTCCGCTGATTATTTTACGGTAAGGAATTATGACCGTGAAGACAGCAACCGGGTAGTGATGAGAAAACATTCAATGAATGGCCGGGTGCTGGGCGAGAATCATTTTTCCGATTTCAGAAGATTAATTAAAAACGGGATCAACAGGGAATATTTTCCGTCTGGTGCGTTGGCCAAAGAGATCAGTTATGTGAATAATAAAATGGAAGGCGCTTTTAACACATTCCATGAAAACGGAAAAATAAAACGCAGGGATTGGTATAAATCCGATACCCTGCTTACGGGACAATGCTTCAGTAATGATGGAAAAGACACCAACTGGTACGCCTATGAACAGGAACCCCAGTTTCCCGGCGGTCCGGATTCATTAATTAAGTTTATCAGGAAAACCCTGGTATATCCCCATATAGCACAATTACAGGGAATGGAGGGGACAGTAAATATTTTGTTTACGGTGACCAGGGATGGGGCGGTGACAGCAGTAAGGTTATACAAGCGTGTATCGCCTGTACTGGATGCTGAAGCGATCAGGGTCGTGAACAGTATGCCGCATTGGATACCTGGAAAACGGGATGGTGAACCTACCTCCTGGGATCTGGTATTGCCTGTTGTATTCAGGCTGAATCATTAATAGCTACCTGTAATGCCGGCATTATTTTAACGCTCAATTTTTCACCGGACTTTTGATAACATTTATCTTTATCGCAAATCGCTGCGTATTGGGCGACAAAATTGAGCAACTATGGAAAAAAAACTCTTTGCATTCATTGAACAATATATGCCCTTGTCGCCCGAAGAAAAGCAGGCACTGATAGACCTGGCCCTGTTCCGAAGCTATAAGAAAGGGACAATAATTTTGCGTGAGGGATACAAGGCAAGAGAATCCTATTTTGTTATTAGTGGTTGTGTACGCACCTATTATCTTGTTGATGGCGAAGAAAAAACTACCGCATTCTATACCGAATTTGAATCCGTACTCCCGAACAGCGCTAGCATTGATAAACCCGCGGGCTATAACCTCGCCTGTGTGGAAAATTCTATACTCTTAGTATCCAATCCATCCATTGAAAAGATGGCCAACGAAAAATTCCCCAAATTCGAAAAACTGTGCCGTATCTATACGGAACAACTCCTCGCCAAAAACCAGGCATCTTTCGATTCCTTCAGGACGAATACCCCTGAACAGCGCTACCTTGAATTGCTTGAGAAACGACCTGACCTGGTGCAAAGGGTTCCGCAGTACCAACTGGCCAGTTACCTTGGTATCAAACCCGAATCACTCAGCCGTATCCGCAAACGGTTACAGGAGGAAAGGTCTCCTGTTGTTAAATAAATAAGGAAAGCTTCTTTCTTGACTTAAGTCAACGGCACCCGGCTGCATTGTTTTCATTTTTGCTGTATAAATCAAATACAATGCAAAAAAAATGCGGGCTCTCTTTATTTCTGTTCATACTAATTAATGCAGCTGCGTTTGGACAAAAATCCCATGATACCGTTTTCAGGAGACACTTTATTGGTAGTTCCTGCTTTATGGCGGCCAACCTGTTCCCAAAATCACAATCATTCTATCAGCTGAATTACGGTTATTGGCTTACCAAAAAAGATGTGTTGTCAGTTGAGGCCAAGACATGGACCTACAAACACCCGATTGGCATACCCTACGGCCCTGATAAGTATGCCGATGCAGAAGCATACCCCGGTTCTGTACAGGCGATTGGATTGGGCCTTGCCTACCAGCATTTTTGGTGGAAAGGTGCATATAGTGGCGTTGATGCTACTGTATTTAGGCAAGGGTACCGTGATCTGAATAAGAAAGAAATTCAAAATGGTATTCAACTGTTCACCTCACTGCGTTTTGGGTACCATGTCCGCTTATTCCACAACCGATTTTTTGTGGAGCCTTCCGTTGCCTTCACTTACTGGCCTGTCAACACCAATCTTCCTGCATCTTTCAGGGTGAAGGAAGACAAATGGAATAACTACTTTCTTTTCGAGCCCGGATTGCATTTCGGCTATAAATTTTAAGCACCACTAATTGTTAGACAGCAATGAAAGCAGTCATATATGAAAATTATGGTGGCCCGGAGGTTTTACAACTTGTGAAAATGGAAAAGCCGATCCCTGGTACAAAAGAGTTGCTGATAAAAGTTGAAGCATCCACTGTATCAGCAGGAGTAATCTGGATGCGCATAGGAAAATATCCCGGATCTGCATGGTTTACTTTGCTGGTTCGCCTGCTGTATGGAATAAGAAGACCCAGGCAGCCAGTATTGGGTGTTGAATTTGCAGGCACTGTGGAGCAAGTGGGCGAAGCGGTAAAATTATTCAAGCCAGGCGACAAAGTATATGGTACTACAACAGGATTGAAAACCGGTTCCTATTCGCAATACATCGTCCTGCCTGAAAAGCACAGGCAAGGAGTAATCGCACAAAAGCCGCCGCAACTATCCATGATAGAAGCGGCGGCCCTTCCTGTTGGCGGCATGACTGCCATCCACCTGCTCAACAAAGCAGAAATTGGAATAGGGCAAAGTATTTTGATTTATGGCGCATCCGGCAGTGTGGGAACAAGCGCCATACAAGTGGCAAAATATGCCTGCACACGGGTAACAGCGGTTTGCCGTAGCGAAAATTTTGCACTGGTAAAATCGCTTGGCGCAGACCATGCCATTGACTATACAAAAGAGGATATCACAAAGATCAAAGCTGAATATGATATCGTTTTCGATGCTGTAGGCAAGCTTCCCTCTTCTGCAGGAAAACGCCTGACAAAGAAGGGCGGACGCTTTTGTACCGTTCGTTCATTAACGGCTGCAAAAACAGCTTACCTCAAATCGCTGCACCAAATGATCGAGCAGGAAGAATTCCACCCGGTGATAGACCGGGTTTACCCCCTGGATAAAATCGTCGAAGCACACCAATACGTAGACGAGGGGCATAAAAAAGGGAATGTGGTCATTACAAACTGGCCGGTATAAACACTACCAGGACTACGGGTGGGCTCATTTCATAGACAATAAAAGCCTTTCCGTTGACGGTGCATATAATACAACCGTCCAGGGCGACATAGCCGGCACTTGTCAACTAAATTTACTTTCATCCTACTGTAGCATGATAAAAAAAACAGCACTCTTTCACTTACTTGTTATCGGGGCAAGCGTTCTTTCGAGTAGTATTAGTACAACTTTATCTGCTCAAATAACCGACCCGATCCTGCAGAAATGTATTGCCCGGCTCAGTGGATTTCATGGTTTTGAATACAATGCCAGTTTTAAAATGAAATTTTTTGATAATACGGACACCACTGACTTCTTTTCAAGGCATTGTAAGGTGCTAAAAAGAGAACAGGATACCATTTTGAAATACCATGCTATTGTTTCCAATGGCCAAACCGATATAGGGTACACGGGCGAACATTTTTTCATGTGCAATAAGCAGGAAAAATGGATCAAAAAAGAACCGGTAGCCGTACTTGGAAGAAATTTTATCCGTAATAATATCGGCCTGAACTTCATACCCAGCTTCTTTTATTCCACAGCTCCCCTAAGCAGCTGGATTAACACAGCCAGTACTGTTTCCCGAGCCGCAGACACCATCGTTGGCAGCAGAAACTATTATCTTATCAAATTTATATTCAAACCTGATGAAGAAATCACCCGGTCAGAAAGGTATCTTTATATCGACCGGCAAACATACCTGCCTGTTAAAATGCAAATATTTTCAGAATACAAAGGCATACAACAGGAGTACCAGGAACTAATTATAAAAAACCTGAAAGGCATCAACAATAAAAAGGCAACGATACATTACAGCTTTATACGGGGCCTGGAGCCGGAACCATTTGGTATGCCTGGAAAAAAAACGGTAATGCCTTTGCTGAGTATTGGAACAACATTACCACCATTTGCCGGGACAGACCTGAGTGGCCAACCGTTCTATGCTGAAAATGTTTCGGGATATAAATTGGTGCTATTGGATTTTTGGCACCTTGCATGTGCGCCCTGCCTCAAATCAATTCCTGAACTGGCAGCATTACAACATGATTATTTTTACAGGGGCCTCCAGGTGATTGGCCTCAATAGTACAGACACATCTGCACAAAAAATAGCAGAAATAAAAAAGTTTATACCGGTACTCCGGATGAATTACCCGGTCATATTGGTCGGCAAAGAAACTGAACAGATATTCCAAGTCACCGTTTGGCCAACTGTTTATTTAATAGAGAACGGAAAGATCATTCATGCAGCAAGCGGATACACGGAAAGGGATATAAAAAAACTAAGGGAGCTGATTGAACAGCGCCTGTAAATCCACAACAACCCTAATGGATCATTAAGAAAAAACTGTAATCAACTATGCAATATCATAAACATAATATTTTACTGTTCCTGCTGGTATGTACTACCCTGAACATGGCAACAGCCCAGAGCCTGAAGATGAAACTAGATAGCCTGATCCAAAGGGCATTCCCGGATAAGGACGGCCCGGGTGCAGTATTCCTGGTAGCCCACCGGGGAAAACCGGTTTACCAGCGGGCTACCGGTAAAGCCAATCTTGAATTGAACAAAAATCTTGATCCTTCCAGCGTAATGCAGTTGGGCTCAATGACAAAACAGTTTACGGCCATTGCGATCCTGATGCTGGAGGAACAGGGAAAACTAAAAGTGACCGACCGGATCACAAACTATATTCCGGATTATCCCGCAGGCGACTCTATTACCATTCACCATTTGTTAACGCATACATCCGGCATCAGGGATTTTACCAAAATGAAAACGATCCGCGATATCGCACAAAAGGAAATGACCCCTGATATGCTGGTAAACTTCTTTAAAAATGAGCCGGTGGATTTTAAACCCGGCGAAAAATTCGAGTATAATAATTCTGGTTATGTACTCCTGGGGTATATCATTGAAAAGGTCACAGGAGAATCCTACGAGAATTTCATAGAGCATCATATTTTCAAAAAAGCTGGCATGAGCAGTTCCCGCTATGCAAATGATCGGGAATTGATCAAAAACCGGGCAGACGGCTACCACAAAAAAGAACAGGGTTTTGTCAATAAAACAGTGATCAGTTACAGTGTCCCCTATTCATCCGGTGCATTAATGTCAACCACCGGCGATATGCTCAAATGGCAGAATGCGCTGAACCAAAACCTGCTGCTGAAAGCTGAAAGCAGTAAGAAAGCATTCCGGACCTATTCCTTAAATAATGGAGAAGAATTCACATATGGTTACGGCTGGCATATCAAGGAAATAAATGGCCAGCCGTCACGTGAACACGGAGGAAGTATTTTTGGGTTTAAGTCCATGGGCGTTTATCTTCCACGGGAAGATATCTATGTAATCGGGTTAAGTAATTGTGAGTGTAACTCACCTACGCAGATTGTCCGGGATATTGCAGCAGTTGCCCAGCAGATATTATAGGACCAAACAGATTTTTATACATCCTCAGCCCATACGGAGAAGTAAACTATCATCTCACATCGGGGCAATATGAACAGGACAGCGATAAATTACACGCACAAACCTCTTGTGACGTTCAACTATATTCCGATCACTACAGGCCGTTCACTATACAACTAATTAGCTCCATCTGTCTATCAAAGAGAAAGAGTTATGGCTGATTACAAAGTATGATTTGGCGATTGCTGTGGAACACCTCGAATCGTAATTTGTGTACAATAGCTATACGGAGAGGTGAAAATCTTACCGTGTCTTTTTCAATTTTACAGACACGGTCTCACCTTTTTTTGAAATCGTAACGATTTTCTTAATATTGGCAGCTGCATTCGTAGCATAACTGTTTACTTCAGTATTGGCTGTTGTCCCCTGGAACATGCCATTAATATAGGTGTCAGTATAGCCCACTACTTCCGTCCGGTTCGACGTATGTACGTAGCCGAACTCTGTATACAGTACATACTCGCCCGGCATTAAATTGACAAATTCAAAACTACCCTTATCATCATAGACAGTAGCTACTTTGATACAGGCAGCTGCATCTTTCGTGAGCGGTATGGATCGGCCTTTCTTCCGTAACGATTCATTTAATTGTATCCATTCCTTAAAAAAGGGCGTGTGGGGAATCAACAGGATCGTAGTGCCCTGTTGTGCATACTGTTTCTTATTAATATTCAGTATTGCCATCCCTTTCAGAAGCCCTTCGTTTTCATTGTCCCTGGCAAAAGCCTGGCCACTGATAACAGCATTACCCGCTGTGATCATCTTTAGTGTTTCTTCTTTATTAAAAGAATTTTTAAAGGGATTATAATCACTCTCTTTATTTAGCAATAATAATTGCTGGGCACCGGCACGCACTTCAATTTTCCATATTCTCCGGTCATTCTTGTCTATGTAATACTCATACTGATCATTAGTTGCTTCCTCCAGCACACTCACCTGCCATACCTTGTGCTCACCGGTCAGCTTGCTTACATATATATTTGATTTCACGGATTGGATGCGGGCCAACTTCACATTGTCTTTACGACCCGGCCTGAATTCATATACCTGGAGATCTTTCCTGTAACCGGAACTAAGTGGTAATAATCCCAGCAGGTAAGGATAAGTGTAGCTATCAAAAAAGCCGGTGCCTGCTGCTTCTTTTACAAGCTCCTTTTTCTTATTTTTCTTATCATAATAATAGCCACTTACTTCTTTCCCGAAGCGGAGCACATATTCCTTATCGTTGTTGACAGAAGAACGGTAGAGCGGTTTATAAGTACCGGCTTCAGCAATTGCCGTATCGATCCATCGATCTGCCGAGAACAGGGATTTCAAATTGGTAATGACAGACACAGTTTTTGTGGTGGCCACTATTTCATAATTGAAGGAATATATTTCCGCCCATTTGCCTTCATTCCATACATAATATCCCATCTCCGTCTTGCCATTTCGCAACCACTTGTTATCAAAATCCGGGGTACCCGCTGAAAGAACCTGCTGCGAAAAGACTGCCACTGACAGCATACAACACATAAAAATGGAACAGACTATTTTCATATATGCGGAGTTTGAATTACTGTAAACAGCATCCCGGTTTAGTACCCTGCACCAGGATTTAGCTGTCGGCACTGACTTGATAAAACAGACAACAAAGGAACAAATTAAGCTGTTCCAACAGGGACACTGTCTACAGAAACGCAATTAATGTATACGAAATAATAAAAACACATCTTCGGTATCCCGTCAAATGCTGCACTTACTTTTTTCTGTCTGCCTTAACTTTCCCGTTTGGTTGTTGCAGGACGAGGGCGTTTACAGCATTTTTATCATCCACCTCAAACTGCACACTATATCCACGGACACCTTTAATGGAAAAATTATGCTTGCTTACAGGAACCAGTGTGTACTCTGGCTGATTAGGCAATTGTGCCATCAGTTGATCATCTTTGATAAATACTTTTACAACCTGGCCGGAAAGAATATACTCACCAGTATATCGCTGAATGCCGCCTTCAACTTTTCCTGCTGGTTTCTCCGTTTCCTTACTACTAACAATTCTGTTTACCTTAAAAGCACCATTGGGCTGTATAAACGATGCAGAGGGAATAGCTCCCGATGCATCCTTGTCAAACTGTATACTTATTCCTTTAACTCCTTTTAGTGTG
Organism: uncultured Chitinophaga sp.; assembly: GCA_964386395.1. Lineage (GTDB taxonomy): Bacteria > Bacteroidota > Bacteroidia > Chitinophagales > Chitinophagaceae > JJ008. The sequence continues at coordinate 58,219 of CAYLRV010000024.1, forward strand.
AACAGGTCACGCCCCTGGTAGATCATTTCATATTCCGGTTGACCGGGTACTGTTGCTTTTAAAACCCCGGCCTCATTCAGATAAATTTTAACCACATTACCATTAAAATCAAAATTGCCTGCATATTTTTTCAGGTCTGTTGAGTTTGCAGCAACTATTTCCTTTTGTTTAATGAACTCGATAGCACGTACACCACTTTGAAATGGTACTTGCAACGAACTGATATTGCCCTCTCCATCAATATGGAATACTGCATCCATAGCCTCACTGCCATCAAAAGCCTGATCATTGATTGTAAGGGTAAAATAATTATAGTGTTTATGTTTCAGTGTCAGGCCCCAGCGGTTAAAAATACCCGTCAGTAAATTATTGGCCTCTTTAATCGTAATGCTGCCATAACCAGGATGCTTATAAATACCCGTATAGGCGGACAAAGGATGGGAAGGATTGCCAGATTTTGAACTTACGGCTGGAGCTATCCCGCCACCACCTGCAGTCATCTTTATCAGGCTGTTCCAGTCCTTGTATGGGGCATCAATCAGCCGGTCGATAATCAGGTTGCTTACAACTCTTACCGACTCTGAATTATTTTGGTTGACAGATACAAAAACAGCAATACTGTCAACCGGCAAAAAAGTAACAAAGCTGCTGAACCCATTAATATTGCCGCCATGGCCCACGCCATAATGTCCCCGGTAACTGGCGGTATACCAGCCTAGCCCGTAATTAAAGAAGTAAAAATCCGGAGCCTGTTTTACAGGCAAATTGGCCGAAGCAATCATCTGGGAACTGATAGCCTGTTGATAAAAAGAGAAAGGGATAATTTCTTTCCCGTTCAACTTTCCCTGGTTTGTCCATAGCAATAACCAGTTCGCCATATCTTTTGCAGTTGATACCACTGATCCGGCGGGAGCAATTCCCCGGAGGTACTCTGGCAGAAATGGAAGTGGTTGAATTTTATTTTCCTTGTACGTATACCCATAGGAGAAATCACCTTCCTTGTTAAAAGGTCCCGTGGTGGACCGGTCCATGCCAAGCGGCGAAAAAAACCGCTCTTCAACAAGTTTTTCCCAGGACTTACCGGTAATTTTTTCGGCAAGGCTTCCCAGTGCAGCATACATATAATTATTGTACTGGAATGATTGACGGAGTGGCGCACTTGGTTCCAGGTAACGAAGCAGGTATAATAAACTATCCCGGCTTCCTGTATTGCCGCTATACCAGGAATAATCATGACGGGGTAATCCGGTACGGTGACAAAGCATATCCCTGATCGTGACACCGGAGTTTAGTTCAGCCGTAGAAAATTTCAAGGCAGGTAAATAATTCGTAACCGGCGCATCCAATTCCAGTAATCCATCTTGTAATATTGTACCGATCAGCGATGCAGTAAACGCCTTCGTGCAACTGCCGATGGCGAATTGGGTATTTTCTGTCACCGGTTTATTGGTGACAATATCCCTTGCCCCATAACCCTTTGTCAACAATACTTTATTTTTTTCGACCACGGCAACAGAGGCTCCGGGAACATTCCATTCCTTAAGTATCCGCTGAATTATCGTGTCAATACCTGCCAGTCTGTTGTCTTTTTTCTGGGCACTGCCTGTAAAGGATAAAAATACCAGGAACGCCCCACTGATTAATCGCTTCATGTTTTAGATTTTCAGCAAAATTGCCCCGTTCATCCGGCAGAGAGGTAGCACCTTATAAGATGCAGCTAATTTCAAACGGCTGGTTTTCAACACCCTTACAAAGTGACACCCAGGGAACTTGTCCTCACTTATAAGATGATACCTTTAATAACAGGCCGGGTGCTAATTATGAACTGGCAGGAAGACTGGCCAGGTATGCTGTTGGTGATTGCCCCGTGACCTTTTTGAAATTTTTATTGAAAGAAGATTTGGAATTGAAGCCACAATCCAAAGCAATACTCATCAGGGTAAATTGTTTTTGTTCCGGTAGCCCGGCTAATCGTTTAAACTCTTCTACACGCAGAAAATTGATATAGTCAAAAAAAGATTTACCCTCTCTTTCATTGATCACCTGCGACAGGTAGTTAGGGAGTACCCCAAGTTTTGAAGCAAGCATAGACAGGGAAAGCTCCGGCTCTGTAAATAGCTTCTCATCGGTCATACAGCGAATCAGCTGTTGATGGATAAGGTCTGCGGCTTCGGCACTGAGGCCTGAGTTACTGTACTTCTTTATTTTTCTTTCTTCGCCTGTTATTAGCGTTTCTTCCTGGGTAGTTTTCATCCCTTCTGCATCGCCGGATACAGAAACAGAAGGCAATTCGAGTTCCGGAGGAGCAGACTCCTGTTTACCCGGTTCCTCATCAGCAGGCAACTGTTCGGGCACGGGCGGTACATTCGGTTTTTGACCAAATATCCCAACCTGCCTGACGCCAAAATAACCAAACAACACGACGAAGACCACCACGGCGCTGAAGATAAAAGAATCCTTTTTGACAAAGATGATTATCATCCATACAGCGAGCAAAGCATAGATATGATAGCGCAGCCAGTTCAGGTTGATACGTTCCTCGTAAGAGAACAGTTGCCCGATATTTTTTTTATGCTTCCTCAGTAGAAGAAAACTCCAAATCACGTAGACAACTCCTGAAACCCGCATCAACCATCCCGCAATGACCATAAAATCAGTATAATCGCGGCCTTTGTTTTTATACACTTCCATTTTTTCAACGGCACTCAGGGAAAAAAAAGGAATCGCCATTACCAGGAGTATTGCGGCGGGCAAAAAATGAAGCAATAACCATTTCCTGTTCACCGGCAATAATTGTGTTACCGCAGCCGTATATAAGTATAGAAAAGGGCCATGCAAAAAAGGGAAAGGCATTCCGGCACCAATTTGGTGAATATTATCGATGGTAATCGGTTGCTGGCTGAGCACATACAGCGACAAATGACAACATATAACCAGCAACCATGCGGCCAAGACTTTATCTGCAAAAGATTTGTTCTTTTTTGTGAGCAGCAATACCAATAAAAAAAGGTTGAGTCCAACCCCGAAGAAATAAAACATATGCCGATGTAATGGCGGTAAAAATACCAAACAAACAGAAACTTGATTCCTATTTATTGTTTTAGCAAGCGCATACAGGTACGGTATAATAAACGGTAGAAATCTGCGTGCTTTCACCAAACCTGTGTCAACAAGGAAACTATGAGTTGATGACAGGCAGGGATACAGAATGCAGCTTTAAACTGGTATATGGCAGTTCCTTTATACTTGTTTACGCAATCATATCCTTCACAATAGAACGACAACTAAAATCTATCAAACGACAGCAATTAATTTAAAGAGAAATCATTTCGGTTGGTCTCCATACCAAATTAAGTGCAGGCTCTGATAAAGTCAGCGACTTATTTTTCGTCGGAAGAACAAGATTCCAAACTGCTGCCCTGCCAATAATTATCGGGATATGCTGCCGGGCTGTACTATCATACACATAAAAAAAAGACCCTGATTTTATCAGAGTCTTTCATTTGTCGGGAGGACAGGATTCGAACCTGCGACCCCCTGGTCCCAAACCAGGTATTCTACCGGGCTGAACTACCTCCCGCCCTTGATTCTTTCGAATCGGGGTGCAAATATACAGGCAAAATGCCTATTAAAGCATAATTTTTTAAAGAAGAAAAAAAGACCCCGGCTTATCAGCCAGGGCCCGGTTATCCAAAAAAGCTTACTGCGCTATACTCATCGGCGGCGTATTGGAAAAATAGAGCATTTTATACTGCACATCATTTGCCAAATCGCTCTGGTATACCGTAAATACCACTTTTATCTTTTTCCCATTCAGCGGGGGTATTTGGTCGTAAGGCATAAAAAGCTCGAAATTCCTTCCTTTTTTATTATAACTCAGGGTACTATTGGCTTTCAGGTTCATTTGCAGATAGGTAGCCAGTGTGCCAGAGAAATTGTAGGTTTCTTTCGAAGTGAGCACATACGTATCATTTTCATATACGATATGGGCCACATAGTACACCTGGCCAAGCTTTTCGTTTGTTTTTACATCAAATTGCGGGAAGATAGAAAGCCCCCCCTTCGTTTTATTGGGCACCACATCTACTTTTATATTTTTTGATACCGTAACCTTGGGCACGATATACTTCGATTTGGCCTGATACTTCGGATAAAGCGCTGCAATCATCAGTTTATCACCAATAGACATTTCGTAACTCTTTTTCAGCGAATATCCGTCCATTGTTTGCCAGGGCTCCACGTCATAATGCATGATAGATTTTGGATCGTATGAAGAACCATTGGTGTACGATTGCTTGTTTACCTCAAACACATTAAAATCCACCTGCGCCCTGTTCCATTTTTGCGTGCGGGCATAATGCGCATATACTGAATCTGTCTTTCTCCATTTAATGATGCCAGGGTAGCTTTGCTCATGCAACAGGCCGAGGGAGTGCCCAAACTCATGCGTTACCACCCGTCTTACTTCCCTTTCGGACCAATGATAAGGATCCAGCCGCATTTCTGGCTCTATTTGCTCCCACTGAGTCACTTCTTTTACGCCTTTACTAAATAAACGCTTTGCATAGTAATCCACGTCAGCAAATTTCAGTGTGTCAAAATTGATGGTCTGCTTGGACTGCGGCACTACCACACATTGAATGCCCACCAGTGAATTATGCCCTTCACCTTTTCCTAATTTCACCCGCAGGTTAGTGAAGCTGGCCGTATCAGACAAAAACTTAAATTTTATGTTGGCATATTTTTCCCATTCTTTAGCATAGAACATTACTTTATCCCGGATAGACTGGCTGCCACCTATAAACTTCACCAGTATTTCAGACCCATTTTCCCAGGTAAGATAGTTGTCGGCTACACCCCGGTCAGTTGTGTCCCTTTTCTTATGCATGGTACCATAGATATCCGTGGTACATGTTTCCATAGGCAGTTTTACTTTTTGTGCCACAACCGGTTGGGTGGCATATAAAACAGCAAGAAAGAAGAACAGCTTCTTCATAAAATTTATTTTAGTATAACGAATATAGGGCGGATGATTGGGTGTGGCGATACCCGGCGGAGGGTATAATTAAAACTAAGTCAACAGGCAACTTAAAACTCATGTTTTAAACATATCCCTTTTGATACTGTTCCAATCGTTTAGCTATATCCTCTGTGCAGAGCCAGTATAAAAAGTATTGTCGCAGCACTTCAAAATACATATAGCTTCGCTAAAATAGAAAAACCCCCGCAGCTAAAGCTATGGGGGTTGAAGCGGAGAGGGTGGGATTCGAACCCACGGTACAGTTTAACCCGTACGACGATTTAGCAAACCGTTCCTTTCGGCCACTCAGGCACCTCTCCTGATTATATATTAACGGTATTCCGAACCGTTGTTTACGATCGCCAGCCGGCGAAACGCTACCCCGGCTATTATCCTGGCCGAGGGCGGCAAAAATAAAGATTAATGGCTTCATATCCCAAAAAAACAAATCCCGATTTCGCAACAAAATCGGGATTCAATTATTTTAAACAGCAATATCGTTTTACATAGCAGCCAACTGCACTTTCTGCTGCAGTTCCAGCACATTCTCCCTGAATACACCATCCGTATCCATCAAATCTTTCACTGTCTGACAGGAATGGATCACTGTGGTATGGTCGCGGCCTCCAAAATGCTCCCCTATCGTTTTAAGTGAATTCTTGGTAAATGCCTTTGCCAAATACATGGTTATCTGACGGGCCTGTACAATTTCCCGTTTACGGGTTTTTTGCAACAGCTTGTCGTAAGGCACGGCAAAGTAATCACATACCATTTTTTGAATGGTTTCTATGGTGATTTCCTTACTGGATGATTTGATGAAATTTCGTAACACTTTCTTAGCTAAATCGAGGTCTATTTCCCTCCTGTTAAGCGAAGATTGTGCCAACAGTGAAATAAGTGCGCCTTCGAGCTCCCGCACATTATTATTAATATTATAAGCGATGTATTTCACCACTTCTTTTGGCATGTCCAGGCCGTCATTTTTCATTTTTTTCTCCAGTATCTCAATACGGGTTTCGTATTCAGGTACCTGCAAATCGGCACTCAGGCCCCAGCGGAAACGGCTCAACAACCTTTCCTGCACCCCTTCCAAATCCTTGGGCGACTTATCGGAGGTCAGTATCAATTGCTTATGCGACTGGTGGAGGTGGTTGAATATCGCAAAAAAAGCATCCTGCGATTTTTCAGCCTTTGCAAAAAACTGTACATCGTCCAGTATCAGCACATCTATCAGTTGATAGAAATGTATAAAATCGTTTATCGCATTGTTCCGGCTATGGTCCATAAACTGGTTGATGAACTTCTCGGAACTTACATATAATACAACTTTGTTAGGGTGCAGCCTTTTTACCTCGTTGCCGATGGCCTGGGCGAGGTGTGTTTTCCCCAACCCGACACCACCATATATCACTAAAGGATTAAATGAATTGGCACCAGGCTTTTCGGCAACTGTTTTACCCGCACGGCGGGCTACCCGGTTGCAATCACCTTCTATAAATGCTTCGAATGTATATATATGGTTGAGCTGCGGGTCAATCTGCATCTTTTTCAGACCCGGTATGACGAATGGGTTCTTAACAGGATTATTTATGACTAATGGAAAATCCATTTCGTTATTTGAAAATGTTTTAAAGCCCTGACCACTCACATCCATCGTAACAGGTTTGTTCTTACTGTTACCACTATCCACCATGATGCGGTATTCCAAACGGGCTTCTTTACCCAGTTCTCTTTTTAATGTCTTTGCTAATAAATTTACGTAATGTTCTTCAAGGTATTCAAAAAAGAATTGGCTGGGTACCTGTATGACGAGAACATTGTTTTTGAGTGAAACTGGTTTGATGGGTTCAAACCATGTTTTGAAATGCTGCCATTCAACTATGTCCTTAATAATTTTTAAGCAATTGGTCCAGATTTTTTCAGCATTCTTCTCCATCAGCTTGGTTAGCAATTTATGTCGGGTTATCTATAGTTGTTCTTGTCAAAATGTCCAAAAAAAATCTTCATAACATGTCAATAAAAAAAGTTGGACAGGACGGCGAATATCACCATTTCTTTTATAAAAAAAAATTTTTACCCGGCTGTTTTTTGTGAAACAGAAAGATTAAAATTTTTCACCATTTTTTTACCTGAAAATTTGGAAAATTCAAAATCTAAACGGCCCAGGATAATACCTGCAAACCCTACCTGGTTGACTATAATATCCTCCCCTTTCTTATTCTTAAATACGACCGGCGCATCCAGGAATGTATGGGTATGGCCACCAATGATAAGATCAATATTCTCGCTTTCTTTTGCCAGCACTTCATCACTCACTTTTTGCTCACTGTATTTATAACCCAAATGCGAAAGGCAGATAACCATATCGCAATCTTTTTCGTTCTTTAGCAAAGCCGCTGTTTCATTTGCTTTTGCTACCGGATCCAGGTATTGGGTTGCGCCAAATAAATTGTCCGGGATCAAGCCCTT
>CAYLRV010000025.1:0-65347 GCA_964386395.1 uncultured Chitinophaga sp.
GTTATCCTTCAAACTGGTTTCATTATCACACCGGTCTTCCCACATCTTCACCAGCTTCAGGGCATTCCATATTTTATTAATAAAGAACTTTCCCTGTTCGTTACCGGCCGGGTCCCACATCAGGTCGTTGCCGGCAGGTGATGAGATCATAATACCAAAGCGTACGGCATCGGCGCCATCCTTGTCTATCATCTCCAGCAGGTCGGGTGAGTTGCCGAGTTGCTTACTCATTTTTCGGCCCTGTTTATCCCGCACCATGCCGGTGAAATAAACATCTTTAAACGGTTGATCTTTTTTGTATTCGTAGCCAGCCATGATCATACGGGCCACCCAGAAGAAAATAATATCCTGCCCAGTAACCAGGGTAGTGGAAGGGTAATAATAGTTTACTTCTTCATTGTCCGGCTTACTGATGCCCTTAAACACTTCCATCGGCCAAAGCCATGAAGAGAACCAGGTGTCCAGCACATCTTCATCCTGCTTCAGCTGAATATCGTCAGTTCCTGCCTGACCGGCAGCCGGGGAATATTGTTGTTTAAATATTTCCTTTGCCTCTTCTTCAGTTGCTGCCACCACATATCGTCCTTCCGCATCATACCATGCCGGTATACGTTGGCCCCACCAAAGTTGCCGGCTGATACACCAGTCCTTGATATTCTCTAACCAGTATTTATACGTGTTTTTAAGTTTGGCCGGATGGAATGTAATGGTATCATTCACTACATTTTCTAATATCTGCGGGTTCCTTTCCAAAAAAGCTGACATGTTCAGGAACCATTGCAGCGACAATTTATTTTCTATCACAGCGCCGGTACGTTCGCTGGTGCCTACCTGGCTTTTATAGTCTTCTGTTTTTTCTAACTGGCCAAGTGCAGCAATATCTTCCGCCATTTTTTTGCGCAACGCAAACCGGTCAATACCCACATAAGCCATTACTTGTTCAGACGGGTTGTCATCCATCAGTTCTTCTACGGTAAACTTGCCGGTGAGGTCGAGGGTATCAATGGCTTTCAGCTGGTGTTTTATACCGAGCATATTATCATTCTTATCATGCGCCGGTGTAACTTTCAATGCGCCGGTGCCAAACTCTGTGGTTACATACTCATCAGCAATGATGGGTACCTTCCGGTTGATAATAGGAACGAATACTTCTTTACCAACAAGATGCTGGTAGCGTTCATCATCCGGGTTTACAAAGATGGCCACATCGCCCAGTATTGTTTCTGGCCTTGTTGTGGCTACAGTAATACCACCGCTGCCATCAACTAATTTATAGGTAACGTAGTAAAGCTTTGAATCGACTTCTTTGAATATTACTTCCTCATCGCTGAGTGCAGTCTGGCTTACCGGGTCCCAGTTTACCATACGTTTGCCGCGATAAATCAGGCCTTTCTTATGGAGGTCAATAAATATGTTAATTACAGCTTTGTAGTAATCCGGGTCCATGGTAAAAGAAGTACGGCTCCAGTCAAGGCTGCATCCCAGCTTTTTTAGTTGCTGTAAGATGATGCCGCCATATTTCTCTTTCCATTCCCAGGCATAATGTAAAAATTCGTCCCGGCTGAGCGACGATTTTGAAATACCCTTTTCCCGGAGCATCTGTACCACTTTAGCTTCTGTGGCTATTGAGGCATGGTCTGTACCCGGAACCCAGCAGGCATTTTTACCTTCCATACGGGCCCGGCGCACTAGGATATCCTGGATAGTATTATTGAGGCAATGCCCCATGTGTAATACGCCGGTTACATTGGGCGGGGGTATGACAATTGTATAGGGCTCCCTGCTGTCGGGCTTGCTGGTAAAATAGTTTTTGTCCAGCCAATGCTGGTACCATTGCTTTTCTGCGGACTGATGATCAAAGTTTTTGTTCAATTCCATACTAAAGGTCTGTGCGGGCCGTAACAGCCTGTATTGATAAAGGGTACAAAATTATCCTGTTTTAGACAGACGGGAAAACTAAAGAAGTGAATAAGCCAACGGAAGCTATTGCTCCCTGTTTGTAATTTCCTCTGCTATGTATATTTTATCACGGAGTACAGCGTCGATTGCTTTCAGAAATTCGTCGGGTGGGGAAGTTTTGCTCATGTAGCCTTTTGCGCCCAGCTTTATTAGCAGGTTTGCATACCCCTGGTTGCTGGCTACTGATACACCTATGGCTTTCGTGGGCAGGCCGGTTTCGGTTAACCGGCGTACAACTTCAAAGCCATCCGTTTCCGGCATATGTATGTCAACAAGTAAAATATCGGGCACCAGTTCCTGGCATTTTTGGAGGGCTTCTTCGCCTGTATTGCAGGAGGCAACAATGGTGATATGGGGATGGGTGGCTAAAAAAGAAGCTATAACTTCCCGGATACCTGCATGGTCATCACAAATGATGGTACGGATGTGTTTGTTATGCATGATGCTCAATTATAGTAAAAATACTGTTTTATGAAAGTATTAATACCCGGTAAAAATAACAAGTATTTTTACATTATTTTTTATTTTTTGCGTATTTGCTGAACCTGCCATAAAGGGTGAGCTTTTATGGCCTTAAAAAAATATATTCGTACCCGGTACCGATTATTTTACCCCTAAACAGATTGAATGAAACGAGACCTTTTTTCCTGGTATAGTCCCTCCCTGAATAAGGAAATGCCTATTGCTTCGTATGGCCATTATGGTTTTGCCCTGCTATTGGTTCCAACTGCAGCGGCCGACTACCTGGAGTATGAGCGTTTTCAGCTGATGGATCACCTGGCCCCTTTTATTGAAGGGGGAAAAGTGCGGGTATTCTCTATCGACAGCATTAATAATGAAAGCTGGCTGAATAACAATATGAACCCCTATGACAAGTCGATTCGTCACCAGCAATGGAACAACTATGTGTTTAATGAAGTGATTCCATTCATTAAAACAAATACAAGCCAGGACACACCTATTATCACCTGCGGTGCTTCATTCGGTGCACTGCACAGTATGAACCTCTTCCTGAAAAGACCAGACCTGATTAATGGCGTAATTGCCATGAGCGGCGTCTATGACCTTACCGAGTACACCAAAGGCCATTATGATGACAATGTATATTTCAACAGCCCGGTGCATTACATCAGCAACCTGACGGATCATGCGGTGCTGGAGCAAATACGCCAAAGCCGTCATATCCACATTCTGACGGGCAGCGGCAACTTTGAAGATCCCGGGGCCAGTGGCAAGTTTGCCAAAATTCTATACGATAAAGGCATCTGGTATGAACTGGACGTATGGGGACAGGATTGGCCGCATGACTGGAATACATGGCGGGCCATGTTGCCGCAATACCTCAGTACAAAATTTTAACGTGTGTAATTCTTTTTTATGGAGCATCTCTTTTATAAACCATTTATGAAAGGGATGCTTTTTTTATTGCTGTTACTCCCTTTAGCAGTACAGGCGCAAACAGAAAGGGATTATGAGATTGCTTTTAAAGGCAGCATTCCTGCCAACCTCGGAAAGCCCATTCATATGCCCCGACGGGATTATAACCCCCATTTTCAAATTGACGCAGCCGTTGATTATAAAACGAAGTCGAGGATATTTATCATACAAGCAGATTCTGTGTATAAAAAACTATTCTGGCGTTATACATATACCCATGATTCGGTAAGAAACTGCAGAAAGAAAACAAATGATGATTGGTGGTGCAATTGGATGGAGCAGCACCTTGTTGACTCTTTACCGGTCATTGATTTCCGCATAAATGATTTGGTGATGTATTCGGCCTGTGCACAATGCCTGGCTTATTGCCGGCACGATGAGATGCAAAATTCCTGTCACCGGAATGCATGCAGCTTCAGGGAGACATGGTTTATTCGTCCAAAGCAAAACATCCCAGCTAAACAGTAACCAGTTTTTCTACAGCGGTTATAAAGTCTTTACGATCCATCATGGTAGCGCCCATGCTCTCCAGGTATTCGGTATATACCTGGCAATCGATTAGTTCAATACCTTCAGCTTGTATCAGCTGCACATATTTTATAAATGCGTAACGGGAAGCATTGCTTGCAGCGCTGAACATACTTTCGCCGAAAAAAGCTTTCCCCAACTTTATGCCATAGAGCCCGCCAACAAGTTTATCGTCTTTCCAGACTTCCGCACTATGTGCATGGCCCAGTTCATGGAGCCTGCAATAGGCTTTTTCCACTGCAGGTGTAATCCAGGTGCCTTCCTGGCCTGGGCGTTTTATGTTTTTACACTGATGTATGACTGCAGCAAATGCTTTATTAACGGTAAACTCAAATGCAGATTTGTTGATTAAGGATTTGACTGTTTTACTAACCTTCAGGTCTTCCGGAAACAACACAAACCGCGGATTTGGTGACCACCAAAGTATGGTGTCGCCTTCATACCAGGGGAAGATGCCATTTTTATAAGCCAGTAAGAGCCTTTCAGGCGACAGGTCGCCACCCATGGCCAGCAGGCCATCGGGTTCTGCCAGGTGAACAGGAGGAAATATTAGTTCCTTATCTAAAGCAAACAGGGGCATATACAAAAATAAAGCCCCGCCAGCAGATGGCAGGGCTTTAGAAATAGCAGAAGTGGCTTACTCTTTTATAAATTTCTCTTGCGATATGATAAGGCCATCGGCATCGCTGACTTTCATCAGGTACATGCCTTTTGCCAGTTTGTTAATGTTCAGCGTAGCTGTATTATCGAACTGGCGGGTTGTATAAACCCGTTGTCCATTGATATTAAAGATTTCAATGGTTTTTTGCTGGTCGTGGCCTGCTATATAAACAGTCAGTTTATCATTGGCCGGGTTCGGGAATAATACAAGTTTTGCCTTATCAGCAGATACAACAGGTGCGTCTGGTACAGCAGCCGTTCCTAATTGCACCCGTAGTGTGTAGCAATTCGTGGCATTATTAGCATTTTGATAACCATAGACCCTTACGAAATAAGTACCCGCCGTATAAGTACGGGTTATAGTTTCACTCGTAGTGCTGCCATTTTGTGATATGGCTAGTTGTGTGGTGCCATTACTGCTATAGAGCCTGATATCATAATCAGCAGGCAATGTAGTGAGGGTAATGGTGGCAGTACCGCCAGTTGTAATGACAAACCTGTAGTAATCATTATCACCACTTGGACTTATTAGCCCTTTTACATCTGTATTAAATGGAATGGTGGCTGCACCTCCCGAAGTTCCGTTGGTTGACACATCCAGCGGGCCGGGGCAAGTTGGCGCAGCGGCTGTTGTAAACTGTGCTTGCACATACGCACTGCTTCCGCTGCTGCAATTAGTCCGCACTCTCCAGTCATACAAAGATGATGCGGTAAGTCCGCTCAGGCTTACGGAAGTGGCAGTAGTTGCTGCCGCTGCAGTTGTCCAGGTGGATGATGCGTTTAGTTTATAGTCAACAGTATAGTTACTGGCTCCGCTAACAGCCGTCCAGCTTACAGCAGCGCTGCTGCTGGTAATAGCAGAAGAGCTAAGGCCAGTTGGATTGTTACATGGGGAAGTGGTGGTAAAGGCAGCCTGTGCATAGCTTCCGCTTCCACTGCTGCAGGTAGCTCTTACTCTCCAGTCATAAGCTGTAGCCTGGGTTAAGCCGTTTAAATTTACAGATGTGGCTGTAGTTGCGGTGGCTGCATTTGTCCAGGTGGAAGATGCGGTTGTTTTATAATCCACATCATAACTAAGGGCACTGCTGACTGCTGTCCAGCTTACAGTAGCTGTCGTGTTACTAATGGCTGAGGAAGAAAGCCCGCCTGGTGTGGCGCAAGCTGCAGTCGTTGTAAATTGAGCTTGTGCGTATCCGCCTGAACTGCTGGTACAATTAGCTCTTACTCTCCAGTCGTATAAAGACGAAGCAGTAAGTCCGGCCAGGCTTACCGATGTGGCTGTAGTTGCGGTGGCAGCGTTTGTCCAGGTGGACGATGAATTCAGTTTGTAATCAACATCATAACTGTTTGCTCCGCCAACAGCGGTCCAGCTTACGGTTGCTGCGTTGGCTGTTACCGATGAAGAAGAAAGGCCGGAGGCAGTACCACAGGCGCCGATAGCTGGTACTGTTGTAGTAAATAATCCCCTGCCATGCGTAGCTGCTGCGAGCAGGCCATCACTGCTGCGGTATTGCAGCATATCCACCCGTACGTTTGGAAATCCTGTTTCAGGATCCCATGCAGTGGAAGCGCCGTTAATCAGTTCTGTTTGCCATACCCCGGTTTCTGTGCCAATAATAGCTCTTGTATGATTACTGCCCGGGTAGAACATAGCCCAGCGCACAGGCATATCAGGCAGGTTGCCGTCAATGGCTGTCCAGTTGGTCCCGCCGTTTGTTGTAACCCAAATATTGCTTACACCATAGTTTGAATAAACAACAAGCATATTCTGATCATTATCGCCAAGTTCAATACAGGATATTCTTGCGCCGGAAGTCGTCATACCGGCACCAATAATGCTGGTGAAAGCCGGTGTGCCATTTGCATTCGTTGCCCGTATAAGCGAAGGAGTGATGCCGGATCCGCCCCCACCAAAATAAACTGTATGATTTGTATATGGAGAAACTTTTACGGCTGTTACTTTCCCGGAGTTTAAACCGCTCATGGTTACTGCTGTAAACGTACTGCCGCTTTGCGGATTGCTCCAGCGTACAAAAGTATTTGCATTACCACTGCAATACATAATATTGTTTGCATCATCATAGTCAGTCGGGTTGATAAACTGACCGGCGCTGGAAGAATAATTAACCGAAGCCCAGGATGAGCCGCTATTCGTGCTTCTTCGGTATTGGTTATAGACATAAGCGCCCCATTGATACTGTCCCTGGTTCTGATCAATATGTACAAAAGCCCCGTCGCCACCGGTAACTTCTACTGAAGCGCCCATGCCGGCACTATTTAACTGGTGATTGCCATTATCCTGTGCACCGGCCAGAAAATAATTGGTACTGGTGGGATGTATGGCTACTGAATAAAACTGCTTTAAACGAAGACCGGTATTTTTATCCTGAAAAGTGGTACCTCCATTTGCGGAGTAGTGAATACCTCCATCGCTTCCTACTAATACCTGGTTGTTATTTCTCCAGCGGATTATTTGCTGATCGGCATGTACATATTGTCCGGTTGTACCGACCCATTCTGAAATTTTTGTCCAGCTGCTACCACCGTTTGTTGTTTTGTAGCAATCAAGGCTGCCAACGATTACATTGTTTGCATTGTTCGGGTCCACGGCCACACCCATACAGTACCAGGCCTGGCCGCTGGTGAATGAAGGCGTGGCTGCTGTCGCAGACCAATTGGCACCACCGTTCGTGGATTTGTATATAGTGGGAACCTGCCAGCTTGCGTTAGATGGCAGTGCATATAATGTGTTTCCATTACTTGCCAGGGACACATTGTATTGTGTGGTAAACGATGTGACAGGGCTTGTCCATCCGGTGCTGGTAACTGTTGCCGGATTATCAGTATAGCGATAGCCTGAGCTGGCTGCTGCTGTATTGTAATAGCCACATACTATATGGAGGCGCCCGGTACTGCTGAGTTCAAAGTCAGGGATCCTTGGGTCTAACCCTGAGGGTGTAATATTGGTCCATATACCGGTTGCTTTTGTATAGCGGAGCATTCCCTGGTTGTTGGAAATCGAGTTGCAGCCCACATACAGATTACCGCTTGCGTCACATACTACTTTGCTTACATTCCAGTAATTCTGTGTATTTGGCATTACGTTCCAGGTAATGCCATGATCTGTACTCATCCATATACCTGCGCCACGAACGGCATCTGAATTGATGGCTTTTTCACCTGTTCCAAAATACATGATATTATGATTGGTGGGATCCTGGCAAATACTGGCGATAGCCATGTTGCCAAAAAAATCATTTATGAGTGTCCAGGTGGCAGGTGTGGCTGTAATATCATTCGTCTTCCATACTCCTCCATCTATACCACCCACCCAAACTGTTTTACCGGTAGCATCACTCAGGTCTTCCCAGATAGCCCGCATTCTTCCGGATGTAATACCATTACCCGGCCTTGTGTTTCCATTACTGGGGCCAACGGCATCACTATTGGGGCCTCTTTCTGTCCAGGTAAAAAGTGGTGCCCTGTTCTGTAGCTGTGCAAGCCGGTTTTTCTTTTCCCGATAAGCATCCACCAGCCTGTACTGCGGTACAATGCCCAGGGCAGGATCTTTGGTCATATCAATTTCATGTTGCAGCCTTCGTGAAATGCCCGGACCGGTTTCCTGCACCAGCTCTACCTGTGCAAAGGATGAAATAGAAAATAAAAAGAAAAGGAGCGTGAAGCAAATGACATTCTTACGCATAAAATTTAGTTTTGGTTTGGCAATAACATATTGTAACCAATTTAAACTAATTTCTGCGAATTAAATGTGCAAAAAGTTTTTACTAATGCGCTTTTACTAAAACGCAAACAAGCAGTGAACGGAGTAAGTTTTTAAACGTATTGCAAAGGATATTTCTAAACAGTTACTTCCACTGTTGCATTAATACCCCTTTCGGTAATAGCATCACACATTGGTTTCAGATCATCATAGCTGCCGTTCTTTACAGCGTATTTGCCATGGAAGTGTATGATGTAAGCGCATTGTTCGGCCTGCTCCTGTCCATGGCCACAAACTGCCACCAGGGTTTCAATGACCCATTCAAAAGTATTTACCTCGTCATTCCAAACTACCAGCTGGCAAGGGTCTTCTGTGAGGGTAAGCATGTCTGTTTCTTCCTTGTGCTCAGTGGATGTATCGCCTGCGTAATTTTGCATTTGTGCAAAAGTATTTAATTGCCGGGAATAGTGGAAATGTCGGGCGGTTATTTAGTCGGGCTGCAGCTTGCTTTGACTGGGAAAATAGTTCTGAAATCCCTTTGTAAAAAGGTTGATTCCCCTTACCTTTGCAGCCCCAAATAGTTCTTTTTGCCCCCTGTAGCTTTAGCGAAAGGGGGTGTTAAGTCTGGAAATCCACCTTCGCCAAAGCTACGGTGGATAAATGGGAGACCAAGTAAACAGGCGCAATTGCCTGGTAGAAAAGTCGTTAACACCAAAAAGTTTTAAAAAATGGCTAAAGAAATCAGCGGCTATGTAAAGCTGCAGTGCAAGGGTGGCCAGGCCAATCCTGCACCTCCAATCGGTCCTGCGCTGGGTTCCAAGGGTATCAACATCATGGAATTTTGCAAACAGTTCAATGCAAGAACCCAGGACAAGCAAGGCAAAGTAATCCCCGTATTAATCACTGTTTATTCTGACAAGAGTTTTGACTTCGTACTGAAGACGCCTCCTGCTGCAGTTCAGTTAATGGAAGCTGCTAAAATTCAGAAAGGTTCTAAAGAGAGCAACCGTGCTAAAGTGGGTAAAGTAAACTGGGAACAGATTAAGGCAATTGCTGAAGACAAAATGCCTGACCTGAACTGTTTTACAGTAGAAAGCGCCATGAAAATGGTAGCCGGTACCGCCCGCAGCATGGGTTTGAATGTAGAAGGTAAAGCCCCTTGGGAAAACTAATTTAAGAACCATCCCCCTTCGCTAAAGCTATGGAGGATAAAAAGAATTAAACAATGGCATTTGTAAGTAAAAAAAGAAAGGTTGCAAATACGAAAGTAGATGCAAACAAAACATACTCCCTGAAGGAGGCTTCTGCATTGGTAAAACAAATTACCACCTGCAAGTTTGACGCTTCTGTTGATCTGCACATCCGTCTGGGTGTTGATCCAAAGAAAGCTGACCAGGCTATCCGTGGTACAGTAACGCTGCCACACGGTACCGGTAAAACAAAAAAAGTATTAGTACTCTGCACACCTGATAAAGAAGCGGAAGCAAAAGCAGCTGGCGCTGATTTCGTAGGGCTGGATGAGTTTGTACAAAAGATCGAAGGCGGATGGGTTGATGTGGATGTTATCATCGCCACTCCATCTGTAATGCCTAAGATTGGTAAACTGGGTAAAGTGTTAGGTCCGCGTAACCTGATGCCTAACCCGAAGACTGGTACAGTAACCAACGATGTAGCTGGTGCAGTAAACGATGTTAAAGGTGGTAAGATCGCTTTCAAAGTTGATAAAGTAGGTATCGTACATGCTTCTATCGGCCGTGTTAGCTTTACACCGGAAAAAATTGCTGAAAACAGCCAGGAGCTTATCAACGCAATATTGAAAGCAAAACCATCTTCTTCTAAAGGTACATACGTTAGAGGTGTAAGCATGGCCAGCAGCATGAGCCCCGGTATTATCATTGATGCAAAAGCATTCGTTCACTAAACCCAGGCGATTGGGCTGCTAAAACGGCCTGAACGTTCAAATTAATCAGACAAGTCAAACTTTAAATAAAATGACTAAAGATCAAAAAAACGAAGTAATAGAAGCGCTGAAAGACAAGTTCTCTCAGTATAACAACTTCTATGTTACGGATACAGAATCACTGACTGTAGCACAGGTAAGCAAATTGCGCCGTGCATGCTTTAACAAGCAGGTGGAAATGAAGGTGGCTAAGAACACCCTCATTAAAAAAGCCCTTGAATCACTGGACAGCGAGAAATATGCAGGTATGTATGATTCACTGCACAAGGTAACGGCCCTGCTATTTTCTGAAAACCCGAAAGAGCCAGCTTTGATCATCAGTTCTTTCCGTAAGGAAAGCAATGGTGAAAAGCCTGTACTGAAAGCAGCATTCATCAATGGAGATGTATATGCCGGCGATAACCAACTGAAAGCGCTTACGCAGATTAAGACGAAGAATGAGCTTATCGGTGAAGTTATCGGCTTACTCCAATCTCCTGCTAAACGTGTACTGGCTGCATTATTGCACCACCACGAGCAGAAGGCTGGCGCTACAGAAACAGCAGCTGCTGAATAAGCATTATTTTATTCAAAATAATAGCTCACAACTCCGGGTGAGCCTAATTACCGGGGCAAACAATTTTTTTAAACTCCGCCGGAGTAACTAAACAATGAAGGCGGGAAAAATTCAAACAAAATGGCAGACGTAAAAGCATTAGCAGAAGGCCTGGTGGCCTTAACAGTAAAAGAAGTACAGGAACTGGCTGACTTCTTGAAATCAGAATACGGTATCGAACCAGCAGCAGCTGCTGTAGTAGTAGCTGGTGATGGTGGTGGTGGCGCAGCCGCTGTAGAAGAGAAAACTGCATTCAATGTAGTATTGAAGAGTGGTGGTGCTTCTAAACTGAACGTGGTGAAAATCGTTAAAGACCTGACTGGTCTTGGTCTGAAAGAAGCAAAAGAACTGGTTGACGGTGCACCTAAGAATGTAAAAGAAGGTGTGTCTAAAGCAGAAGCTGAAGATATCGCAGCTAAGCTGAAAGAAGCTGGTGCTGAGGTTGAGATAGCTTAATTTCTTCAACTGATAATTTTGAAACCCCTTTGCCTTTGGCAAGGGGGTTTTATTTTGGCCACCATTTCCCGAAGGCGAATAATTTGTATTTAATTCACCTCCCTGACGGCAGGCAGGTTCGTGACCAAAAATTATGCATCTACTTTTTATAACCGTCATCCGGACAGTTAAAAAAATGAACATCTTTGAGGCAGCACCGCTAAAATGAATTATTTTTAGCAACTGCTTGCTGTATTATTTCGCTAACACTCATTTACATTGTATATGGATCAACAATCTGGCAGAGCATTACAGCAATTCAGAAACGATGTTGGAATAAAATTCCAGTTGTACAACAGCCTGTTTACCTCGCTTCCTTTTCACCGGATCGAGAAAACCGGGATACTCCTGTCCTTGCTCTCCAATAACTGTGAAGAAGGCTATAAAAAGAAACAAAGCCCCGTGGAAATCATGGAGGATTTTTTCAACCGGCATACTACGTATACGAAGCCGGAAGAAAGAAATGATCTGCTCTTTCGCTTTGTGCAATATGTGGAGCGACAGGTAGTACTCTTTGATGCGCTGGAAGATGCAGCTTTCCGCCAGGTACACGATATGAATGGGGCAGGCACACTCAAACACCTGGAGTCGGAAGTATTGCAGGAAGATAAACAAAATGAACTGGCAGAAAAACTGAAAGACTTTTCTGTACGCATGGTACTTACGGCACACCCTACCCAGTTTTACCCCGGCCCTGTCCTTGGTATCATCAACGATTTAGCCAGGGCTTTAGCCGATAATAATACCAGCCTTGTCAATACCTACCTGCAACAACTGGGTAAAACACCTTTCTTCAAAAAGAAAAAGCCGACACCATATGATGAAGCAGTAAGCCTGATATGGTATCTCGAGAATATATTCTACAATGCAGCGGGGCGTATTATCTCCAGTTTGAAAAATCAGTTCCCCGATGCTGTACATAAAGACAATGCTGTTATCCGTATGGGTTTCTGGCCGGGTGGCGACAGGGATGGTAACCCCTTTGTAACAGCTGAAACCAGTTTACAGGTGGCTGATGCGTTGCGTGGTGGTATTATCAAATGTTATTACCTGGATGTACGACGGCTTCGCCGCAGGCTTACATTTGAAGGCGTCGATATTTTATTGCAGGAGTTGGAACTGAAATTGTACAACAACCTGTTTATACCCGGGTTTAAAAGCAATATTACCAAAGAGGAGATACTGAAGACGCTGGAGCAGATTAAGGATATCATTATTCATCAGCACAACGGGTTGTTCCTGCACATGGTAACTAACCTGATCAACAAGATTGAAATATTCGGGCTGCACTTTGCATCGCTCGATATCCGGCAGGAAAAAACAGTACACGGTGCATTGCTGGACAATATTGCGGCCAGTGGTAATGATGTATTACCGGCAAATTATGCATCGCTTACAGAAGATGAAAAAATAGCAATACTGCTCAACGTTTCTGCCGCTTCGGATGTGATACTGGAAGATAAAGTACAGCAGGATACCTATAATGTGGTGAATGCGGTCAAAACAATTCAGCAGTTTAACGGGGAGGAAGGCTGCAACCGTTATATCATCAGCCAGTGCACCAGTGCACTGAATGCCGCCGAAGTATATGGCCTCTTCCTGCTGGGTGGCTGGCAGAAGGAGGAAATGCGCATTGATATTGTACCACTGTTTGAAACCATTGATGATTTGCAGCATGCAGCAGGGGTGATGGAGAAACTATATGCAAACCCTGTTTATAAACAACATCTTTCCCGGAGAGGAAACAGGCAAACCATCATGCTTGGTTTTTCCGACGGGACCAAAGATGGTGGTTACCTGATGGCCAACTGGAGTATTTACAAAGCAAAAGAAGAACTTACTGCTATTTCCCGCAGGTATGGCATAGATGTAATATTTTTTGATGGACGTGGTGGCCCCCCATCAAGAGGTGGAGGAAAGACGCATAAGTTTTATGCATCCATGGGACAAAATATTTCGAATAAAGAAATACAACTAACGGTCCAGGGCCAAACAGTAAGTTCCAATTTTGGTACTATTGACTCTGCACAATTTAACCTGGAACAGTTGTTAAATGCCGGTATCTCCAATGATTTATTTAACAGCCGGGATATTACCCTCAGCCAGACTGAAGAAGGACTGCTTGGTGAGTTGGCCGATGAGGGCTTGCTGGCGTATCAGTCTTTAAAGAATCATCCATACCTGGCCGATTACCTGTTGCAGGTAAGTCCCTTACGTTTTTACAGTGAAACAAATATTGGCAGCCGCCCGGCTAAACGTGGTGCATCATCAGGCCTGTCTTTAAAAGATCTCCGGGCCATTCCCTATGCAGGTTCCTGGAGCCAGCTGAAACAGAATGTAACCGGCTACTATGGTGTGGGCACGGCCTTGCAGGCAATGGAGAAGAAAGGAAAGCTGCTGCAATTGCAGAAATTGTATCATCAGTCCATGTTTTTTAAAACGCTGCTGGATAATTGTGAGATGGCGATGCTGAAATCTTTTTTTCCGTTAACGGCATTCCTGGCCAATCATAAACAGTTTGGCGAACTGTGGCAGATGATCCATGATGAGTACACACTGACTAAACAATACCTGCTTAAAATAACGGGTAATAACGAACTGATGGCCGAGTACCCGGTGGATCAGTTGTCGATACAAATGCGGGAACGTATTGTGTTACCCTTGCTGACGATACAGCAGTATGCACTGACTAAAATAAGGGAGCTGGATGAGCAGCTGGTACAGGCACCGGTGAAGGAGATTTATGAAAAGCTGGCGATGCGCTGTTCGTTTGGGATTATTAATGCGGGGAGGAACTCGGCGTAGGGGGGAAATGTGGGAATGAGGTAGTGTGGGAATGTGGAAATGTGAGAATGTGAGAATGTGGAAATGTGAGAATGGGGGAATGAGATAATGAGGAAATGGACTTACTTAAGATTTAAGCTATTTTTGCGTCTTAATTTACAGTATGAGTAAAGTAAAAGTCGGACTGGTGCAGATGAGTTGCACCAGCAATAAAGAAGAAAATCTCTCCAAAGCTATTGAAGGTGTAAAGAAGGCAGCTGCCGGTGGCGCACAGATTGTTTGCCTGCAGGAGTTGTTTACCTCTTTGTACTTCTGCGATGTGGAGGATTATGATAATTTCAACCTGGCTGAACCCATTCCCGGCCCATCAACCGAAACGCTGCAGAAAGTAGCTGGTGAACTGGGTGTGGTTATCATCGCTTCTTTGTTTGAAAAAAGAACGCAGGGCATTTATCATAATACAACAGCGGTGATCGATGCTGATGGAAGCTACCTCGGCAAATACCGCAAGATGCATATACCGGATGATCCGGCTTACTACGAAAAGTTTTATTTCACCCCCGGCGATTTGGGCTATAAAGTGTGGAAGACAAAATTCGCAACCATAGGTGTGCTTATCTGCTGGGATCAGTGGTACCCGGAAGCTGCCAGAATTACAGCACTGATGGGTGCGGAAATATTGTTTTATCCAACAGCCATAGGCTGGGCTACTGCACAGGATGAAGAAACGAATACCGAGCAATACGGCGCCTGGCAGACCATACAGCGCAGCCATGCCGTGGCAAACGGTGTGCATGTGGTAAGTGTAAACAGGGTAGGGTTGGAGCAAAATGGCGCTATGAAATTCTGGGGTGGTTCTTTTATTTCAAATCCATTCGGAACAATCCTGTATAAAGCATCTCACGATGAAGAAGAAGTGAAAGTGCTGGAGCTGGATTTGTCAAAAACAGATCGCTACCGCACACACTGGCCATTTATGCGTGACAGAAGGATTGACTCGTATCAGCCCATTACAAAGAGGTTTATAGACGAAGATTAGATAAAGTCGGGAAGACGGAAAGTCAGAAAGTCCGCAAGCACACTCCATTGAATTAAAGTTTAGCAGATGGCTTTTAAGTTTGAGAAATTGATAGTTTGGCAGAAAGCGGTGGATTTGTCAGATGTGGTCAACCAGGTGACTAAAGCATTTCCCAAAGAAGAATTATACTCACTTACATCGCAGATAAAGAGGGCAGCAGATTCTGTGTCGCTGAATATAGTGGAAGGGTCAACTGGTCAAACTACCCCTGGGTTTAAGCGTTTTCTTGGAATTGCGCTTCGCTCAGCTGTGGAAGTAGTTGGATGTATTTATTTGGCGGATAAGCGAACTTATATAAGTAAACTGATTTTGATAGGATCTACAAAATGTGCGAGGGGATAGTAGTGATGATAAATGCCTTACGCAATTCATTAAAGTAAAACTTTACAAGTTGAGTACACTAAAGCTTTCCGACTTTCCGTCTTCCGGACTTCCCGACTTTCCAAAGCAGTTGGGATACTACTTCCCAGCCGAATTCGCTCCACACATAGCCACCTGGCTCAGCTGGCCGCATAAAGAAGCGTCCTGGCCCGGTAAAATCAATACCATCTATCCTTCTTATGCGAAGTTCATTAAGGAACTTACTAAAGGTGAACTGGTGCGCATTAACGTGGCGGATGAGACTATGCGGGCATTTGCCATCGGGCACTTGGTAAATGAAGGTGTTGATTTAACAAAGGTTGAATTCTTTTTTCACCCCACTAACGACGCATGGTGCCGTGACCATGGCCCGGCTTTTTTGGTTAATCCGGCAGCAGATATAAAAAAGGTTATTGTTGACTGGGGCTACAACGCATGGGGTAACAAATATCCCCCTTACGATCTGGATGATGTTGTACCTGCACTGATCGGTAAACACTTTAATATACCGGTGTACCATCCAGGTATAGTAATGGAGGGTGGCTCGGTAGAGTTTAACGGAAAGGGTACAGTAATGACTTCAACGGCCTGCCTGCTAAACGAAAACCGTAACCCCCACCTCAACCAGGAACAGATAGAAGCGTACCTGTGTAACTACTATGGCATGGAGCAGGTACTGTGGGTGGATGAAGGCATCGTGGGTGATGATACGGACGGGCATATTGATGATACAGTCCGCTTTGTAAATGAGGACACAGTAATTACTGTAATTGAAGAAGATAAGAGCGATGATAACTATGACCTGCTGCAACATAACCTTCAGCAGTTAAAAGCTATGCGGTTGCTGAATGGTAAACAATTGAATATTGTTGAATTGCCGATGCCACCTGAATTGGTTTATGAGGATATGCGGCTTCCCTGCTCATATGCTAATTTCTATATAGCGAATAAGTCAGTAATTGTTCCAACATTCCGTTCAGACAGGGATGACAAAGCACTTCAGGTTATACAAGAATGTTTCCCCGGAAGGGAAGTGGTTGGTATTGATTCCACTGATATCATATGGGGATTAGGCAGTTTTCATTGTCTTAGCCAGCAAGAACCGTTGGTTTGAGAATGCTAAAGTTTGCTTTACGTAAATGGTGCGGAACAGGTTCTGTGCAGGGATACAACTGTTTCCCGCTTGTCTCGATTGTACATCCCGCACCACTCATTTATCATTCAACTAAATAAAGGTTGGGTTTAGCGAGCAATTTGCCGTCTTAAGCGATTTTATCCTTAGGTCCGGTCAAATAATATTCTTTTTGTATATACTGATTAGGTGGTGTTTAGCATATGTCCGTGTACCACACGAAGACCGCAGATGCAAGGACCAGTGCTTATCGACTTCACAAATAAAAAAGAATATGAAACCAAAACTTTTGTTTCTCCTCGTACTGTTTCTCACGCCCTTCGCTGGCCGCACCGCAGCAACCTGGAACGGTCCATCAGTTATTACATTAGCTGACTGGAATAATGCTGCCAACTGGTTACCGGCGAGTGTACCCACCCCCAGTGAATCTGTTACATTTAATACAGCAGTTACGATTGCCGGGAATGTACCGCTTACCAGCGCAAACCAGGTCAAGATTCAAAGCGCTGTCACGATAGGCGCAGGCGTTGTATTGACAACGGGCAGTATTGTTATTGAAGGAGGAACTCTTGTTAATGATGGAGTATTAACGGGTGGTAACCTCACTTATTCAAATGCAGGCGGAATAATTACGAATAATGGTACATTGAACCTGAACAACCTGAATACGGGAAATGCTACCACAGCAGGTTCATTTACCAATAATGGGAGCCTATCAGTTACTAATAATATTGTTGTTGAGGAAGGAATTTTTGACAACAACCCCGGTGCCAGTGTAATTACGGTCGGTATCACGGTGCAAAATGGCGGCACTATTCAGAATGGTGGCAATATGAGAAGTAACTCTGACAGCAGCGTAGGACAGGTAACTATCAACGGTGGCGGTGTATTTACAAACGAAGCAACCGGCGTATTTACAGTTGACCTGACGAGGAGTAATGTGTATGGCATTCGTGTGTATGGCACTATGACCAATTTGGGCACCACTTCGATTGGTGTACAACCCTACAATCCTGCTTCCCAGGGATTATTGGTGGGTTCCGGTGGTCATTTTAGCAATACAGGCAGTTTTATATTCAGTATTGATCCCACAAGCTGTGTCATTATTGATAATCACGGTGCCTCCGGCAGCTTTTTTTCAGTGCCGGTAACAGTAATAACGGGCAATAACTGTATGTTCAGTCCCTTGCCAGTTTCACTGAAATCGTTTAATGGTGTGCCCGACGGTTGTGGAGCCAATATTGCATGGGAAACGGCTTTTGAAGCAGACCTGTCAGATTTTGTTGTTGAGCAAAGCACGGATGGTATTCATTTTACACAGGTCGCCCTGCAGCCCGCTAAAAATGTTGCTTCCGTATACAAGCTTCGTGTCAACCAGTTGGCCCCGGTTTGCTTTTACCGGTTGGTTACCTTACATAGAGACGGTTCGAGAGATATATCTGCTACAGCGCAGGTGAAAATAAGTTGCGACGGAGCATTGGCGACCAGACTTGTAGTACACCCTAACCCGATAAACAAGAATAGTATATTCTCGGTAGCATATAACAATACCGTAATGAACGGGCCGGCAGACTTGCTGATAATGAATGCGGCTGGAAAATCAATCCTTTCACAAAAAGTAATAGCAGGGAATGGCATAGTAACATGTAGTGCTGAAAGATTGGCAACAGGTTTATATTATATACAACTCCGGGGGAAAGATTGGCGTTCAACAGTCGGAAAGCTGTTGGTTCAGTAAGCTGGCAGTAGCAATAGTTTTGAAGAAATATATCCAATAAACGTAAGCCCTTCGTAGAAACGAAGGGCTTTGTAACGATTGCTTGCCAATTAAAATCTTACTAACTCCTTATATCAAAACGAATAAACAGCTGCTATCAGGAAACTGGTTGCTGATTTCGTGAATGCGCCGTCTTTTTTCGTGAACAAAACTTCTTTACTTGCATTGTCAACCCGTAACTCAGGGATGAAAATGAAACCACCTGCTTTAAAGTTTGCTGAGAGAGTGGTAGCGAAAATGTTTCCGCCTTCCGATGCACCGCTGAATGCTTTGAACTGGTTTTTATCGCTGAACAATTCACCACGAAGTGTTAAGCCAAACCATGCTTTTGGATCAAAGTTCAGGTAGAGGGCGGAACCCCACCAGGCTTTGCTCTCAATATTTTTAGTACCATCCCAGAGGCGGGTGGAGTTGAGTGTACCATTAAAACCAATATTAAATTTATCGCTGAACTTAGCTGTTACTACAGCATCAAACTGGTTGTTAATGGATGTGTCAGGATTTTTACCGCCAACATAGTTCAGGTAAATTTTTATTTTATCCGTAGGGGCCAGGGAGTATTGCGCCAGCAGGAATTTTTTATTGATCATGCCATCTGGTGGAATACGGTAATCAGTTGCATTGGAAACACCGAGCATGAAACCATGTTTGCCTTTTGAAATTTCCCCTTTAATACCCGTATGTGAGAAAGGGCCGTTGGTAAACATATAGCTCATGCTATAGTTGCGGTTCAGTTGCGGGTCGACCAGTTCGTAACCCACATGCGTAGCCCATGTACCGATAGTGAATTTCAGCCAGTCAACAGGCGCATAACTTACATAGGCCTGTTTTACAGCTTGCGTAATTCCGTTGTCGGTGTAAGCGAAATCTGCGGCCCTTGGGCCAAAACCCAGGTCTGCTACGGCGCTTACCTTTTCACCTTTGTGTTCAAACTTTACACTGGCCATACCCAAAGCAAATGAATTGTGCATAGGGGTAAAGCTGGTATAGCTGTTTGTTTTTACATCGGCGAAATCATTCCTGTAATAAGCATCTACTGAGCCGGTTACCGTTAAAACGGGTTCTTTTTTTGCTTCTTCAGCGGCGGTATCGGTCTGTGATTGGGCATAGGAGGCGGACAGCAACAGAGCGGCTGCCACAAAAAATTTGCGTATCATTGTAATGCATTTTTAATGTTAAGAAAAGGGCACAGCAGGGATAAACTTTTGCGAGAAGGGTATCCCACTTATGCAGTGCCTTTTTCGATTTTATTTAGTTGCTCCTTCTACAGGCTTTTCTTCAAGAATACCATTGTTGTGTACCAACAGCGTTCCCTGTACATATTTTTCATCGTGCTGTGAAGCATCGAGTCCTTCCTGCTCTTCCTGTTCGTTAACACGCATAGGTAAAATCAGGTTGATGAATTTGAATATGATAAATGAAGCGATAAAGCTGAAACCTACAGCGAGTGCCATACCTTTTAACTGGATCAGGAACTGGCCATCCAATACGGCTGCGTTAACGGATTTGCTGCCAAATACACCTGTGAGCAACATACCGGTGATACCACCTAAGCCGTGACAGGCAAAAACATCCAGCGGATCATCCAGTTTGGTTTTATGTTTCAGGAATTCAGCAACCAGGTTTGAAACGATGGCAGCAACAAAACCGATAAATAATGCTTGCGGCACACCTACAAAACCGGCAGCAGGGGTAATAGCTACGAGGCCAACCACTGCACCAATACAGAAACCAAGCACTGAAGGTTTTTTACCACGGATCACATCGAGGAACATCCAGGCAAGACCGGCTGCTGCTGCTGCAGTATTGGTAGTGGCAAATGCGTAAACACCTAATGAACCGGCACCCACTGCACTGCCTGCATTGAATCCAAACCAGCCAAACCAGAGTAAACCTGTTCCGATGAGCACATAAGGAATGTTGGCAGGTGAAGCGGCGGTAGTTGACTTACGTGGTTTCAGTACAATAGCGCCCGCCAATGCTGCCATACCAGCAGAAATGTGAACGACGGTACCACCGGCAAAATCAAGTACACCCCACTTGAACATCAGACCATCAGGATGCCATGCCATATGTGCCAGCGGCGCATATACTAATACACCAAACAGGACAATGAAGAGTGTGTAAGAACTGAAACGGATACGCTCAGCTACTGCACCCACTACCAGGCCTGGTGTGATGATAGCAAACATCAACTGGAAAAATGCAAACAACGGAAGGGGAATAGTAGCCGCCAGGGGCCATGGCTCGCCGTTCATTACATTTTTGAAGAAGAGGAATGTGCTGGGATCGCCGATGATGCCATTGATTGACTTACCAAAGCAAAGGCTGAACTGAACAACAATCCACAGAACAGAAATAATACCGGCTGACACTGTGCTTTTAATCATGGTAGAAAGCACATTTTTTCTACCCACCATTCCTCCGTAGAAGAAGGCAAGGGCTGGTGTCATCAAAAAAACGAAAGCACAGGATACCAGCATCCAGGCAATATCACCGCTGTTATATACATACTTGGGTGTAGTGCCGTCTTCACCGACCACACTGGCCGGATCAAAGGAAGCGGAGGGGCTGATGAATATGGCTGCAACCGCTACTCCCAATAAAACCAGGAAGGGAGCTACCTGCTTAACCGTTTTTTTACTCATAGTTGGTAGTTTAATTAATTAAAAAATTAATATGAATCAATATGAGTGAAAATATCAAATAACGGTCTTAACGAGTGTTAGGATTTAAATATATTTTAATAATTATTTAAATATTGTTTAAAAAATGTCAGTAAACGAGCGAATATTATTAATTAATAAAAAATATAATATTTTAAAAATATCCAATTTCTGCATGTTTTTGCGGGTGGTTTTTAGTCATATCCTAAAACTTACATATTAAAAATGAAGGATCAAACGATTAAAAGGTAACCCATGGGTGGCCTGTCTTATTTTGTAGTGCATGAAAATAAATGATGGTTACCGGGCCATCCAGCCGCCATCAACCGTAATGATGGTTCCATTCATATAATCTGAAGCAGGAGAGGAGAGAAAAACAAATGCCCCGGTAAGATCTTCGGGCTTCCCCCAGCGGCCCGCCGGGATGCGGGATAGTATGGCTGCATTCCGGTCAGGATCGGCCTGCAGGTTTTTGGTATTATCCGTTGCAATATACCCGGGAGCAACGCCATTGATCGTGACGCCAGATTTTGCCCATTCATTACAAAATGCTTTTAGCAATGAAGCCACCGCCCCTTTGCTCGCAGCATAGCCCGGCACATTAATACCTCCCTGGAAGGAGAGTAGGGAACAGGTGAAAACAATTTTGCCATATCCCTGTTCTACCATCCGCTTACCAATTTCCCTTGTCAGTATAAATTGTGCATCCAGGTTAATACTGATGATCCTGTCCCAGTATTCATCAGCATGTTCGCTAACCGGGTTTCTGAGGATATGCCCTGCATTATTAATCAGTATATCAATCCTTGAATGGTCTGCTTTTACCTTTTCAATAAATGCATAGATAGAAGAGCGGTCAGTAAGATCGCATTGATACGGGTAGAATTTTCTGCCGGCAGCTATCACTGCTTTTTCTACCTCACTGCCGGGTTGTAAAGATGAACTCATCCCGATAATGTCAGCACCGGCTTCTGCCAGTGCTACGGCAATGGCCATACCAATACCGCGGCTGCTGCCCGTTACCAGGGCCAGTTTTCCATCTGTACGAAAGTTGAGCATATATTTTATTTAAAGTTAGTGCAAAGTTTGCAGCGGCACTGGATCCATATCTGTAAAGGAAACATTCTCGCCTGCCATAGCCCAAATAAACGAATAACTGGAGGTGGCCATGCCGCTGTGAATACTCCAGGAAGGTGACAGCACGGCCTGTTCATTATTCAGGAACAAGTGCCTTGTTTCATGCGGTTCTCCCATAAAGTGAACAATACGTTGCCCTTCCGGCAGATCAAAATAGAAATACGATTCCATGCGCCTGTCGTGCAAATGTGGCGGCATGGTATTCCATACACTGCCGCTCTTGAAACTGGTAACACCAAGCATCAGCTGGCAGCTTTTAATACCATCGCTGTGTATATATTTATTAATCACCCGGTGGTTGATCGTATCCGGGCCGCCCATTTCTGCCGGCAATGCCTCAGCGGGTTTCATCAATCTTGTAGGGTGTTCCTGGTGTGCCGGGCAGGAGAAGAATATAAATTTCGCAGGCTGATTTTGATCATTACTGCTGAATATTATTTTCTGCTTCCCTTTGCCGATGTATAAGCAATCTAATTTTTCCAGTTGAAAATTTTCATCATCCACCGATATTGATCCGGCACCACCGATATTGATAATGCCCATTTCACGGCGTGCCAGGAAATAATCTGCTTTTAATTGATCATACGTACCCAATTGCAGCGCTTGTGTAACAGGGTGGGCTGCGCCAACCACCATCCGATCATAGTGGGTATAAGCACATTCTATTTTATCGGTTTGTACGAGTTTACTGAGTAGAAATTTCTCCCGTATCTGCGCTGTTTTATAATTTTCAAAATCTTGCGGATGTACCTGGTGAATGATCTTCATATTGTCGTTTGTTTTAGTTGGTCTTATTTATGTTTACGTATTTGTTCTCTTCAATATTTCCCGACCCGGTCAGCTTGTTTTGCACCAGTGTATGATCGGCCCGCACAAAATCCTTATACTTTAATAAAGTTTGTCCCGGGTTAGCATTTACAAATACATTGCTGAATACTGAACTTACCTGTACTCCGGTCAGCACAAGCAGTGGTTTAATGGCATCGCTGGAGCAATTGCTGATGTTGTTATGGCTGAAACTAAGATTGGGCCCCATGGTGCTTTCATCATTGCCCCCGCGATATATATTTAGCAATTGGCCTTGCTGGTTGATAATCTTATTATGGCCGATAATAATTTTTTCAGCACTGTAGTAGCCTTTATTGTCCGTTTCATTATTGAGTATAAAGCCGTCTGTTGTATTATTAGTGAAAGAATTGCTGCGTATGATGATGCTGTCTGCTATCATATATTTATAGGCATAAAAAATAGCAGCACAGCCATTGCTGCGTTTGAGGTTACGTATAGTGCAGTCTTTGATTGTTAGATTATAATGTGCGGAAGAACCTGTACTATCGTTTGCAATAAAGTACCGTGCACCTACGCCCGTACCATCCACATTCAATTTATTCAGTTTGAGGTTCCCGTTGCCGGAAATGATGAACACACTTTCTGTTCCCCCGGTGTTGAACTGGATAAAGCCTTTTTGCTTTGTCGTGAATTCCACGTCACTGGATATTAGAAGCGGGGCGGTCAGTTGATATACGCCTGCCGTCAGGGTAATGGTCATGGGTATTTTCCGGGTGAGCTCGCGGTATAGTTGAGCAGCGTTGCTGCAACTGACAGCTATTTTTTTATCTGTTTTTTTTGCAGGGCTGTTTAAAAACCAGGGGGCGCCCAACCGGGTATTGCGGTTATACATCAACGTACTGGCGGTAGCTATTCCGGGTGGATTTGCCGCTTTACTTGCTGTTGATTTTTGAAAACCTTCTAGTAATGAATAATTGAAGCTTTTGTTGACAATATTCCCTTCAAATTGAATTCCTTTAATGTCGTCGTATATTTTATAAATGCCGGCATCTTTGGTGTTATAAAACTGGTTTCGCAGAAAGGCAACATTGGCTGGTGGCAGGGAGCGTTCGGTGTCGCTGCCTTCGCAAAAGGTGACAGGGCTGCATTCATAAAAAACATTATCGGCAATCACGGCATCCGTAACCTGTACATAGCGGTGGGCTGGTGAGTTGGGGATGCCGTTCATGATCGCTAATGGTGAACGAAAGTCAACGCCACGGCATTTGTAAAATACATTGCTATCTACTTTCTGTCCCTTATTGATAACCCGTACACCGCCAGTACCTCTCTTGTCATTTCCCAGGAAGTAATTATGCCGTACAGTGTTATAATCGCCGTGCCTTAGTACTACTGAACCCTGGCATTCTTTGAACACGTTGTTTATAATTATATTGCTGCCCGACTTAATCGAAACAATCTCTGTTTCGCCATCACATTGTTCAAAGTAGTTGTTTACGATCTGTGTATTTGAATTAAACTGACAGTGCTGGGAAACGCCCACCCGGATGATTTCCCCCCCGTTTGAGCCCAGTGGTATCCGCAAGCCGAAATAATTATGATCGATGGAGTGAAAATTTTCCCTGCTGCGTTCGTCATCCAGGATGACCGCCAGCAGTACACCCATATTTTTTTTATTGATAAAGCTGCAATGGTCCAACTGGTTATGCCGGCCATAGAATGCCACCCAATAGTTTTCATCCATTCTCTTGGGGTTGTTGAAATCATTAATCACCGTATTCGTTACCCGGCAGTTAGTGGCTAATTGTTTGGCGTCAATCCTGAAATTGATAACTGCTCCATCACCAGCAAAGCCATTGGTAAAGTATAAACCGTCCACAATAATATAGTTTCCGCCTAAGCGTAATTGAGAATTGCCATTGATAATTACGCTGCCTGCAGTTTGTGCTTTGAAAGTGATGGGTTGTTCTTGGGTTCCGCTGCAATTCAGTTTAATAGTAACATTTTTCCATTCGCCGTTTTGCAGGATGATGATATCTCCGGGGCTGGCTTTTTTATTCGCAGCATTGAGTTCGTCAATATTTTTTACAATAATTGTCCCTGCATTCACAGTTATGCATGCCAGTAGGAGGCAGTTCAATAATAGCAATCGTAACATGGTAATTATTTAGCCCGTCCATTCTTCAGCACTGTTCGCTGGGAAGACTCACGGATGATTAATTTGGGTTTCAGCACTTCTTCGATATTACTCATGTCAACATCATTGTGCATGGTTTCTATAAAAAGCTTCGCAGCTACTTTGCCCAGTTCAAACGCCGGTTGATCCACACTGGAGATACCGGGTGTAACGAGGCTGGTAACCGGTTCATTGTTGAAGCCGACCAGGCCGATATCCTGCGGCATGCGCAATCCTTTCTCCTTGATAGCCAGCATGGCGCCAATGGCCATCCGGTCGCTGATGGTAAATATGGCGTCCGGTCTTTTCTTCATACTCAGCAACTCCTGGGTGGCCAGGTAAGCATAGTGCTGGTTGAAATCACAATTGATAATTAAATCGGGGTCAGCCTTTATTTTATATTTCTTCAACGCTTTCAGGTATCCATCAAGGCGCTGGTTACTGATGCCGAGATTTTTCGGCCCGGCGAGTATAGCAATACGTTTATAGCCCTGTTCAATCAAATGCTCCGTTGCCTGGAAGCCGCCGTCTTCATTATCAATGCGTACGCCCGGCGCTTTTAAGAAAGGGGTGACCCTGTCGAAAACCACCATCGGCATATTATATTCTTGTATTTTCTTAAAATGATCAAAGACTTTTGTTTCACTGGATACAGAAATAATAAAGCCGTCTACCAGGCTGTCTAATAATCGTCTCGTGTTTACGATTTCCCTGCCGAATGATTCATTGCTCTGGCACACCATAACGGTGTAACCGGCTTCCAGGGCTACTTCATCAATACCTTTCACCATCGTGGATAGTACATAATCCAGGTTGGGGACAATCACGCCTATATTATGTGTTTGCTTTTGACGCAGGCTGAGTGCAAGTTTATTGGGCTGATAGTTCAGTTCTTCAGACAGGGCCATCACTGCTCTTTTAGTGTCCGCATTTACATCTGGTGCATTGCGCATGGCGCGGGATACGGTAGAGATAGAGATGTTGAGTTTTCTTGCTATGTCTTTTATCGTGGCAGGTTTGTTCATATGTGCAATCTTGAAGTAAAGCTATACTAAACTTCATTACGGAAATCCCGGCAGCGTTACCGGTAGCGTTACCGGGGGTAAAATTTTAGAACTTGTCTTATGGATCGAGCAGTTTATTGAAAAAATGTTTGAATTGTATTGATATTTTTAAAATTATTAAAACGCCTCCTTTGTGGCTGGTTTCTGAAATCGTTCTAACATTACAACGAACGATTAGCTGTATGGAATGAACTTTCTCTAAAAGGGATCTGATTTCTTTTCTGCGTGGCTATTCTTTCAGCCTTATCAGCATTATATTTTATAATTTTTTTTAAACGGATTTCGACTTATGTATTCACTAAAAGGAAAAGTGGCTATAGTTACTGGCGGCGCCAGGGATATCGGAAGACAAGTGGCTATTAAACTGGCTGGTGCCGGTGCGAAAGTCTGCGTTAATAACTTATCGAATAAAGAAGATGCGGCAGAAACAATCCGCCAGATTAAAGAAGCAGGTGGAGAAGCTATTGCTGTACATGGCGATGTTACGAAAGCAGCGGATGTAAAGGCAGTTGTGGATGCATGTACTGCTGCATTCGGAAATGTGATTCATATTCTGGTGAATGTGGCCGGTGGATTGATGGGCAGAAAAGTACTGGCTGATTTGGATGAGGAATTCTGGGATAATGTGATGGCAGTAAATTTAAAATCAGCCTACCTCGTTACCCGTGCAGTGGCCCCTCTTATGACTGAAGGCGGTGCTATTGTCAATTTCTCATCACAGGCTGCAAGAGATGGTGGTGGCTTTGGTGCGTTGGCCTATGCAACGGCGAAAGGAGGCATACTTACTTTAACGAGAGGACTAGCAAAAGAACTGGGGCCTAAAGGTATTCGGGTTAACTGCGTTTCTCCGGGTATGATTAATACCACATTCCACAACACATTTACAAAACCCGAAGTGCGGGCCAGTGTAGCGGCCAGCACACCGCTGCGCCGGGAAGGGGAAGCAAAGGAAGTGGGTGATCTTGTTTTATATCTTGCCAGCGATGCTTCTTCTTTTATAAACGGGGAAAGTGTAGAGATCAATGGCGGAACTTATTTCGCTTAGGTAATTTCAGTGAAGCTGTTTATAGTTGATTGTCCTGTTGAAAACTCTTCGATAAAACTGTACTGATTCGAAATGCGCTTACTTAAAACGATATACTTGCTATTGATGCCGGCTATACTGATAGCCCAGCACCCGGTTACTTTTTTTACAAAGACAGAAGCCTCATTTGTAAAGGCAAATATCAGCAAGTACCCCCTGCTTACACAATCATATACCGAGATAAAGAAAAGTGTTGATCAATGGATTGGTAAGGATGTGGATGTCCCTTTCCCTAAAGATCCTGCAGGCGGTTATACACATGATAAACATAAAGCGAATTACATGCTGATGTTTAACAGCGGTGTACTGTATAATATTACCGGCGATGCAAAGTATGCCATCCTGGTAAGGGATATGATGCTGAAGTATGCTGAACTTAATCCCACGTTAAAAAATCATCCGCAGGCAACCAGTAGTTCACCGGGCCGTATTTTCTGGCAGTCGCTGAATGATGCCAACTGGCTGGTATATGCTGGCATGGCCTATGATCTAATATATAATTACTTGTCTGTTGCGCAGCGAAAAATTATAGAGCGAGGTGCGTTTAAACCTGAAGTGGATTATTTAACCAATGATTTAAAAGACTGGTTCGACCTGATACATAATCACGGCGTATGGGCCTGTGCCGGTGTGGGTATCGCAGGTATTGCTACCAATAATAAAGAGTGGACCGATATGGCGCTCTATGGCACAGACAAAAAAGGAAACAGCGGCTTTATCGCACAAATGAATGGACTGTTCTCACCTGATGGGTTTTATACAGAGGGACCTTATTACGTTCGCTATGCTATTCTTCCCTATTATCTTTTTGCCACCGCATTGAATAATGCAAGGCCAGCTTTAAAGGTCTTTGAGCACCGCAACCGCATATTGCAAAAAGCGTTGATGGCCGGGCTGCAACAAACCAACATGGACGGAACTTTTTTTGCGTTGAATGATGCATTAAAAGAAAAGGATTATACCAGCAATGAACTGGTAACTGCCGTTGATGCAGCCTGGGATGTGTATGGAAAAGACGATGGCCTGCTGGTAGTTGCTAAAAAGCA
Source organism: uncultured Chitinophaga sp. (assembly GCA_964386395.1). Lineage (GTDB taxonomy): Bacteria > Bacteroidota > Bacteroidia > Chitinophagales > Chitinophagaceae > JJ008. The sequence goes on from CAYLRV010000025.1 coordinate 28,449, forward strand.
GAATCGTGTATTGTTGAACAGAGGTGGTGTATCTATTGCTGCGGCATTAGCAGCCGGGAAGAATGTCCCGCAGTTTTATCCATACAAAACAGTTGAGTATGCAGATGGTGTGAAAGGTGACGCAGGTGGTATAAGTGTGCTGCGCAACGGGAAAGGAAAGGAGTTGAGTACACTGATTTATAAATACACATCGCATGGATTGTCGCACGGCCATTATGACAAGCTGAGTATTAATCTATTTGATAAGGGAAATGAGATACTTACTGATTATGGAGCCGTTCGTTTTATTGGTATTGAGCAAAAGTATGGAGGAAGGTATTTGCCCGAAACAAAGGGCTACGCGGCTCAAACCATCGCACACAATACGATAGTGGTGGATGAGAAAAGCCATTTTGATGCAAAGGAAGCTGAGTCGGAAAAATATCATTCTGAAAAATTATTCAGCAGCATTAATAAATCCTCGGCGCTGGTGGTGGCGGCTAAGGAAACAAATGCCTATAGTGGCGTCGCTTTACAACGTACAGTATATATGCTGGAACTGCCTGCCGGTAATAAAATACTGGTAGATGTATTTAATGCGGCATCAAATGATGAACATCAGTATGACTTGCCTTTTCATTACAACGGGCACCTAATCAGTACTTCATTTAAATACAACGCTAACACACAGAAGCAGGAAGCACTGGGTAAGAAAAATGGTTACCAGTTTTTATGGAAGGAGGCTGAAGCTGAAGTAAAAGATACTATCGCACAGCTTACTTTTTTAAATGACCGGACCTATTATACCATTTCATCATTGGTGGAAGGGAAGGCTGCTATTTTCTTAACCCGTACAGGTGCGAATGATCCCAATTTCAACCTGCGGCATGAACCGGCGATGATCATACGGAAGAAGGGCAATGACCAGGCCTTTGTAAGTATTACAGAGGTACACGGAAATTTTGACCCGGTGATGGAGTTCTCTTCTAACTCTTATTCACACATACAGCAGATGAGGATAATTATGAATAATGCTGACTTCACGGTGGTGGAATTAGTAATCGGAGGTAAAAATATAACCATCGCCCAGTGCAATAAAGATATGGAGGCGGGTAAGGGGCATACAGTAAATATAAACGGAACAACCCTCGGATGGACGGGGCCATACGTCATTCTTTACGATGGAAATAAATGGAAATAAAACTATTTGACAATAAAAAGTGAACACAATGGGAACGACTGAAAGCGTAAAAGTATTTATTGAAAACAACGATGTACCCTGGGAAGTAACTGCACCGGGCATCAGGCGAAAAATCATGAGCTACGATGAACGGCTGATGGTGGTGAAAGTAGAATTTGAAAATGGGGCGGTGGGTACACTGCACCAGCACCATCATTCACAAATCACACATGTCGAAAGCGGCTCTTTTGAAGTGGAGATCGGCGGCGAGAAAAAAGTTCTGAACGGTGGTGATGCCTTTTATATTCCGCCAAATGTCATGCACGGCGCTGTATGCTTATCTCCGGGTGTATTAATAGACATATTCAGCCCGATGCGGGAAGATTTTGTAAATACTGCCGACTAATGAAAGGGTTTGCAATGATACAATTATTAGGTTGTTTACTGCTGCTGGGATGCAGTAAGGGCAATACGCCAGCCGGCACTCCGGCTCCAACTCCACCTGCAGCCGCCCTGCGGACTATAAACGTAGCGACAGCAACAGAATTGAAAAATGCGTTATTGAATGCCCGTGCAGGCGATGAAATTATCATGGCCGATGGCCTCTACAAGGGAAAATTTGTAATAGCCCCAGGTGTAAATGGAACGGCAGCGAACCCCATTGTTTTACGAGGGAGCAGGAATGTGATCCTTGATGCGGAAAATATAAATACAGGCTATGTGTTACACCTGCAATCCAGCTATTGGGCAATCAAGGGCTTCACCGTTACTAACGGATTAAAAGGAATAATGATTGATGGATCAAGGTATTCAGTTATTGACGGAGTGAAGGTGCACAACATTGGAGAAGAAGCCATTCATCTGCGTAAGTACAGTTCCCAGAATACAATTCAAAACTGTGATATCAGCAATGCCGGTTTGAAAACACCCGACTATGGTGAGGGGGTTTATATTGGTTCTGCAAAGAGCAACTGGGCTACGTATACCAATGGTAACCCTGATTTGTGCGATTCAAATAAAGTACTGAATAATAAAATAGGCCCGGGTATTACAGCTGAATGTATTGATGTAAAAGAAGGAACCACCGGTGGTATTATCCGAGGCAATACGTTTGATGCCACGGGTATTACCGGAGCGAATAGCGGAGACAGCTGGATCGACGTGAAGGGCAACTACACATTGATTGAGAATAACACGGGCACTAATCCGGGCGGTACCATTTTCAAAGATGGTTACCAGGTGCATGTGGTATTGGCGGGTTGGGGAAATTTCAATGAGTTTAAAAATAATGACTGCACGGTAAACGCAACGGGTTATGGATTTAACATCCAGCTGAGTGGCAGCAATGGTACTTCAACAGGCAACAAGGTTTATAGCAATAATACAGTAAGTGGTGCGGCCAGCGGCATAGCCAATATTGCTTTGAGTAATTAAAGGTTAAGGAAACAGCATATGAAAGTAAAAGGACTGAGATGGTGGATTATCGGGCTTATTTGCCTGGCTACGATCATCAATTATATTGATCGTACCGCCATCAATATCCTTTGGCCCTATATACACAAAGACTTTGGAATAAAAGAGGCAGACAGTAAGGATGCATTAAAACTGATCACTACCTTCTTCATGATTGCCTATGCTATCGGCCAAACGGTAACGGGTAAACTGATGGATGCAGTGGGTACAAGAATCGGTTTTGTTGTTTCAATAGCAGGATGGAGTATTTCTATCATGTTACATGCTGTGGCGAGGACGCTCGCTTCCTTTAATATTTTTCGCTTCTTTCTTGGATTGAGTGAAGCAGGCAACTGGCCCGGTGCGGCCAAGAGCAACGCTGAATGGTTCCCAGCTAAGGAAAGGGCTATTGCACAGGGCATATTTGGTGCGGGTGCATCACTGGGTTCAGTGGTTGCAGCTCCTTTTATTGCTTATCTCTATGTGGCTTTCGGCTGGAAGATGACCTTTGTCGGTATAGGTGTACTTGGCCTGTTATGGATTATTCCCTGGTTGATTATTAATAAAGGTACACCGGATAAGCATCCATGGATTACCAAGGAAGAGCAAGAATATATTAACCCGCAGATTCAGGATAATGTAGCCGTACCAGTAACAACTCAAGTATATAGCTGGAAACAACTGTTGCAGTTTAAAAATACATGGGGAGTTATTTCGTCCCGATTCTTTATTGACCCGGTATGGTGGATGTTCGTTACCTGGTTGCCTTTTTTCCTGAAAGAGAGCTTTGGGTTTGATATAAAACAGGTTGGTGGATCAGCATGGATACCATTTTTATTTGCTGCCATTGGAGGCATGATAGGCGGCTTCTATTCGTCTATGCAAATATGGAAAGGGAAATCACCTGTAAAGGCAAGGAAGAATGCCATTACCATTGGCAGTATTATCATGCTTATATCGCTCAGCATCATTGCATTTGGCCTTAATGATCTTAAAGATAAGCCGGGTGTTGTTCTTGGCCTGATCAGCTCCACTTTATTTGGCTTCCAGTTTTTAATCAATAACCTGCAAACATTGCCCAGCGATTATTTCAATGGAAAAAATGTAGGCACGGTGGCCGGTATGGGAGGCACATCCGCTGTTGCGGGAACGATCATTATCACCTGGCTGGTACCCGTACTTACCAAAACAAGTTATACATCTTTCTTTTTACTGGCGGCCTTAATGGTGCCGGTCGCCTGGTTATGTATCATGTTTATAACATCTAAGAACAAAGCTGCTACAATAAAATGACCGAACAACTAACGATAATTCTAAATGCTGCTAATATGAAAAAAGGTTTACTCATCTGTGCCTTGCTTGTAAGCGTATTGTTTACAAAAGCACAAACCACTTATTATTGGGTGGGAAGTTCAACCGCCACACCCAACATGGGTACCAATGCCAACTGGAATACGGCACAAAACGGAACCGGTTCAGCACGGGCATCTTCTACAGGCGCTACTGATATACTTGTATTTGATGGAGCAAATCTCGGCGGTACTACGCTGGTTACAGGCCCTGTAACCGTGAATGCAAATAACAGCATTACCTGTGCACAAATGAAATTTACCGGTAATGTGACGATAAATATGGTGCGTCCCACAACAGGAACATCCACTATTACCATAAGTGGAGAAACCGGTGATGATTGGGTGATAGAAGCTGGTTCTGCCTTAAACATTCCGGTAACAACAGCCGGCAGTATGCGCATTGCCATGGGTGCGGCAAATTCAGGAAGGGTAAGTGGTGCATTGAGTATTATCTCCACACAACAGTTCCGGTTCGATAATACTACATCAGGTACAGGGTCCTTTGTATTTGCCAGTGGTTCTAGTTTCACATCGAATATTACATCTGCCAGTTCTTCTTATGCATTTGGCAGCAGCACCCAATCAAAGGAAGGATGGGTGGTGTTTGAATCGGGTGCACACTTGTATTACGATGGTGGCTACAGCCCGGTAGGAAGCGGCACCATGTTTTCAGCACTGGATATGAAACCGGGCAGTGTGTGGCACCACCGTGCAACCAATCCTGTAACCGGATTTGGAAATTTCTTTAACAGGAAATACTATGGCGATGTCATCGTGGAAAATAATTCAACCTTAACGGCACTGGGCCCTGTATTCCGGATTGGTAATCTTACAATCAACAGCGGCAGCACATTTGTTACGCATACATCGGGGCAAACAGCAGTTGCAGGCAACCTTGCTGTTGACGGAACTTATTCTTCCCCTGCAGCAAACTTTAACGAATTGATTTTTTGTGGCACCGGCACACAGACTGTTTCCGGCGCAGGAACTATCAGTACTAATAGCCTAATTGTGGCGGATAATGCCAATGTAGTATTGAATAAAAATATTGTCGCAGAACAATCAGTCATTGTAAATGGTAAACTGAACTTTACTACAAATCAATTAACAGGGGCGGCAACTTTCCGTGCAGAGGGTATAATAACACCTATTGCAGCAACAGCCAATGCTGTTAGCGGCTCATACCAGATGGCGGGCAATGCAGGTGTGCCCGCTTCGGCAAGGGGACAACGGATTACCGGTACAGGTATTCCGGCAAACACAGTAGTTGTTGGATTCTCCGCAACATCAGATACTATTTATTTATCCAATGCATTGACAGCATCGGGTACAGCTGTTGCACTAAGTGTAACGACCAGTGCTGCCACACTCGCCACCGCTAATACGAATGGCTTTAATCCGGCCACCGGCTCGGTGGTTGTAGCAGGCAGCAAGACCTACCAGGATTATATCAACTATACGATCAATGAGGCGAATACCACTCCTTTTGGTGTAAGCACCGGTTCACTTGATCCGGCTGTAAAAGTTGGCTTTGCAGAGGTGAATGCGAATATCACGGCTAATAAAACGGTGTACGTCCGTCAGTACTTAACAGTTAACGGAAAATTCACCCTGCGTCCGCTTGATACAATTTATATTGAAACGGGAGGTATTATTAACGGGCCCGTCGGTACTACTAAATATATCGCCACCGATTATAATACAACAACAGGTGAGCAGAGTTTTGTACAATATAGCGGCTTGTCAGCAGCCACAACGTTGCCGATTGGCACTGTGGCTAATTACTTGCCTGTTATATTAACACCTGCCAGCGCATCCGATTTCCGGGTAGCTGTTTTTGAAGGTATAACGGCCAACGGCACCATCACCGGCACACCGCTGACGCCGTTGCAAAAACAAACCGTGGTAAACGCCGTATGGAATATCAACCGGCTTACGGGTACAGGCAGTTCAGATGTACAATTGGGATGGGCTGCTTCATTGGAAGGGTCTACATTTACTACACTGCCATCAATTGATATTGGCCTGATACAAAACACAGGTTCTTCCTATACATTGCCAATTGGTGTTGGCGATAATACAGCGAATACCGTAACGGCAACAGTTACTTCTTTTGGTGCGTTTGGTGCAGGAGCCGTACCGCCAACACAGCCATTTATATTTAATGCAATTGCTGCAAAAACCTATGGCGATGCAGACTTTAATGGCGGTGCCACCAGTTTGAATACAACCCAACCAATTGTGTATAGCAGCAGTAATCCATTGGTAGCTACTATTGTGGCTGGTAATATCCATATCGTTGGGGCAGGCAACGCCGATATTACAGCCTCACAAGCCAGTGATGGTTTTTATCCTGCGGCCAGTGTTACACGCCAGCTTGTGGTAAACAAAGCCGCACTGACTATTACTGCGGACAATAAAATAAAGTTTGAAGGCCAGGCTAACCCGACACTCACGGCCACATACAGTGGTTTTGTATTGGGTGAAACACCTGCCGTATTAACTACGGCTGCAGTAATTTCTACAACTGCAGTACTCACTTCACCTCCGGGTACTTACCCGATTACTGTTGCGGGAGCCACATCAGATAATTATAATATTACGTTTGTGAGCGGCACACTGACTGTACAGCCGAAGCAAAATCAAACAATCACATTCCCGGCGCCAGCCGTCAAAACATATGGCAACGCAGACTTTGCCATTGGCGCCAGCAGTACCAACAGCACCATTCCGCTTACATATGCCAGCAGCAATACAGCGGTAGCCGTTATTGTAGGCAGTAATATTCATATTACAGGTGCCGGTACTACCAATATCACTGTATCACAGGCAGGTAATGCCGGGTATTTCCCTGCTACTGATGTAGTGCGCACATTAACCGTGAACAAAGCCAACCTGACCATCCGTGTACTGGATACGGTTAAAATACAGGGCGAACCTAATCCTGCGTTCACGATAACCTATACTGGTTTTGTATTAGGTGAAACAGCTACAAACCTGCTTACGCCTCCGGTGGCCACAACAACAGCACCGGATATCTCATCTCCCGGTTATTATCCTATTACACTAAGTGGTGCGACTTCTAATAATTATAATATCACGTACACGAATGGACGACTGACCATTTTCCCGCTTACTGGCAGGGGAGAGAAGTACCTGAATGTGTTTATGCCAAACAGTAATACCCTTACGGTTCGGGTTTACTCACCCAATCCAACCCTTGCGGATATACAGATACATGATTTACTGGGAAGGCCATTGGGCAAAAAGAACCTGTTTATGCCAACAGGTTTCATCAGCACAGATATACCTGTTGCGTTAGTTCCCGCTGGTATTTATATCGTTACCGTAAGAGGCGATGGTGTTGATTTACAGAAAACAATTCGCATTATGCACTAAGTAATTAATATGCAAAAACTAACACTATTTGGAATATTGACTTTTTTTGTTGCCTGTGCAGGCGCAAATACACAGCAACAAAGTAAAGCCGGTACGCCTGTATTTTATTCATTGGATGCGGCAACGCTTTCAGCCAACAAGGCCAGGGTAAAAGCAAATGATCCATTGATAAAGCCAGCCTATAAGCAATTGATGAAGGAGGCAGATGATGCTTTGACATTTGGACCTGTAAGTGTGATGGAGAAAAAGCACAATCCGCCAAGTGGTGATAAACATGATTACATGAGCCTGGCACCATACCATTGGCCTGATCCAACAAAGCCTGATGGATTGCCATATATCCGTAAAGACGGGCAGACAAACCCTGAAGTAAAAGAGTATAAGGATAAAGAGTACCTGCCTAAGCTTTGTGGTAATGTAAACACACTTGCATTAGCCTGGTTTTTTTCAGACGATAAAGTTTATGCAGCACATGCCGCTAAGCTGATACGGGTTTGGTTTTTAGATACATCCACCCGGATGAATCCCAACCTGAATTTCGGACAGGCCGTCAAAGGGGTTAACACCGGCAGGGGCGCAGGCATGATTGATGTTCGGCACCTGGTAAAAGTGGTGGATGCAATTGGACTGTTGCAAAACTCAGCGTATTGGACTGCCGCTGATCAGGCCGGAATGAAAAAAATGGTTTGGAGATTTCCTGCACTGGATGCAGACGAGTAAAATCGGTATGGACGAAATGAATGCAGGGAACAATCACGGGGCATGGTATGAAGCACTGCGCCTTGCCCTTGCTTTATATACCGGCGATAAAACACTGGTACAACAGTCACTGGACACTGCTGCTGCAAGACTGGATGCCCAAATGGAAGCAGATGGATTTTTTCCCAGGGAACTGGCAAGAACAACTTCATTGCATTATTCAACTTTTGTGCTGGAGGCCTTCTTTAACATCGCATCGATGTCAGAGAAAGCAGGGGTTAATTTCTGGCAACTAACAACCAAAAATGGCAAGTCACTAAAAAAGGCATTTGAAGCGATTTATCCTTACTGGACTAAGAGCAAGCCCTGGACTGGTCAGCAGATTAAGGAATTTGACGCTGAAGAAGCTTATTCGTTACTCATGGATGGTGCAAAGCAATGGAAGTGTAAAAATTGTAAACAGGATGTGAAACAACTCGCTGGTGAAAAATTTGAGCGCCTGCGTCTTAACCTTTTATTCTAATAAACGATTTATAAAAATTAAAACTGCTATTATGAAACAATTACGGTATTCCCTTCTTGTTTTTTTCCTGGCCGTATGCAGTGTGGCTATGGGGCAAAAGAAAACAATTACCGGTAAAGTGATGAACGGGGCTACAAACGAGCCGTTGCAAGGTGTAAACATTCTTGCAGATAAACAAAAAGGCGGTACGACAACAAAGGATGATGGGACTTATTCTATTAATGTCGACAGTAAGACCACTTCCTTGATTTTTTCCTTTGTCGGATTTACTTCCCAAACTGTTTTAATTGACGGTAAAGCAACCATCAATGTGAGTATGGCTGTAGCGGCTGCCTCAGGCGATGAGGTGGTCGTAATTGGATATGGTACGCAAAAGAAATCCCATCTCACCGGGGCCGTATCAAAATATAAAAATGAAAAACTGGATGAAACACCAGTCTCCAGGCTAGACCAGGCATTGCAGGGAAAGATTGCCGGTGTACAAATTCAAAATACAACATCAGAAGCCGGGGCAGATCCTAAAATAAGAGTGAGGGGATTAAGCTCTATTAATGCGGGTGCCAACCCATTAGTAGTTGTAGACGGCCATCCTGTACCCGATGGTTTGGCATTCGTCAATATGGCCGACGTTGAATCAGTGGAAGTATTAAAAGATGCCGCATCAGCAGCCATCTACGGCTCAAGGGGTGCCAGCGGCGTTATCATTATTACCACTAAAAGCGGAAAGGCAGAAAAACCAAAGTATGCGCTGAAGTTTTCTACTGGTGCTAAAACTGCGTATGAGCGTTACCCAATGATGACCACTTCTGAATACACCAATATGCTATTTTATGAAGCTTCTCTGAAGGCAAAGGACCCAAGCATACCTGTACCAACTGGTTCGGCTATCATTGCGAATAATGAACGGGCCGCTTATATTGTTGAGAATACGATCGTTGGCTATCCGACTGACTGGCAGGACCAGGCACTTCGCTCTGCTACTGTACGTAACCTGCAGCTGAATGTATCAGGTGGCAGCAGGCAGGTAAAATATTTTATTTCTGGTGGCTATCAAAGAGACCAGGGTATGATGTACCATAGTGAGTATGATCGCTTTAGCCTTCGCACAAGATTAGATGCACAACTAAGCAAGCGGGTGAAATTTACATTTAACCTTAATCCCTCTTATATAAAAAGGGAGCGGCCATCGGTGGGTTATATAGACTTTGTCCGCTTCCAGTCTTTCCTGCCTGTTTATCACACAGCGGCAACAGCTGCCTTTGTAAACCAGGTGCCTCTGTGGGCAAATATCAAACCAGGTGATTTTGTACAGGCCCGGCACTTTAATGGAAGGCCATATAGTGGTATGATGCCTGACGGCACGATATATACCAGCACTGCAGCTTTGGATCCATTTAACACTGCGAACAATACACCTAAGTCTGTGATGGAAACAAGGACGATTACTTCTAATGATTACAGGGTGCAAACATCAGGTGATATGACGGTTAACATCTTGCCGGGCCTTGACTTTAAAGCCCTTGGCAGTGTGTACATTAATTATACAACCGGGTTAGACTTTGCGAAACGAAACTCGAACAGGGATGGCGATGTAAACAGGGGTGTTTATAACAGCCGTCTTTTCACAGACTTGTTATCAGAAAACACATTGACCTATCATAAAGTGATAAAAAACCATACGCTTGATCTCCTGGCGGGCTTTACAGCGCAAACAACAAAAATTGATGAAGAACAAACAACCGGCCTTGACTTCCCAAGCGATAACATTACAACACTAAATACAGCCTTGCAAATTGACCAGGCCAAGACAGCTACCTACAGTTTAAAAAACCAAATCGGGCTTCTTTCCTGGTTGGGCCGTGTAAACTATAGTTTTAAGAATAAGTACATGCTGTCTGCAAGTTACCGTGCTGATGGAAGCTCCTATTTCGCTCCCGGAAACAAATGGGGCTCTTTCCCCTCTGTTTCCCTGGGCTGGTTAGTTACGCAGGAGAAGTTTATGGAGAAAGCAGCATGGTTAAGCAACTTGAAACTGCGGGCCAGTTATGGTGTAACGGGTAATAACCGAATCGTTGACTTTGCCTTTGTTGATCTGTTGTATGCAGCAAACTATCCACTGGGTTCAGGTACTGGCACCAGTGTAGTGGGCCAGGTACCGTCGAGAGATATATTATCGAATAAAGACATTACCTGGGAGCGTACATTCCAGTTCAATGGTGGAGTTGATGTTGGTTTATTCAAAAATGCGGTGAGTTTTTCTGTGGATGTTTATCAGTCCAAAACCGATCAATTATTATTACAACAATCTGCCATGGCTTTTGCCGGTGTGCCGCTGGCCTGGAACAATATTGGCAGCTTGCAAAACAGGGGTATTGAATTTGAAATTACAACGAATAATATCCGTAAAAAGAATTTCAGGTGGACAACCTCTGCCAACATTGCCCATAATAGAAATAAGGTATTGGAACTCGGTGCAGAAGCATTCTTGTTAAACCAGGGCGAACGGACAGAGCTGTATATGAACAGGGTAGGTGATCCGCTGATACAGTTCTTTGGTTATAAAACGGATGGTGTTTGGTTGTCGCAGGCAGAAATCACCGCGGCACAGACGGCCGGTCTAACAAGTACATTGAGTAATGTTTTTGTTCCTGGTGGCCTGAAGCTCGTAGACCTGAACGGTGACAAGAAACTGGATGCTAATGACCGTACCGTTATTGGTTCCCCTTACCCGGATTTTACCTGGGGCATCACGAACAGCCTTACGTATAAAAGTTTTGATTTTAGTTTCATGTTCCAGGGAGTGCAGGGCGGACAGTTGGTAAATGGCGATCCCAATTATAATGAAACGAAACGCTATAATAAGAACTATAATACCAATCGCTGGCTGAGCCCTATGTTTCCAGGTGATGGTAAAACACCTTATTCAACGGTTGGTTTCAACTGGATGCTGACTGACTATGTGGTGGAGGACGCATCATACTATTGTTTACGTGAAGTGATCGTTGGCTATACCCTGCCGCAGAAAGTAGCGAAGTTTATACACCTGAATTCCATGCGGGTATATTTTTCAGGGCAGAATTTGTTCTTCGGTACACCCGCCAGCTACCGTGGTATTAATACAGAAGCCCGCTTTACCAGCGGACCATATAACTCGCCATTACTGGATGGATACCAGCGTGGTGGTTTCCCGATGCCCAAAACATTATTATTCGGACTTGATATAAATTTTTAATCAGCAAATACAGTAATTATGAAACGTATCAATTATCTCTTGTTGTTGTTTTGCTGTGCCGGGTCATTCGCCTGCAAAAAAACGATTGACCTGTACCCGCAGTCTAACCTGAATACAGGGACTTATTATTCCAACCTGGAAGAAGTGAAAGCGGCACTAACCGGCTGTTACAATGGTATGCAGCGTTCATTGTTCAACGAATGGCAGTTTACTGAACTGCGCAGTGATAATGCCAAGCAGGGTGCACCGGGCAGTACGGCCACTGCAAACCGTGATTTGAGTGATTTGGATATGTTTATTCCCGCCACTTCGCAGCAGCAGATATACAATTATTGGCTGGCGACCTACAATAATATACGCAACACCAATATAGTATTGGAAAAATTGGGCGTTACTTACAACCCTGCCACCGGCACAAATAGTTTTAATCCAATCACTATTCCAATTTCTGAAACCGACCGTAAGCAACTGGCTGGTGAAGCCATGTTTATAAGGGCGTATCACTATTTCAATCTTGTGCGTTTATTTGGGGGAGTGTTCCTGGTGCACCGGCCAATCAGTCCTGCGGAAGCAAAGGAAATGAACCGGGTATCAGCTGCAGAGATGTATAAACTGATTGAGGCCGATCTGACCACCGCTGCGACATCTATGAACAGCCTGAAATTTGGCCAGATTCCTGCCGCTGATTTAGGCAGGGCAACAAGATGGGCGGCAAAAGGGTTGCTGGCTAAAGTTTACCTTACGCTGAACCGGAAGCCGGAAGCGATTACACTTTTGCAGGATGTTATAACCAATAGCGGTTATTCACTGCAAAGCACCTATGCTAATGTATTTGCAATATCTAATGAAATGAACAGTGAAATACTGTTTGCTGTTCGCTACAAAGCAGGCGGCCTTGGTTTAGGTTCGCATTTTGGCAATACGTTTGCGCCTCTGGGCACAGGGTCGGCTGTAATTAATGGTGATGGTGACGGACTGAATTACCCAACCGCTGATTTGGATACAGCCACCAATGGCGATTTGCGTAAACCAACACTGATTGGTGTATTTGGTACGGGTACTGCAGCCAAGTGGTACGTTAAAAAATACCTGTTTCCTGTTACGTTGGTGGATGATGGCGAAAGTGACTGGCCGGTATTGCGCTATGCAGACATATTGTTAATGATGGCGGAAGCACAGGGCTATACCCAAACAAGTCTTGATATGATAAATAGCGTCCGCCCAAGGGCCGGCCTGCCAAACTATACCATGTCAAATATTACCAGTATTGCCCAGTTTGAACAGGCTTTGTCCAATGAACGGAGAATTGAATTTGCTTTTGAGAACCAACGCTGGTTTGATTTGGTGCGTTTTAACACGACCCTGACAACCGTTACGGCTATTCAAACCATCCGTGATCACTATGCTGACGAATATTTTTCACATTATCGATTGTATTTGCCGCCCACACCCACACTGGCTGAATTGCAAGGATATATCACAACAGAAAAATTATTGCTGCCGATACCGCAGCGGGAAATTGACAACAATACACAATTGGTAATACCACAAAATCCGGGCTACTAAAAATAATACACTATGAAACGTATAATTATTACTGCAACACTTCTGCTTGTACTTCATGCTACTGCTTATTTACAGGCAGCAGCGGATACGACTTATAAACCGGTGGAATATCCGGAAGGCTACACAGCACAATTAAATGTGGTTTATGTAAAAGCGAAAGACTGGGATGGCAAGATGGATTTGTACCTGGCGCCGAAAGCAAAGGGCCCTTCACCTGTGGTGATAAATATACACGGTGGCGGATGGAATAAAGGCGTGAAGGAATCACAGACAGGTTTTAATACTTTTTTCAAAATGGGTTATGCCGTTGCGAATATTTCTTACCGGCTTTCCGGGCAGGCCACTGCACCTGCCGCGGTGCAGGATGCAAGGTGCGCATTGATTTATTTGATAGAAAATGCTAAGGAGCTGAACATTGATGTAAATAAAATTGTGGTGATGGGTGGTAGTGCGGGCGGGCATCTGGCACTGATGACAGGCTTGCTCGCAAACGACCACCGGTTTGATAATAACTGTCCCGGGGTTGATAATATTAAAGTAGCCGCTATCATTGACAAATACGGTATTACTGATGTATGGGATTGGGGTTATGGCCCGCGGATTACCAGCCGTTCAGCTAAACAGTGGCTGGGCGACAGGGCAGATGATAAAGCCTTTGCCGCTTCTGTTTCTCCAATAACCTATGTGAATAAAAACAGCCCGCCTGTATTCATTGTACATGGCGATGCTGATCCAACAGTACCTTATGAGCAATCAGTAGCATTGCATAATAAATTGAAGGAGGCAGGTGTGAAGACAGAATTTATGACGGTGGAAGGTGGCCTTCACGGTAAGTTTGAAAAAGAAAAGAACTCCGAAATTAATAAGGCGATAGCTGTCTTTTTGCAGTCTTTGGGATTGAAGGGAAATTAGAAGAGTGTCTTTAACAGGAACAAAGTGAGGCGCAAAATTAGCGCTATGGGATTTGCATAACTAATTTTGGTTGTCTGTTCGTATCAAAAACGCCCCAGTGTTTTTCCGGCTCAAGCGGATGTGCTGAACCTTTCCAGTTTTCATCGAATGCCTCAAAGAAGAATGTGAGGATATTATGCTGTTTCGACCATTTGGTTAATTCCTCATAGTAGCGTTTTTGGTTTTGTTCATTTACATGTTCCGGATCTATACCCCGGCCATTGGATTGGGTGGCCCAGCCGGCCTCAGTTATTACAACCTGTTTGCCTGGATACATATCAGCAACAGCTTTGTAATTAGCGATGGTGTACGCCAGGCCTTCTCCGATGGGTTTATATTCCCAGACAGGATAAGAGTGGATGGAAATAAAATCCACCACCTCAGCCAATGGCTTTAATTTGTTTTGCCAGGGTGCATAGTTGTCGCAGAATGTAACAGGCTGTTGAACTGATTGCTTTACTCTTTGTGCAAATTCGATAACACGGTTTACCGGCACTGCATTGCCCGACCAGTCCACACACGCTTCATTGCCTACGGACAGGGAAAAGATTATATCTGGAAATTTGTTGGCCCAGTCAATGAGCCTGGTTATTTTTTTATCATTGCTGCTACGGTTCGACTTAAGCGTTTCATCATCATATATACCGCCACCCCAGGGGCAGTCAGGATTGTTCATTTCTGCTTCAATGTAAGCACCGAGCATTATTTTAAATCCGAGTGATTCTTTTTGTATAACCTGGATAACGGTTTCGGCATGTGGATCGCAATCATATAACCGTAAATATTTCCAGTTTGACTGCAGCAGGATCAGATCTTCTTTTACCTGTTCGCAGGAAGGTGTCTCTCCTCCGGGTTGCTGGCCATCTCGGAAGCCGGAGTAACAAATGGCATTGCCGAACGGTAGGTTGTATTGCTGAAAGAAATTCATGTTGTTTTATTGATGATAATATTGTTTACATCTTATTTTTTGAGGGCAGGCAGCTGCTAGTAAAACGTTCAGTTCAATAGCACCTCGAAAGCCCTTTTTGAATGAGGTTGGGAATGACAATAATGACCATGGCGTCGGGTAACTATTTATTACCATTATTGCATTACTGCTGATATTACTGAAACAGGCAGGCGAGCTGGATTAAAGTCAGGTCAATTTGGACTTAGAATTTCAGCTTTTCATTTTTATCCCAGATGCCCCAATATGCGCCAACCGTGCCTTCAGCACCTACCTTCCAGCTTTCATCGAATGATGAAAAGTAAAACACCGGTATATCGTCGTTGGCCGACCACAATTGGGTATTGATAAAGTAATCGCGGGCTGACTGCATTGATGGCTGCGCCCCTTTGGTATTCTCGCCCTGGCTGGGCCAGCCCGTCTCGGTTATTATTACTTTTTTGCCATTGGCTGCCTCTGTGGCCTGCCGGTACATTTGCTGCATATGTGCCAGTGAATGCTCAAAAGGACAGCCTTCCCAAAACGGATAACAGTTGCATAATACCACATCACACAGTTCGGTGATGCGGGGATGTTGCGAAAATTCATAGTAGGCGTCTACGTAGCCAACTGGTACATCCGGCAGTTCATTCTTTACCCGATGAATAAATGTCAATAGCTCCTCTTCCTGTAAATCATTCCGGTATAGTACTTCATTGCCAACGGCTGCGATGTCGACGAGGCCCTTTTTGGCCAATTCGATTAATCCGTTCACCTCCCGCTGGTTTACTTCGTCATCATGTCCGAGCCAGGCACCAACCAGTGTCTTGATGCCGTATTCTTTTGCCACTTTCGGTATCCATTCATTGCCTTCCGTGCAGGAAAAAGATCGGACCCATTTTGTATGTGGCTTCAGAATTTCCATACGCCTGCGCACCTGTGCTTCGCTGATGATATCGCCAGGTTTTTGTCCTTCTTCGTATAAACTGAAGCAAAGGCCATGCACACCATTTTGCAGTATTTCTGAAAAAAGGCTGTTGAGTGTCTCTTCAGATTCGCCGGCGAGGTAACTTACCTCGGGGAATGTCTGCTGAGAGAATATATTTTCTTTTCTGTATGACATACTGTTAATATTTTAAGTTATCATCTTTGTCCCATATACCCCAGCGGGCGCCGATCTCACCTTCTTCCTTAATTTTCCAGGTCTCATCAAAGGATGAAAAGTAAAATAATTTCACGCCTTCTTTTTGCGCCCATTCCTGGGTTTGGAGAAAATATAATTGTGCATTGGTTGCAGAAGGCACTGCTTCATGTACGTTGTTTCCTTTACTAGGCCAGCCTGTTTCAGTAATGATGACCTGCTTGCCTGCAGATACTTTTTCTGCTGCTGCATACATTTTCCGCAAATCGGTCAATGAATGCTGAATAGAAGAACCCTCCCAGAAGGGGTAGCAATTTACCAGCAACAGATCACTCGCTTCAACAAGCGTTGGGTTTTCGATGAATTGGTAATAGGCGTCAACATACCCTACAGGAATATTGGGCAGTTGCACTTTTACTTTTTCTATGTACGCAGTAATATCAGCCGCATTCATTTCTCCTCTTAGTAAAACCTCGTTGCCAACTACAGCAATATCAACTAACCCTGCCTTGGCTAAGTATACCAGCGCTGCGATTTCTTTTTCGTTTCTTTCTTTATCCTTACTTATCCAGGCACCCACCATTGTCTTCAGTCCGTATTCTTTGGCCAGTGCGGGAATCATTTCATGGCCCTTTGTACAGGAGAACGATCGAATCCAGCGGGTATGCGGCGCTACTAATTTCATTCGTTCACGGATTTCTGTCTCTATCAAGATGTCGCCTGCATCCTGTCCTTCTGCATACGGACTAAAGCAAAGGCCATGCATGCCGCTCTGCAATTGCTCCCGGAATAATGCTGATAATGCTGTAGGACTTTTATTACTAAAATCAGTGCCCGACCAGGCAGGAGGGATAATATTACCAATTACTGACTCTAATTTTCCTGACTGGTAAGCTGAAGAGCGTTTCGGTGCTTTTCGGACAGCCAGCTCTTTTTGGATGGTATTAATTTTTTCTTCTGTAATACCGTAGTTCCACATAAAATAGATGGCCACGAGGGTTCCGATTATTGGAATTACTGAAAAGAAAAAGCGCAGCCAGAAAATTGTTTCAGAAGATTGTGTAGACAAGCTGCCATCAAAACCAATTGCAGACAATATTAAATAACTCAGCAGGCCGGCAAATGCAAAGCCCAGCTTTACCACCCACCAATAGATGGCTCCAAATATACCTTCCCTTCGTTGGCCGTAGTTTAATTCATCCACATCGCACACATCTGCTGTCATGGACATCATTGTTGTAAACAGGCCACCGATTCCAAAAGAAAAGAAGGGAAGTGCAATTAAGAATAGCCAGGGCTTGCCAGGCACAAACAGGAAGAATAATAATACATAGCCAAATATGGAGATACCCTGCGAAAGCAGAAACGCCTTTTTCTTGCCAATCACTTTTGACATCTTGACAACAGCCGGAATAACTATAAATGTTGTCACCAGTGCGCCACCACTGCCGAAAACAGCAGCCCATATACCGCCATTTTCCTTATTCCCGTTGAACAGGTAGTAAACGATAATAAAAAAGGTGAATTGGGCAACGGTATTAAATGCGTTGAATGTAAAAAATGTAGAATAACATAGCCTTCTGAAATCTTTAATCTTGAAGGCTTCTTTAAACTCATGTACCAGGGAACTGAAAATACCTTTTATGTTTCGCAGGCTTACCGGTTTAAGGGTAGTGTCATTCAGGGTTGACTTTGCTTTTATAAATAACGCCGGTACCATGGCAAAGAACATACAGATAATCGCCACCCATACCGACAATTGCCTTGCCCCGGACTCCGGGGTAACAAACCAATCTTTATCGTAGATAATAATCCAGAACCAGGGAACAATAACCCATGCCCATTGACCAATCCATTGAGAAATGGCCATGATTTGTGTACGTTCATGAAAGTCGTCGCTCATCTCGTACCCCATGGCCACAAAGGGAATGCTGAAAATGGTAAGGCCGATATACAGGCAAAGTTTAAAGAAGAGGAAGTAGAAGAAATTAAACGTAATACTATTTTCTTTGTGAATCTGCCACATGAATAGAAAGCTGACACCTAATATCAAGGAGCCGATAAATACATAATGCCTTCTGCGTCCCCATTTTGACCGGGTGTTGTCTGTTATAAAACCCATGATCGGGTCTATTATAAAATCCAATAATCTTGGCGCAAATGTCAGTACGCCCACCATCCAGACCGGAAATCCGAAGCCATCTACCAACACAACCATGAATACGCCGAGGGCCGCCGGAAACATTTGGTTAGCCAGCATACCTACACCAAATGCAATCTTTTTGTACATGGGTACCCGGGCTGTAATGCTTGTATTACTCATATGACATACAATTTAGTTGGCTTCGAAAATTATTTTAATCACAATCGTTTACATCGTTCCGCATGATCGGGCAGCTATGTCTTTACCGGCGATCTGTTCCCACGCACAGTAGCTTTTGAAACCTCTTATTACTTAAACCGCTCTGCTTTCCAAAAAGCCCGTATTGCTTTTACTTCACCATTTCGCTGAAAAACCAGTTGGCTGTCTGCTGCTGTCAAAACAGGAATATCAATTTTTGTTATTGCACTGCCTGTTTTTTCCAGTTCTATTCTTTCATGGCTGTCCAATTGATAAATTACCGGTACCTGGCAATAGGTGAACAACAGGCTGTTCGCTGGTAACTGTAATTTTTCTTCTTCGCCGTTAATATTGATATAGCTTACTGTTTGTTCATTTTGCAAAAACTCCGCTTTACGGAGCAGGGTGGGATTGAAACCTAATTGTCCGTTGTTAACAACAACACCCAGTTCTCCAAAACGGCTGATGATGTCTTCCTTCACCTGGCCTGTCATACCCGGCTGTTGTGCACCCTTGTGTAAGGGGGTGTGTGAATATGGATCAGTTGGGAATGCACCATAGAGGCTGGCGGGTTTGTGTACGCCAATCCCTTCCCGTATGGCATAATAATGCGTGTGCAGCCGGCTGATCAGATCGGGGCTTTCATTGTTGGCCACAGCCGATAAATAGGTTTCCTGAACGGCCAGTAATAATTTCGAAACCATATGCCAGTAAATAGACCCGAGTCCTTCGTAGGCAAAAAAGGTTCCGGAGCGGCCGGTGAAGGCTTTGTGATTAAATACTTGCTCAAATAATTGTAATACCGCTGCTGTATCCTGCTCCACCAATGGCTGGTACTTTTTGTGCAAGTGTTGTAATGCAGCAGCCAAATCATTTGCGTTTTTGAAATCGCCATTAAAATGATAACCGCCACGGATATCTTTTTCAATAATCGTAGGCTGGTTGTCTGTGAGCAATTGTTTTAATAAGGAAATTGACTGCACTGCTTCAGCCGGCACATTGTTTTTTTCTAAGAATGAGGGCAGTTCTTTATTTGGATATAAAATATAGCTGCGCTGATCCTGGCGGTAAAGTGAGCTCGCTTTAAGTGCGTCTAATACAGCAACGGCATCCGCTGCTGACAGGTAACCGCTGCTGAGCACAGCCACCTGGCCTTCCAGCATTTCGCTGAGATAGGATATGGTGAGATCTTTATTGTCATAGCTTAGCAAGTTATAGGTATGATAAAGTCCGTCCTTTCGTTTGTTTTCTTTGATTGCCTCTTCAATAAACTGTTGTGCTGTATCACACAATGAAAGAATTGACTGAACAGGCAGGTTTGATGTATGACCGGAGAATTGACCGTTGTAAATTTTCGTCCGGTAGCTGCTTGCTGCTTCACCCAGTTCATCCAGCATTTTTTTCTTTTGTGTATCCGCTATTCCAGCGGGAAGTAGTGATGAATAGCCGGTAAATATTTTTATTACTTCAGTGAAGTAATCTGTAAACTCGGCAGACAGGGTAATATCCGTTTGGGTTGAATTGGCGAATAACGGTTTCAGGCAATGTAAGAACCTTCTGAGGTAGTAAAGTGTTACCATAGAAAGTCCGTTACCAACCAGTGCATTGTTGGCGTCATTCCATTCAGGCCGCTGTGTATTCATCCAGATGCCGCCACCGGGAACCAGGTTAGTGATTTTGGCGAGCAGGGTCGCCATTATTTTTTCTGTAAAATTGACGATGTGTATTTCTTGTTTATTATTCACCAGCAACGCTCCATCAGCGCCAAGTGACGCTTTCCGGGCCTGTATTTTTTTATCAGCGGCATGGTTATAGGCAATTGTATCTTTTGGATCCTGCAGTATTTGCTGATACGGTTTAATGCTGTAGGGGACATTCGCATACACAAATTGTTTTTCGGCGAGGAGCGCATCCAGCAAATCAGGATAGTGATTTTGTACAAACTCAAGGAATTTTTGCAGGTAGATAATCTGGTGGTCGCCCCAATAGCCAATATATGACCAGGGGTTATCGGGTTCAATAGTTTCCCAGTCAAAACCATCTTTGGTTATTCTGTACGGGTTATAGCCGTCGAAGGTGGTGGCATTCAAAAACTTAAAGATCATGCCTTCGATGAAAGCGGGATAAGCATGTGCTAAGGCTTCCCAGTTTTGAAAAATATCCCGCCAGTTGCCTTCATAGTCTAAGATTTTGGAGCCGTCTGTTTCGTTGTGTGTGTTAATAGTGAATTTATTCCAAGGCCTGCTCGGATCCCCATGTCTGCGGCTGAACTTCAGTGGCAGGTATTCAGTGGCCAGCCGTACAAAGGCAACATCGCCGGATTGCCTGGCTATATCTTTTAACATGAAAAGTGAGAAAGTGTCGGTTAGTTTAGTGATTCGATCCTGGTTAGCATTATATGTTTCGGCATT
Organism: uncultured Chitinophaga sp.; assembly: GCA_964386395.1. Lineage (GTDB taxonomy): Bacteria > Bacteroidota > Bacteroidia > Chitinophagales > Chitinophagaceae > JJ008. The sequence continues at coordinate 49,600 of CAYLRV010000025.1, forward strand.
TGCTTTCAGCAGGTAGTTAGAGAAATCCTTCTTTTCAATGTTGTAATTATTGTCAAAAATGCCGCCCCGCATAATATTAAAGAGCGTATTAGAATAATGCCGGGTATTCTGTAATGCATCGGCGGTACATTGCAGCCCATCTGCTGCGGCTGTCAGTGCAAGAAGATTTTTTGTTCCGGCTGAAATATCCTGCTGTATATCCGATTCAAGATCAGCATGATTGATGATACGATCTGCCAGCTGGATAACAGCAGCCTGTGTTTGATTGACGTTGGCAATAAGCATCCAGCTTTTCTCTTCGTTGACGGCAAGGTTTATTTCACTTGTAATGAAGTAGGCGCCCCGTTCGCCTTTGTTATCGGTTTCCTGTCCAACAGGCCTGCCTTTTCTGAAATGGTTGAGCTGCGCAGTTGATAATAAGTATTGCGTGTTCGTTAGGCCAACGCTCCACACAACATTCGCCTTCAATGCTTCGCTCGGTTCAGCTTTATCTACAATAATAGCACTGAGTGCATATATGCCGATACCTGATTCGGGTAATAGGCGGGACCACTTATAGGCATCGGCCAGATTACTGGTAGTGTTGAGCAAATCACTGGTCACGCCATAGGGAAGTATGTTCTGTAACCCATCGAGCAATTTTACAGTTACTGTCTTTGGGGATTTGTTGATAAGGGTTGCTTTCCGGATGAAACCATAGCGGTTGCTGAAATTCCATTCGTAGCGGAAACAGATTTGCAGATCGGTATTGTATTCTTCAAAGATGATTTTATTGCCGTAACGGTTTTTATATAGACTCCTTTGGCATGTAAATAATGCTTCGCTGCGGATGGAGTAGGGCTCCCAGGTAAAGCATTGCCCATCTGCAAATACCTGCAGAATGGTTTTGCTGCCGGTATGTTCGGCTGATTCAGTTATTTTATCATCTGTGTAGTAAGGGAACAGGGCATACTCAGCATTTTTTCTTCCTGCCGAGATGGCCCCGTTACTGGAAACAAACAACCAATGATTGGAATCGCTGACGATACTCATGAAGAATGGCCGCATCGTGTCCACGTCATCGATTTTGTAGAATAGTTCGTTGTTCACCATTACTTCTGTAAGTATCGCTTCGCGGTCTTGCTCCATATTTTTTGGTTCACCGTTATGCATGCTGCAAGTGTTCTCGTTGATTATGGTTTTTATTTTACTGTGTGGCCCGGGGCTGCTGAGAAGCAGTTTCACTTTATTCAAAAAATAGTACGCACAAGCATCCTGTTGCCATTGGCCCCTGGCCCTGGCATGGGAGCTATAAGCATCCGCAATACCTATTGCTGCTTATATACCCTTACATAGTCCACATACATAGATTGCGGAAAAGGTGTGCCTGTTGTGGGAAACCCAACGAAGTTGCCACCCACTGCCACATTCAGCAAAATGTAAAATGGCTGATTATAAACCCATTCACCCGTTACATTCTCCGGGGTGATGCGCTGGTACAGGTAGTCGTCTACGAAGTAGTCTATATAATTCTCACCCCATTCAACAGCATAGATGTGGTAGTCCGTATCGAAACGGCCATTGGCTAAAGCATACTGCTTGGTGATAGCACCTCCGCCTGAATAGCCGGGTCCATGCAAACTGCCGTGTGTGATGTGCGATTGTTGGCCCCGCTGTTCCATAATATCAATTTCACCACATTGCGGCCAGGGCTTTGTATCAATATTAGCGCCGAGCATCCAGAATGCTGGCCAAATACCGGGACCGGTTGGTGTTTTTATTCTTGCTTCAAACCTTCCATAAGCCTGGGAAAACAAACCTTTCGTTTTAATCCTTGCGCTGGTAAAACCAGAACCACTGCTGATAGCTGTGATGATTAACTTGCCATTGCCATCCAGTTTTACATTGTTTGCATTATTTGTATATACCTGCAGTTCATTATTTCCCCAGCCTCCGCCACCAAGATCAAAAGCCCAGCGGGTATTGGCAGGTGCTGTGCCCGCAGCCCCTGTAAAATCATCGCTCCATACAAGTTCCCAGTTTCGTTCGGGCAATGTTTGAACAGCTTCCTTTTTACAACCATAGAGTGATACCATCAGCATGGTGAGTACAGTTCCGGCCAGCAGATAATGTATTGCCCTGTTTTTATTTATGTGTAGCATGATTATTATTTTTTTATTGTCATCAATAAATACTCCGTCGATTATCGGAAAAGAATATTGTCGAGATAAATAGTTCCATTACCGTCGAACTTCAACTGAAACACATTGTTCAGCGCCACCTGGGGTGTAAAATGTGATAAAGGTATATCCACACTGTTCCAGCCGGTTGCAGTGGGAACCGTGAGCGCATACGCTTTTTCCCATGGGGCCTGACCACCCGGAGAACCCGGGGGACAGATGAGGTAGATGTTTAATGCGGTGGAGTTTGCCGAGTAAAAATCCAGGTGCAGGAATGTTTTTCCGGAAACATCCTGGTTGCTGCCAAACTGCAAACCCTGGTAATTAAGTCCGGTATAAACTAATGTATTGTTACCTGCAATGGGTGTTTGTGTTACGACTGTTGCTTGTCCCCAGTTAGGGTTTAAATCACTGCCAGCAACATTGGTATAGCTGTCGCTGAAGATGGACGTAACACCTGCCGCAGGGTAGGTTGGCACAGGTGCGGCTACGGTCGGTACCGGCGGAATTCTCCAGAAGTAGATATTGTCCAAGAATATATCGCTGCCGGTGCCGCCATCAAACTTCATTTGAAAAACAGCGCTGAGCGCTACCTGTGGTGTAAAGTGTGCTAGTGGAATGTCCACACTGTTCCAGCCTGGTGTTGGTACAGGAAGGCTGAATGCTTTTTCCCAAGGCGCCGTACCACCTGGTGAACCGGGCGGGCTGATTAAGAATGCATTTAATGTTCCGGCATTGGCACTGTAGTAGTCGATATGTAAGAATTGGTAGGTGCTTAAATTTTGTGAAGCAGCTAGTTGTAAGCCCTGGTAATTAAAATTGGTATAGCGTAAGGTATTGTTGCCTGCAATCGGTGTTTGTGTTACTACCGTAGACTGGCCCCAGTTAGGAAAGAAATCGGAGCCGGGAATATTGGTGTAGGTGTCGCTGAATACAGAAAGCACATTTGCTGCCGGTCTTGTCGGTACGGGTGCTGCCGTAGCAGGTACTACTGGATTGCTCCAGAAATAGATGTTATCGGCAAAGAAGTTGGGAATATTGGTTCCCTCAAAGATGATCTGGCCAAAATGTCCTTTAGTGGTTAAACCAGGCAAACTTGAAAAAGGAATATCAAAGCTCAACCAGGTTCTTGCAGCCAGCGCCGGATTGGTAAGTGTAATAATGTCGCTTACGTCATCTCCACCGCCGGGTGCGCCGTTAGCACCAAAATCAAGGACACGTACTTTAAATGCAGCACCAGGGGCAACATTATCCGGCAGGTATAAATCCAAATGCAGGTTTGATTTTGAGCCAATATTAACCGTTGGCGATGTAACCTGTATGCCAACGAAATTGAAATTCGTATAGTTTAATACATTGTCGCCGTTCACAGTAAAGTCGGCTGATTGTGTAGTTTGAAATGGTTGCCAGTAACCATTGTAGTAATCGACATTAATGTTGGTATAGGCATTACTGAAAACAGAAATCACATTAGCCGGATCTTTGGTAGGTGTCGGTGCTGGTATATAGCTGCCAGCTGCGTTGAGTGTAAGGCTGCCAGCGGCATGTATGGTATCTAAAGTGGCAGTAACTTTTGTAGTGCCGCCGCCGATTGTTGTTACAACGCCTGCTTCATTTACCGATGCAACAGAAGGATTGCTGCTGGTGAATTTGAAGTAGTAAGGAGTTAAACCTATAGTACTATTTACACCGGTAGGCAGGTTGTAAGTGGCACTGTATCCGTCAATAGTTGAGGAAACGCCGGTATAAGAAATCTGCGTTTTGTCAACTCCATTTAAAATAGTGGCGGTTGCATTACCAATGGTGCCGAGTTTTTCGAATTTCACTTCATCAATCCAGAATGTATAACCCCTGTTATTTTCAGGACCGGTTGAATAATAGAATAAACCTTTTTCCGCAGTAAGTTTAGATGGGTCGGGTATTGGTATAATTACCTTTTTCCAGTTGCTGTTGACCGCTACATTGTTCATCGATACCTGGTATTTATTTGCGCCTAAATCATTGCCGAAACCAAGCACACCAATGGTGGCTGCCTGGGATGCTTTGATGTAGAATGTAAGCGCATTATAACCGGCAAGGTTTCTTCCTGTTTTACTATAATATACTCCTCCTGCGTAGGAACCGTTAGGACTGTTGGCGTCGGGTACTTCAAAGCGCATTGCAGCTTTAGAACCGTTCCAGGTTTCCCGGGTTTCGATTTTAAAAGCTGTTACATCCGATCCGCCAAAGGCAGCGTAAGCTAAGTCGCCGGTAAAATCATCAATGAACACATCGGCTGTTGTCGGGAAACTGATATCCTGCAGATCGCTGAGGTCCCTTTTTTTACAAGCTGCCAGCATTACCAGTGAGCAAACAGCAAGGGCGGTAGAAAATTTTATTATTGTCTTTTTCATCTGAATATATTTTGGGATGAATTAGTATTTATTTACCAAGGTTAAATTGAATGTAGGTCCGTATTTCCCATTCGTTTCCATCGGGGAAACCAATGGCCATCGGGTCGGGCACCCAGTTGCCGGCAGCATCCATCGTTTTTATGGGTGAGTACCTTGGAGAATATTTATTTAATGTGCGATAAGTTCCCCTGATGCCTATTTTAGTAGTGGGCAGGATGAACCAGTCAGGTTTGCCAATCTCAGTAGATAAATCAGCAATCAGCTGCAGGGGGAAGGTAAGGTTGAAATCACGGTGATAGTCAAACGGCCCCCAGTCGTTGAACCGGCCAATAGTGGCCAGCTTCATTTTTTTATAAATAGTGCGGATGTCAAAACCGTAACGGTTGATCGTCCTGGCGTCACTGCCGTTTGCCTGGCCATTACCAGCATACAAGTTGGCAATAAAACCGAAGTTGTGGTTTAATTTGGAAACAATTCTTGTATTTACCTCCCACAGATCCTGTGCTGGTGCAGAGCCGGGAAACGCAAATAAGTTTCTATTGGCCAAAATACCGATGGCCGCATCCTGTATGGTTGGTAAATGACGATAGACGAAATCAATACTGGCTGCAAATTTTGCATCTTCCGCCCGGTCATTATCCCATTCATACATCCAGGTGGCTGGCGTAGGATCGTAGGTTAATAACAACTCACCACCAATAGTTTCCCGGTTCGATCGTACTGCAAACGGGTCGTCTAAAATATTTCTTGGGCGGGCGGGTGCCAGCATACTGGCAGGTATTGGCCCTTCTATCGGTTTTTGGTATAAGAAGTTTGGCGCTATTTCAAATTTGCCTGTACGGAATGTAAAACCGCTCAATACATTGTACATGTTGCCGCTGCCAACATCTTTCAGCCTCCAGCCGGTAAAGGTCTTCGTTTGATCCATACCACCATTGGCAACGAGGCCCATGTACGAGGCAAGGCCATACCACTGAATTGGTCCGCTTGCAAAAGTCAGTTTTACTTTACCTCCAAAATTGTCTTCGGTCTTGATTACATCCTGGTAAGCTTTCCCGTCTCTCATCAACTGAAACACCCTTCCATTCAAGGGCTGACCTGCCCACAGGCCCCCAATTTCAAAACCAAATTTTTCAAACTTTCTTCCAACCGCTAACGCAGCTTTTCTTGTTTTTGGCATTGGTACTGCAAAAGAACTTTGTATACCGCTTCGCTGGTTCAGGTCTTCATGAAACATGGCAGTTACATCGAACTTGGCGATTTTTCTTGAGTACTTGGCCAATACTGCCGGGTTAGCACCCCACCACAGTTCCGGGCCGAATGCCAGTTTCAAACCTTTAATGGCTTTCTTGCCTTCAATTTCAAAACCAAATGGTGCTTCACCATTATATATATCAATGTTAGGGCCGTAGTTGGCTTCCGGATAAAGACCAAAGAAGTCGCCTTCATATCCCCAATGATAATGACCGGTGCGGTAGAAACCTGTCAGGTTAAACAGTTTATTATTCCAGCTGAAACTGCTGCGGTACAACTGTATTCTGTTATTTGAATTCATTAACTGCGGGCCCGTCGGGGTGTTGACGGTAATTTTTCTGCCGCGGTTTTCATAAAAGACCTCGTCGATTGGGTTTTCTGCCACATTGCCCAGTATATTAAACTGCACATTAGCCATTACATTCGGTGCAGGCTTGGCCGTAACGCCAATGTTGAATGACTGCATATGATCAAAGCCAAGGCGGTTAGGATAAGTGCCGGGGACAACCGGCTCATCCTGCTTTGGCGTGGAGATTAAACTGCCGCCGGTATTATAGGTAGTAAAATTTGCCTGCAGGTTACTGATATATAATTTTCCTTTGTCTTCACTTTCCAAAGCTGCTTTATCGCCCCTGGCCCGCAGCATGGCATCGGTGAGTTGTATATTATCAAGCTGATTGAAATTTGCTTTTGCAGCAGCCTGGTAAGGATTAAACTGATGCGCTTCTTTCAACGCATAATAGGCTGCACGGGGAAACAATTGATATGTTCCTCTTTCGTTGGTAGCACCTTTGGCGCAAATGCCAAACCACTCTTCGTTCATGTTATTCTCACCCGCTTTGTAATCGTTCAGATAACCGCCATTACTCCAGGAAGCAGATGCATCATGTTCATCGAGATTGACCGTTTGTCCTGTTTTCCACCAACCATCGCTAAACTGGAAGGTGAAACCACCAAGACTATTACCAGCCTTGCCCAAACCAGCGGCATTTGCATAAATTTCTTTCCAGTTGGCCACTAGAATTTTTGCCTGGTATTCCTGGTCTTCGGTATTGGCTATGGTATTATATGCATCGGAGCCAAACTCAGTGAGCATAACGGGTTTGCCGTATTCTTTTTTTACTTTATCATACATATCACCAAAGGATGCGCCACGATACACATTAATGCCCAGCACATCCACATCTTTGCATTCTTTGGTTATGATATCCAGGAACAACAGGTCGCCATTACAAATAGCCACAGGATGGCTTTGGTCAATGGCTTTTATGGCCGAGGCGCCATCATTAAACAGCTTATATAAATGATAAGCATCTTTGGTCGATTTTCGGTCGGCCATTGGAATGTTCTCCGTTTCTGCTCCACGCCAGAACAGACCGTAATTATTTTCATTGCCCAGTAAGAAAAGCAGGAGGCCGGGTGTGCCTTTATACTGGTTTGCCATATCGCTTACTTCCTTCAGCAGTATTTCCCTTACAGCCGGATTACCATAATCGGTATTTGCCTCCCACTTACCTTTTACATTAAGGCCATACCGGCCGAAGGAGTGGTTGAGCATGGTGTAAATGCCATAGCTCTCATAGATGTATTTTATCCATTTGGCCGGTACGCCGGTGTATTGGCGAATGGTGTTCACCCCCATATTTTTCAGCAAGGGCATTTCGTAATCCAGCGCCGCCTTAATTAAGGCGTCTGGTTGTTGCCAAAGGCTGTAATTATAATTGGTGCCAACCGGAAAGTAATCCCAGTTCATACCATTAATAAAGAAGCTGCTTCCGTTGGCGTCAAGCATAAAGCCGTCGCCTGACTTTTTGACGGAAACTACTCCGGGTTGGGCTACTGAGGCCCCGGCCAGCATGCAAAGCAGGGAAAAGAGTGCAAGTAATTTTTTCATACAGCAATTTTTAATGGACACTTAAATATTAAAAGGCCAGGGTGCCGGTCTTGATTCGGCATCGGCTTTCCCCGGGCAATCGTCAATGGTTCTTTTTGCGCCAGATGTGGTAAAAAAGAACGAACTAAAAATACTTCACACCCTGGCGGCTTTCCAAAAAACAGACCTCAACGGTACTACTACTGATTAAAAAAACGATATATTTAGCTTTAAATCATTACATCTATACTACATCCGGGTGTATATACCTGCTTAAACAAGCCTACACTTAAAAAAGTTCTCCTTTTTTGGGTTGTAGTATGCTTGCACACGTTGCAGGTAAACACACAGTCATTGATCGGGCAGAATGAAGTAAAAAGTTATACCCGTGACCAGTATGCTGCAGGTGCACAAAACTGGTCGATTCTGCAGGATAAGTATAACCGCCTGTTCATAGCCAACAATGAGGGCTTGCTTGTCTTTGATGGTACAAATTGGCAGGTTTTCCCCGTGCCTAACAAAACCATTTTGCGCTCAATTGGTTTTGGAGCCGACGGAAAACTTTATGCCGGTGCACAAGATGAGTTGGGCTATTTTTCGCCAGACGCAGCCGGGAGGCTCCGGTTTACTTCCCTGAAAAATCTGTTACCGGCTGGTGAGCAGAAGTTTCCCGATGTATGGCAATTGGAAGTTGCGGGCAATGATGTTTTTTTCCGGACCAATACCACCATCTTTCACCTTTCGGGTGGAAAAATGCAAACTTACCGCAGTACTTCCTCCTGGCTCTCGTTGCACCAGCACAAGGGGCAGGCGCTGGTTCATGATGCAGAAACAGGTTTACAAGTATTTCAAAACAACCGCTGGCAAACCCTGGTGCCTAAAAATGCGCTGCCGGCTAATTTTTTTGTAACGGATATGGTTGCATACAATGGTGATACCAGTTTGCTATGCACGGAAAAAAACGGACTTTACTTATTGGCAGGTAACCAGTTGTTACCATTCGCTATTCAAACAGGCGGCTTCAACGCCTCGCAACATTTTACCGCAGTGACGAATGCGGGCGACGGAAGTTTTTTAGTTGGCACCTATTTTAATGGTATTTATCGCATCGGCCGCAACGGGCAGGTGCTGGAAAATATTTCTACCAGGAATGGCTTGCCTAATAATACTGTACGCTGCATATTTCCCGACCGCAATGGTCATGCCTGGATAGGATTTGATAACGGGCTGGCATTTTATAACTCCAGCAATAGTATTAAGCAAATAAATCCGCCGGCGTTTAACAATGGTGTGGGATATGGTGCCACTATCTTCAACAATAACTTATACTTTGCCTTATCCACGGGCTTGCAATGGCTTCCACTTACTTCAGCGAAAGACCTTAGCACTATAGCTACTGAACCAAAAACCATTATTGGCGGGCTTACCTGGAACGTATCTGACATCAATGGCCAGCTTGTGGCGGGCCGTGATGACGGATTTTGGCAGATCAATAATTTTCAGGCCACACCAGTGGCTACCGGCACGGGCTATTGGGTGTATAAAACCTTGCCGGGTACATCGCCTGTGCAAACGGCAGCAGGTAATTATCTCGGCCTCCGTTTGTTCGAAAACGAAGCGAATGGTTTTGCAGACAAAGGGGCAATCGAAGCTTTCGGTGAATCCAGCCGATACGTAGAAACAGATGATAAGGATATTTGGGTATCCCATCCCTACAGGGGCGTTTATAAAGTTAATCCGGCCAATAAGTCGGTTATATTATTTACACAAAAAGACGGTTTGCCTGCTGACCTGGACAACCATGTGTTTAAGATTAAAAACAAAATCGTATTTGCTACCGTCAAAGGAATTTATGAATACGATGCTGCCGGAAATAAAATGGTACCGGCGCAAGCTTTTGCCACTGTATTTGGTGAAAGGCCGGTTCGTTATCTGAAAGAAGATGCCAGCGGCAATATCTGGTTTGTACAGGATAAAATGGTGGGTGTGGCCGACTACACCGGTAAAGAACCAGCCATACACTACATCCCTGAACTGAAAAATAAAATACTCAGTGGCTTTGAGAATATTTTTCCGTATAACCCGGCAAATGTGCTGATAGGAAGCGAAACAGGGTTCTATCATTTGAATTATGAAAAGTATAAAGCCAGTATCCAGTCGTTTGCAGCCTATGTAACCCTGGTAAAGACAACTGGCAGGAAGGACAGTATATTATTCGGTGGCTACTCGTTTAATGAAACAGGTGAGGAGAGAAAAATAGAAATCCCGTTTAAATGGAATGCTGTCCACTTTGCCTATGCAGCATCGCTGCCCGGCGAGCAGGATAATGTGGAGTTTAGTACTTACCTGAAAGGGTTCGATGAAGGATGGGGGCAATGGAGTAAGAGCTCGGAGAAAGATTATACAAACCTGCATGCGGGCAGTTATACTTTTTATGTAAAAGCCAGAAACAGTCCATCACATGAGTCCGCTGTATACGCATTCAGTTTCACCATCAGCCCACCCTGGTACCAAACTGTGTGGGCCTATGCCATTTTCCTCTTGTTGGGCAGCCTGTTATTGTATGCGCTGTTTAAATACCAGGCACGACGACACCGGCAAAAGCAGGAGGCTGGCCGGCTGGCCGACCAGAAAAAATTTGAGGAGGAACAAAAGGAGATGGCCTACCAGCACCAGTTGGCTTTAGAAAAATCAGATAAAGAACTTATCCGCCTCCGCAACGAAAAATTAGAAACAGAGATTGAACATAAGAATGCGGAACTGGCCAGCGCTACAATGAACCTGGTACAGAAAAAGGAATTTATCCTGAAACTAAAAACAGAACTGCAGCAATTGCAAAAAGCAGTGAAAGTGGGCGATGATAACCCGGAGTTGAAAAAATTATTAAAAGTGTTAGCAGAAGAAGAAAAGCTAAACGAGGAATGGCAGCATTTTTCGCAACACTTCAATAGCGTGCATGGCGATTTTTTAACGGTATTAAAAAATAAATTCCCGTCCCTGAAGCCACATGAAATGCGTCTCTGTGCCTATCTGCGCATGAACCTGAGCAGCAAGGAAATTGCCCCGCTGATGAGTATATCGGTGAGGGGTGTGGAAATAAGCCGCTACCGGCTGCGAAAAAAAAATGGAATTGCCGACTGAGGTCAATTTAACAGAGTTTCTTATGGGGCTGCAGGCAGGATAGCTGCCAAACTGCAAGGGATTACACAAACTGTAAAGCCAGGTCTTTTGACGCTAACACACTATAAGCGCCATTGCTCAAAAACTCATCGACTTTTCTGGCGCATTCCCTTCCTTCGCTGATTGCCCATACCACTAAGCTTTGCCCGCGGCGCATATCGCCTGCAGCGAAGACCTTGGCTATATTGGTGCGGTAGTCTTTGTCGGTTGCCCTAACATTTCCCCGTTCATCAAGGCCGATGCCGAGATCATTAATAAAGCCCACATGCTGCGGATGTACGAAGCCCATCGCTAATAGGGCAAGTTCACAAGGCAGTTCTCTTTCACTTCCGGCAACTTCTACAAAATTGGCCGGACGGCCATCCACAATCTTCCATTCCAGATCCACAATTTTTAATGCTTTCAGGTTGCCTTTTTCATCTCCTATAAACTCTTTGGTGGCAACTGCCCAATGACGGTTGGCCCCCTCTTCGTGAGAAGTAGTTGTTTTTAACAGCATGGGGTAGGAGGGCCAGGGCATAAAGTCATTTCTGTCCGCCGGTGGCTTTGGCAACAGCTCAAACTGTGTAACAGAAGCAGCACCATGCCTGTTGGATGTGCCAACACAGTCGCTGCCGGTATCGCCGCCTCCAATCACCACCACATTTTTGCCAGTGGCCAATACCTCTTCATCAAGGATGTTACTTTCAATCGCTGCATTAGCCAGCACATCTTTCTTCGCTACACGCTTATTGTTTTGTTTCAAAAAGTCCATAGCAAAATGAACACCGTTCAATTCCCTGCCTGGAATAAACAGGTTCCTTGGTGTGGTACTGCCACCTGCTAATACGATTGCGTTGAACTCACGCAGCACATCATTAATGCTGATATTCACACCAACATTAGCCAGGCATTTAAAAACAATGCCTTCCTCTTCCATGAGTTTAATCCTGCGATCGATAACCCATTTTTCTAATTTGAAATCGGGTATGCCATAGCGCAGCAAACCACCTGGTGCATCATCCCGTTCAAATATGGTAACACTATGACCAGCATAATTTAATTGTGCTGCCGCTGCAAGTCCGGCAGGACCGGAACCAATCACGGCTACTTTTTTCCCCGACCGAAGATTCGGTTTATATGGTTTGGCAAATCCTTTTTCAAAAGCGATCTCGATGATATGTTTTTCTATTTCCTCGATGGCTACGGCAGGTTGATTAATACCAAGTACACAGGCTGTTTCGCATGGGGCAGGGCAAATGCGACCTGTGAATTCAGGAAAGTTGTTGGTGGCACTTAGTATTTCATAGGCTTCCTTCCATTCTTTACGGTAAACCGCATCATTGAATTCAGGGATCACATTCCCTAAGGGGCAACCATGATGACAAAAAGGTACGCCGCAGTTCATACAACGGGCTGATTGCTGGTTCAGTTTCTCATCACTGTACCGTTCTACAAATTCATTATAATGCTTCAGCCGCTGCTCCACCGGTTGTTTGCCGGGAAGCTCTCGTGAATATTCTTTAAATCCTGTTGGTTTGCCCATGGTAAAGTTTTTAGTCCGTAAGTCAGAAAGACCGCAAGACGATAATCAAAGTTTATTAAGCCTGCTTCGGACTTTCTGTCTTTCCGACTTTCTGACCCCTCTCTATCAAGACTTTTTTATAATCTCTCGGGAATACTTTTACAAAATGTTTTAACTGGTTGTCAAAATCTTCCAGTATGAATTTTGCCACCGTGCTTCCTGTATTATCATAGTGTTTTTGGATCATGGTGAATAGGTCGTTCTTATCATTGATATCACATTCATCCAAATCAACCATTTCTTTATTGCAGTTATCAGCAAATTTCCCTTTCACATCATAGATATAGGCAATCCCGCCACTCATACCTGCAGCAAAGTTTCTGCCCGTACTGCCCAGTATCACCACACGGCCGCCGGTCATGTATTCACAACCATGATCGCCTACTGATTCCACTACTACATCGGCCCCTGAGTTTCTTACGCAAAAACGTTCACCGGCCTTGCCACGGATAAAAGCTTCGCCTGAGGTGGCTCCGTAAAACGCCACATTACCAATAATACTGTTATCCTCCGGTGTGTAGGTAGCAGACTTAGGTGGATAGATGATCAGCCTTGCACCACTCAGCCCTTTTCCGAAATAATCGTTGGCATCACCTTCCAATTCCAGGGTAATTCCTTTTGTATTGAATGCACCAAAGCTTTGACCTGCTGTACCGGTAAAATTGAAATGAATAGTATTGTCAGGCAATCCTTCGGCACGGTGCTTCTTCGTTATTTCATTGGAAAGAACAGTGCCTATAGTCCGGTCTGTATTTTTTAAGGTGAAGGCGGCGTTTATTTTTTCTTTAGTCTCAATAGCCGGACCTGCCGCTTCCAATAATTTCCAGTCTAAAATTTCAGCCATGCCATGATCCTGTTCCTCACTGCAATGCAAAGTGGTATAGATAGAATTTGGTTCTTTATATAGTACCGCAGACAAGTCAATATTTTTATATTTCCAGTGACTGATATTCTCCCGCATCTCCAGGCTGTCCACCTGGCCAATCATTTCGTCCACTGTTCTAAAGCCAAGTTCAGCCATAATCTCCCGCAACTCCTGGGTAATCATCACAAAGAAATTTACCACATGATCCGGATCACCTTTGAACCTTGCACGCAGGTCGGGGTCTTGTGTGGCCACACCCACCGGGCAGGTGTTCATATGGCATTTGCGCATCATAATACAGCCTTCCACAATTAATGCGGCTGTAGCAATACCCCATTCTTCAGCACCCAGCAATGCGGCTATAGCAATATCCCTTCCCGTTTTTAACTGGCCATCGGCCTGTACCACAACACGGCTGCGTAATTTATTTTTTACTAAGGTCTGGTGTGTTTCTGCCAGTCCGAGTTCCCACGGCAGGCCTGCATGTTTTACAGAAGATACAGGTGATGCACCGGTGCCACCATCATGACCAGCAATCAACACGACGTCAGCTTTTGCTTTGGTAACACCAGCGGCAATAGTACCAACACCAGCCTTACTCACCAGCTTTACACTTATCCTTGCTTTGCGGTTGGCATTTTTCAAATCATAAATCAATTGTGCCAAATCCTCGATAGAATAAATATCATGGTGTGGTGGCGGAGAAATTAATCCCACGCCTGGCGTGGCATGACGCACTTTACCAATCCACTCATCAACCTTATGGCCGGGCAACTGGCCGCCTTCACCGGGTTTAGCACCCTGTGCCATTTTAATTTGCAGCTCATCTGCTTCAGTCAGGTACAGGCAGGTTACGCCAAACCGAGCACTCGCCACTTGTTTAATGGAACTGCGCATCGAATCACCGTTGGCAAGTGGCTCATATCTTTTTTCATCCTCACCACCTTCGCCGGTATTTGATTTTCCACCAAGCCTGTTCATGGCGATAGCCAGTGTAGTATGCGCCTCCCATGAAATAGATCCAAAGCTCATGGCGCCGGTGGCAAAACGTTTATAGATACTTGAAGCGGGTTCCACTTCCTCTATGCTGACAGAAGGCTGGTTCTTTTTAAATTGGAATAAGCTACGGAGAGTGCATGCTTTTTCACTTTGCTCATTGACAAGCTTCGAATATTTTTTGAAGGTAGCGAAGTCATTCATCTTTGTTGCATGCTGCAGCAAGTGTATCGTTTGCGGGTTGAACAAATGGAATTCACCTTTTCTTTTCCATTGGTAAATACCACCAACCGGCAGACGATCGACGGGTATGTCTTTCTTGCTGAATGCAAAGAAATGTTTCGCCAGCACTTCTTTTGCTATTTCATCCAGGCCCATGCCCTCAATTCTTGAGGTGGCGCCTGTGAAATATTTATTGACTACATCTTTATTCAGTCCAAGTATTTCAAATATTTGTGCGCCCTGGTATGACTGAAGTGTGGAAATGCCCATTTTGGAAAACACTTTCAATAAGCCATCATTCACCGCCTTGATATAGTTCTTTTTTAAATCATCTTCATGCTGTTCGGTTTGCAATCTGCCTGTTTCTTTCAAATCCCTGATAGAAGAGAGTGCGAGATAAGGATTAATAGCTGTAGCGCCAAAGCCAATCAGGCAGGCGAAATGATGTACCTCCCATATATCACCCGCTTCTACAATTACGCCCACCTGCCCCCGCATACCCTTGCGGATAAGATGGTGGTGAATAGCTGCTGTTGCTAATAGGGAGGGGATAGGGGCATGGTTAGAATCAATAGCCCTGTCTTGTAATATCAGCACTTTAAATCCATCTTCCACGGCATCTACAGCATAATCACAAATTCTGTCAAGCCCTCTTTTCAATGAACCGGGTTTACCATCGGCACGGAAATAACATTGTATTGTTTTTGACTGGAACAAACCCGTATCAATACTCCTGATTTTTTCCAGCTCATAATTTGTCAATACAGGATGTTTCAGTGCTACACTATGACAGGTAAGCGGTTCTTCCTGTAACAAATTACCATTGTTGCCGGCGAAGGTCGCCAGTGACATGACTAAACGTTCACGTATCGGATCAATCGGCGGGTTAGTAACCTGCGCAAACAGTTGTTTAAAATAACTGCTGAGATGTTGTGGTTGATCGCTCAATATCGCCAACGGCACATCCGTGCCCATCGAGCCGATTGGTTCTTTACCATCAAGGGCCATCGGGGCAATGATGCTATCCAGGTCTTCCGTAGAATAACCGAATGCTTTCTGGTATTTGAAAACCTGGTCATGCTCCAGGTGGGTGAACATAATCCGTGGCTCTGGTAATTCTTCCAGCCGGATTTTATATTTATTCAGCCATTCGCCATAAGGCTTTTGTGAACAGATTTCTTTTTTCAAATCATCATCACTAATGATTTTTCCTTTTTCCATATCCACTACAAACATCTTTCC
>CAYLRV010000026.1:0-64661 GCA_964386395.1 uncultured Chitinophaga sp.
TATGCCTTATGATTTGGCAGAGGATATTCAAACCCTGCGGGAAATTCGGGAAGATACAAGGCTGGGGCCATCCACCGGTTGTATCGTGGAGGAAGCAGCCAAACGAGGTATTCCCTATATCCGTTTGAACAAACAAAGCCTGGTGCAATTGGGCTATGGCGTAAACCAAAAAAGAATACGGGCTACGATTGCTTCAACCACCTCCAACATTGCTGTTGACATTGCCTGCGACAAAGAAGAAACAAAAATGTTGCTCGAAGCGGCGGAGATACCCGTACCCCGGGGAACAGTTATCCGCACCGAAGCAGGGCTGGATGAAGCGATTCAAAAATTTGGCTACCCATTAGTAATAAAACCGATTGATGGTAACCATGGTAAGGGTAACACCACCAATATTACCACAAGGGAACAAGCACAAACAGCCTTTGAAGCAGCAAAAGCATACAGCCGCAGTGTAATCGTGGAGCGTTTTATCACGGGCTATGATTTTCGTTGCCTCGTTATCAATAATAAATTTATCTGTGCAGCCCTGCGCACACCGGCATCGGTGGTAGGCGATGGTGTCAATAATATTCAATGGCTGATAGACGAAACGAACAAGGATCCACGCCGTGGATTCGGGCATGAAAAAGTATTGACGCAAATCACCATTGATCAGTTTACCCAAAAGATGCTGGACGATGCGAATATTACACTGGAGCATGTGCCGGCCAAAGGCGAGCGGGTATTATTGAAACCGACAGCTAATTTATCAACCGGTGGTACATCAACCGATGTTACGGATGAAGTACACCCGGCCAATATATTTATGTTTGAACGCATCGCCCGTATCATCGGTCTTGATATATGCGGTATTGATGTAATGGCAAACGATCTGCGCACCCCGGTATCAGAGAATGGCGGTGCCATCCTGGAAGTAAATGCGGCACCCGGTTTCCGTATGCATATCGAACCGGCTGAAGGCCTGCCAAGAAACGTGGCGGAGCCCGTGGTGGATATGCTTTTCCCAAAGGGCAGTGCGGGACGTATTCCTATTATTGCCATAACCGGTACAAATGGTAAGACCACGACAACCCGTTTGACCGCACATATTGCGAAAAGTGCCGGTAAGAAAGTGGGATATACCACATCGGATGGTGTGTACATACAGAACCAACTGATGATGAAAGGTGACTGCACCGGTCCTATCTCATCCCAGTTTGTATTAAAAGATCCGACGGTAGATTTTGCCGTACTGGAATGTGCAAGGGGCGGTATTTTAAAGTCAGGACTTGCCTTTCAAAACTGTGAAGTAGCCGTAGTAACCAATGTAGCAGCCGATCACCTGGGCCTGGGTGGTATCAACAGTGTGGAAGCAATGGCAAAAGTAAAACAGGTAGTACCGGAAACGGTATTCCCGCATGGCTATGCTGTGTTGAATGCCGATGATGACCTCGTGTATAAAATGAAACATGATTTGAGGTGCAATATTGCTCTTTTCAGTATGGATGAAACCAATCCGCGTATCAAAGAGCATTGCAGTAACAATGGCCTGGCCTGTGTGTACGAAAACGGATATGTAACCATTATGAAAGGCAACTGGAAAATCAGGGTGCTGGCCGCCCGTGATATTCCGTTAACGTATGAGGGCAAAGCGGTGCACAACATAAATAACTGTTTGCCTGCGGTATTGGCTACTTATTTATACCGTGATATTTCGATTGATGATATCAAGACGGGGCTGCAAACATTTATACCGAGCGAAAGCCTGACACCGGGCCGGCTTAATTTCTTCAACTTTAAAAATTATACCATGCTGGCGGATTTTGCCCACAATCCGCATGGCCTGAAACTGCTTTGTGATTTTGTGAGCAAGCTGGATTATCCCACCAAAATCGGGATTATATCGGGTACGGGTGACCGGCGTGATGAGGATATCCGGGAATTGGGTGAAATATCGGCCCGCCATTTTGATGAAATCATCATCCGCTGCGATAAAAACCTGCGTGGCCGTACGGCCGAGGAGATAATTGCCTTATTGAAAGAGGGGATTGATAGTGTAAATGCAGATATTCCAACCACGGTGATCGCCAACGAAAACGAGGCCCTGGAGTATATATATGCCAACCCAAAAACGGGGGCTTTGTATACCATCATGTGCGATGTGGTGGCCGGGGCGCTGGATAAAATACGGGAACTGAAGGAAAGGGAGGAAAAAGAAGGCGTTAAGCCTCAATTTACTGCCTGATTTTTTGCAAAAACCTTTGGGCAAAAAACGCCCAACCCCTATCTTTGCACTCCCATTGAAAAATGGACATGGATTGAGCTATGGTGTAACGGTAGCACTACAGATTTTGGTTCTGTCTGTTAAGGTTCGAATCCTTATAGCTCAACAAAAAAGTAGCCAGTCTCCTAACTGGCTACTTTTTTTATTTCAGCCATTTGCTCCTCGCTGAAACTCGCAACAACAAAAGCTGTTAAAATCAGGGCAGAAACACAACAGCTTATCCAGCGACCCTTGGCTCCGGCAAGGTCCGCATGGCATGGCCGGGAAAAAACAAGGGCGCTATTCACAACAAAGAACCTGAAGTTTTCCTGGGTAATGGGGAAAAAGCGCAGGTTATACAGAGCGACGCTTCAACACCCGGCATATTATTCAATTCGGCAAGCAGGTCCGGTGCATTTTCCGGCTCAACAAAGAATTCAAGCACCTGGCCATATGTACAGTTTTCAAAATAGGCTTCATATATTTCGAGGTGCTTAACGGCTTGTTGCTTATAGAAATCAAGGTTTGTATCACCGTGGCCCAGAAATACCACCACCCTGGTATGTCCGTTTAATTTACTTAACTGTGATACCGCCTGCAAAGGCCTATAGCCGCCAATTTGTTTTATACGGGCATGGCTATCGGGAAAATGAAGAGATTTTTTTTCCTTTATAAAAGCAAAATTAAAATCTTCCGGGCTGCATATATGCTGTGAAATATAGGAATAGGATTTGTTCCTGCTTCCGGTTGTTGTTTCCTGCAATAGGATATGTTCCGGGTTTCTGCTTAACAAACCGGCAAATGGTTTCCACACTTCGATGAACTCTTCCCGGTCGAGAGGGGAAACAAAACGGACAAATTGTACTATACTGTCTTTATTCACAATAATTATTTTTGGTTACTTACATGTAGTTACACAAATCCCTGATTGGCGGGATAAGGGAGGGCGCATCAGCCGTACTTGCATGTAAAGTATTCTTTTCCTTCTGGTGAACGGGAATTATTTTAGGCCATACAGTTAATATTCAAATTAATTCCGGCAGTCTGGACTATAAGTTGTATCTTCAATTGTACGGATAAAAATACTTCACCAGTCTTTCAGTCAGGATAAGTAACCTTCTCACAGGAACTGAATTCTCTTCTTTTTGTTTTGCTGCTGTATTTCTATTTTTTGTCAATCATTTAAAGCATTTTATTATGAACATGTATGTTTCTAACCTCGGTTTTCATGTCAGCGATGACGATCTCCGGAAATTATTTGAATCTTTTGGACAGGTATCCTCAGCGAAAGTTATCACCGAACGTGAAACGGGCAGGAGCCGCGGATTTGGATTTGTCGAAATGTCTTCCGGTACGGAAGCTGAACAGGCAATGGGAAAACTGAATGGAAAAGAAATTGAAGGACGCTCCATCAACATAAGCGTTGCAAGAGAAAAGGAAAACCGCTCCGACAAGAAAAGATGGTAATCCATACAGGAAGAACCTTCCTGTTTCTTCCTGTATTTCCTGAACAGATCATTTACAGTTTTGCTAAAAAATACATATGGCAACAATTCTTCAAATTCTGAATGCGGATCGTAATCTTAGTTTATTTAGCCGCGGCCTGCAGGTTGCGGCACTTGACGACCGGTTGAATGAGACCGGGCCTTTTACCATTCTCGGCCCTGTCAATCTTGCGATAAGCCGGCTTGAATCATTAAGCTATGATGAAATGCTGGAGCCAGGCAACCGCAACAGCCTTCATGATTTCCTGTCAGGATTTATTGTCGTCGGGAAAAAAATGGTCAGTGATTTCAGGAATGGCCAAAAGTTACAGACGCTTAATGGAGATGAGGCCACTGTTACTGTACGTGACGGGGACACCTATATCAACGGAGCAAAAATTCTTTCCAGGGACAGGCAGGGATCAAACGGAGTTATTCATTTACTTAATACGACCTACGCCACCCAACCTGATGGCAGGTCCACAGCTGAACAAAAATAGTATACTATGCATTTTCAAAAACAAGATCTGGAAAGCCCGCATTATAACTGGAGTATTGATAATAAACAATTGTATGTGGGACAACCGGGCCGCCGGCAGTTTGACCGTTCCGATGGCAACCAGGTACTGTTTCTGATTAATTTTTACGGCGCACTGTCGGAGCAGTTCTCGATTAGTGAAGGAAAAAAGATGGAACAGAAAATTTTGCACGATTTACCTGAAGATGCAAGAAGTGAGATAGCGGCTTTCAATTGGATACGCAGGACTGATCTTTATAGCTAAACCGCATTCATTTATTAAACCGCATAGCATGACGAACGAACAGATAGAAGTAATTGTTAAGAAAAAAAAACCTGAAGAATCTATTTTCCAGATCAGGTTTAAAACCCGTAACCCCCTTACAGGGCTTTTTATCCAAATGCCCGATTACCAGGAACTAAGCCGTAAGAACCTGTGGAGGGTTGTAAGCGAAAACAATATTGCCGAGTATAAAAAAACAAATAATCCGAATTTAGCCAGGATATTCAACGGTGCCGGTTTTACCAGGCTGAAACCATAATCCTGAAATAAGAGGCGGGCTGTTCGCTGCGGTGTTCCGCAGGAAGCCTGAAACAAAAAAAATTTAACGATGGGGAAATCAAAAGAAACCTACGGTAAGAAAGAAAAAGAAAAAAAGAAGCTTAAACACCAACAGGAAAAAAAGCTGAGGACAGAAGAACGTAAAGTCAATAAAAGGGACGGCAATTCGCTGGAAGGAATGATGGCCTACCTTGATGAAAACGGTAATTTGACAGACTCACCACCCGATCCGTCTAAGAAAAAAGTCTTCCGCCAGGAAGATATCCAAATAACAATCTCCAACCAGGGGTCAGCAGGTGAAAGTGAATTCAGGACAGGTGTTGTCATATTTTTTAACCATGACAAGGGATTTGGATTCATCAATGATAATATCACCCAGGAAAGGATATTTTTTCATATCAACGATATGCTCGAACAGGTAAGCGAATCGGATAAAGTTCAGTACCTCGTGGAAAATGGTCCAAGGGGACAGAGTGCCCGGCAGCTTTCCAGGGTCGTTTGATTATGGTGGCAGTGCGGGCTGCTTAATCCTTATGATCCCCCTTGCGCAACTGCCGGTACTGCTTGGGCGACATGCCGATATTCTTACTGAAACGTTTAGAAAAATAGTAGGGATCATCGAAGCCAAGGCCAAAGGCAATTTCCTTAACGGACTGGTTGCTGAAGTTCAGTTGCTGGCAGGCTTTCTGCATTTTCATTTGTAAAAAATAATCGATCGGCGCATAGCCGGTTTTTTGTTTGAAGAGGTTGGAAAACCGGGATACCGAATAATTATAACGGCTGCTCAGTTCATTGAGTGAAATATTATCATTTACATGCTCCTGCATAAAGTGGATGGCGCTGTCCACACAATCCAGTTCAGTAATAGACGAAGCCGGGTAATGCCGGTTGTTGTAAATAAACAGCGTTAAAAAATGCGAGAGGCACATATTGGCAAATAGCAGGTTGTCGATAGAGTAGCCCAGCTCCAGTGTTTTATAAATCTTCGAAAAGATATTGATGATATCGCCGTTGTTTTTAATGTACACCGGTTTGAAATTCTTCTGTACTTCCAGCACTTCGTTCATTTGCGGCAGGGCATCGCCTCCATAATGCACCCAGTAAATCGTCCAGGGGTTATCGGGATCGCTGCCGTAAGAATGTTCGGTATTTTGTGGCAGGATAAAAAATTCATTTGGCCCCACTTCATAGCGTTGCTTGCCTACCTGGAACCAGCCATGGCCATCCACACAGTAAAATAGAAAATTTTCCGGCAGGCCTTTCTTGCGGTAGGTGTAGTGGTCTTTGGCGTTTGGGTAATAGCCGATGGAGCAGATATGCAGGTGGCTGAGCATGGGGTTATTGTTCACCCTCGACTTCAGGATGGTCCGCGGAATCTCGATACGTTGCCGGCCGGCGCCGTACCAGATATTTTTATGGGAACCTTCTTTGCTCTCTTTCATATGGCTGGGCCGTTAAGGCGGTAATTTACAAAAGAATTGCCTTCGGCAAGGGAATGGATCGCTGATGCCGCTGATCGGGCGGATTCCCGCAGATATTTTGCCTGCGACAAATTTATTTCCCGCTAAGCCACAAAGAGGCAAAGGATAGCGACCAGCCTGCAACGAAGGATAGGATCGCCGATAACGCCGATCAGGCAGATTTATACGGATATCGTTTTGAAAATCTGTGTCAATCTGCTAAATCCGCATCATCTGCGTCCCAATCAAAATCCGTATTAATCCCTGCAATACGTGGCCAAGAAAAATCCGCTCTAACCTGCTAAATCCGCGTCATCAGCGTTCCAATCAAAATCCGTTTTAATCCCTGTAATCCGTGGGCAAGAAAATCCGCTCTAATCTGCTAAATCCGCGTCATCAGCGTTCCAATCAAAATCCGTATTAATCCCTGCAATACGTGGCCAAGAAAAATCCGCTCTAACCTGCTAAATCCGCGTCATCAGCGTTCCAATTATGCGCATCACGGTGCCGGATGGATAAAGGCTGATTTGCGGTAAATTAGCACTGTCTAAAAAATTATACATGATTGCTGCCATTCATACCCGCATTAGGTCTCTTATATTGATCGCCATCTGCCTGCTTATTTCCAATTTTACACAGGCCAATATCACCCTGCCCGCTTTCTTCAGCGATGGTATGGTATTGCAGCAGCAAACCGATGCCGCTATCTGGGGCTGGGCCAAAGCAAACAGCACGGTTCAACTCACCACTTCCTGGAATAAGAAAAAATATACGACCGCTGCTGGTGCCGATGGTAAATGGAAATTGAAAGTAAGCACACCTGTTGCGGGCGGCCCTTTTGATATTACCATCAGCGATGGTACAGCCATCACCCTCAAAAATATTTTGATCGGCGAAGTTTGGCTTTGCAGCGGGCAGAGCAATATGGAAATGCCGATGAAGGGTTTTCGTGACCAGCCCATTCTTGGATCAAACGATGCGATTTTTAATTCCACCAACAACAATATCCGTTTGTATATCGTACCCCGCTCCGTGCAACGCACACCACAGGACACCAGCAAGCAATCTGCCTGGAAGGCTGCGGAACCCGAAGCCGTCAGCAACTTCAGCGCTACGGCTTATTATTTTGGCCGCCTGCTTTACGATAAATTAAAAGTGCCCATCGGCCTGGTGAGTATTTCCTATGGCGGTTCGCCGGTGGAAGCCTTTATGGATGCAGAGAATTTAAAAGCTTTCCCGGAGATTAAGATTCCCTCTCCCTCCGACACCGCCAAATTGAATAACAAAGTGGCCACCGTTTTATACAACGGTATGCTGCGCCCCTTTATCGGTTATACCATCAAAGGCTGCCTCTGGTACCAGGGTGAAACGAATAATGATCGGCCACAACAGTACGAAACTTTGTTCCCGGCTTTTGTCAAACAATTGCGCCAGCAATCCGCACAGGGTGATTTTCCTTTTCTCTTTTGCCAGATAGCGCCGTACAATTACAACAACTATGCAACCGCCAACGTGGTCAATAATAATTCTGCTTTCCTCCGTGATGCACAACGTAAAGCCGTTGCCAAAATTCCCAATAGTGGTATGGCCGTGCTGATGGACATCGGCGAAGAATTTAATATACACCCGGCCAATAAAGAGATTGGCGGCCGGCGACTGGCCTATATGGCCCTGGTTTCCACCTATGGCTTCAAAGGTTTTGCTTCACAAAGCCCGGCTTTTGATTCATTACTCATCGCCGGTAATATCGCCACCCTTAAGTTTAAATACGCAGCCAACGGCCTTACGGCTTTTGGTAAGCCGCTTACGCAATTTGAAATTGCCGGCGCCGATAAAGTCTTCCGCCCGGCCACGGCCTATATACGCAATGGTACGGTGCTTGTCTCTTCCCCCCAAGTACCCACACCTGTAGCCGTACGCTATGCCTTCCGTGATTTTATTGTGGGTGAATTGTTTAGTACAGAGGGTTTCCCGGTGAGTAGTTTTCGGACGGATGAGTGGTGATTTTTTGTTATCAACTTCAGTTCCCTGAGCATCGTCTGTTGCGCCTGCCCGCCGTACTACTTTGGGAGGCGGGTCGCATTTATCCATCGTAGCTTTAGCGTAGATGGACTCTTGTGCTGTGGGAATTCTACTCGGCTTTAATATACTTGAGTCCAGTTATTTCGTATAGAATACTATTTGACTGCAACATTTCTAAAAATTGTTTAAGGTTTTCTGGTGTTGTATATTAGTATAATACAATGTCAACATCAATTTCACAAGCATTCTGCTATGGGACTATTTAACTTATTTAAAAAGCCTTTCAAAATTCATGACGAATTTTTTGGAGAATTACGCTTTCTTGATTTCAAAGATGCTTCAAAAAACTATTTTGAAGGAAGAGGACATTTCAGTCCCACAGAAAGCGAAACTGACTATTTAATTCAGGCCGGTATAGAAGGTCCGGTAGAAACCCAACGACAGTTTTATCGTGATTTGCAAACTAATTTTACAAAATATGCTGACAAAATAAAGCCGTTAATTGAAGATGAGTTTCGCAATTGGAAGGAAGATTTTACAATTGAAGAGTTTACAAAAGAGTTCAAGCTTGTTTGTATCACTATTCCCCGTTTTGACAGCCAGCCCTTTGTTTGGGACATGGCATTTGAGACCATTCATGACCCAAACCACCTATTTACCATAGATTTTGTTGGCGAAGAACCAAATGGTGTTTTAATTGACGGCTAATATTCAGGCCTTATTAATAGATAGTTCAAGATGCAGAAATCTGAAAAATCAAAACACGCTATTTGTATTGCTGCTATTAAAAGAAGCACGATGCAGCCTTATGATTTTAAATGGACAAGATTTTATGAAGCTAATACTGAGTTCAATTACGCAGGCCTGCTTCCTGAGCTGGAAGAAAATGAACTAATTATTTGTTCAACCGTTATTGATGCGGACAACTACAGTATCCTTACAACTCAGCGGCTCATTACCCAACTAGACGGACAGATAAGCACAGGGAATACAGAAGGGGCGGTTGATAAAACCTATGGCGATTTCAAGGGATATGCAGACAAACTGGTTACATTAGGGCAAATTCAATTACAAAATGGAACAGACTTAAAGTATTTCATTGAAACACGAAAAGCTTCCATGATAATGATACATGGAGTCAGGACATTAATAAGGATACAAGAAATGACGGATTCACAAATCGAAAACCTGACAAGAATATGGAATAGAAAAGCTGTAGAATAGAGCCACGCCCATTTTTTTGCAACTACCTAACTATGCACAAAAAACTACTATTTACAGTCGTTCTTCTCCCCTCCTTCTTTTGTTTTGCCCAAAAGAAAACCATCCTCTTTATCGGCGCTCACCCGGATGATGAAACTGCCAGCATTTAATCCCTGGGATAATTTTACAATCCAAAAGAATAGACTATTTTTGATAGTATCAAATGATACTATCAAATGACGCCTCCCTATCAATTGACCAATGAAATACTTCAACTCATTACCACGGTTTCACAGAAAATTGGCGAGATAAACGGGGCTTTTTTAACCAGGCAATCACCAGCGCTGCGAAAAAGAAACCGGATCAGGACTATCCATGCTTCCCTGGCCATTGAAGGAAATACTTTATCTGTCGATCAAATTACTGCACTGATTGATAATAAAAGGGTGCTTGGTCCGGCTAAGGATATCAAAGAAGTCTCCAACGCCATTAAAGTATACGAACATTTACACAAACTCAACCCGCTTTCCGAAAAAGCTTTTTTGTCTGCCCATAAAATGCTCATGCAGGGCTTAATCAGTAAGCCGGGGCATTACCGGGCTACCGGGGCAGGAATTGTCAAGGGCAGCCAGCTAACCCATGTTGCCCCGCCTGCAAAAAATATTCCTTTCCTGATGAGGGATTTATTTTCGTACCTGAAAAAAAATGATGCACCTGCGCTCATCAAAAGCTGTGTATTTCATTATGAAGTGGAGTTTATTCACCCTTTCCCCGATGGTAATGGCAGAATGGGAAGACTTTGGCAAACCCTTTTACTGATGCAGCCATACCCGGTTTTCGAATTTTTACCTTTTGAAACCTTAATCAGCAAGCATCAAAAGGCTTACTATACTGCACTCTCCGCCAGTGATAAAAAAGGGGAATCAACACCTTTTATTGCGTTTATGCTGAAGACCATCAGCACTTCACTTGATGAAATGCTTGCTGAACGTACAGGCCCGGTTACTTATACAGACCGTATTCATCTATTCCTGACAACAGGCATGAAGGAGTTCACCCGTAAAAACTATATGAGCTATTTCAAAACTATTTCTTCTGCAACAGCCAGCCGGGATTTAAGTATAGCTGTAAAAGAAAAACTTATCCGGAAAACCGGCGATAAAAATAAAACCCTCTATACAACAAGATAGTTCTGCGCTGGCGGAAATACTTTTGAAGTCCCTTAACAACCAGACCGTATAACCTGCTTCGACAGCACAGTTATTTCATCATCGCCATCACATCCGTATCCTCTGCTCCGGTCAAGAGCATACCATGAATTTATTCTTTATATTTATAGAGTAAGCCATGCTTTCTGGCTGATGCTATGTTAAACAAATTTTTATTTATCGCCCTGCTTCTTCCCTCTTTCTTTTGCGCTGCCCAAAAAGCAACGCAAAAGAAAACCATCCTTTTTGTCGGCGCACACCCGGATGATGAAACAGCCATCAGCGAAACGCTGCATAAATATGCCCGGATGGGCAATACCATTTATGTCATCATCGCCACCAATGGAAAAGATGGCACAAGGGTTACCAAAATCCCGGCCGGTGATTCATTAGGCAACCTGCGCAAAGCTGAGTCAGCCTGTGGTTGCAAAACGCTGGGGCTGCAGCCGCCTATCTTCCTCGGCATCGAAAGACTGGATACCCGGATCGGGACGGGCAATTATTTTAAAGCACACCAGCAGTTAATGGATTCCTTAAAGAAACTCATCCCTGCCCTCAAACCGGATATTATATTGGCCGCCGGCCCGGATGGTGATACGCACCATGCGGAGCATATTGTTATCAGCGGCGCTGTTACGGAAATACTATTGGCCGAAGGCTGGGTGGAGACATATCCCCTGTATTATTTTGCCTGGAAAAAGGGCATGGAATCTGTTGATCCCGGCAGCTATATGGATGAACAGTATTTTAATGTAAAAGTTAGTTTTACGACAGCAGATGAAAAAAAAGCCATCGAGGCGCTGAACTGTTATGTCACCCAATACACCCCCGAAGAACTCAAAGAAGAAGCAGCACGGAAACTAAAAGACCCGGACAATGCTGCTTATTTCAGGCGTTTTGTGGTGAAGAAGGGGTTAAAGGATGATTTTTGATAAACAGATTAAGCGGTATGATGCGTGAGGACACGCATCAAGGCGCTTGGGGTTGAAAGATGATTTTTAATAAATAAGTGAAGTACCCTAATGCATGAGGATACACATCCCGGTACTCCGGTTATCAGACACCTATATATTTAATAGCATTTATGAGATATTTACCGATCCTGCTGATTTCACTACTATCCTTTTCCTGCGGCCACCAAAAAGCTGACCCCAAAAAGGCCCATGAATTCTATGCTGTAGTGGCAGAACAAATATCCGGCAAAAAAGATATCGACCAGGAATTCATTGATAAAATGGCCGCCGCACTTACGACGGCAAAAGAAGACAGTACTGCCGTAATCAATATTGACGAATTGAAAACCCTTTTTCTGCTTGCAAGAAAAAATAATGAGGAACAGCTAACCCGTATTGAAGCCCTGGAAGAGGTGGACAATGCGATAGGCGTGAAAAAGAAAGTACTGCAATACCTGACCGCATTTAATGAGGCATATCATATTGAATTTCCCTATACTATTGAAATGCTCAACGCCAATACTGATGACCGCCTGGAAAGGATAAATGAAAAGCTATTCCCGAAATTGCTTGCCATAAAAAATCTGCAGGTGGAAATGGATTATGCACTCAACTCCTTTCAAGACAAATATGAAGATAAAGCCGCAGCAGAACCCAGAAGAACAGGAGAGAATTACGAGTTCGTCAAACTAAAAGATTTTATTTTTTCGCCGGCGACAATAAAAGAAGGAACAAAAATTGAACTGCTGTCCTTTTCAGGCGGTGACGATCTTAGAGACGGAAAGCTGTATTATAAACAATTCATTGGAATAGATAAAACAACCGGTGATACCGTGCGTATTTTAGCCATCGCCTCCATGCAGCATTATGACTTAGATAAGGCGCCAAGAATTGGCAGCTTTACAAAAGATATATCTATCCGGGATCAAATGGCGGCAGGCGATCTGGAGTATATTATTTTCAATAAAGAGCTTGCTGATATTGAAAAAGGGAATTATAAAACGGCATTTGGTATTCTAAAGTTCGACGAGTAGTGTATTATCCTGTTAATTCAGCATTCTTAAAAACCTGAAAAATGAAACTAGGCGAGATCATTATGGATTGTCTGAAATACCGGGATGATGACGACTATATGCATATGGTTTTTGCAGAAAGGGCAAACGATAAATTCCATCCGGACTCCAGGGCTGTAATCTTAAAACTGACGCTTGAAGAAATGGAAATGGACCTGTCAGAAATTGCAAGAACAAAATGTCCGGGATTCTATTATTTTTTAGAGCTTTATATTATCCAGGATTTTTTTACTGATTTGGTAAAATCTGGCTTGTATAAATCAGATAGAGAAAAAATAGATCGGATGATTTATTATGCTGAATTTGATGCGTGAGGACCGGTATCACGGCATAAACCCAGTTAAAATCAAACTATGGAGTTCTTCAAAAAAATATTCGGCTCAAAGGAAAAAAATGCTCGACCTGGTCAGGACGTTGAACTGCCAAAAAATGAACAGGACGAGGCGTATGATAAAACACAGTCAATATTTCCTTATTTCAAACAATTGTTGCCCTCAAGTGACAATTCAATGGTTGAAAACTTGCCGGACGATCTTTCTGAGGTTGATAAACAAAAAATCTATTCCGTACCAGGATTAAACCTCGTTATCAAAAACATTTGCGATGATTTGAATTGCCTGTATGTATATGATACTGAATCAGGGCTGGAAATTATTCAGGAAAATGAACTGAAAGTCCTTAATATTTCAGCGGATGAACTGCATGAAATAGCACTGACTAACTACATGCAGCTTGTTTCAGAGCAGCTGAATACCCAGACTAACGGGGAGGCATTTTGGTTTATTCTTGACGGAAATCTGGAAGCCGGACTTGTACTGGTCGATGAAATTTGGGACCAGGTTGAAGAGCACTTTAAAGAGGAAATCGTTATTTGTGTTCCCGCAAGAGATGTTATTCTTGCGACGGGAAAGTCGAAGACAAATATGATTGCAGATTTTTCAGAAAAGGCAAAACAGATTTTAATACAGGGCGACCACCCGCTTTCAAAAAACTGGTTTATCAGGGAAAATAAGCAGTGGAATGTTTTCAGGAAAATTATTGACTAACAAAATTCTTATCACTTCATCATCACCTCCACATCCTTCCTTATTATCTCAGCCAATACGATTAATCGCAGTTGACCGTTTTACCATTTAGCTTCAACGGTCCTGTTATACAGTGCTATGCAGTTTAAATTCCACATCATCATCCACGCCTCGTTGCGTGTCCCCACGCAACGAAAACAACTGATGCGTGAGGACACGCATCAAGGCTGTTTGATTATCACTTCATCATCACCTCCACATCCCGCCTCCTAATCTCCGGCAATACGATCAACTGCAACTGCCCGCTCTTCCATTTGGCTTCTACCGTAGTATTGTACGGCGCATGCAGTTTAAATTCCACATCCTTATCCTTTGGCCAGGCCGGGAATAAGAGGATGCGTTTACCATCGGTTTGCATCAGCATTTCCTGCAGGCCTATCATGCCGCTGCCGCCCCAATTGTGGTCAGGCGTCCAGTCGAAGCCCGGCCCCCAGAAGGCAGGGAAACGTTTCGGCGCATCGGCCATTTTCTTTTCATTCAATTCCCAGGCTTCATTGGTTAATCCTAAACGTGCCGCCCATATATTGTCCTGCTTCCAGCCAATATGGCTGCGGAATTTCACCACGTTGGTATCAAAGCGCCAGGTATTGAGTGCCGTGTCTAATCCCGGCTTGCCCACACCATATATTCCCCAGGGAAATACGGGATACAATTGTGGCGACTCCACATTGTTCACCCGCTCCCAGGCTTTGGCCGGTGCAATAGTCGTATGCCCGTTGAACTGTGTATAGCTGATCAGCGGGGTACGGGTAAGCAAACTATCGTAATGCTTTTTCTTTTCCGTACTGATATATTTTTCCGGCAATGCCTGTAAACGGGCAATGATCGTTTGCAATGCTGCGATAGTGGCGGTGGAGTTGGTCGCCAGTTTAAATGTTTCAGCCCCGCTGCCGGGATAAAATGTGAGGCGGCCATTGTTATCAAATGGCCTTGCGGTACGTTTTTTTGCCTCGTACCAGTAGTGCTCATAAAAAAACTGTACACAACTTTCTATAAAGGGAATGCGGCGGCTAATATCAATACCGGTGTATTGTTCCTCTTCCAGCATCATCAAACAAAACTCCAGCACCGTGTCCCATTCATATTCCAGCCAGGCATTATACTCCACACCTTTATCGGTGTTATCCGGACGTTTTACACCGTACTCTGCATAGTTGGGTAAGCCAAAGTTTTCCATCTGCTCCGTGAAGCAGGCGCCGCCATGGCCCCAGTATACCTTGCTGCGCAACTCTGCATTCTTCAGTATACGCAGGTAAAATTGTAGTTGTGCCTGCAATAAATCCCAGTCACCATTTTTGATCATGGGAAAATAAACGAGGCGCTGGTTCTGTGCCGTATGCACACCGCCGCCCCAGTTACGGTAATCGGGCGTAAGGCCTTTGTTGCCGCTGTCGGTATATTTCGGATCAACCGTAAATAAGCCACCGTTGAATTTAGTGGGCCATTGGCTGTTGGCATTGCAGCCCAGCATATAACGGAAGAGTTGAAAGTTGCGTCCCATTTTCCAGCCGGCACTGTTTACCGAATCACTGTTGATACAGATATAACTGCGGGCCCAAAATTCCTTCCACCATTGCTGGGTTCTGCTATAGTTGTCCTTACTCTTGTACAGAAATGTATTATTGATTAACGCCTGCTGCCAATCGTGGTAGGCGGCCTGCATGGTGATCAATGTAAGGCGCAGTGCATGTGTTTTAGCCGGCTTGTTACTTTTTAGTTTCCAGCCTCTAAAGTCTGTGCCTTCATATTCCCCGTCGTAGATACCAGCCCGGGTAAAATTGCTGCCCTGCAATACGCCGCCAAAGATGCGGTTTGCAATAGGATTGTACATTTCTTTTTTTACGGCTTCCATGCCCTGCTGTGCTACTGTAGTGTCGAAAATGGTCCGCTGGCTATTCTGATGATAAAATAATACCCCGCCCATATCGTAACTGATTTCATCCTTCGGGTATACTTTATCCGCAGGCTGAGCCCATTTCCAGCTACTGGAAAACCCTTCCCGTTTTACCAATACACGATCTTTGTAACGCCAGCTTTCATAACCCGCTTCCACGGTTATTTTTTTATTAGCAGCTATTTCGAAGTGTGCTACCGGGTTGTTTACATCCACCCATATTTTAGCCTTGGCTTTTACACCATTGTTTTCACCGTCAATCGTAATATAGCCCTGCTGCAGGTGCAGTTCCTGCTTAAATATTTTGCCGTCGAATGGATTGGGAGATAGTTTGATGCGCAGGCGGCCTGCTTTCATCAGGTTATTATCTTCATTAAAGGCGCCGCTTTGATTGGCATAAACAAGTACTTCACCTTTCTCTACCCATACATTCATGCCAATATTGCCGCCGCCACAAGGCATGGATTCAGAAGGGTTGTTGCTCTGGCTGTTCCATATAACGTTGTAGGTATCGCCATATGGTTGCGAAGAGGCAATAACAGGAATTAATAGCAGCAATAATAAAATCTTGTGCATGTATAGCCTTTCAATTATTAATTTATTTGAACCACAGCGGCACTAAGACAGGGAGTTACACAGTGTAGTTTCCTTGTCTGATTATAAACTCCTCCTTCCTGGTTTAATACCTATAGTAAAGCCCTGTCCAAATGCACATAACCACCATCCACATGGATCAGTTGCCCGGTGGTATGGCTGGATACCGGTGAGATGAGAAAAGCTACCATGTTCGCAATTTCTTCCGCTGTGGTCATTCTTTTCTCCAGCGGAATTTTTTCGGTGATGCTTTTCAGTTTTTCTTCGGGGTTGGGCAGGGTCCGTATCCATTTTTCATAGAGCGGGGTAAAACATTCCGCCACGATCAATGCATTCACACGGATCCCGTATTTCAATAATTCCACCGCCCATTCCCTTGTCAGTGCATTCCTCGCACCATTTGCCGCTGCATAACCAGAAGTGTTGCCTTGTCCTGTTTCAGCCGTTTTGGAACTGATATTTACTATAGCGCCTTTTGATTTTTTTAATTCAGGCAATGCATGGTGTACGATCAGATAATAGTGCACGGCATTTTTATGATAGCTCTCGATAAATTTTTCATAGTTGCCGCTCTCTAATCCAACTCCATCATTTACACCGGCATTATTCACTACGCCATCTATACGGCCGTATTGTTTCACTACAGCCTGAACCGCTTTCTCACTTTCAGCAGGAGCAGATAATTCTGCTTCCACCTGTCCGGCTTTACCGCCTTTCGCTGTGATGGCATCCACGGCTTTCTGGTTATCGACGGCATTGCGGCCAATGATTACGGGAATTGCCCCTTCAGCAGCCAGTACTTCGGCAATCCCTAAGCCAATACCCTTGGCTCCACCCGTTACAATAATTATCTTATCCTGTAATTGTAAGTCCATAGTTGTTGATTTAATTGAAGCGCTGATGACGCGGATAAAACGGATCTAAGCGGATTTTTTAAATTTTATCCGCGTTAATCAGCCAAATCAGCGTCATCCGCGATGCCATTACTTAGTATAAGCAACAGCTGTTTGTTTTGATGTGCCCAGGCCATCAATGCCCAGTTCCATCACATCGCCCGGTTTTAAATATACCGGCGGAGTGAACCCAAGTCCCACACCATGCGGCGTACCTGTACTTATCACATCACCCGGTAACAAGGTCATAAACCGGCTGACATAGGATACCACCTGCGGTATGTTGAATACAAAGTCAGACGTATTCCCATCCTGCAGCATTTTTCCATTCAGCGATAACCAAAGCCGCAGGTTATGCGGATCTGCTATTTTATCTTTTGTTACCAGGTAGGGCCCCAACGGTGCGAATGTATCGCAGCCCTTTCCTTTATCCCAGGTGCCACCCCTTTCTAATTGAAATTCCCGTTCGCTGATGTCGTTATGCAAACAATAGCCGGCTACATAGTCCATGGCTTCGGCTTCCTCCACATAACTGGCTTTTTTACCAATCACTAAGGCGAGTTCCACTTCCCAATCGGTCTTTACCGAGTCACGCGGTATCATCACATCATCAAAAGGGCCGCAGAGTGCCGTGGTTGATTTCATAAATATAACCGGCTCTGTGGGAATCGTTGCGCCTGTTTCTTTGGCGTGGCTGGCATAGTTGAGGCCGATGCATATTATTTTAGAAGGGCGTGCCACTGGTGAATCAAATTCTTTTTCATTCACCATTATTTCCGGCAGCTCAGCTGATACCTTTGATGTGAAGGCGATCATTTCTTTTTCAAAAAATGCTTCATTGTAATCTGTAGCGATGGTTGATGCATCATAATGCTTATCACCGATGCATACACCGGGTTTTACCACACCGTCTTTGCGAAAACGAAATAATTTCATTGAATATATGCGTTTAATTGCTGTTTATTCTCATCTGCCGTTCCTACGGAACGGAATTGTATATTATTTTTTCCTGCCTATCTGCCGTTACTACAGAACGTATTATTAAAAGAATACAGAAAGGGTTAATTATTTAACGTTATAAACCCGCCGTCGATATTATAATTAGCACCTGTGATAAATCCTGCTTCATCACTACACAAGTATAGTGCCAGTGAAGCCACTTCCTCCGGTGTGCCCATGCGGCCAATGGGTTGTGTTTTCGATAATTTTTCAAACATTTCTTTTTCCTTACCCGGGTATGTCTTTTGCAAAAATCCGTCCACGAACGGTGTGTGCACCCTTGCTGGTGATATACAGTTGCAGCGGATATTGTCATGCAGATAATCCCTGGCTACACTCAGCGTCATAGCATAAATAGCACCCTTGCTCATACTGTACGCAAAGCGATCAGGTATACCGGTCCAGGCTGCAATGGAACACATATTCAATACCACACCTCCTTTATTTGCTTTCATTTTGGGAATCGCTTCGTGCAAACAGTTATAAGCGCCTTTTACATTCACGTTGTACACCCGGTCGAAGTCCTGCTCACCGGTATTTTCGGCTGTGCCGATATGCGCCACACCTGCATTGTTGACAAGTATATCAACCTTATCTATTTTAGAAAAAGTAGCCACGACTTCCTGCTGGCTGGCGATATTACACGCATGTGCTGTGGCATTGCCTCCAGCGGCTTTTATTTCATTCACCACATCGGCTGCTGCTGCTTCGTTCAGCTCAATAATATGTACCGCAGCGCCCTGTTTGGCGAACAGCACAGCAATAGCTTTACCGATGCCGCTTCCTCCCCCTGTTATTACTGCTGATTTATTGATAAGGCTGAACATGTATTATTATTTCCTCTTAATTATCTCTATGCACAAATTTACTATGCCTGTATTTTATTTGATAAGGTGATTCGGGAAATCATTCACTGTTTTACAGCAAACCTGTTCCATCACCTGTTGCAATTGCGTTTTCAATATGGAGATGGTATGGTTACCACCTTGTTTCCCTAATGCCGCCACACCGTACATAAATGTTCGGCCCATGAAAGTGAAATCAGCTCCGCTTGCCATGGCCCTGGCCACATCGGGGCCTGAACGCAGACCACTGTCGATCATAATCTTCATTTGTCCCCCGTATTTTTCTACAATCGGCTGCAATGATTTAATCGATGATTGCCCGGCGTCTAATTGCCGGCCGCCGTGGTTACTCACAATGATACCATCCAGGCCTAAACGCTTGGCCATTTCCACATCTTCTACGGCCGCCACTCCTTTCAGTACCAGCTTACCCTTCCACATATCCCGGATAGGTTTTATCTTTTCTTCATTCAGTCTGCCGCTGAAGGTTTTGTTCATGTAAGCGCCAAGTGCTTTCATATTTAAGCCCTTTGGCATATAGGGTTTCATGTTCGCAAATGCAGGTTGTCCGTGCATCAGTGTTCGTAATGCCCATTCCGGCCGGCCCATGATTTGTATGATATTGTTCAGCGTCATCCGTGGCGGCATAGCCAGGCCATTGCGTATATCACGGGGACGATAACCAAACGTGGGTACATCGCAAAGAATGACGAGCACGGGACATTGTGCCGCTTCTGCCCGCTTAATGATGCTGTCCCTTATTTCATTATCAGCCGGATGGTATAACTGGAACCAGGCACGG
The DNA here is from genome assembly GCA_964386395.1 of uncultured Chitinophaga sp. Classification (GTDB taxonomy): domain Bacteria; phylum Bacteroidota; class Bacteroidia; order Chitinophagales; family Chitinophagaceae; genus JJ008. The sequence goes on from CAYLRV010000026.1 coordinate 19,840, forward strand.
CCTTCGGTCAGCTCACTTACTCTCTCGATGCTCGAAGTAGTAACAGTGCTCAGTATAAAAGGGATATTATGTTCAAATGCCGCTTTAGCCAAGATTTCCGGTGCATTGGGCCACATTAATCCCTGCAAGCCTACGGGTGCAATACCAAATGGTGCATCATATACATGACCGAAAAGTTCGGTCTTCATGTCGGATGCAGTATGTTTCGTGAGATAGTAAGGCTGTAGTTCCACTTCCCTTAATTCAGCTGTATTCTTGTGCAGGTTTACATCTTCATTGCAACCACCATCCAGGTATTCAAAGGCGAATTTGGGGACTTTGCTTTTTGCTTTTTTGATCAGGTCGTCTATACCGGGGTATGACGTATTATAAGGCCATTTCATGTGTAATTATTGTACCACTTTATAGCGATGAGATAATCATTCATATTTTTTCAGGCTCACAATACCGGCAGGCAATGGTTTTGTACTCCAGTGTTCGTGAATGGCCATAGCAGCACCCAATGCAGATGCCTGCGGAACAGAAGCCGCATATATTTCCATATCAGGCAGAAAATCTGCGAGCAACTGCATATAGACCGGGTTGCGGCTGAACCCGCCATCCACAAATATTTTTTTAACGGTTGTGCCCTTCATCACCAGGTTGCTGCTGCGCACCTGTTGCTCCATGATGTCGGCTATCAATTGATGATAGGCTTCATCATAGTTGGCAAATTTGTCTATTTCCCGTTTGGAAAATTTCGACTGCTCAACCATAGCCGTGTCCTGTACCTGGTGCATTACCTGTTTATTCGGCTTGTGTTTGGCGAGTAATTTTTCATTGACTTTTACGCCCTTATAATAATCTTCCGGTGTAATGAACTTTTTAGCCAGCTTTTTTACCTGCTGCTCATGCTCATAACCTGCAAACAGGCGGGCCGCTTTGACCGGGTTGCCCTTGAACGAAAGATAACAAAGACAGTCCTGGTGTAACTCATAATCTGTAAGGAAATGATTATTGAACGGGTTCAGGCTGATGCACCATGTACCGGTTGACAATAACATGAATTTCCCTTTTGTACCGGCGAGGTACGGAATCAATGCAGCCGAGCTATCATGTAAGCCAATACCTATAGGAATATTATTACTACTACCAGCAATGGTTGTTCCATCCTGTATAGCAGGAAACTTTTCAATTATACCTTCTTCGGTCACCCATTTATGATAGGCATTTGCCTGGAAGTTCCAAAGGTTGGTATGACAGCCCACACTGGTGATATCTGTAGTGGGCACCCCGGAGAGGATATAACTTAGATATTGCGGGAGATGCAAGGCGTATTTAATTTTTTTAAAAATCTCCGGCTTCTCATGCTTTATGCGATACACCTGCATACCCGAGTTCAGGCTGCCAAGTACCGGTGACGCGGTTTGCTTGGCCAGCTGACTTTGCCCGCCATATTTATCGTAAAACTGTTTTTGTAATTGTTCGGGATACGGCTTCAGGTAATTATACAGTGGCAACAGTACCTTTCCTTTTGCATCTATATATACAAAACTGGCGCCGTAACCAGAGAAGTTGACCGCTTTTACTTCAAACCGCGGATCAATGGTTATTTGCTTGAAGGAATGTTTCACCCATTCGGTCAACAGGTTTACATCTTCGCAGGAAAACCCATCCTCATCTTTTATTTCTTCAAAGGGCTTGCTTTCTTCATGCACTAAATTGTACTCCTCATCAAAGAGCAATAACTTTTTATTCGTTTTGCCAACATCGAAGATTGCTATGACGGGAGTTTTAGTCAATGGTCAGTCGTGGTGGTGAGTGGTGAATGGTGAGTTGTCAGTTAAGACCCCGAACCTTTCATCATTCCTGTTAATAATTTAAATGTCTTTATTATTGATTCGCCCAACGGCGTTAATACTTCTTTTGTAAAATATCCAATTCCAACCGCAATTTCAATTGCAGCATCTATTTCAATAACAGATCCTCTTGCTATTTCATAATATCGTTTCCTTTCAACCTCCGTTCTCCTTGAAGACCCTTCCGCTATGTTCAGATGTACAGAAAGTGCTGCTCTCCTTATCTGCGATGCCATCGCAAATCTCTCTTCTGATGGCAGCTTTTTAGTCACTTTATAACATTCCAAAGCCAATTCTCTTGATGCCTGGTATACATTCAGTTTTGTGTGCGCCAGTTTTAAAAACATTCCCATGGTTTTTATTTGCAACATAACCTTCTTTTTATGTGGTTATGAACAAATTCGACCAACACGGCTGTTATTTCGGTCTAAGCCCTACTGACCACTCACCACTGACCACTCACAAACCAGAAGACTTAGAGTCCGCTCCCCGCTCCTTCGTCAACCCTTCTCTTATCTTCTCTTCTCTATAAAACTGCAAGGGGTTAATCGCCGCTCCGCTCCGAAACCTCGCTTCGGCCACTATGCTGCGCACATCTGTATGAAATGTATTTTTCAGTATTTCTTGTGCAGCCACAACATCATTCGCTTCCTGTGCTGCGTTTAATTTATTACGGTCAACCAACAATGCGTGTGCATAGGCCATCATGATTGCCTCCACCGATTGTAATAAATCTTCCAGTGGATCTTTTACATTGTGTGATGCATCAATCATCCAGCCCAAGTCCTTTGCATGGTTCATTCCTCGTGCATCCATGCCTTCTACCAGTTCGTTGAAGATGAGGAATAGTTGATACGGTTTAATACTCCCTACGGTGAGATCGTCGTCGCCGTATTTACTGTCGTTGAAATGGAAACCGGCGAGTTTGCCTTCCATTAGTAATAAAGAAACAATTTGTTCAATATTCGCATTGGGCAAGTGGTGGCCGAGGTCAACCAATGTATACGCTTTGTCGCCCAATTTATTTGCATAGAGCAATGACTGTCCCCAATCGCCAACCGTCATCGAATAGAAATTGGGCTCAAATGCCTTATACTCTACAAATACTTTCCAGTTGTCGGGCAAGGCTGCATAGATCTCCTGCAGGCTTTCTAAGGTGTTTTGAAAGGCTTTGCGAAAATTCAGCTGACCAGGGAAGCAACTGCCATCCGCCAACCAGACTGTCAATGATTCAGACCCTAGTTCCACACCATGCTTTATCACTTCGATATTATGATCGATAGCTTGCTTGCGCACAGCCTTGTTTACATTTTGTAAGGAACCAAACTTATAGGTTTGTGCCGCACCCGGCTGATCCTGGAAGGTATTGGAATTAACAGCATCGAATTTTAAATCCAATTCACCAGCCAATTTTTTTATGGCTGCATAGTCTTTTGGAATATCCCAGGGGATATGCAAAGAGATAGCACCGCTGCTTTGATTGAGCGCATGCAATAATCCCACATCTTCCATTTTCTGTTCCAGTGTGGCTGGCTCTCCGGGACCGGCAAAACGACCAAAGCGGGTACCGCCAGTACCCAATGCCCATGAGGGAATAGCTACCTGGAAATCAGCCAGCTTTTGAATGATCGCTTCTGTGTTCTCCACTTCATTTTTAATATAGTTGAAGCGCTGCTGGTGTTTAGCAAGATATTTATCATTATGTACTGCTAACTGACCTTTCTGAATTCTCATATAGCTATAAAAATGTTTATCGTCTGTTCTAAGTTACTCTTTGTTTTTATTATATACCAATTCCATCTTTCCCGCGATGGCTATGGTATTAACCACCACTGAAGCGATTATTCGATATAAGGTTTACATGGGTGATCAGCGGACAGAAGGTAGAAGTGCTAATCTCCGTCAGGGATTTCAACCGCTGACGGGATTTTCAACCGCTGACGGGACTATCAATCGCTGACGGGAGTACCACCACGAAGGGGTTAACGATAGAAGCCCATCGCCACACCACCATCTACATTCAATGCATTGCCTGTTGATTTATTGAGCAGGCCGCCTACAAAGGCAAAACATGCATTGGCTATATCTTCCGGCAAGATGATTTCGTTCAACAATGTCCGCTTGGCATAATAAGCCGGCAATTCCGCTACTGTTATACCATAGGCTTTCGCCCTTCCTTCGGCCCAGCCGCCTGCCCAGATATTGCTGTCTGCAATAACGGCATCTGGGTTTACCGTATTCACCCGTATTTTATCAGCGCCTACCTCTGCTGCCATTAGCCTTGTGAGGTGTGCCTGTGCTGCTTTGGCAGAGCCATAACCCGGATTATTAGGGCCGGCCACCACCGCATTTTTAGATACAATGTTCACCACATCACCGCCGAAGCCCTGTTTGCGCATGACTTCAATACCTTTTTTCGAAACCATAAACTGGCCTTTCACCAGTATATCATAGAGCCTGTCCCACTCTTCGAGTGTATGCTCGGCAATGGATTTAGATATGCTGATACCGGCATTATTGATTACAATATCAACACCACCAAATGCCAGACTTGCTGCATCAATTGCTTTGTCAATGCTGGCAGCATCCGTTACATTCAGTGTGGTACTGCTCACCGCATCCTTACCATATGTTTTCGTAAATTCTTCATGTGTACCGTTCAATCTTTCTTCATTGATATCATTGATCACCACACAGGCGCCTTCATCAGCAAATTTCTTAGCGATTGCTTTACCAATACCGCCGGCACTACCGGTTACCAATGCAACACGGCCGCTCAATGGTTTTGGCTTCGGCATGCGTTGCAGTTTGGCTTCTTCCAGTAACCAGTATTCGATATTGAATGCTTCTTGTCTTGGCAACGATGTATACTCCGATACGGCTTCTGCACCACGCATTACATTGATGGCATTGATATAAAATTCGGCTGCCACCCTGGCTGTTTGTTTATCCTTCGAGAAGGTAAACATGCCCACACCTGGATATAATATTACCACAGGGTTCGCATCACGGATAGCCGGGCTGTTCGGGTGTTTGCATGTGTCATAATAGTCAGCATACATTTTACGGTATGCTTCAAACAATGGCTGCAGTTTTTCTTTCACCGCTTTTACATCGCTGATATCTTCAGCAGGTGCAAGGTTGAGCACCAGCGGTGATATTTTTGTACGCAGGAAGTGGTCCGGGCAACTGGTACCCAGCGGCGCCAGCTTATCGAGATCGTTGGAATTGATAAACTGTAATACACGATCGTCATCCGTGAAATGACCGATCATTTTGATTTGCGATGAACAAAATCCTCTCAGCACGGGTGCTAATGAAGCAGCTTTAGCCAGTCTTTCTTCTTTGGGTAATGACTGGATCTTTTGTCCGCCGAATATTTCTCCTTTCTTGCCGTAATTATCTTCCAGGTATTGGGCGCAACGCTCAATTACCTCCAGGGTGTTCATATAACTTTCATAAGCTGTATCACCCCAGGTAAATAAGCCATGTGAGCCAAGCATGATACCACGTATACCGGGATTTTCATCCAGGCATTGTTTTAATTGCAGGCCCAGATCAAAACCAGGTTTTTGCCAACCCACCCAACCGATGGTTCCGTTGAATAATTCCTGTGTGATTTTTTTACCATCCTTTGCCGCTGCTATGGCAATCGCTGCATCGGGATGCAGGTGATCGATATGTTTGAAAGGCAGAAAGCCATGCAAAGGTGTATCAATTGACGGTGCTTTGGACGCTAAATCATAAATGCAATGATTGAAGAGTTCCACCATTTCATCTTCATGCTCGATACCACGATAAATATTTTTCAGGCTGCGCAACCTGTCTACATACAATGCAGCAAGGCCGCTGCGCTTCATGGTACCGAGATCGCCACCGCTTCCTTTTACCCACATTATTTCTGTTTCTTTTCCTGTCAGCGGGTCTTTGGCCATTGCTTTGCAGGAGGTGTTACCACCGCCATAGTTGGTAAGGCGCAGATCAGCACCCAATAAATTGGAGCGGTACACCAATAAAGCTACTTCATCCCCGGCCATGGATGCGGCAACCGCATCATCCCACAAGTAGCTTACATGCTTAAATGTTTTTGTCTCGACTGTCATACAGGTTTATTTCGTACTTAATAAATTTATTTTAAGGAATTGCCATATCCCACTACCAGTACGGAGAGGATAATCGTCAGTATTCCGATGATGATTGTTGTTTTTGTTTTCTTCGTTACGCCATTCCATTCTTTTGAAATGATACCCCACATATTCGCAATGAGGATGATGAATGACATATGCAGTATCCAGCTGCTGGCGCCATTACCCATTTTACTTTCACCCATTCCATAGAAGAAGAATTGCAGGAACCAGGTGGTACCGGCTATTGCGCAGAAGATATAGTTTTTGAGTAAGGGTGTTTTTTTATTGGTATAATCACCAAATGTTTTATTGCGTGCATTCAAAATCATACACCAAACGAGGTTGGTAGTAAGTCCGCCCCATAATATCACCACGAAGATGACATTGTTTTTAAAGAGAAATTCGCCCTGCCCGGGATGCACTGCTTTCCACGCTTCATTGGCAACTGTGCCCATACTGGTACCCGCTTCGATGCCAAAACTAAAACAGGCACTCAGTACACCGGAGATGACAGCTAATATCAGGCCCAGCTTGATTTTATATTCGCTACCAGATGCATCTTTATCAGCATGGCCGAGATCATTATCCTTCATTTTGCCGGCACGGCCGCAAATGATAATACCTACCACGCAGAGCAAAAGACCGATTAATACCCATTGGCCCCATGAATGGCCAAACAAGTCTGATATCGTGTCTTTTCCGGCTGTTTTATTAAACTGGTAATAAATGGAGGGAACCAGCGCCCCAAATACGGAGCATAATCCAAGTATGATAGAACTGCCCAGCGCCACGCCGAGGTAACGAACGCCTAATCCATATGTAAGGCCGCCGATACCCCAAAGCAAGCCCATTAGGAAGGTGGTGCCAATTACCTGTGAGGAGGCCCCTTTAATGATGTCCATAAAACCGGGAATAGTGAGGTAGGCGGCTAATGGCGGTACTATGAGCCAGGAAAAAAGGCCACCAACAATCCAGAAACTTTCCCAGCTCCAGCCTTTTACCTTTTTGTAAGGCATATAAAAACTACCCGATGCAAAACCTCCTAAGAAGTGAAAAATAACGCCTAAAAAAGCACCCATAAAAACAGTCTAATTGTAAAGCAATCGTATTTTTTGAAGTATCGTAAAACTAAGCATAAAACAAAGGTGTCCGTCATGCCCCATCATGCCTTAAATTTGCCTGAATCACAGTGGTTTTGGCAATGCCCCGGCGGGGCAAATTCCTGTCTTTTTTATGAAAAAAAGCATCATTTTCAAGTCCATTAATATCGACTATTTGTCGGCAACCCCGAAGTATATCCAGCTGGCCAATTCGATCATTAAAGCCATCAGCGAGGAGAAGATTGGGAAGGATGATGTTTTGCCCTCCATTAATGAGTTAAGCTTTGAATTTGAAATTTCACGGGATACAGCTGAGAAAGGTTATAAATACCTGAAGCAAATTGGGGTTTTGGGGTCGGTTCCGGGCAAGGGTTATTTTGTAAAATCAACCGAAGTAAAGCAGCCACTGAAGATTTTCCTGCTTTTCAACAAGCTGAGTTTTCATAAAAAAATCATCTATGATGCTTTTGTAAAAACACTGGGCGAAATGGCCCTGATTGATTTTTACATTTACAATAATGATTTCACCCTTTTCAAACGGCTCATTCAAAATAATAAGAACGAGTACACCCACTATGTTATCATCCCTTACGCACAGGATGCGGCAGAAGGTGTGCAGGATATTGTAGGCCTGCTGCCTGCCGACAAATTGCTGATCCTGGATAAACTAATCCCGGAAATAAAAGGCAACTATGCTGCGGTGTATGAAAATTTTGAAAAAGATATTTACGAAGCGCTGGAACAATTGCGCAAACCGCTGAGCAAGTACCATACGCTCAAACTTGTTTTCCCTGAATACACCTATCACCCGGAAGATATTATCCGCGGCTTTACAAAGTTCTGCCGTCAATATACCTTCAACTACCGGGTGGTGCATGATATTTCCAAAGAACCCATCAAGGAAGGCGAAGCCTATATCAACCTGATGGAAGATGACCTGGTAGTGCTGATTGAGAAATTGCTGGTGACAAAAATGAAGGTAGGCAAACACGTTGGTGTTATTTCTTACAATGAAACACCGCTAAAGAAAATCATCCTGAGTGGGATCACTACTATTTCCACTGATTTTGAATTTATGGGGAAGAAAGCGGCTGAGCTGATCCTGAATAATTCTACGGAGCATTTTGAAGTGCCGTTTCATGTAACGCAGCGGCCTTCGTTGTAATGGGAACCTGCCTACCGGCAGGCAGGCGCTGATAACGCTGATTGAGCAGATTTTCGCAGATTTTTATTCTTAATAGAGCGACGGATAATACTAGCGGATTATTATTCGCACTTCACCGACGATGCCTGCGGGCAATAAAGGTTTATCTTTTAGTTTGTAGGGAGAGTTGAACCAGGTTGTTTTTTGGGCAGGGTTTAGTTCATCGTACATTAATTTGTTACGCCAGGTGTTGGTCACTTCTATCTCAAGTTTATTTTCGCCGGCTTTTATAAATTTAGAAATGTCGAGCTTGTAGGGTGGTGTCCAGATGGTGCCGCAGGTTTTACCGTTTATTTTTACTGTGGCGATATTGTAGAGTGAATCCAGAAATAGTGTAGCCAGCATACCTATATCTCTTTTATCGACCTTGAATGTGGTGGAATAAACAGCCGCCCCAGAGAAATATTTAATCGCAGGGGCATCAAACTCCGTCCAGCTTTTAAGTGAATCAATGGCGAGCTGCTTGCTTATTTTTCCTGTTGATGACAGGAAAGATAATTTCCATTTGCCTGATATATCAGCGGAACTGATTACGTCCCGCTGCCAGAAATCGTGTGAATACTTCTCATCGGAAAGAATCAGCATAAATGATTGACCGGGATAAAAATGAAGCGTTACCCTCGTTTTCTCCGCTCCGGCATAACACTCTATATCCCGGATTATTTCACCGCTAACAAGATCAAGCAATATAACCCCTTTTGCCCTTGTATTGAAATGCATTTCCTTTACTTGATCCTTGCCCGATTGATTCGACAGGAAGTACATATCAGCGTTACCCATTTTTCTATGCGTCCAGGCAATACTATTTTCATTTTTAGTTGTTCCCTGCTGACGATCTTTTATAGCTGCATCCCTTCTCAAGCCTGCTTTTTCAAAAGTACTATCTGTGTAAGGGGCATTGATAAAGGCAGTATTCTTCATGTTGTATGCGGCTGCATCAATAACAATCTTTGCACCAGCATTCGCTAATTCGCTCAGATTGTTTTTAACTTGTTCACTCATCACTGCACCAGGGTTCATTGGATGCTTGCCCGGAATAACCAATACACCATAACTGGCGCCGCCGGGTGTCACCACTCTGCCATCCACTACTTTCATCTGCATTAACACATCCGGGTTGAAACAATCATAACTATAACCATTTAACGGATCGATATAGTTTTCCGGGTCGGCCATATTGGCTGAATGGCCTACACCATCGGGAATGGTACGTTGAGGCTGGCCTTCGTTCAGCAATCGTTTTCTTTCTGCTTCTACTTTTTCTTTGACGAACAAACCCGGCAATGTACTGACTAACCGATCGGGCAATATTGAACGGCGTGGTATTTCTTCACCGGTAAATACGCCAATATCCACGACTGGTTTGCCTAATTGTAACAATGCCTGGCAGCGGGTCAGGTATTCAATCCATGCTTTACTTTGTTTGAACCATATTTGATCCCGTTGATAAAATAATCCGATGCCATCTAATGTCATGCCCGGTTTTTTATCTAGCCAGGGATTATGCATCATTACATGCAGCGATAATTTATTGATCCCGGCAGCAAAGGCCCGGTCGCCGAGGGCCTTTAAATTACCCGGGTGTTCACCCCAGTCGCTCCGCAATGTGGTGAATGCTTCAGCCGCTACAATATTTTTTCCATAGATATGTGCGCCGCTGATCGCATCCAGCATATCATTGGGTTTGTCATGTGTGGGACTGTTCAGCCAAAATTCACCCATCGGTATGTCTGCATGTTTATAATGCATCAACCCATCGCTTACAAAAGTTGGAGCGATGCTCTCTGCACTAAACTGGCAGCCTTTGGCATGAGCCAGGTTTTTTAATGTGAGATAAAATTTATCATTCACCAATTCAGCAATGGTTTGCCGTACATCATGCAGTATTTTTTCTGACGCTGCTGCATCATTAACGGGTGTGCCTGTCATCACGAGCAGGTAAGGCAACAAATCATATCCCCGCCTTTGTTTAAACTCTGCTGCAAAATTGCTGCTCCAGTTCTGGCTGCCGCATTCCCAGCTGTCAATATGAAATATTTTGATGACTTCTTTTGCAAGTATAGGGTCGGTCTTTGTATAAAATTTTCCAAACCAGTTGTTGAATTGCAGGGTGGCAGCTTCGGTACTAAACTTATCGCATTCTAATCCCTTACCACCTCCCGCGGTGCTATTTACTGCGCCAGTACTGGTGTGGCCAATACGGACAATAATCCAATTACCTGCTGGCACTTGCCAGTTTAGTTTTCCATCGGTTGACAGTTTGCCGGTAAGGTTGATGATTTTATTTAAAGGCACAGCATTCTCTTTGCTTACTTCTGCCTCTGTAGTAAAGGAAGCTATACGCCATACACTTCCGTTCTTGGCTTCGTAATTATTTATCACTGGTTCATCACTGAGATAAATCCCCTGTACCCGCAGCACTGGTTTCCATTTAGCGGCATCTAAATCTTCACTACCGGGTTCGGTTCCCTCCTTTTGCCATACAAAGCGGATATATTTTGCGGTAAATGTTTTTACGGCATGGGTATACGGCTCATCCCAATCCTGCCAGCCATGGCGCGGGGCTTGCAAAGTATCTATTGCCGTAAAAGTTGCGCCATCATTACTTTGCTGTATTATGAACCGTTGTGACTGGTAGGCGTTATTCTGCTTTTTTATTTTCACCTGGCGAATAGTAACGGGTTCTGTGTAGGCATACTGTATCCAGCAGGCTGAATCGCTTCGATAGGTTTGCTTTTCTGCTTTCTCATCTGCAAGGAAGGAAGCGTCTGCACCATTGCTGGTAGTAATAACCGGTTTTAAATTTTTAGCGGCTATTTCATTCGTATAGTTAGTCGGGTATGCATATACAGCAATGTCTTGATAATAGCCTGCGTTGCTTAACGGTTTGGTCAACGTAATATTTGCCGCCGATCCTGATACAAAGGCTTTTGTCCAGACCAGTTTCTGCATACTCATTTCCGGTTTTATCCATGGGCCACCGGCCAGTGCAAACCCATCGCTGACATGTATACCTATTTGTAGTTTTAACCGTTTGGCTTCCTGCAACGCATATTTCACCATACCCCACCATTCGGGTGTTAGCTGCCTTACTTGTGGTTGAAAAGGAATTTTGGAGTTAGTGTCTTTTATCGGCATCAGGTAAGCGCCGCCGATGCCCACTTCTTTCATGGCTTCCAGGTCGGCTTTGATACCTGCTTTGGATACGGCGCCATGCAGCCAGTACCAGAATACCCAGGGCTTGGCTGATTGTGGAGGATTGGTGAATACTTTCTCAATAGCTGTTTGCTGTGTAATTGCAGCATTGCATAGTGCAAAAAACAATATAATTGAGAATATTTTTTTCATTCCAATATGTGCAATACTTTTTTGAACCACGGAGGCACTAGGGCAGGGAGGCTCACAGAGAACTTCTGCTAATACCTTTTGTTTATTTGCGGGACATATTTTTTGACGTTGCAACAGCTATTCCTCTTGTGTCTTTTTTATCAACAGCACAGTAGAAATGATACACAACACCATTCCATTTTACTACAAAGGGCTTATGCGCATATTTCGCATCATATATCTCCGATGATTTTATTAAGTCTTCGCCATTCCAGTCTGTCCAATGTACCAAATCATAACTACAGGCAAAACGGTTGAAGGTTTCATTCTTCCTGTTTTCCCAGAAAGCGCCAAAATAAAACATGACCCAAACATCATTTATTTTTTGCACAACGCCATCACCGGTTATACCAATTTTGTGGTGTACTACCGGATCTGCCTGGTAGCGATCCCAGTTTATCATATCGTCACTTACTGCCATACCGATACGTTCGAACCAGCGCCACTTGGGTGTATTGTTACTGGTATCACCGTTAGCATTGTAGTACATCACAAAGGGTTTACCCAAGGTCTTATTCTTATCCCAGATGATGGAGCTTTTAAACAACTTTTTATTTTCCCACCAGCGTACATCCATATCCGTCATAGACAAAACCGGATCAGCTACCCGCTCCCATTCATGTGGTTTGGCGATATTTTTTTTTGTGTGTCCAATTCCAATACTCAGCTTTCCACTTTCATAACCGGTTTCTTTGCCACCTATATAACTCAGCCAGTATTTTTTATTAAATTTTTGCAGTTTGTAACTGCCCCCCCAAACATGATCCTGTAAAGCAATGTAGCCTGCCCGCTGGTTGGCATCCCAGGCTGTGTAATCTTTTCCTTGTGCAGTATCACCAAAACTCATAATGCGGCCAAGGGTTTTCCATTCCAGCAGGTCTTTACTTTTTGCCAGCCATGTTTCATAACCGCGGCCGGTAAACTGGATATAGGTCATATACCAATTGTTTCCTTTACGAAATACAGAAGGGCAATCAATCCTTTTGCTGCTGTCGGCCGGTGTGATGACCATGCCATATTTATAAGGTGTTTTTACTTCTTCATAGATTTTTTGCATGATGTCCTGTGGGACCTGGGACTGAACCACGGAGACACAAAGCACACTGAGGAGCACAGAGAGAGTCCATATATATCTCTTTACCTCTGCACATGCATGGTTCAAAGATTTAATTCCTGATCTCATTTGCTTTGTCACGGGCCGATTTAGTTTTTGTATTGTAAGGAAGGATATAAAAACTATAATGATAATCCTTTGCCGGAATTTGGTATTTCTCCAGCGGTGCTGCCACTTCACTCCAGCTATCATTGCCACCCACACCCATTTGTACCAAATCTATATTCAGGTTGATGTAGCCTGCATCCTTCAACTTGTTGGTATGCCGGGCCGACTGGATGTTTTCTTCTGTATAAGGCCATGCACTCATACTTAGCAAGCTATCTGTTACTATCAACAATCCATCTTTTGTTTTTGGGTTGCCCAAATACATCCAGCGTACATCAGTACGATTGCCGTTTTCCTGCGGCACTACATAGTTTTCCATAAATTCCATAATGGGCAAACTGTACAATCCGACATCCGCACCATAGTTCTTATCAATATAGTTTTCAAACGGCCCTCTTCCATACCATTCTATTTGATCAAAACTTCTGTCAATACCCATTTTCATACCCACTCTTGGTATATTAGGCAGGCCAGGTTTGCATTTCAGTGAATATGACACCTCAACAATGCCGTTTCCAAAAACATAATAACTGACATTGACGGTAGCGCTATCGTTTATGATTGAGTACGTACTATTCACAACAAAGCCACTTCCATGCTCTCCGTCAAATTTTTCAGCAGCCGTTTTTACGAGCCTTGGCGCTGCCTCTTGCCATGCTTTTAATACCCGGTGTGTTTTCCAGCCCCGCTTATCATTATCTGTTTGCGGACGGCTAAAATGCGGAAGCAGCGGTTGTTGCAATTGCTCCTTACCTTTTTGTATATACGAACTCAGCGCTCCGTTTATTTTGTTGAAGCTAATAGAAAAGTCTCTGCCAGTAACCAGTATCTTACTGTCATCCTCTTTGTACTTGACAGGGCCATCAAAGTTTTGGCTTCCATCAGTAGCATAATTCCGGGGTATCTCAAACTGGTTTTCAGCAATAATAAAGTGTTTTTCGGCCCAGGCTGTTGAGTCTTTAAAGGTGAAACGAAATTGTATATGATATTCTGAAGTTGATTTCATCACTGGCAGGTAGGATGAAACATCCAGCAGCATTTGTTCGCCGGGTGCAATATCTAAACCAGGAATTGCTTTTTTCACTATGTTCCAGCCATCTTCTTTAACCGTAAGTGTGCAGCTGTATTTGCTTACATTGGTTGTATTGCTGAGATTGCTGATTTTTATTTTCTTATCTGCCCATTCTGCTTGTATCGGTTGAAATATCCGTTTACATTCCCACATCACACCTTTAGGTTTACCATCAGCATTCACCACTCCTTTTATCGTAAAATTGTCAAAGTATTTTTCGCCATAGTCACCACCATACGCATAGAACTTCACACCGGCAGAATCAGTTTTTTCCAGCCCCTGGTCTTTGAACTCCCATATACATCCGCCAATGACCCTTGGCAGGTTTCTCCATTGATCCCAGAAATCTTTTAAGTTACCGGTGCTGTTGCCCATGGCATGTGCATACTCACAAAAGAATATGGGGCGGGTATCGCCATTTTTCTGATTCACCATAATTGGTGCCGTGTAGTCAGACGGGTACATACGGCTCACCACATCCACGTAGTATTGATCAAGCGGGTTTTGTATGCGGTGCGAATGATCATTGGGTTTTAAATATTTCGGATCGCTGGGATCAATATAGCCTTCTTCTTTCGGACTGCCCATGGCTGGTTCGTAATGCAGGGGTCTTGTCATATCAAAATCCTTTATCCATCCGGCCATAGCTGCATGGTTGGGTCCGCTGCCAGCTTCATTGCCAAGACTCCACATGATGATGGATGGATGATTTTTATCCCGCAGAGCCATCCGGCTTGCCCGTTCTATATAGGCACCGGTCCAGCTTGGTTCATGATCCAGCTTACCACCCAGTCCATGTGTTTCTAAATTGGCTTCATCAATCACCATCAATCCAAACTGATCACAGAGATCAAGTAAATATGGATCGCTGGGATAATGCGATAAACGGACACAGTTAAAATTAAACTGTTTCATTGTTTTGATGTCCTGCAATATATCTTCCCTTGACAAGGCTTTGCCTTTTGTCGGATGATGATCAGGTCGGTTTACACCATAGATATAAGTAATCTTACCATTAATCAGCAGCTTGCTGTCTGATTTCCTGAACTCAATGGAACGAAAACCAAGGTTGCAGGTTTTTACTTCCACTATATTGCCTGTGCTGTCTTCAAGGCTTAATACCAGCTTGTATAGATTTGGTTCCTCGGGGCTCCATTTCTTTGGATTACTAACCGTTGTTTCCAGCAAACCGAATTTTACCCGGTCCAGCCGCGGATGAATTTCATTGATGATTTCATCAGCTTTTTTGACTATCGGTTGTGCCAGCACTGATTTTCCTTCAGCATCAAACAGGTTTGCTTTCAGTATATAACCCGGCATCTCGTGGCCTGTTAGGTTCTCAAGCCTTGGCCGGATGCTTAGTAAGGCATCTTTATACTCCTTATCAAGTTTGGTTTGGTAAAAGAAATCGGCAATACGTAGTTTAGGCTCGGCCATTAAATACACTTCACGGTGAATACCGCTCATACGCCATTGATCCTGATCTTCCAGGAAACTACCATCGCTCCAGCGTATCACCCAAACCGAGATTATATTTTCGCCGGCCTGCAAATAAGGGGTGATATTAAATTCTGAAGGCAGGAAACTGTCTTCTGCATACCCGACAAACTTTCCGTTTAACCATAATTTATATGCCGAACTCACGCCACCAAAGTGAAGGGTGATGTTTTTATCTTTCCAATCAGCAGGAATGGTTATTGTTCGCTGGTAACAACCCACGCCATTATAATCTTTCGGTACCCATGGCGGGCTTACCGGGCGGAAAGGGTATACAGCACTTTTATAAATCGGTTTATCATAGCCCTGCATTTCCCAATTGGAGGGCACAGGTATTTTCTTCCATCCTGTTACTTTATTTTTATAAAATTCTTTGGGTTCATCGCCGGGTTTTAAGGCAAAGGCAAAATCCCATTGCCCGTTTAATGATATATATCGACCGCTTTTTTCCCTTTCGTCTTTCAAGGCATCACTTACAGTAGCGTAAGAATAAGCGGTTGTCCTCGCTGCGTCACGGTTGATGCCACTTACCAGCGGATCTTCATAGGGTTCTCTATTATATACAGATGGAGCGACTGGTACGGCAGCCGGGGTTTTGTCAATGAGCTGTGCTGATGCATTTTGAACCAGGGAGACATAAAGCACACAAAGCAGCACAGGGTATATGCGCTGTGCATCTCTGCGTCTTGGTGCCTCCGTGGTTACATTTGTTAAATATCGAACAGAGCGCACAAGAGTGCTCCAAAGGAGTCCATTCCGACTAAGCAACGATGCTGACAATAGTATTACAGCTGATAACATAGTTTTATTTCTTTTTCAACAACTCCATTTCAATACATGCCTGGATAAATGGGCCAATGGCTTTTAAATCATCATCCCGGCGGGGCTCGTTTACATAGTATTCATAACTGCCATCACGATACGGAACACCACCAAGCCCTGCACCTGCCACGGCCTGTATATAATGATACTGGCCCTTTGCATCTTCCCGTACAAATTCTTTTATCATTCCATTCCAGGCCTTCTGCAAAGCAGTGCTATATGTCTGTGGAATATATTTCATGCGCAGGGCCTTCGCCAATGAAAATACGAACATGGCTGTGCCCGATGACTCGAGATAGTTTTTTTCTTTATTCGCTTTATCTGTTACCTGCCACCATACGCCAGTTTTTACATCCTGGAATTTTACAATCGCCGTAGATAAGCGGTTAAGGATGTTTATTAACTCTTTCCGCCGCGGATGGGTTTCCGGAATAAAATCCAGCACATCCACTAATCCCATCATATACCAGCCCATGCTGCGGCTCCAGAACTCGGGCGACAGGCCTGTTTTCTTATTGGCCCAGCGTTGCAATTTGCTTTCATCCCAACCATGATAAAGTAATCCTGTTTTGGCATCGCGGCTGTATTTTTCCATCCATACAAACTGGTTGATGATATCATTGAAGTCTTCGGGCTGATTGTTCAATACAGCGTACTCTGCATAAAATGGCTCCACCATATACAGCCCATCCAGCCACATTTGCGAGGGATACTTTAGTTTATGCCAGAAACCTCCTGCCCTGTTACGTGGCTGCCAGCTTATTTGATTACGTAAATTTTGGGCAGCAATCTTATATTTTTCATCCTTATACATTTCATACAACCGTAACAACTGGCGGCCAGGCGGAATATTATCGCTGTTGTATTCATCCATCACATAGGTCCGTATAGTTCCATCATCTGCAATGAAATGATCGATGATATGCTTTGTATAATCCATATAGGTTTTATCGCCTGTCATTTTACCCAGACGTTCAAACCCTATCAGCACTACACCAATCTCATAGTTCCAGTTGGCCGGACGGTTGCCTTCAGGCAATTTATCCTGCTCCAGATGGCTGGCATATTTTTTTACCACCATCGAGTCCTGGTATTGGTTCATGATGGTAGCCGCCATTTGTTTGGCGTAGTTCATTTGCGCTTTTCCTTGCACAAAGGCTGTAAGTAATAGTATGGTAAGTGCTCTTCGCATGCTCATATAATTAAGGCTACTTTTTATTTTCGGATGTATGCTCTTCCACTGGCCTGCGCCGCCAATAGTTTGCTAAGATACTGCCGCTTATATTCATCCATGGACTGAATACAGCAGCAGCGAGTCCTACCGTTCCAAGCTTGCCCATACCGCCTGCAATGCCGCTGGCCATACCTCCATTTTGCAAGCCGACTTCAAAAGCGATGGTACGGCTGGAGTTGATATCCATGCCAAACAACCGGCTGAGCCAATACCCAAAGAAATAACCGGCCGCATTGTGAATGACGGATGCAATAAATAATAATACCCCAACTTTCATCAGGTTCTCCCTTCCGGCAGCTGTCGTTACTGTAGTAAAATAGATAATACCAAACATGGATATCAGCGGCATTATCTTATCCAGCGTGGGAAAACGGGTATATAAAAAATTATACCCTATTCCCACTATTACAGCACCCGCAAAAAAGCCGGAGAGGTTCAGCGATTGCAGCAGTGAATGATCGGTAATAACCGGCTGAATCAATATGACGAATGCCAGTATCCATGTCAAAGAAACAGTACCAATACTATAGACTGTCTTTTTTTGAGATGGCGACGCTCTTTTTAAATAGTCGTGCAGCAATGCTGCGCCAATGGGGACTAGTACAATTTTGGCAATCTCTACCATCATGTCAATAAAGTTTACCTCTATCAACGTACCTGCCAGTGTTTTCATCAGGAATGGTGTTAATACAGGCGCCACCAAAGTAGCCATGGCCGTTACTATCACACTTAATACAAGATTGGCCCTGGCCAGATAGACCATCACATTACTCGCAAGCCCGCTGCTGCAACTCCCAATTAATATAATACCAGCAGCAATCTCTGCCTCAAAATGAAATACTTTGGTGAGTAACAGGCCCATTAAGGGCATGATAGAAAAGTGACAGAATAACCCCACCAATACGCCTTTGCCTGTTGATGCCATGCCACTGAAATCTTTCAGGCTCATATGCGTGCCCATGCCAAACATTACCAGTTGGATGATGACCAATATCAAGGTCTTGTCCCGCAGGTTTACCCCACCCCAGTTTTTAAATGATTCCGGGAATAACATACCTGCCACTACTGCGCTGATGATCCAGGCAGTGTACTGATATCCTTTTAATGAAGGGATTGAACCAAGGCCTATTGCCAAACATATTGCTGTAGCCAATGCACAGGGTTTATACAGTTCCGGTTTATTCAATATAACACCAACCACCAGAACGATGGCAAATAAACCGGATGCGTATAGGATATATCTCTTCATTGTTTCCCGCAAAGACACCAGACTTGGCAGCCTTTTATTAATTGATTAGTCTATTTATTTAAGATACCTTTTAAATATTCCATGGCTATCGGCGGGCTGGCCAGGATGGGTACTTTCTTTTCTGCTTCCGTTAGTGTGTCCACCACCCTTGCCATACTAGCCTGTGCCAGTACGATTACATCAACTTCATTTACCAGCTGCTTTAATGCATCGCTTACTTTTTTATCGTGCGTTGTTGCGTCGCCACTCATCAATGCATCAAATGCACCTTCACAGAGTAGGGATTTTAATTCGATTTCTTTACCAGCTGCGATTGCCCTTCTGCGTACTAAATCACTGGTCGGTTCAAGTGTAGTAGAAAGGGTGGCTATAACACCAATGCGTTTGCCTGTTTGTACCGCCTGGTCGGCCATTGGCTGGTCAACACGCAATACAGGTACGCCTGTTAGTGTTGCTGCTGTTTCCACTGCCGGCCCAATGGAGGAGCAGGTGAATAGTATATAATCAGCACCTGCCTCTTCTGCTGATGCAGCATAGCCCACTACCCGTTTGCTGGTGGATGCTGTTAACTCACCGCAGGCGATAGTGTTTTTGATCAGGCTATCGTCAACTATATTGAAAACCTTAATGCCCGGCAAGTATTTATTGCAGAGTTCTGCAAATACGGGTACCAGTGTGGCAGATGTGTGAACCAGCCCTAATGTTTTTTGTGACATGTATAACTAGTGTTTTATTAATAAGTTTTCTCGCTTTTGAACCACAGCGTCACCGAGAACACAGAGCAGCACGGAGGAAAGTCTTGTATTCCCAGTACCTTGACTCTTCGAGGTTCAAAAAAGAGTGAAATAATCTTCCGCTCCCACCTGTCCGCCTTTAAAGTTCACTTCAAGGCCATCAATCGTCTTATTGTTTGAATAGGCCCTGCATAACGGAGCACCCGTTACTATCGGGGCTATCATCTCAACTGCATCGATCTCCATGGCACGGGCGGCATAACTGCTGGTATCACCGCCGGAGATTACTATTCTCCTTATACCCGTTTTTTCAACTGCTTTTTTGGCAATCTCCCCTAATGCTGTACCCAGTTTTTCCGACGGCAAATTTCCGCTTTCCTTTGTCCCTGTATGCACAATAACATTTCTTCCCTGCTGCAGCAACGCTTGCATATGGCCTAAATCCATCGCTTCACCATTACAAACCTTAACAGCATCCAAAGCATATTCTTCAAAGCCATTTGCCTTGGCAAACTCAACCTGTGCAGCTGTTACCGGTGAACAACTGCCTGATACCACCAGGGCAGGTTTTGCTTTCTCAATTTCCTCCCATGTTGTACGTTGTTCCAGCAACCCGGTTGTATTCCAATAAATGCCCAATGCCCCTTCAATACCCGAGCCGCCCACGCTGAACTGAACCGGTTCTTCCAAACCATCCAACCATTCGCCAACCTTCGCCAGTTGTGATTCATACAATGTATCCAGCAGGACTACTGTTTCATCGGATGCTATCCCATCATTCCATTCATTTACTGGTTTATCTAATTGTAAAATATCTACCAGGCCAAATTTCTTCTGGGTCTGTTTGCCAAGATGCAGCCGCAGATCACTTTCTTCGGCCGGTGTTACCGGGTGTTTGCTCATTGACGGATGCCTGTCAAGCCGGTATATTTTTCCGTTGCTGCCAATACCCATCCGTGCATATAAATTGCCATACAAACAATAACGCCCCAGTGATGGTGCTCCACCGAGTACCGGAATGATTTTATTGTGGAATACTGCCGATCCGCAATCAATCGCTCTGCCTATACTACCCACCGTCGGAGATGAATCAAACGTAGAGCAAACTTTATAATGCACCTGCTTTGCGCCGCTGGCTTTCATTTGTTCAAATGCAGGCAACAAAATATTTTCCATTTCACCCGGTGGTAATGCTCTTGTTTTACCAGCTACTCCATAGGCATCAAGATCAGGAAATGTACTTAATTGTTCTGCTGTTGGCGTTTCAGTAAACAAAATCGCCCTGGCACCTGCACGGGTGATAAACTCCAGTGCATCGGTGCTGCCGGTAAAATCATCGCCGTAATATGCTAACAATATCTTCGACATATAATATACTGGAACGCTGATACCGCTGATTGGCCAGATTAGCGCAGATAAAATCAGTTCCAATCCTTGTCTGCCGCAGGCAGGCGTTTTATCTGCGTTATCCGTGTTCCTATTTATTCCCGAATTTTTTTACAGATTCACCAAATTCTTTATAGGCCTTCGCTGCTTCTTCTATTTTCAATCCATCGACAGCCGCTTTCCATGCCTGCTGCAAAGCCATCACTCCTGCTGCTGCCCCCATTGGATGCGCCATGATACCACCTCCTGCCATATATAATAAATCAACTGTCTTTGTTCTCCGCCATGTTTCAAATGCCTGGCCACCCCATTGTCCGGATGATACGACCGGCAATACTTTCTTATGGTCAAACAATGGTGTCAAACATGCTTCTATGGAAGCCACCACACTGTCATCGCTTTCCCAGAATTTATTCTGTATTCCATTTACGTGTAACTGATCCACACCCGTCAGCCGCCATATCTTTTGATAGGCCTTGAAACCTATTCCGAGGAGTGGGTGTCTTGTCAGCATACCCCAACCATTGCGGTGCGCATGGATAGCCAGTTGTTTTTGATCGCAAATCTTTCTTACACCTGTTAAGCCAACACTGTTGATGCTCACCATGGCACAGGTGCCGCCGCTATTGACTATTTTCTCATAGCGCTGCTGCATTTCATCTGTTTCCCCGCTGATATTAAAGGCGTACATGACCTTCTTACCGGTCTTATCAGCATGCGCATTGATTACCTTCATTACCGCATCCACCCGATCATTGAAAGATGAGTTGGCAGACGAGGAAAGCAATTCATCATCTTTTATAAAATCAATTCCTGCTTCTGCCAGTGTTTGCACCATGCCTGCTGTTTGTTCAGGGGTTAAACCAATAGAAGGTTTGATAATGGTACCGATCAACGGACGATCCGTCACCCCTGTTAATTCACGGCATCCCTCAATACCAAAAGCGGGACCATTGAATTTTTCACCGAAGGATGCCGGCAATTCAATATCCATCAGTTTAAGGCCTGTGAATTGCGTTATCTCGTACAAGTTGCCTTGCAGGGTAGATATCATTACAGGAAGATTGTACCCAAAGTTTTCAATACTCCAGCTCACTTTCACTATCGCTCTCTGATATTTTCCTGTTGCACTTATTGCACCCGGTATAGCTGGTTCATTCACTGTCTCCAGTACTTCTATATGCTCTACCCTGGCTGCAAAGCGTTCTTTCAGTTCGGCTGTTTCCCCGGGTACAGCCACAAATGTGCCGGATGATTGCTCACCGGCTAATACTGCCGCCGCTTTGTCCGGTGCATACGGTGTTTCGATATAATATGTTGCTGTTATCCGTTCCATCCTATCGTTGCAGGTTTAACCATACTGTCATATCCGTCTTACCCCGGTTGGCCCAGGCATAATATGGAATGAGTTTTATGTTGACCGGTTTATAATTTGTGTTGACTTCTTTGTATAGTGTATTCTCCCAGCTGCTGTTTTGTAAAATTTTTGCCTGTCCTGTCAATGCCATAACATTACCATCAGTAATTTTCATCGGCACTGGTTGCAGTTTTATAGCAGCAGGGATCACCACGTCAAATACAGATTGCCCGGAGAGCTCAGGGCTTTCCAAACAATACACCACCGGGCCACGTTTTACCGTAACACGATTCTTTGTTTCTTCCACCAGCGGGTTACTCTCTATCAGCGTAACAGACATGCCGAGATCCAATTCTATTTTATCACCTGCTTTCCATTGACGGCCTGCTATTACAAAACCGCCTTCCATATCCCTCACTTTTGGATAGTTATTGTTGATCTTTAGTGACCAGGCTTTACACCAGCCCGGTATTCGCAGGTATATATTTACGGGTTTAGTTGTAGCTTCTTTTATTGTTATCACAATCTTCCCATCCCAGGGATAATTGGCCGTTTGTTCCAGCTTAAACTTAGATCCGTCATGCAGTTCTGTGTTCAATGTATTTCCACCGTACATGTTTATATATAATCCCTTCTCACCAATGCTATACATATAATTGTTTACTTCTGCAATGGTACGCACCGTATTCGGCGGACAGCAATTTGATTTGCTGATGTATTCTGTCCGTCCGCCTTCCCAACGCAGGTGATAAGGGTAAGCTGAAGATGCTGCCAATGGATTTGTATAAAAGAATTTAGTGCCCTGCATATCCACACCACTCAATACGCTGTTGTAAAGGGCCAGTTCTACTATATCCGCATAGCGGGTATCGCCCGTTAATAAAAACATGCGCCAGTTCCATAGTACGTTACCAATATTTGCACAGGTTTCATTGTGTGCACTGAAATTGGGCAATTGAAAATCCCGTCCATAACTCTGGTGTACTTTCTGTACCGTATCCGGTTTATAGGCCGTTCCGTCCACACTTACGCCATCATACAGCGCACCACATCCACCGGTTACATACATTTTAGTATTGATCACATTGTCCCAGAGCTTATCCAAGGTGCTCATTAATGTGGTGTCACCCGTTTCCGCATATACATCGGCCACACCGGCCATTAAATAATTAGCCCGCACGGCATGCCCCACTATTTTTTCCATTTTACGGAAAGGCTGACGGTCGCTGTTGTCATCGGTACCTTCTACCGTACCCCTTATGTCAATCAATTTATTTACAAGTGTCAAATATTTTTTTTCTTTTGTGGTGCGGTAGAGCTCTATCAGTCCCATATAGTGTGATGGGCATATCGCATTTCTTGCCTGCTCTGGTGTGGCTGTATTGTAAAATCCAATTAAAAAGTCTGCTGCTTTTTTTGCTATTTCCAGCAGACTGGTTTTTCCTGTAGCCCGGTAGTGCACACAGGCGGCGGTCATCAAATGGCCAAAATTGTATGCCTCAAAACTTAATTGATCATCAAACATCTTTTCTTTTCCTGATTTCTTTTGTTCAATGATATTTTTTGTATAGATATAGCCGTCAGCCTTTTGTGCTTTACCAATCACAGTTATGGCTTCGTCCATCCAGCCCTCCAGTTTTTTGTCCTTGGTTGACGCATACATTGCAGCCACAGCTTCCAGTGTTTTGTAAAAATCACCGTCGTGAAAAGATGGACCGCGGAAACGGCCTGTATCAATACCGGCCGCTACTTTAAAGTTTTTGAAGGAGTAACATATAGTGTCGCTGGTATATATTTTCCAGAGCTGCGGCACCATTTTATCACGGCACACAGCAAAGCGTTCGGCCCAGAAGCCCTTGGTCCATTGTACGTCGCTCATACCTACGCTGGTGAGTTTGGCGTAGGGACTTGCATTTGTATTCACTAATCCGTTTTGTCCGACAGAAGACGCAGATATAAGTATAGACAATATAATCAGACTATTTTTCATTCAATTGAATATTTTTTGAACCACAGAGACTCGAAGGCACAGAGCGGCACGGAGTTTTACAATTGATAGTTAACTATGTATTTTCGTCCTTTTTTCAACATCATTTGGTAGCCGTTTTTTGCATCCCCTTCAATTTTTTCACCTTCGCATTCGGGTCTTGTTTTGCTGGCGAATTTTAAGGTACCCACCTTTCCGCCCCCAGTATTTATTTCAATAGTTGTCTTTGTCACCCGTAACTCAATATCCCCATCAGGTGTGGGCACTTTTCCTTCCATCCATTCCAAACCACCCAGGTTGGGGGCCACTTCATAAGCAGCATAACCAGCCGCTGTCGGTTTCACACCCAAATAATACTTACCCAACAGGTAAATCGGGCTTGCACCCCATGCATGGCAAAGGCTTTTTCCAAATTTACGGCCATACATAGCGAGATGCTCTTCTCCGCTCTTTGAAGGATTGTATTCTTCCCAGAAACTGGTGGCACCCAACTTCAACATACCGCCCCAATAGGATTTCATTTCTTTCAACACGAATGCCTGTTCACCCATGGCACTCAGGGCTTCCAGTTCATAGAAACGCATATAGGGTGTGGTAATTTTTTGAATATTGTCATTCAGCAGCACCGATTTCTTCACCTGTTGTTTTTGCTGTTCCGTAAAATAGTTGAAGAAGATGCCAAACATATTCGCATAGCGGGTTACATTATCTGTTTGCTTTCCGTTTACCCGGCTGTGCACCAGTGCCTGCTTCTGGCTGTTCCAGTACAACGAAAATAGTTTTGTCTTTAATTCAGCTGCAAGTTTTTTGTATGCAGCAGCATTTGCATTATCATTTACAATATTGGCACAAAGGCTCATGGCTTCCAGGCTTCGGGTAAAGAGCATTTGCTCAAAACTTATCTCTCCTTTCTTACTGAGTCCTGCTGCCCAGTCAATAAAGGTCCAGTCGCCGGACAATCCTTCAATCAGTCCATTCTTGTTGCGACGGCTGAGACAGTAATCCATCATCGTCTGCATTTTCGGGTAAAGCTGCTCTATAAATTTTTTATCGCCGGTGTAGAGGTAATAATCATATACACTGATAAACCAGTAGAACGTATAATCAATAATGGTATTAATATGCGCCGTCACCGGGTCTTTCCCCCGCAGGGCCTGTATTGTTCTTGTTACAGTCGGGTTATCGAAATATGAATAATAGTTCATGAGATAACTCTGCAAAGCATCTCCGCTCCAAATCCAGCGGTCCCGTTTGATACCATCGATGAAAAATTCACGGGTGTTCAGTTCCAGTGTATACTTCGCTACCTCCAGTATCCGGTTAATCTCTTCATCATTGCAGGCAAAACTTCCACGCTGTTTTACATCTGCATATTCATACAACATACTTACCTCATCGAAAGATACATCCCCGCTTTCCTTTACAATATTCACATACCTGAATGCTTTGGATAAAGGCATCACTGAGTCTTTGCCAGCTGACTGGTTTATTGTTAACCGATCCAGGGTCATGGCATCTGTTGCACTCAAGGCTTCCTCTTTACTCTCACCATAATAGACAGAAATTTTTCCGCTCCCTTTCAGATTATGCAATTTTATAAACCCGAAGGTTTCCTTGCCGAAATCTATGAGGGTGGCATTATTGTTTACATTTTTGCTTACCGCTTGTATTGGCCTTACCGGTAATTTAAACTGTGAAGGCCGCTGATCCGGCGAATTAAAATTCCAGCTCCCGGCATTCAGCCATTTGGTAGCTGATATATCGGAGGTTTTGCCACTCTCATCAATCCATTCCTTATCCTCAAAAGTTACCAGCCAGCTATTATCGCTTTTGATTGTCTTGCCCTGTATAAAGACTGCTGGCGCACTGGTTTCATTCCACACTTTTACATTTATCTTATGCTTCCCGGCGGGCACCATCAGTTTATTTACGCCGCTTTCCACCGCATTCCCGTCCAGTTTCAGGTTGAATGTACCTTCTGCATACACTGTTATTTCTTCTGGCTGATTTAGTTCAACAACCTTATGAAAATCCATCAGCACATAGTGTGCATCCATTTTCCAGAATGGCGGGAAGAACGTATTGCGATCAGTCCTGCGGTTCTGCATTTTATTGGCAAGGTTAATTTCAAAGTCGCCTGGGTACCATATCCAGGTTTGCGCATAACTGTTTCCCGCAAAGACACAAAGAACACAAAATATGCCCCCCAACCCCCTAAAGGGGGATTTGGCGGCTGATAAGACATATTTCATGACAGATATTAACATGCTATTTTTATACATACTAATGAAAATTAAAAATGAGGTATAATGCCAGGATTACTAATCCTAATAACGCAAACAATATTTTCACCTGCCTGTCTGTTTTAGGCAGCTCTCCTTCTTCAATCTTTGCTTTTACTTTATGCCTGTCAAGCAGGGATGTTACAATGGCTGACACAAACAGGAAGGCAAACAGGTAAAACGACACTAAGAAATAATGCGGCCACCAGGTATTTGCACCTGTTTTAGTATTGGGTGGCAGTATCCATAAGTTTAAGATACCTACAAAAAGGCTTATGGCAGAACCTGCAGATAAAATTAAATTGACCGCCAATTTAGTAGTGCCTTTCCAAAATACACTTAGCAAAAATGTTACAGCCAGCGGTGGTGCTAAATAGCCCAATATAGACTGGAATATATCGAACAATGTCTTTCCTTTGACATTATCCAGGGCGATAGCCATCAATACCGCCAGCACACAGCCGCCAATAACAACTATACGGCCAACATTTATCTGCTGCTTTACAGTCGCATTTCTATTTATGTTGTTTACATATATATCTTTTGTAAATACCGTACTCAGTGCATTTAATGAGGAGCCAATAGTGGCCACTAATACGGCTATCAGCACACAGATTACCAATCCATTCATACCGGCTGGAAATAGGTTGGTGACCATGGTCATGTAAGCCAGCTTATCATCACCAATATTGGGATATAAGACAAAGCAAATAATACCGGGCAAAATGAACATGGGCAACGCTAATACTTTCAGCCAGCCAATAAAGTTCACACCCAGTTGTCCCTGCTTCAAATTTTTAGCCCCGAGGACACTTTGCACCATACTTTGATCAGTACAGAAAAAAGCAACTGCCGATACCGGGTAGCCAAGCAATAATGCATGCCATGGATAAGATGGATCGGAAGCCGGTCTGGTAAGGTTCCAGAAATGTGATGGTGTTTTCTCAGCTAATGCGCTTATGCCGCCAATTTTTTCCAATCCCAATATGGTTAAGGTTAGTGATACCACGATCAGCAGTATCATTTGAAATACGTTCACTTTAGCAATGGCTTTTAATCCGCCCATATAAGTGAATAAGCCGGAGAATGCCACTAATACGATGGTGGATTGCCACATCGGTATGCCTAATATCTGGCGTACCAGTATGCCGCCGCTAAACAAACCAAGCGACAACCAACTGATTAATATTTTGATCAATGCATAGCCAGCCAGTATATCCTGTGTGCTTTTGCCATACCGCTTGCCCATAAACTCCGGCATGGTGCTCACCTTACTGGCTATATACCGTGGTGCAAACACCATGGCCAGCAATAACAAAAAAACAAAGGCATACCATTCATAGTTGCCGCCAACAATACCAGCCGTATAACCAATACTCGCAAAGGCCAGCAAGGAAGAGGGGCCAACATTTGTACCCCACATGTTGAAGCCGATATTATACCAGTTTAATGAGTTTTGTGCGAGGAACAATGTTTCGTCCTTCTTTTTATTACGAAAGCTGGCGATATACCCAATCACCAGCAATGCGACCAGGTAAAAGGCCACAATAGCAAAATCAAGTGCGGTGAGTTTATCGTATATCGTATTCATATTCCTGCCCGGGAATTATTGTTTATAATTTCAGTCCATATTCGCTGAGTATGCTGCTTATTTTTACCGGTTGTCCTGTTTGCAAACTTTTATCCATGGCCTGCAATAATGCCACTGTGCCGATTCCTTCTTTCATATCAGGGTAAGCTGTAAAGTTTTGCTCAATACTGTCCACAAAATATTCCAGGTAGTTCTGGTATTCGCCTGCATGATGGCTTTGCCCTTCAAAACGGAAATAATATTTCAGTGTGCTGTCGCCCCAGGTGATGATCCGCTCCTCACCTGTTTTATCAGTGATAGCATAACGCAGTTCATGATAATCAGCCTGCGATGCCCCTTCAGTACCACGTAATACGCAACTCATACCACTGTCCCTTTTTACCGGTTGCGTGGGGCTTGTGTACGTACCGCTTACCCTTGCTATACGTCCGTCGGTGGCTTTGAATATGAAGTGCATGGTGTCTTCGTTCTTCAATCCGGCTTTCTTAGCATTACTGGATATCATACCATAGCCCATTACTTCGTCAATATTGGGCAGGTAATACCGGATAAAGTCAACCGGGTGGCTTAAGCCACCATATAACCATTTAAATGATTTCTCCAGTGCCCAGGGTTTTTCTAAAAACCAGCGGTGGTCGGCGTTGTAATGGCTTTCTATTGTTATCAGGTCTCCAATTAAGCCTGCTTCAAAATCCTTACGTTGTTTCTTATAGGGTTCGAAAAAACGGGAGCTTTGTCCCACAAATACTTTTTTGCCTGTTTTTTTTTGCAAGGCTAATAGTTCTTTAGCCAGGCTTAGATCATCTATAAAAGGCTTTGTACATATTACATGCTTGCCGTGTTTCAACGCTTGTGTAATGTGCTGGGCATGCAAATAATCCGGAGTATAAATAGCAATGATGTCAATCTCAGTGTCGTTGAGCATATCCTCGTAGTCCGTCGTGTATTCATACATTTTAAACTCATCTGCCCGTTGGATACAAAGCTCCCGGTTCGCATCACAGATCATCCGGAGATTTACCCTTTTACTTTGTATGGCGGCACTCATTGTACTACGACCTTCGCCTAATCCTAGTATTCCCAGCGATAATTTGCCCCCAGCCCCTAAAGGGGAGTTATTCGAAGACTCTGCTTTTTTTTGTAACATTCCTTACTATTTAATAGCTATGAACATATTATCAGACGTATTGCTTATTCCCCTTTAGGGGTTAGTGGCTTTAGAAATACCCAGGTCTCTCCTTTCTTTGTTCCCTCAATCCCTTCCTGGTATTTACCCATTATTTTATTCCATTCATTCATTTTAGCGTTATTCTCCACTGTTCTTGGATTCAATTCATCCAATGATTTTCCTTTTGGTATACTTATGACCAACATAAGCTGTCTGTCATTTTTAAAAATCAGCAATTGCTGAAAGTCAGCATGACAAAAACCCCTGGCTATATCCGGCCATTTTTCAAACTGGGTGGCATGATAGTCCAGGTATTCCTGCTGACCTTTCTTATCAGCAACCAGGTTTGCCGTAAGCAGTATATGTGTCCATTCGCCAGCCACCGTTTTATCGGCACAGTGTTTCCGCTTACTGAATTCATAAAACATATCATGATACACCCGCACCGTGGCTTCGGGGAAATTATTTTGCAGGCGGCCCTGCATTACTCCAAGGTCTTGTACTTTATCAAATATGACATAATGATTCTGCCACTGGTAAACAGCATTGCTGTCAATATTATTCTTTACTAACAGTTGCTTCAGTTTAGGCAAATCAAGCTGTTGACCATCCTTTACAACCAGTTCTATTACTTCGCCGTGTTCTTCGTTAATATGTGGTGATTTTGCAGTTCTGTTACTTGTTAAATACTGAAAACGTTTTTCAAGCCCCGCATTTTGCTTTACACTATCATGCACCTGCGGTCCGTTATTGATCCATGCATTACCCGCCCCATTGGCATTCTGCAGATATTTCGCTGACGGTGTCCAGTTATTCTTAACAGTCATACCAGATGTGCCTTCATCCGTATAAATATGAAACCAGTGCGAGGGCAGGTGTGCAATCGGGGATTTGTAAATACTGTCAATGTAATTGTCTTCTATTAGAGAGCCGGGTTGGGCACTCAACGTGTAAATGCCGCTGCAATCGTAATTCCATTTTCCATAATGATGTATTTTGTTAGCAACAACCCGGTTACCTTTCATCATATTTGGTTCAGGCGTCCATCCCCAGCCCAAACTGATACCGCTGTACGATACATTTTCAATTTCATTATGCCGGATAGATGTCCTGCTTACAAAACCACACCCAATACCCACGCCCCCCCAGTCTTCGTTGGTGGCATTAGTGATGAAATTATTTTCAATAAATAACACATCACATTTTTCCCGATCATCTTTCGGATTAAAGGGCAGATGAATTTCCCGGCCTTCATCGCCGTAGTTACCTGCAAGAATAGCGGTGCCTCCAATGTCTTTGAATAAATTATTCTTCGTCATATTATCCTGCACGCCTCTTTTCAAATCAACACCTGTCGCAGCCAAATGAAGAAAAGAACAGTTTTTTATTCGTGTACGGATAGCATAATTTAATTCCACCGCTGCTGACTGGCGGCCTATCCAGGCCTGGTTGTCCAGTGTCGCTTTTGCCGGGGTACCCGCAGGGCGAAGCCGGTAAGCTTCTGTCATAAACAATCCCACCTGGTGGGGTACATGGCCCTGTTGCGATGGGCGCAACCAGCCCGTATGTTGAAAACTAATACCATCTATAACTATATTCCTGACAGGATTATCAATAGTTCCTTCAAATCGTAACAAGGTTTCTGTAAACGGCGCCACTACTTTTGCTGTTACTAAATTTTCATTGCTTCTTGGCCAGTAATATATTTTTTTGGTATCCCTGTCAAGGTACCACTCACCAGGTTCATCTAAAAACTGCAGCGCATTCACTAAATAAAAAGCAGAGTTGCCTGTTTCTTTACTCAGCCAGGGCGCAGGCCAGGGATGTTCATTTTGTATTTTGCTTTCAGGTTCTTCAAAAAAAACTTTTGTGCTGTCACCCATCACCTGCATACGCTTTATGCGCAGGTTAGCAATCTCCCACCATTGGTGAATGAATAATTCAACGCCTTTTGTTTTATCTAAATTTTGAAAAGCCAGGGTTGGTATCACGCAGGCGGCTTCTGCTTTGTTCCAGTTCAAAATACGGTGCATCGATTCGCCATTGGCCGATTTTGCCCTTACCGCTTTCACATCGTTTACCCATAACTGGCGAAAATTAAATATTGCTCCATTTACAGAAGGTACATCGGCCACCCAAATTTTCGGCTGTACCGTCTTTTGCAGGCCGTTGACAGGTGTCGTTATTTTTTTCCAATTAGTTATTCGCACGCCTCCGCTTAAGACAGGTTTTTCGTTCTCAGCTGCTTCAATGTATGTGACGCTTTCACGGGTGCCGCCATCTTCTGGTTTTATGACTATGGGTTCCAGCACCTGGTAATTACCGTCCCGTAAAATAATATGGATACCGTCTTTCACCGATGGATCATTCACCCGCCGTAACTCTCTTGCTTTGCGAATGGCTGCCTGCAACGTGGCCAGGGGTTGTTCCGCTGTGCCGGGGTTTTTGTCGTTGCCCGTGGGCGATACATAGATATCCGCTGCGCTGGCAGACAGGGCAAACAGTAAAATATATACTGGTAAGATGAGGCGCAATCGTTTCATGTTATCGCTGAACAAAGGGCCCAAATATGCCTGTGCGGCAGCCCTTTACACCATTAAAACTACCCCCTTACCTCTCCCTGAAAAATGTAAGTATTTATTATAATGATGGAGGATTTTCCTGTTTGTTTTGAACCACGGAGGCACAAAGGCACAAAGATGCACGGAGACACTCACTGTGCCCCTCCCTGTCTTTGTGGCGCTGTGGTTCAAAAATCTACTCTTGAAAAACCTTTTTCAAATAAGCCGCATTGGCCCCATAATTATACTTCGTATCTGATGGCTTTTTAGCATCCCGGCTGCGTTCTATGACCAGCCAGCCGCTATAGCCCATTTCATCCAGGCATTTTTTTACTTTGTACATATCGATCTGCGGATCATTCTCCAGCCATACGCTGTCTTTATTCGTGGCGTGTATCATGCAGACACGATCCTTCCCGAGTATTTTTAATTCAGTAATTAAATCACGGCCTTCTTTTAATGGATTGGAAAAGTTGAAATAGATTTTAATGCCCGGCGAACCGATCTCTTTGAGCAACTGCACTTCTTCTGTTGCAGAAAGAGCAGTTTCAATACCAATGACAACTCCTGCCGCCTCGGCCATTTTACCAGCTACTCGTAAGCGGGCTACCACTGAATCCCTGACCTCCGGTTTCTTTTTCAAATCACATTGCACGCCCAATGGCAGGAAAGCGGTCTTTACATTCATCAGTTTCATCGTAGTGATGCAATCTTCAATACTGCGTTTATATTCCTGCCGTCCGCAAAAAGACTGGGCATAGTAGCCCGTCATAGCCAGCGAGAATATTTCCACTTTATAGTCTTTGGCTGTTTTTAAAAATTGCTGCCTTACCGAATCTATGAGTAATGCATTTTCAAAGGTGGGCCTGTTGCCCAGTCCGCCCATATCCACTTCCACACCATCGGCCTTCAGTTGTGCAGTTAAAGTAATGGCACCGAGCTTTTGCCGTTTGAGTAACATTAAATCAATCAATCCGATTTTATACCGCTGGCTGGTTCTTGCTTTTTCTACCTCGTCATAGAAAAGTTTTTGTACATTGTCGAATCCCTTAACCGCATGAGCCGGTAATTTTTCTCCCTTATCACCAAATACATAAAAGGCATTCTCTGGTTCCAGTATTATCGCTGTATCTACCAGGCTGCCGTCTGCAGCTTGTATTTTCTTCAAATCCAGTTTTAAATGCTTCGCAAAGAATTCATAGACTGCTTTTCGTTTACTAAAACCAAAATCATGTTTTTCATTGGGCAGGTGCACATTAACCAGGTTTTCGCCTTTAGCATACCAGCCATATATTTTTTGTAAATACAACAAGTCATGCTCAGGCATGCGATCTGTCCAGTCACCGCCATCACTTACCACCAGTTGCGGTTGTGGTGCAGCCAGTGCAGCCACTTCCAAATTATCAGTGCGCCCCATACAGCCATGCACATCCTGCCCGCTTTCACAGGGACAACCGCCATAGAAATATGACGAGAGGTTAACCACCGGCGCTGATACTTTTATCCGTTTATCCAGTGCCGTCATAAATACGGTATGTGTACCGCCACCGCTGCCACCCACTATTGCCACCCGGCTGGTATCTGCATCTTTTTGTGCGAGTAAATAATCAAGTATGCGTATGCTGGCCAGTGTTTGTAAAGTCATAGCAAGACTCTGACGATGGTCTTCATATTTTACCTGCAGCGTCGATTCGCCCCAGGCAAACATGTCGTAGTTGAATAACATTCCGCCCATTTTAGCAATGGCGGCAGATGTGTATTGACAATCGGGGCGGTAACGGTGCTTGTCCCAATGCCCCTGCGGGTGAAGTATGACAGGGATTTTGCCTTTATATTTTTCTGGTTTGTACAGAGAACCATTTACCCAGAGGCCGGGCAATATTTCGATAGCCATATTTTCAATGGTATAGCCGGCTTGCTTCCGCAGGTTTGCTTTTATGGGTGCTGTACCCGGTGATGCGGGCAGTTGGGCTAATTGCAACGCTTCTTTCAGGCAGGGCTTGAGGCCTGCTTTTCTCTTTTCCCATTCTTCCAGTGTATTATATTGCGCAGCGATGCGATCCAGTTCGGCCCAGCCTTCTTTTACATCCCAGCGGTAGTATTCATATACACTGAGCTTATATTTTTTATCCCCCTCTTTTTTTACTTTCAGATCAAGCGGCTTCAGTATGTTATCCAACGTCAGTTCTACATCTGGACGATATTTCCAGTCGGCATAGCTTACTTTCTTATTGGCCACAAGGTTTTCATCAAATTTTATAGCAACACCATACTTCTTTTGAATATCGTTGAGGACTTCTTTGAGCGGTTTGGCAAATTGGTTTTCGGTGTTGAGTTGTGCAAAGGCATTTGCCCACAAAGAGACAAAGACACAAAGCAACACAAAGGGTTTCACGCAGCGAACGCAGCGATACCGCTGCCGACACTCCGAGGAAATTGCTGAGAAGCGAACAGAATCCTGAAGTGTGCGACGCAACGATGCTGATAGTAGTAATGCTGCTGACCTCATATAATAATAATATTTACTGTGCATTTTCCTTATTTCTGTTTTGTTTCCAGCTGCTGTATAATAAATTCGGTTCCAGCTGTGGTTTCGGGAAAAAGAGGCTGGCGATATAGCCTACGATGATTACTACTAAATGGCTGTATACACCGAGCATTAATTTATGATGCCCAAAGTTAAGAGTCCCCATATCCAGCAACAATCTCGGGTTCTTTTCACCAATAGGGGTACTCGTCAAAAATGCCCACGCTGTAAATAGTATGCAGGTGATAATCCCAATGTTCACTCCCTGCCGGTTGGCCCTGGCACTGAACAATCCTAGCAAAAATATGCCCACAATACCACCAGAAAAGATCGCATAAATGGTAAAGATGATGCCCAATACACCCTCGCTGCCTGTAACCAGGTACAAGGCACCGATACCAATAGCAACCAGTCCCGAAATCACGACAAATAGTTTACTGGTTTTCAAATATTCTTTGTCTGTCTTGTTTGGACGTAATTTTTTGTAATAATCCTGTATACCAACGGCAGCCAGCGAGTTTAAATCAGCGCTTAGGCTGCATATGGCTGCACTGATCAGGGCGGCTACAATAAAACCAATGACGCCGGTTGGCAATTGCGTCATAATAAAATGGGGAAATACAGCGGCTGCGTTGGTACCGGCGGGTAATGCGTTTTGTGTGTAGAAGACAAACAGGCCGGTGCCGATAAACATAAATATGGTCCAGATGGGAACCGTTAACGATATACCCAGCAGGGATGCTTTGATGGCTGCTTTATCTGTTTTAGCCGTCAGGTAACGTTGTACCACCGGTTGGTCGGTTCCATATTTTTGAATAGCGTAAAACGCCCCGTTGATGATCATGACGATCAGTGTCAGCTCCGTCAGTTTCATATCATATGGCCCAAACCCTGTCCGGTTATTGGCCGAAGCCACTTTTATCGCTTCTGGCACACCGCCTTTTATGGAGAATAATATTACACCAAGGCATATAATACCACTGGCAAACAACATGAAGCCCTGAAATACATCGAGCCAGATGACTGCCTGCATCCCGCCTTTCAGGTTTACAATTACCAATACAAACCCAACAACTGCCAGGACTATATATGGATTGATGGTGGTCATTTGCTCAATAGCAACGGCTATTAAAAATAGTACCGAGCCCATACCGGCAAACTGCCGGATGATGAAGGAGGAAGAACTATAATAACGGGCAAAGCCTCCAAAACGCTTTTCAAAATATTCGTAGGTGCTCAACCCGATTACTTTTCTAAACAACGGAACAATGAACCAGATTGTACCGAGTAATACAATGGGTACCATTAATCCTTGTACCAACCGTATCCAGTTGCTGGTGTACCCATCAGCAGGATAGCCCAAAAATGTGACGCTGCTGATTAAAGTTGAAAGCAGGGAGAGGCCTAATGCCCAGGCCGGGAAGTTTCCTTTTGACAGAAAATAATTTTCTGTCGTCTTTTGCCGGTTGGCAAAGCGGAAACCCAGCCAGAGGGTAATGCCCAGCACGATGAGAATAATGGCGTAGTCTATGAATTGAAGATGGTTCATGTACAATCGTTTTTATTTCCCGCAAACCTGCCTGCCGGCAGGCAGGGCTACAAAGCGCACAAAGGGATTACCCAAACAAGTCTGCTATTTCTTTGGGCAGCGGATAACTGCCAGGTTTTACAGCGATATAAATATCACCGGCTTTCATACGCACTACACCCCTGTCTAATTCGCTCACTGGCGACAGCTTTTTTATAGCCAGTTTATTTAATATGGCAGCAGCAGTCGATCCTCCTTCTATAAACAGCTCTTTCACGGCTGCGTTTTCTATTATTTCCCTTACAGCACCAGCCATCGAATTTCGCAGCGCAACTGCTGCTGCATTTGATGCATCAATGGCGATAACAATTTTCCCTTCTTTGTGCAGCAGGTTCACAGTTTTCTGTACCCATGCTTCCGTTATCTCCTCCGGCATCCATGAAACATTCCTGAGTGTACGGATAAAATTCTTTCTCTCAGTAAAAGCAGTGCCGCATACATACAGGAAGGGTTTTTGAAGTATTGCCTTTTCCAATTGAACCGGTCTGTATTTCGCTTCCAGCAAGGCTGTAAAAAAATCGCCTGCGCCTGCCAATGCTCTCCCTGCTGTTTTGCCAGTCCATTGTTTATAGTCGCCCGCTTCTTCAGCTTCCCCCACAACTATACCTGGCGGAATTGTATCGCTATGTTTTACTACTTCAACTTTATTATCAAGTATTTCTTTTACAAATGCTGTCTTCACCGGAAATTCAGGATCATCAGCAAAGCCTGTTCTTTGAATTTCTTCGCCATTCACTAAATATTTTCCACTTGCTATGGTTCTTCCCAAAGATGGATTAGCCGGCATGATAAATGCATCAGCCTGATTTAGCAGTTTCATCTGTATAGCTAATTCCTCCAGTACATAACCACGCAAAACAGAATCAATTTTTTTATAAATCAGCGCTGGCTTCAACGCCATCGCCTGCCTAACTGCTTTTTCAGTTATAGCAAGTGCCGCTTCCAGCTTCAAAGAACGGCTGTCGGTGGAAATGATCACTACGTCTGCATCACTCCATCCCAGTTCATTAACAAACACATCAACATGCAGACCATATCTCAGTGAGATTCCGGCCAGTTCGGCCGCACCTGTGAAATCATCTGCTATTACTACAATCATATGGTGAGTTGTCGGTTGGGAGTTGTCAGTGGTCAGTTGTGAGTAGAGGTGTTCCTTATTCCTTATTCCTTATTCCTTATTCCTTATTCACTATTCACTACTGACAACTCACTACTGACTATTCTTGCTTAACTGTACTGCACTTTCAATAGCTAATACCATCGCATCTGCACTGGCTATACCTTTCCCGGCTATTTCGAAAGCTGTACCATGGTCAACCGATGTGCGTATGATGGGCAATCCCAATGTTATGTTTACGCCCTTCACACTATCCATTTGCTGCTTTTCCGCATTCCATTTAAAGCCAGCGAGTTTGAACGGTATATGCCCCTGGTCGTGGTACATGGCCACCACACCGCCATAAGCACCCATGGCTGCCTTGGCAAACATGGTATCCGGCGGCACCGGCCCTTCCACATCATAGCCCATACGCTTCGCTTCTTCCACAGCCGGTAATATTTCCTGGTCGTCTTCGGTGCCGAACAATCCACTGTCACCCGCATGTGGGTTCAGTCCGGCCACACCGATTTTTACATTGGTCTTACCCAATCGTTTTAATCCATCCACTATCAATTCAATTACCTGTATTATTCTTTCCTTCTTCACTAAATCGCAGGCCTGCCGAAGCGATACATGTGTACTTACGTGAATGACGTTGATATTGTCTTCCACCAGTAACATAGCATATTTCTTTGTGCCCGTATAATGCGCATAGATTTCTGTATGGCCTGCAAAGTGGTGACCTGCTTCGTTAATTGATTTTTTATTGATAGGGCCGGTCACTGTGGCATCTACTTCTTTTGCAATGGCCAGTTCAATGGCTTTCTTTACTGCCTGGAAACTAGCTTCACCGCACATGGCGTCTATTACACCAAACTGAAGCTTACTGATATCTGTAATACCAAGATCATATACATCAATTGTGCCTTGCTCAAATTTTGCATCAGCAACGCTCTTCACAGCATTCACTTTCGCCAGCAGTTTCAGTTTACCAATGATTTGTTCAAATACACTGGCATCACCCACCATCAAGGGTTTGCAGATGGCATGGATTTCATCCTGCAATAGTGCTTTTACGGCTATCTCCGGTCCGATACTGGCGGGATCACCCATGGTGATGGCTATAACCGGTTTGCTCCTGTCTCCTAAAATTGGATTATTTAGAATTTGTTCCATTTATTTATCCAGCTTTTGTAATTCTAATCAGCTTTTGAAACACAAAGACTCTAAGTCACAAAGTATATAAGGCCTATTTTTTATCCTTAGCTGTTCATAAAGGTGGCATCACATACTCGTCGCAGAGCCCCTTTTCTTTCATCAATAATTTTAATGCGTACAGGCTTTCACCCAGCGTACGGTTGGACTGGTAAAGTGCGCCATAGTCATCGCTCAATTTTTGCATCGCATATATTCTTTCTTTGTCACCTTCTTTAAATGCCGTTAGCATATCCGCATATATTTCGGGGTACAGGTTGCCGGTACTTGGTACCAGGCCATCACCTCCGTTCAGCAATGCATCAGCACTTTTCGCTGCCCAGCCCAGTATATAGTGAAAGTCCGGCCTCCCTCTCCACAACTGCAGCGACTGCATCATTCTTTCTTCGCTCCGTTCACTGTCCTTTATACCCACAATATTTTTATGCTGGCTCAGTTCATCTATCACCGGCAAGGGTATACTCATATGCGTGGTGGCAGGTATATTGTAGATAAATAAAGGCAGGGAAATATTATCAGCCAGTTGTTTAAAATAGCGCAGCATCTGTTTTTCAGTCAGGCCATAATAAGATGGCAAGGTAGCCACCACCACATCTACGGCATGCACCGCACAAAAGGAAGCAAAATCAATACTTTCTGCCAGTACATTGGAACCAATACCTGCATACAACAGGCTGCCCATTTTCTTATTTTTCTC
This sequence comes from uncultured Chitinophaga sp., assembly GCA_964386395.1. Classification (GTDB taxonomy): domain Bacteria; phylum Bacteroidota; class Bacteroidia; order Chitinophagales; family Chitinophagaceae; genus JJ008. Next base: position 58,784 of record CAYLRV010000026.1, read on the forward strand.
AGCTGCCAATACATAATCCTTTTTTACCTGTGTGGGCAGTGATGCCGCTTCACCCGTTGTACCAAGAATAAATGGTGAAATGCTGTATTGATAGAATGAGCTGAAAATCCGTTCAACAGCTTTTTCATCCAGCTGATGTTTATCGGTGAGCGGTGTTACGGCCGGTACAATTACCCCTGTATATTGTTTGCCCCCAACCCCTAAAGCGGAGTTATTCGACGACCCTGCTTTTTTATTTACTATTTCTTCATTCATCAGTTAATAGGCTGCTTTATAAATTGTGATAGCATCTTGTTCCCTAATTTCTTTTGGGTTGTTTTTCAGCAACCGTTGAATTTTCATGGCATCCACGGCCATTTGCGGAATGGCTGATTCAGGCACATTCACTTCTTTGAGTGTCGACGGAATACCGCAGGCCTTCACCAGTTCCCGTATTCTTTCCACGCCGGCATAAGCTGTTTGCTCATCTGTTGCCTTCTTTTCGCAACCCAGGGCCATGGCAACTTCTGCATATTTTTTGGTTGCTGCCGGAATATTATATTCCATCACATAGGGCAAGAGCAAGGCATTGGATAAGCCATGCGCCAAATGAAACATGCTGCCCAAGGGGTAGCTGAGTGCATGTACCCCGGCCGTATTCACCGGCCCAAGGCAAAAACCACCGAGCATACTGCCCATCGCCACTTTTTCCCTTGCTTCTGCATTGCTGCCATCCCTCACTGCCGTTTCAATATGTGCTGCAATCAGCCGCATACCCTCATACGCATATACATCTATCAATGGTTGTGAAAATTTATTCGTGTATGCTTCCAGGCAATGCGTAAGTGCATCAAGACCAGTGGCCGCTGTTATAGCTGGTGGCACACTATAAGTGAGTACAGGATCAACATACACAATATCCGGCACAAGGTATGGACTGATGATGCCCTTTTTCTGGTTTTCATCATCCACTAAGATGGCATTGGGGGATACCTCACTGCCAGTGCCGCTGGTAGCGGGTACGCAAATAAGTTTCTTTTTTCTACCTTTTAATAAACCAATACCCACATAGTCGTTCAGTTGTTGTTCATTCTCCAATTGTGCAGCAACCAGTTTAGCCACGTCCAGCACACTGCCTCCTCCGATACCAATCACCAGATCAGGATTAAACGGGATTACCGTTTGCATCAGTTTTTCAAAATCACTGAAAGATGGTTCGGCTACGATGGAAGTATCCACGAGCACCTTCATCCCTTTATCCTGTAAGCTGCTGATAAATGAGGAGAGCGTATTTTGCAATGGCCCGATAGTGGCAATAAAAACTTTTGCCGGCTGTAATGCTATTACATCCTCCGCAAGCTGTGGCAGGGAGTTGTTACCAAATACTAATTTGCCGGGGAAGATTATTTTGAGCAAGCTATCTGTCATTCTTCTTTTTTTGAAACACGAAGGCACTAAGACACAAAGGCACTAAGTTTATACGTAATTACAAGTACCATGGTTATATGGCAGCATCGAGTGGATACTTCGGCATCATCATCTGCTCCACATCCACCGGCTTAATGTCCAGTTTATCACACCAGTTTGTAAAGCTATCGTGTATTTCGTCCAGTGTTTTCTTTTGGTCAGGTGTTAGTTCTAATGCCGTTGCCCGGCTGATGGTACGCACCGGCAAGCCACGTTTGCGCAAAAAGTATTTTGCACTCATAGGGTATGCCACATGTATCAGCGGATCGACACGGCTGATTTCGCCCTGCAGCCATTTCACTTCCTCCTGTTTTTCCGGGTTGGTCGCATTGCTGACCATCCATACCAGTATCTCAGGATAAAAATTACCGCTAATGCTGCTCATACCTTTAGCGCCCATTTGCAGGCTGTACATGGCATTGGGTGAATGCGCATCATAGAATTCAAAATTGGGATTGGCTGTCTGCACCACGTCCAGTTTTGCTTTCACACTTTCCAGGCTGATAGATGTGTCTTTATGGTACACAAAGCGGTTGGATGATAACAGGGTTTTGAAAACATCAGTCCCTAAAATACGCTTATACGGGGCAGGGCATTCATACATACCCAACGGAATATTCCCGGTGAGTTTGAACATGCGTTCGAAATTCTTCAGCAGTATTTCATCACTGTCCTCAATATTGGCATAATGGCCGGTTATTAAAATAGCGGCGTCAATGCCTGTATCATAAATGCGTTTGGTAAATTCTGCTTTGTCATCAATGGTAAGGCCAAATGACGAGGTAGCCACCACCGGTACACGACCGTTGACATATTTTACCACATGCTGTGTGAGTTCCAGCCTTTCGTCCTCCGTAATACTGTACATTTCACTGCTGAGGCAATTAGCGAAAAAGCCTTTTACGCCAGCAGCGAGGTAAAAATCAATCAGTGTACTCACGGCATCGAGGTCCACTTTTGCCTTCAGGTTGAAGGGCGTTATCATCACCGGTACAAACTTCTTGTCGTCCATATTACAAGCTGTTTAGAAGGTATAAATATTGTTTTTTTAAGCTCCCGGAAAAATGGAAAATACTACTACTAAACGGGAGGATTTTACTAAAACATCCAGCCCCGCCCCCAGCCTCTAAAGGGAAGTTCTGGTGTTCGCCAACTCATATTTTCTTTTCACATTCGATAATAAAACTCCTACAAGAAAAATCACCAGCGTTCCCACTACGATAATCATGTTCTTGTGCATGGATGATTTGAGCCATCCAGCAGGTAACCGATCGCTGAATGTCATCCATAATATAACCAGCACACCAATGATAACTGCTGTCACCGCCTCAGCATTTTTGGCTTTCCTGCTGATTAGCCCCAGCAAAAAGAGCCCAAGCATACCAGCTGCAAATATGCCGCTGAGCTCCCACCATACATCCAGCAGGCTTTTGGCACCAATCATGGCCAGGCCTGTACCCAGACCTATCAGCCCGAATACGACCGTAGCAAGATGCAGGGTGCGCAGTTGTACTTTGTCAGTAATTGTTTTATTGAAATAGCGTTTATAGATATCCATGGTAAACACGGTGGCACTGGCATTCATATTACTGCTGATGGTACTCATGGCTGCCGAAAGTATGGCTGCTACTATCAGTCCGATTAAACCAGTCGGAATTTTCGTGACCATAAAATGCGGCAGCACTTTGTCACCATAGTCGGCAGGTTGCAGGGAAGCCGACATGGCCTGTACTTGTTGCAGTGTAGCATTTGTGCCCAGTCTTTCCGTCGCTACTTTTAGTTTTACCGTTTCTATCAGTTCCGGGTGTACCTGGTAGTAAGCAAATAAGGCAGCACCAATAATGAAGAATAATAAGGAAGCGGGCACATACATCCATACACACATCCATACTGATTTACCAGCCTGCTTTACGCCTTTGGCCGTGTGGTAGCGCTGAATATAATTTTGGTCCATGCCAAAATTATTCAGGTTAATAAAAAAGCCATAGAGCAGTACCACCCAAAAAGTGGAGCTGGTAAAATCCGGCGATAAACTCCCCAGGCTCATTTTATTATTCTCACCCGCTATAGCAAATGTTTGCTGCAGGCCGCCCGGCATTTCTTTTACGATTAAATAAAGTATGAGAATGGCACCCAATGTTTTTAAAATCCCCTGTGCCACTTCTGTCCATATCACCGCTTCCATACCACCGAGTACGGTATATATAATAATACAGACACCCATTACTATCATGATAGAGGCCATACTAAAACCTGTAAGGGCCTGCAGGCTGAGCGCCATACCAAAAAAAATAGATCCCATGCGGGCAAACTGCGTCAGCAGGAAACATACCACGGCGTATGTCCTCGCCCAGGGGCCAAATCTCTTCTCTAAATGTGTGTACGCTGATACTTCTCCTGTACTTCGGTAAAAGGGGACAAAATATTTTACTGCCACCCAGGCGGCCAGTGGCATGGATAAACTGAATACAAAGGCATTCCAGTTAGTTCCGAAAGATTTTCCTGGTACGCCAAGAAATGTATTGCTGCTGAGAAATGTTGCATAGATAGAAAGGCCGATGGCCCAGCCGGGTATCATACCGGAGGCTTTGGTGAATTGTTCGCTGTTTTTGTTTTTCTTACTGAAATAAAAGCCAATCCACAGCATGGCGAGCATGTAGATGATGATAACGGTTATATCAATAAGCGGGAGATTGTTCATTTATGCAATCCTAAATAATATTCTTTTGTCAGCTTTAGTTCCCTGAGCATCGTTCCTTGCGTCGCACTCTTCAGGGTTCTGTTCACTACTCAGCTATTTTGAATCAAGGAGGCACTTAATCATCAGACGTTTTTCCCTCTACCTGTACCACACCGGGCCATTGCTTGTTCACTATTTCCTTCAACTCCAGTTTTGACGGGTCTATCACCACATGTTTTATCCGTTCCCTTCTCCAGGTATATACAAAATGCAGCAGGCCATCCTTTGTTTGTATAACGGCCGGGTATGAATACTGGCTGATGGGTGAATCCTCCAGTACTGCTGCGGCGTACCATGTTTTACCGTCATTGCTAACGGCTACATTCAATGGCGTACGCGGGCCCTTACCCTTTACCCAGCTATCATTGGGTAATGTATGATTGTACACCAATACTTGTCTTCCGTCTTTTAAGGTTACAGCATCTGTACCCGAATTATTGTTGGGCAATGCAGATGCTTTCATCTCCGTCCAGGTTTTTCCTCCATCACTACTCCAGCTTTCGTTGATTGTCGTGTTGCGGCTGCGGCATAGGATTTGCAAACGCCCATCCTTATGCTTTAATATGCTTGGCTGAATGGCCTGCACAACGGTGCCATCATTAATAGCAGGAGTTTTTGTCCAGGTGCGGCCATTATCTGGGGTAAATTCAATATGCGCTTTCCAGCCACCTTTTTCTGTACTGCTGGGACAAAGCAATACGCCATTGATTAATTCAGGTTTATTTTTGATCGGCCCCAAAAATCCTTCTGGCAAGGCTTCCCGTTCACTCCATGTCTTACCGTTGTCATGGCTGCGCTTCATCCAGCCCGTCCAGCCCGCTACGTTTGGCCCTATCTTATAAAACAACAACAGCTCTTTATTCGGGGCATAATATAATACCGGGTTGTAGCAGGGATAGCGCAGTGTGTCATTCATAATACCATCAGCTACTTTTACAGGCTCCGTCCATTTATTATTTTTATAATGGCTGGTCCAGATGCAAACATCTTTGTTGCCTTCTTTGGTGCCGCCAAACCAGGCAGCGATTAACCCATCAGGTGTTTCCGCAATGGTGCTGGCGTGGCTTTCAGGAAAGGATGCCCGGTCGAATATAAATTCATTTTTGACAATACCTTTTTTCCAGTGTTTGTTTCGGACAAACGAATAGTTTCCTGAAGCTATTTCCAATACGGCGCTGCCCTTATCCATTTTTACAAACTTCACGCCTACGACTTGTGCGAGAGGCTTACCACTCTCTGTTAGCTCCTCAGCGCTTGCTGCCGGGATATAGACAGTAGCTGTCGTATTGGCCGGTATGGTTATATTCCAAGCAAATGCGGCCGTGCTGTTTTTCCAGTGGCTGCTGATGATACCATGCGGGCTTTTATATGATGCCTTTACAAAATCTAAGCCGTCTGGTATAGCAGGCTTCATAATAATCTTCTTGAAAGCCACATCGGTTTTATTGGTTCTGATACCGGCGAGATTTTCATAATACCAGATCAGCAGATCGCCCAGCATCATCACATGGTTCTGGCTGTTCATATTGGGTGCGGCTGTATTACCATTCCATAGCTCCCAAATTGTCGTGGCACCATTTGCTGCCATATAGCCCCAACTGGGGTATGTAGTATTGGATGCAAGTGTATAGGCCAGTTCGTTTTGCCCAATTTCTGTTAGTCCACGCATGAGGTATTGTGTACCGATTAACC
>CAYLRV010000027.1:0-63686 GCA_964386395.1 uncultured Chitinophaga sp.
TTACATTTTCACCAAGCGCAAATTTTATTTGTCCGGGCCATCCTTTGAACTTCAGATCATCATCATTGGCTCCCCAGCGCAGTTTAATCAGCTGTGTTTGTCCGCCGATGACATTGGCCGAGCCATGCAGAATATGAGAGGTAGTAACACCTCCGCTCAACTGACGGTAGATATTGATATCATCCGGGTTCAGGTTATCCGCAATACGCACTTCCGATGTTACACTTTGTGCTCCTTCATTGATAGAAGCCGCAGCGATATGCGAGTGCTCGTCAATAATACCCGGCGTTACATGTTTGCCCGTACCATCAATCACCCTTGCACCGGCATCAGATAAATTTTTGCCCACTGCTGCAATTTTCCCGCCCTTGATTAGTACATCTGCATTCTGCAACACACCTTCTTTTTCGTTCGTCCATACTGTTGCATTCTTTATCAGAATAGTTTCCTGTTTAGGCTGTGCGCCCTCATCCCAGCCGAATGGCTCGAATGGAAAGACCACTTTACCAATCGCTGGCATTTCCTTTTTCTTAGCTGTATCGGGTTTTACCTCTGCCGCTTTTACAAATTTGGCAGTCCAGGTAAGCGAGTTGCCCAAAGAATCAATACCGGTTCCATTCCATTCGGTACCATTGTTCACACCGCTCAGACGTGCTGCGTTCGCAGGCAATGCCTGGTCAGCTCCGCCGCCCATACCACCTCTTCCCATACCCGGGCCACCACCAGGCCTTCTTTGTGTAGTATCTGCGCCACCACCGGCAGGCATAGCAGGCCTTTGTCTTTTAAGCATCGGCGCATATTGTATTTTCACCAGTTTACCATCAAACGTTATTTTAGTGTTGAGTGTATCCTTTGCAAACATTGAAGCAGAGGAGGTGCTCTTTACATCCAGTGTATAATTTTCATCGCCGGCAGGTGTGTTGATGGTCAGGTTATAGGTACCGGCAATATTGTTTTCTTCTTTCACCGTGTATTTAATACCCTGCACATAGTTATTGAGGATGATTGTCTTTTCATTAAATAACGGTCCGTTTGTAATCAGAAAGTTTGCCAGTTTTCCCGCATCAAGGCTTCCTACTTTATCATAAATACCTAATGTAATGGCCGGGGTTTTTGTCAAAGCCTCAATTACTTTATTCTCGCTAAGGCCATATTCCATGGCTTTGCGCAGGTTGGTCCAGAATGTATTTACGCTCCGCAAATCAGAAGTTGTCAAACAAAAATTTATGCCGGCTTTTTCAAAAGCGGCTGCACTTGACGGGGCCAGTTCCCAATGTTTCATATCGTTCAGCGAAACAAATCGTGCATCATTTGGATCTTCCACATCCTGTGCCTGCGGATAATTAAGCGGAAGAATGAACGTTGCATTGGTTGCTTTCATTTCTTTTATACGCTGGTATTCATTCTGACCAGCTTTGATGATGTACTGCACGCCAAACTCATCGCCAATTCTGTCTGCCCGCAAATCATCCCATTTATCATTCGCTTCAAATATCTGCGGCAGGCCCTGGTTATCATTCCACGCCTGCAGGGTTACATTAAACCCTTCCTGCCATGGTTTTGTTTTATACCATTGTGCATCTAAATAGGTTTGTCGCAGCAAGGCAATATATCCCATCTTCGAGCTTGGGTATGATTGCGTAGAAGAACCTTTGGCAAATGAATAATGCGCTGAGGCTTTTTCTTTGATGATAACTAAATTCTCTTTTTCATTGGCCAGCGTAACAACTGCGCCGGTACCGCGGGCCACACCATCTTTTACATGGGTAAGCACCGTGCCAAAGCCTGCTTCACGCAAAGGTTTTGCGTTGGCATCATTCACGGCAAACACTTTATATACGTCTACATCCGATTTCAAGGCCTGGTTCCATCCGTAAGGACCTTTTACTGCCGTTTCTAATTGGGGTGGTTGGTTAAAGTTGAACCCACCTCCGCCGGCAGTTTGCTGCCGTTGTGGCGTACCATAGTCTGTATAAATATCAATAAAGGATGGATAGATGTGTTTGCCTTTGCAATCCACTTCCACCGCTCCGGCAGGAACCGGTAATCCGGTACCCACAGCTGCTATCCGGCCATCTTTGATAATCAGCGTGGCATTGGATAATGTGGTGACCGCATCTTTTACAATGGTGGCATTAGTAAAAGCATAATGTCCGTGGCGGGGATCAGCCACTCCATTCTCCGGGAATGTAGGCTGTGCCAGGAGGTAACTGCACAAGAAACTGCTTAGCAGCAGTAGCGTTAGTTTTCTCATTTGTTTTGGTTTAGATAAGATAGCCGAATGTACTAAACAGTGTACAATCTGGCGGGTATAAATGATAAAAGGCTGGTTTTGGACGTAAAACATAACAATATCCTGTACCGGGAACTTTATTTATCTTTGAAAATACTTAATATTCAATACGATGGCTGTTGCCAAACCTGTACAAATACTGCCTGATTTTTCCTTGTCACCCCGCATAGACCAGGTAGGTGTGGAAGAACGGGCTTCCCGGTTTACCAAAAGAAGCATCAAGAATGAAGCCAAGGAAAATGGCCTGAAACTGGTGCTGAATATGATTGACCTGACCACCCTGGAAGGGAAGGATACTGATGGAAAAGTAAAACAGCTTTGTTATAAAGCCATGCACCCGCATGACGCATTGCCGGGTATACCCACGGTAGCAGCTGTATGCGTATACCCCAGCATGGTAAAAGTGGCTAAAAAAGCCGTGGAAGGATCAGGTATAAAAATAGCTTCTGTATCAACGGCCTTCCCCAGCGGACAAGCACCAAGGGACGTAAAGATCAGGGACACGAAGTATGCAGTGAATGAAGGGGCTGATGAGATTGATATGGTTATCAGCCGCGGTAAGTTTCATGCAGGCGATTACAATTTTGTGTTTGATGAAATAGCGGCTGTGAAAGAAGCCTGTGGCGATGCAAGATTAAAAGTAATTTTAGAAACGGGTGAACTAGGCACTTTTGATAAAGTAAGAAGAGCCAGTGATATTGCCATGCATGCCGGAGCTGACTTTATAAAAACATCAACCGGCAAGATACAACCTGCCGCCACCATGCCGGTAACGCTGGTGATGCTGGAAGCCATCCGTGACTTTTATTATAAGACCGGTAAGATGATTGGCATGAAACCGGCCGGTGGTATTTCCAAATCAAAACTGGCATTGCATTATTTAGTCATGGTAAAAGAAGTATTGGGTGAAGGCTGGCTGAATAATGAATGGTTCCGCTTCGGTGCCAGCAGTTTGGCCAATGATGTGCTGATGCAATTGGTAAAATTGAAAACGGGGCAGTATCAGAGTGCGAATTATTTTTCGGTGGATTAATAAATCAATGTGGAAATGAGGTAATGTGGAAAATGTGAAAATGACGAGCGCCTTTCAATTTTCACATTCACACATTTTCCAATTCTCACATTTTCAAATAAAACTATGGCTGTAAAAACAAACCCTGTCCGCCGTGGCGGAAAAGCTGCGCCTAAAAAGAGCAATACGATCAAATTAAAGTTTGATACCAGCTGGAGCTATGCACCCGCGCCGGAAAGCAAAAGTGCTGCAACGATTAATAAGCAGTATGATTTGTTTATTAATGGTGAATGGCAAAAGCCTTCCTCGAAAAAATACTTTGATACCATCAACCCGGCCAATGAAGAAAAACTGAGTGAAGTGGCCGATGCCAACGAAGCAGATGTAAACAAAGCCGTAACAGCCGCTCGCAATGCCTACGAGAAAGTATGGAAGAAAATGGCCCCCAAAGAAAGGGCTAAATATGTTTTCCGTATTGCCCGTATGGTGCAGGAAAAAGCAAGAGAACTGGCGATTATCGAATCGCTGGATGGTGGTAAGCCGATAAGAGAGAGCCGTGATTTTGATGTGCCAACGGCTGCCAACCATTTCTTTTACTATGCAGGCTGGGCCGATAAACTGGAATATGCATTCCCCAACCGTGTGGCAGAGCCGCTTGGTGTAGCGGGACAAATTATTCCCTGGAATTTTCCTCTGCTGATGGCTGCCTGGAAAATTGCGCCGGCCATTGCAACAGGCAATACCGTTGTGCTGAAGCCTGCTGAAACAACTCCATTGACAGCACTGAAATTAGCAGAGATAATACAAGAAGCAGATTTGCCACCGGGTGTGGTAAACATTCTTACAGGTGCAGGTGCTACCGGTGCAGCAATCGTTAATCATCCGGATATAAATAAAATTGCTTTCACTGGTTCTACAGATGTAGGAAAGATTATACAACGGGCTATTGCGGGCACCAATAAGAAAGCTACACTGGAACTGGGGGGTAAAGCAGCCAATATCATTTTTGAAGATGCACCAATCGACCAGGCTGTGGAAGGTGTTATCAATGGTATCTTCTTCAACCAGGGACATGTATGCTGCGCAGGTTCCCGTTTGTATGTGCAGGAATCAATAGCAAAAGAAGTGATACGCAAATTAAAAGATCGCCTTGAATCATTAATCGTAGGCGACCCGATGGATAAGAACACCGATATCGGTGCGATTAATTCAAAACAGCAATTAGAGACAATTCATAAATATATCAAGATAGGTAAGCAGGAAGGTGCTGATTTTTATGAAAGCAGTTGCCGTATCCCCGTCAAAGGTTATTTCTGCCGTCCTACTATGTTTACCAATGTAGCGCAGAGCAACCGCATTGCACAGGAAGAAATATTCGGGCCGGTATTATCCGTGCTTACGTTCCGTACGGATGATGAAGTGATTGAAAAAGCCAACAATACCCCTTACGGATTAAGTGCAGGTGTATGGACAGATAAGGGTTCCAAAATTTTCAATATGACAAAACGGATGCGGGCCGGTGTGGTATGGGCCAATACCTTCAACAAGTTTGATCCCACATCGCCCTTCGGAGGTTATAAAGAAAGTGGATTTGGACGGGAAGGTGGATTACACGGCTTATTGCCTTATTTGAATTTAAAAAACTGAGCCACAAATCACACGAATGACACGAATATTGAGAGAAAATAAAAAATTGCCTCCGGCAATTTAATTCGTATCTAATTTTTCGTGTAATTAGTGGCATTCGTGGCAAAAAAATAATTATGGAAAAAGCAATTAAAAAATCTTCGCTTAAGGTGAGTGAAAACGGGCTGGAGAAGTCTGTTTCCTCCAAACGCCTGGAAGTGCTGAAGACCTATAAAATTTATATCGGCGGACAATTTCCCCGTACTGAATCCGGCCGCTATTATATTCCAACGAATGCAGCCGGAAAAAAACTCGCCAATGTATGCCTTTGCTCACGCAAAGATTTCAGGGATGCGGCTGTTGCTGCCAGGAGTGCATTCAGTGGCTGGAGCAGCCGTGCTGCATTCAACCGCAGCCAGATACTGTACCGCATGGCAGAAATGCTGGAAGGAAGAAAAGCACAGTTTATTGAAGAGTTAATACAGCAGGACAGCACAAAAGCAAAAGCTGAAAAAGAAGTCAACCTGGCCATCGATCGCCTGATATACTATGCTGGCTGGTGCGATAAATTCCAGCAATTATTTAGTGCTGTAAACCCGGTGGCCAGTTCACATTTTAATTTTTCAGTACCTGAGCCAACCGGTGTTGTTTCTATCATTGCACCGCAAGGCGATTCCTTACTTGGACTGGTTTCTGTCATTGCACCGGTTATTGCAGGGGGTAATACCTGTGTTGTGCTGGCGTCTGAAACTAAGCCGCTTTGTTCCGTAACCTTCGCAGAAGTATTGAACTCCTCCGATTTACCAGGCGGAGTTGTTAATATTTTAACAGGTAAGCCCTCCGAGCTGGCATCCTGGTTTGTTGATCATATGGATGTAAATGCAACCATTTATTGCGAAAACAATTCTGATACCCGGAAAATGATGCGGGAAAAATCGGCTACTAACCTGAAACGCATCACTTTCTATGATAAAATAAACTGGTATACCGATGAAGGACAGTCGCCTTATTTCATCATGGATACACAGGAAATAAAAACAACCTGGCACCCGGTAGAAAATATTGCCGGAGCCGGTGGGGGATATTAATTTTGGCCGGAAATTTGACCACTTAATACACTTATGAAATATTTCTCGCTTTTACTGACCTTGTTTTTTTCGCTTTCTGTCTTTGCCCAGGATAGCGCCTGGAAAAAACTGAACGACACCAATTATGTTATCGTTCACAAAGACGACAGGCTTGATCTGCTGGTAAAAAAGCAGGCCTATATCAACGAAGTAACGAGCCGTGACAGCCGCCGTACCGATAAAGGCTTCCGCCTGATGATCATCAGCACCAACAACCGGGAAGAAGCGATTGCAGCAAAGACAAAAGTATACACCTATTTCCCTGAACTGAAAGCCTATCTCTGGCACCAGTCACCTTACTATAAATTAAAAGCAGGCAATTTCAAGGACCGCAAAGATGCGGAAGCCTACCAGCGCCGGTTAAATACCTATTTTCCAAAAGGCGTATTTATTATGAAAGATGTGATAGAGGTGAAACCCGGTGAGAAAGAGGATAAAGACGATTAATAAACCCGCTTATAACTTTTTACCGAACCCTGCCTATGCGCAGGGTTTTATTTTTTATAGAGTATTTTTGCCTTATGCAGGAAACAATTAAAGCCCTGGCCCGCCAATATGCAGGCGAGTTTATTGAAATCAGGCACCACCTTCACGCAAACCCCGAACTGAGCTACCAGGAATTTGAAACATCGAAATTCGTTCAATCCAAACTCAGCGAATACGGAATACCATTTGAAATTAAAGCGACTACAGGTGTGGTTGGGCTTATCAAAGGAAAAAATCCGGATAGCCGAATCATTGCCCTCCGGGCTGATATGGATGCATTGCCAATTACAGAAGAAAACGACATCCCATATAAATCAAAAAACACAGGTGTCATGCATGCCTGCGGCCATGATGTACATACCACCTGCCTGCTCGGTGCAGCAAAAATTCTCAGCGAGACAAAGGACCAATGGGAAGGCACTGTGAAACTCATCTTTCAGCCGGGTGAGGAAAGAAACCCCGGGGGTGCTTCCTATATGATTAATGAAGGAGTATTGGAAAACCCGGCACCGCAGGCAATACTTGCATTGCATGTAAATACGATTTTAGAGGTGGGCAAGTTGAGCTTCCGCGGCGGTATGGTCATGGCCAGTGCAGATGAACTATATATCACCATAAAAGGAAAAGGTGGCCATGCCGCTTCACCGCACCTTGTTGTCGATCCCATACTCATCAGTTCACATCTTATTATCGCATTACAGCAACTCGTCAGCCGCAACAATAATCCGTTCAATCCTTCAGTACTATCTATATCCGCTATCAATGGTGGCAACACAACCAATGTTATCCCTAATCAAGTCAAGCTGATGGGCACATTCCGGGCTATGAATGAAGAATGGCGCTTTAAAGCACATGATCTAATCCGCAAACTCTGTACTGACCTGGTTAGTTCAATGGGTGGCTCAGTTGATCTGCATATTGATGTGGGCTATCCATGCGTTATGAACAATGAACAGGTAAGCACAGCAGCAAGCAAGCTGGCTGAAGTCTATATGGGCGCAGAAAATGTAAGCGAAACAGAACTACGGATGGGCGCTGAAGATTTTGGTTATTATGCGCAAAAAATACCTGCCTGTTTCTACCGCCTCGGTACGATGAATGCTGCAAAAGGCATTACAGCCGGGGTACATACACCTGTTTTTAATATTGATGAAAGCGCTATTGAAATTGGCATGGGTATGATGGCATGGCTGGGCAGCAGTATAAAACCAGCCTGATTACAATTGCCTGGTTATCTTTAATTTCTGTCAAAACTTCGATAAAAGTTTATTACGTACATTGCACGCCAAACTTTTGCCGCAAACCCGGCAAAACAGGGCTTTGATCAGTTAATCTAAACGATGCAGGCAACATGCAGTTGAACTTAGATACTATTATCATTTTTTGCCGGGATACAGACAGGCTGAAATCATTTTATGCAGGAGCATTTGAATTACCGGTCCTGGAAGAACAACCCGCCGAATGGGTATTATTACAGGCCGGCCTGGGAAAAATTGGGCTACATAAAATCGGGCAAGACCATCCGGAAAGTCATACAAACACAGCAACCAATATCAAAATAGTTTTTGAAACAAAACAGGATATCCGTGCAGTACGGCAGGGCCTCATTGAGAATCATATCCCGATGCATGAAATCAAATCATTCCAGGGTTATGATTATTTTACCTGCGATGGGGAAGACCCTGAAGGAAATGTCTTTCAAATAAAACAAAAAAAACAAAATGGTTCGCAGGCATAAAATCCTGCTTAGCGATAAAAAATAATTATGGCAAACGAACTCCGTAAACAACAGGCACTCGAATACCATGCGAAAGGAAGGCCTGGGAAAATTGAAGTCATTCCCACTAAAGAGGCTAAGACACAGCGTGATTTATCGCTGGCCTATAGCCCCGGTGTGGCAGAACCCTGTTTAGCCATTGCAGAAAATAAAGATGATGTTTATAAATACACCGCCAAAGGAAACCTGGTAGCCGTTATCAGCAATGGTACCGCTGTCCTCGGCCTTGGTGATATTGGCCCCGAAGCCGGTAAACCCGTAATGGAAGGGAAAGGTGTACTCTTCAAAATCTTCGCAGACATTGATGTGTTCGATATTGAAATCAACGAAAAAGATCCTGTGAAATTTGTAGAGATTGTAAAATCACTGGAGCCCACATTTGGCGGTATCAATCTTGAAGACATAAAAGCCCCGGAATGTTTCTACATAGAAACAGAGCTGAAGAAACAAATGAACATTCCGCTGATGCATGATGATCAGCATGGCACGGCTATTATCAGCAGTGCTGCCCTGCTGAATGCCTTAGAGATTCAAAAGAAAAAAATAGAGAAAGTAAAATTTGTAGTGAATGGTGCCGGTGCGGCAGCCATTTCCTGCAGTAAATTATATGTAGCACTGGGTGCCAAACCGGAGAATTTTTCCATGTTTGATCGCAAAGGTATCCTGCACAAAAACAGGCCCGACCTGGATGACCTCAAAAGACAATTCTCTAATGGCAAAGAAGGACTCACACTGGAAGGGGCCATGAAAGACGCTGATATTTTTATTGGCCTCAGTGCGGGCAACACCGTAACGCAGGATATGGTAAAAAGCATGGCAAAAAATCCGATCGTATTTGCTATGGCCAATCCTGATCCGGAAATCAGTTGGGAGGACGCCACATCTGCAAGAAAAGATATCATCATGGCCACGGGGCGCAGCGACTATCCAAACCAGGTAAACAATGTACTCGGCTTCCCTTATATATTCCGCGGGGCATTGGATGTACGGGCCAAACATATCAATGAAGAAATGAAATTAGCAGCCGTGCGGGCTTTGGCCGATTTAGCCAAAACACCTGTACCCGACATGGTGAACATGGCCTATAATGAAAAGAACATTGTTTTCGGACCAAACTATATCATTCCTAAACCGTTGGATCCACGACTGCTCGCCACCGTGTCGCCGGCCGTTGCTAAAGCAGCTATTGAAAGTGGCGTGGCCCGCCAGCCTATTACTGACTGGGATGCCTATATTACCAGCTTGGAAAAACGACTTGGACAGGATAACCAGGTGATGCGTGCCATTGGCAGCAAAGCCCGCCGTGATCCAAAACGTATTGTATTTGCCGAAGCCGATAATGTAAAAGTGCTGAAAGCGGCTCAAATTGTATTTGATGAAGGTATTGGTTACCCGCTGTTGCTTGGTGATGAAAAACGCATCCGTCGCATCGCATTGGAAAATGGTATCTCCCTGGAAAGCCTGCCGATAATTGATCCGAAGAGTGATGAAAACGAAGAGCGACGCAATAAATATGCAGAATTGTTCCTGGCAAAGCGGGGACGCCGCGGTTTCAACGCCTATGAATCGAAAAAAGTGATGCGTGACCGGAACTATTACGGAGCAATGATGGTGGAAACCGGTGATGCAGACGCCATGATCTCCGGACTGACTAAAAACTATCCCGATACTATCCGCCCCGCCATACAAGTGATAGGTACTGAACCCGGCGTATCAAAGATTGCTGGTATGTACCTGATGCTAACTAAAAAGGGGCCATTATTCCTTGCTGACACTACGGTAAATTTCAATCCTACTGCCGAAGAACTGGCAGAGATAACATTACTGGCAGCCAAAGAAGTGCGGAATTTCAATGTAATTCCCCGCATTGCCATGCTCAGTTACTCTAATTTTGGCAGCAGCAATTCGGCCGAAGCCAAACTGGTAGCGGATGCCCGCAGGATTGTAAAGGAAAAAATGCCCAGTCTGCTGGTAGATGGTGAAATGCAGGCCAGTGTCGCATTCAATAAAGATTTGATGAAGGAAAATTATCCCTTCAGTGAATTAGTAGACAAGGATGTAAACACACTTATATTCCCGAATCTGGCAGCAGGAAATATTGCATACAACCTGATGAAAGAACTGGACACAGCCGATGCCGTTGGCCCTATTCTTTTAGGCATGAATAAATCGGTGCATATCCTGCAACTCGGCAGTTCCGTTAGAAGTATTATTAATATGGCATTGATTGCCGTTGTTGATGCCCAGATAAAGAGCAAATCCTCGACTGATGAGATTGTGAAAAAATCAAAATGGTGGAAGCGTTTCAGGAGGACCGCCAGGGATATTTAGTAACCGGTTTATAACTTGATTGTGCGGGATAGCCACCTCTCAATTTTCCTCCGTATTTTACAGCCTGAATGACTATTTTTTCCGACATAGGCCAGTACCTGTTGATGCTGAAGGGAATGATATCCCGCCCTGAAAACAGCCGCATGTACTGGAAAGAATTTTTCCATCAATGTGCTGAAATCGGCGTTGGCTCACTTGGAATCGTTGCCATCATATCTGTGTTTATTGGTGCCGTATCCACTATACAAACAGCTTACCAACTGGTAAGTCCGCTTATTCCCACTTCTACCATTGCTCAGATTGTACGGGACACTGTGGTGCTTGAGTTTGCCCCAACCCTCGTTTCCATAGTACTTGCTGGGGTGGCGGGCAGCCGTATTGCCAGCGAACTCGGCAATATGCGGGTAAGCGAACAAATTGATGCCCTTGAAATAATGGGTATTAATACAAAATCTTACCTGGTCATGCCCAAAATTGCAGCCGCATTGGTGATGATACCACTGCTGGTCGTACTGTCTATGGCCCTGGGAATATATGGCGGACGAATGGCCGGTATTGCTTCTGGCATTATTGATGGCTATACATTTGACAAAGGGGTAAAAGAATTTTTTGTACCCTTTACGGTGAAATTCGCATTGATCAAAGCATATGTATTTGCCTTTATCATATCCAGCATACCCGCTTTTTATGGCTATTATGTAAAAGGAGGAGCACTGGAAATTGGAAGGGCAAGCACAAAAGCAGTGGTGGTTAGCTGTATACTCATCCTTTTTGCGGATTATGTACTGTCTGCCCTCCTGCTCTGATATTTTGTACCAGTATTAAAAGTTCACTCGCATTGATAGAAGTAAAAAATATACGAAAATCCTTTAACGGAAAAGTGGTGATTGAGGATGTCAGTTGTACCATGAAATCGGGACAGTGCAACCTGATTATTGGATCAAGCGGCAGCGGGAAAACTGTATTGCAAAAATGTATCGTTGGACTCTTCGAACCCGATAGCGGTGAAATATTGTATGATGGCCAGAACTTTACAGCCATGAAGGGCGAAGAAAAAACCAATATCCGTAAGGAGATAGGCATGCTTTTCCAGGGCTCTGCCCTCTTCGACAGCCAGAATGTACAGGAAAATGTGATGTTTCCCTTAAGTATGTTTACCAAAGATTCTTTTAAAAAGAAACTCGATCGTGTGAACGAAGTACTGGCAAGGGTTAACCTGGTTGATTCTAATAAAAAATATCCATCGGAACTAAGCGGAGGTATGAAAAAAAGGGTGGCACTGGCCAGGGCCATTGTATTAAATCCCAAATACCTGTTTTGTGATGAGCCCAATTCCGGCCTCGATCCGCAAACATCACTGGTTATTGATAAACTGATTAAAGAAATTACAGTAGAATATAATATCACCACGGTGGTCAACACCCATGACATGAACAGTGTGATGGAAATGGGCGATTATATCCTCTATATGTATAAAGGCAATAAAGAATGGGAAGGCAATAACAAAGAAATTATTTTCAGTAAAAACCAGCGGCTCAATGATTTCATCTTTGCTTCAGAATTCCTGAAAGATGCCAAAGAAATGCGCATGATGGAACTTACCGGTAAAATTCCAACCGATCGGAATTTGGATAGTCCCCCTCAATAACATCCTTTAACAAACGATTTTATTCGTAAGAAATAAGCTGGGATCATTTTTGCTGCAAAAGGCAAAAACAAACCATGCTAAAAATTCTACAAACTGCGCTCATCCCACTCCTTCTTAGCTCCTGTTCTGAACTACACTATGTAGGCCAGCGTAATGCCCCTGGCACACATGCTGATGTATATGTAACCGAGTCGGCTATTACAAAAAAATATATCATTGCCGGCGAGGGTTATCTTAATTTTTGGGCAGTAAGACTCAGGCCCGATAAGATCCAGGCACTGGCCGAAAAGACAGCTGAAGAAAATGGTGCAGACGGGGTTATCATTTCCAGCTATTTGATTCCGGAAAGCGGCCAGGCAGTCAATTCGGTTTTCCGCACAGACACCCTGCAAAGAGGGGTGGTGACTACGGCCAGCACAACAATCACGCCAGTGGCCAGCACAGGTTACCGGATATATTTTATCAAGTACCTGCATTAAGCCGGGTCGCTATCCGCCCCAATTCCCTTACTTTTGCGAAACAAAAAAATGTAAGGGAATGAGCATTCTCGTCAATAAGAATTCGAAAATATTGGTACAGGGTTTTACCGGTACCGAAGGCACTTTCCATGCCACGCAGATGATTGAATACGGAACCAAAGTGGTGGGTGGTGTTACTCCTGGCAAAGGTGGTAATACCCATCTCGACAAACCTGTTTTTAATACGGTGGCGGATGGTGTAGAATCCACTGGTGCCGACGTTAGTATCATATTCGTTCCTCCGGCATTTGCCGCAGATGCGATTATGGAAGCTGCTGAAGCCGGCATCAAACTGGTAGTTTGCATTACCGAAGGCATCCCCGTACAGGATATGGTAAAAGTGAAAAACTACCTGCAGGGCAAACAAACCCGCTTAATCGGTCCAAATTGCCCGGGCATTATTACATCTGATGAGTGCAAAGTGGGCATTATGCCTGGTTTTATATTCAAGAAAGGCCGCATTGGTATCGTATCAAAATCAGGTACGCTGACCTATGAAGCAGCCGATCAGGTTGCAAAAGCAGGCCTTGGCATTTCTACGGCAATTGGTATTGGTGGCGACCCCATAATCGGTACGCCTACTAAAGATGCAGTAGAGCTCTTTATGAACGATCCGGAAACAGATGCTATCGTAATGATAGGTGAAATAGGCGGTGGTATGGAAGCAGAAGCTGCCCATTGGATCAAAGAAACAGGTAATAAAAAACCGGTGGTTGGTTTTATTGCTGGCCAAACAGCGCCTCCCGGCCGTCGCATGGGCCATGCGGGTGCCATCGTTGGCGGTGCAGATGATACGGCTGCTGCCAAAATGAAAATCATGGGCGAATGCGGCATACATGTAGTAAGCAGCCCGGCTGATATTGGTGCTACGATGAAGAAAATCCTTGGCTAGTAAGGTTTGGCAAGAAGCTAGTGGGATATCAAAATAATAAAAGCCCTCCGAAATCCCGGAGGGCTTTTTCATTACATAGGGTTTTAATATTGTCGAGGGGCTTGCTGGCTACCAGCCATTCCCCACTTGTTATCTGCTTTCACGGATAAAACGGGCCAGTTCATCTTTATTGCTGCTGAAGGTCAGGGCTTCATTGCATACATAGTAGTTCTGTTTGTCAATTGTTTTGCGGTAAGCCAATTTGGCTATTTCCAGCTTTTTATCGTCAAAAGAAAACAGTTGCATAAGCTCCTTTACCTGCATGGCAGTAAAGAAATTATTTTCGATGATGAACTTGGCAGAAGTCAGCCTGTTGTTTTCAAACCATTCTTTTTGCAGCGACTGCTTTACCTGGTCGAAGTCACGCTGGCTGATGGCCCTGCTATAGTTGCCATTATCCCAGCCTCCATTGTCATAGTTGTCGTCACCATACCAGTCATCGTTGGCTTCAATCCTTCTTTCATCAGTAAAGACCTTACCAAAACGGTTTACGGTGATGTCGATGTGAAAACCACGGCGCAGGTATACACGGCTGTTGTACAATACTTCTTCTCTTTTTTTGTTGCCAAAGCCAAAACCATTGCCTTGCTTTTTTGCATCCCTGACAATCTTGATGTCATGGTAGCCATCATTCAGGTTGCTGAGGGTAATGCTGTTGTCCCGCATAGTCATACGGCGACCATCTACTTCAATCTTCAAATCAGTATTTCTTACTGTGGAGATGCTTAACCGGCTGCCGTCAAATGCCAGCAGGGAAAGAGAGAACAGAGAAGTAAATAAAAGTGTAAATGTTTTTTTCATAATCTTAAAATTTATCCGCCGGCAGGCGGAGGGTTAAAAAATATTATTTCGTATTTACCTTTTCCAAAGCCGTGCCAACAATTGTGAAACAATTTGTTAAAGGGATTGCAATAAAAGCAGGGCTTTTGCAGGAATATGCGGAGATACAGTCCTGCAGTGCATTTCAGCAAGGGTCTTTCGAAACGCACAGCTTATGAAATCTGCGTCCACATGGCATCTTATTACCGCGAAACTTTAATTATCTTGTAATAAAATATATCAGCATGAACCTGTCCTTATTGAAAAAAATATTTCTCACCCTTAGCTTAACCAGTATTATAACGATGAGTGCCAGCAGCCAGACCCCGGTAAAGAATTATGAAAAAGAATGGAAGAAAGTAGAGGCCGCTGCAAAGAAAGGGCAACCGCAAACAGCACTCGCCGAGGCAAAAAAAATATATGCCATTGCTAAAAAGGAGGGGCAGGATGCGCAGGTAATCAAATGTCTGATATATTTCACCACGCTGCAATCCGATAACCGTGAAAACAACGAAACCCTTTCCATCGCTGACATGGAAAAAGAACTGGCCACCAGTAAAGAGCCGGCTGCATCTATACTAAAAAGTGTACTGGCAGAACTATACTGGAATTATTACCAGGAAAAAAGATGGCAGATATACAGCCGCTCCGAAACAGATAAGAAATTTTCAAAAACGGATATAGACACATGGACGAAGGAAGATTTTCACAAGCGCATCAGCGAACTCTACCTTGAGTCAGTAAAGAATGAAAAAACATTACAGCAGACCCGCATCCAGAACTTTGATGCTATTGTGCTGAAAGGAAATATGCGCCACCTGCGCCCTACCCTCTTCGATCTGCTCGCCCACCGTGCCATTGATTATTTTGAAAACGATGAACGGGATATCAGTAAGCCCGCCTATGCATTTGAAATAAACCAGGCAGAAGCCTTTTCGCCTGCTGCGGAATTTGCAAAATTTAAGTTTGTTACCAAAGATTCGGTATCACTTCACCATAAAGCGTTATTACTTTACCAAAGACTATTAGCTTTTCATGCCACTGACGCAAAGCCAGATGCGCTGATTGATGCAGACCTGCAGCGAATAGCGTTTGTAAAACAGCATTCCGTACACCCCGATAAAGACAAATTGTATTATGAAGCCATCAGCCATGTGGCTAATAAATACGGCGACATGCCAGCTGCTTCACAAGCCTGGTACCTGATGGCCGCTTATCATACACAGCAGGCAGGCGAATACAAACCATTCGGTGATACCACTAACCGCTACGGCAAAGCGAAAGCAGAAAGTATTATAGAACGAATTATAGCCCAGAAAGACTCATCGGAAGGGAAAATGAATGCCTACAACCTGCTGAAAGACATACAGGCTAAATCGCTGCGGTTTACCGTGGAGAAAGTGAATGTACCCGGCCAGCCTTTCCGTTCATTGGTCGAATATAAAAATATTGGGATCATTTACCTGCGTGTCATCAAAGCAGATGAGAACTTCAGAAAACAACTGGAAAATACAGATAATGATAAATACTGGGCGGCTATAACCGCAGCCAAACCCCTGACGGACTGGGAGCAATTGCTGCCGCTTACCAACGACATGCAGCAGCATAAGGTGGAAATTAAAATCAACGCCCTGCCTGCCGGGGACTATATACTGGCAGCTTCTGACAGTAAAAACTTTGATAGCAAAAAATCTATCATAGGTGCCCGCTTCTTTCATGTGTCCACCATCAGCTATGTCAATAGCAACAACGATTTTTTTATTCTAAACCGCGACAACGGACAGCCATTGGCAAAAGCCAGTGTGCAGGTATGGGAACAGAAGTATGATTATAATTCCCGTAAATATGTCAAAGAAAAAGGCCCATTGTACACTACTGACGCAAACGGGCATTTTTACCTCGTTGAGCCTAAAAAAGATCCAAAAAATTATTCCAGTTATAGTTATGTACTGGATATAAAACATAATGAAGAACGTCTTTTCCTGGATGAATATTCCTATGCCTACCGCTATAACGACTATGCTGAAGCAGAAGAGACAACATCCAGTACCGTTCACTTCTTTACCGACCGGAGCATATACCGGCCGGGGCAGACAATCTATTTCAAAGGCATAGTACTGCGCCGTAGCAGTAAAAGCAATAAAAGTGTTATCGCTGCAAATTACTCTGCTACTGTGGTGCTGCGTGATGCCAACTATAAAGATGTGGATACGTTGAAAGTAAAAACAAATGACTTCGGATCATTCAGCGGCAAATTCCAATTGCCACAAAGCGGGATGAATGGCCAGTTCTCCATCTATATCAAAAAAGAGGTGGGTGGCCAGGCAAGCTTCCGGGTGGAAGAATACAAGCGGCCGAAATTCTATGTGGACTATGAACCCATTAAAGGCACCTATAAAGTAAATGATAAAATAAAGGTTACGGGTATTGCAAAAGCTTACGCCGGTAATAATATTGACGGGGCGATCGTGAAATACCGGGTGGTGCGTCAGCCACGCTTTATATACCCCTGGTTGTTCTGGCGCTGGTGGCAACCACCCAGTGAGGAAATGGAAATAGCACATGGGGAAACAAAAACCGATAAAGACGGAAAGTTTGTGGTTGAATTCACCGCCATACCTGATTTAAAAATTGAGAAAAAGTTTGAACCTGTTTTTGACTACACGGTATATGCCGACATTACCGACATAAACGGCGAAACCCGAAGCGGAGAAAAGATGGTTTCAGTTGGCTATAAATCGTTAATCCTCTCTTCCGATATTCCGGAAAGGACGGCGGCCGACAGTTTGAGAAAATTATCCATCAGTACAGAAAATATGAATGGCGAGCATGAGCCTGCTGTTGTGAAAGTCACTATCACAAAACTCATAGAAGAAAAGCGCCTGATCCGTGACCGTTATTGGGAGAGGCCTGACCAGTTTGTGATGAGCAAAGAGGAATACATAAAACTCTTCCCCTATGATGAGTATGCCAACGAAACAGATTTCAAAAGCTGGGCAAAAGGTGCTGAGGTTTTCAGTAAAGCAGATTCTACAAAAGCAGGCGGAGAATGGAAATTAGAGAACAGCCAATTCTCTCCGGGCTTTTATATCATAGAGATGATAACAAAAGATAAAAACGGGGAAGAAGTAAAAGATGTAAAATACGTTGAGCTGTTTGATGCGAAGAGTAACCAACTGAGCCGCCCCGACTACCTGTGGACAAGCGTTAAAAAAACAAGTGTGGAGCCCGGTGAAACAGCAAAAGTGGAACTGGGTACATCGGCCGACAACTTATTTGTAGTACAGCAAATAAGCAAACAAACGGATGCTAAAGTCGCTAAAGCGGGTGATTACAAGTTCTTAACGCTGAGCAATGAAAAGAGAACGTTTTCTTTTGATATCTCCGAAGCCGACCGTGGCGGCTTTGGCAGTGGCTGGATCTTTGTAAAACACAACCGCTTCTACCAGTACAACCAAACAATCTATGTACCATGGAGCAACAAGGACCTGGCTGTTGAGTACGCCAGCTTCCGTGACAAAACCCTGCCAGGCAGCGAAGAAAAATGGAAAGTGAAAATCAGCGGTTATAAAAATGAAAAAGTAGCTGCAGAAATGCTGGCAGCTATGTATGATGCTTCATTGGATCAGTTTGCCCTGCATAACTGGAATAAACCGTCGCTCTGGCCCTATTATTATAGCCGTATCAGCTGGACGGCCAGTACAAATTTTGTACAGGTAACATCCACACAAAAATACCTGCCATACGAGGAAGGAAAATATGTGAACAAACAGTATGATGAGTTGCTTTCCACCTCTGTCTTTTCCGGAGGGTACATGGATGGCGGCCTCATCAGACCCGGACACGCCAAAATGCGCATGGCCAAACCAGTAATGGCGGAGGCCAATATGATGGCCGGCGGTGCCCCTGCAGAAGAAAAAGCGGGAGCTGTGGAATTTGATGACCAGCCTGCGCCATTCCGGGGGAATAAATATCAAACAATCTATACAAGCGATAAAAAAGATGGCTCATTAAAAGATGAGCCTGTTACAGAACAATCTGCAGACGTCAAAATCCGAAAGAATTTCAACGAAACAGCTTTCTTCTTCCCCGACCTGCGTACAGACAGCAGTGGTTCGATTGAGTTTTCATTCACTATGCCAGAGGCACTGACCAAATGGAAATTCATGGCGTTGACGCATACCAAAGACCTTGCATTTGGGTACAGTACCAAAGAGATCGTTACGCAAAAAGATCTGATGGTGCAACCGAATATGCCCCGCTTTCTGCGTGAAGGCGACCGCATGGAATTCAGCAGTAAGATTGTAAACCTGACTGATAAAGAAATGACCGGTACCGCAGAACTGCAGCTCTTTGATGCGGCCACTAATCAGCCCGTTGACGGATGGTTTAAAAACAGTTTTCCTAACCAGTACTTTACCGTTGGTGCTGGCCAGAGTGAAGCTGTACGCTTCCCGCTGGAAGTACCTTATCAGTTTAATAAAGCCCTTCAATGGAGGATTGTTGCCAAAGCTGGTACAAACAGTGATGGTGAAGGAAACATCATGCCTGTGCTCACTAACCGTATGCTGGTTACTGAAACGATGCCGCTGCCTATGCGTGGAACAGGCACTAAGAATTTCAATTTTGAAAAACTGGTAAACAGTGGCAATAGCGAAACATTGCAACACCATGCGCTGACAGTTGAGTACACCAGCAACCCGGCCTGGTATGCCATACAAGCTTTGCCTTACCTGATGGAGTATCCATACGAATGTGCAGAGCAAACATGGAACCGTTATTATGCGAATACACTGGCTACCTATATCGCCAACTCATCACCCAAAATAAAACAGGTGTTTGAGAAGTGGAAAATAACAGATACGGCAGCCTTGATGAGCAACCTGCAAAAAAACCAGGAACTGAAAGCCGTGTTGCTGGAAGAAACACCCTGGGTACTGGCTGCCAAAAATGAAAGCGAACAAAAGAAGAACATCGCCCTGTTGTTTGATATGGTGCGAATGAGTCAGCAGCTCAGCAATTCCTACGAGAAGCTGAAACAAATGCAGAGCAGCAATGGTGGCTTTGTATGGTTTACCGGTGGCCCGGATGATCGGTATATCACCCAGTATATTATAACAGGTATCGGCCATTTGAAAAAGCTGGGAGCCACAGCGCCTGGCCAGGATGATTACCTGAAAGCCATACTTACAAAGGGAATACCCTATTTGGATAAGCGTATAAAAGAAGACTACGCAGATCTTATAAAGTATAAGACAGACTTAAATAAATATACACCGGGCTATACCACTATACAATATCTGTATATGCGCAGCTTCTTTCCCGAGTATGCTATAGCTAAGGAATCACAAACAGCCTATAATTATTTCCGCACCCGTGCACAGGCTACCTGGCTGCAGCAAAGCAAGTATATGCAGGGCATGATTGCCCTGGCCATGCACCGTACCAATGATGCAAAAACACCTGCAGCTATACTGAAATCGCTGAAAGAAAACGCCATCAACAATGAAGAGCTGGGTATGTACTGGAAAGACCAACGCAGCGGCTGGTTCTGGTACGAAGCACCAATAGAAACACATGCATTGATGATTGAAGCATTCCAGGAAGCAGGCAAGGATAAAACCGCCGTAGACGATCTGCGCACATGGTTATTGAAAAACAAGCAAACCAATAACTGGAAAACAACAAAAGCGACTGCTGAAGCCTGCTATGCCTTGTTGCTGCAGGGTAATGACTGGCTGAGCAACGAACCTGTCGTGGAAATAAAACTGGGCACCACCACCTCCATAAAATCAACAGAAGCCGGTGCAGAAGCAGGTACTGGCTATTTTAAGAAAACAATTGAAGGCAGCAAGGTAACACCGGAGATGGGCAATATGGCTGTAACTGTTACCACAACAGGCAACAACCAGGCTCCTGTAACCTGGGGGGGCGTGTACTGGCAATACTTTGAAGACCTGGATAAAATAACGATGGCTTCAACCCCATTAAAGCTAGCTAAGAAATTGTTTGTCGAAAAGAATACAGACCGCGGGCCGGTATTGACACCTGTAAACGATGGTGATGTACTGAAAGTTGGCGACAAGATTAAAGTACGGGTAGAACTTCGTGTAGACAGGGATATGGAATATGTGCATATGAAAGACATGCGTGCATCGGCACTGGAACCTGTAAATGTGCTGAGCCAGTACAAATGGCAGGACGGTCTCGGCTATTACGAGAGTACCAAAGACGCCAGCACAAATTTCTTCTTCAATTATTTGCGCAAAGGCACGTATGTATTCGAATATCCGCTGTTTGTAACCCATGCTGGTAATTTCAGTAATGGGGTGACAACGATACAGTGCATGTATGCACCAGAGTTTACATCGCGTTCGGAAGGGGTGCGTATTACTGTGGAGTAGGGAAAATGCTTATTGTTGAATAAAAATATTCAATGACCAATTTTCAACAATGCAATATTCAAGTCGAATCAGTAAGTCATCACACTAAAAGAGATGCTATATATTCGACTTGAATATTGACATATTGAATGTTGAAAATCGAGTATTAATTTCGCTACATGAGTGTTGACTATTTGATTATTGGCCAGGGCATTTCCGGAACCTGGCTATCTTATTTTTTGCAAAAAGAGAATCGGTCTTTTCTTGTTATTGACAACAATCAGCCAACTGCTCCTTCCCGCCTGGCTGCGGGTATCATCAATCCTGTAACAGGGCGACGGCATGTGGAAGTATGGATGTCTGATGAACTATTGCCTTTCGCTTTGAAGGCTTATACCGCCATGGGAGGAGAGCTGGGCATCAACGCTATTTCTCAAAAAGATATTATCGATTTTTTTCCAAGTCCGCAGATGCGGCTCAGTTTTCAACAACGGGTGGAGGAAAAAGGGAATTATGTTTCACTTAGCACAACAGAAAACGAATACAGGCATTTATTCAATTATGAGTTTGGCTTCGGCGAAATAAACCCGGTTTATACCGCACATCTTGAAACTATATTACCTGCATGGCGGCAGCACCTGCTAGATAGCAGCCAATTGCTTGACGATAATTTTGATTTTAGGGCATTGACAATTGCTGAACCTTTTGTGGAGTATAAAAATATCCGGGCCAGAAAGATAATTTTTTGTGATGGTAACAACAGCGTAACCAATCCACTTTTTGAATTGCTTCCATTTGCACCAAACAAAGGCGAGGCATTGATCGCTGACATTCCAGGGTTACCAACAAACAAGATTTACAAAAAAGGTTTATCGCTTGTACCACTCGCCATACCCGGCAAATGGTGGATTGGCTCAAACTATGCATGGGATTTTGACAATGATGATCCAACAGATGAATTCAGGGAAAAAACAACAGCCCTTTTACAATCATGGCTTACTATTCCTTTTACGATTGAGCAACATCTTTGCGGTATACGCCCGGCTACATTGGAACGAAGGCCTTTTGTGGGCATACACCCTGTTCATCCTGCAGTTGGCATCTTGAATGGAATGGGTACTAAAGGCTGCTCACTTGCACCTTTTTTTGCCAGGCAATTGGCTGATCATTTAATCAACAGTGCCCCAATTACTGCCGAAGCAGATATAAAACGCTTTGCCCGGATACTAAGCCGCGGCTAACTAATCAGACAAGATCAGGATCGATAATTTTATGTTCCAGCAACGGATCCTGGTTTAACAATGTGCACATTTCTTCGTACAGTGCCGGAAGCCGCTCTTTAAATAAGGCAGAGCACTCAAAAAAGTTCTCTACTGACACAGCCCAAAACTCATCAAAGTTTGTAGTTGAATACGGACTAAATACAAGCTGTGCACCCTCCCGCATTGCCCGGAAAACCGGCAGGCCTTCCTCGTAGTAGCTATTCATTCGCTTTCTGAAAGACCGGTCGTATTGATTTTCATAACCAAGCACAGCATCGAATTGCAGGGCATGTGCCATTTCATGCAGCCCAAGGTTGACTGAATCTGAATAATATTGGTAGCCCTGCAAAAAATTGTTCCAGGAAAGATGGATACCAGTCTTGCTCACATGGCCCAGGTAGGTTTCATTGTCGGTATGAAGTACATACTCATTCCTCATTACATGGATAACTTCAAAATAATCAAGCAGGTAGTTATGCATACCGAATGTCAGTTGTACTGCCGCACCGCTTACCAGTACTGGTATATATTCTTTCTCCTCTATTTCATGAAAACAAAATTCTTTACTGGCCGAAAAATGCAGCGTCCTTGCTACAAAACGCTCTTTGAGATATTCAGGTAATGAACGGTAGTAGGGGTTGCAATCCATTAATAACTGATGACACTCCTCCCCTTTTACGCCTACCAGTTTTCTTATTTTCTTTTGCTCCTGCTTTCTTTGAACAGCACCGGGAATGGAGATCAGTGCATTGGTAATAGCTGTCAAAAACACGCCAAAAAGCAACAACAGCAGTATAGCGGTTCCATCAAAATTACCGGTCCCTTCTTGATTATGCCGCACCACAACAGTATTACTGCCCCTCTCATTCCAGGATACTTGTATAAGGGAATCAATATAACGATCACCAGTCGGTGGTGGCGGCCCGGTTTGTCCGGGGATATACGTAGTGTCTGGTGGCGGCATTAAACGCTAAAATAATAAATACCAGCCAACCTATTTTGTAATGTCAATACTGTTAATTCCTGTACGGCCATAAAACACAGGGAAATACATCAGCTCTGCTTTTGCCGGGTTGAGTATATAGCTGCCAGTATAACGGGGCTCCAGTACAACACTGTAATTATATACGCCCGTTTTTAGTTGCTCAGCAAAAATAAGTACCCGGTCACGGAAATATTCCCGGTGTTCATAGCGGGAACCTGTATGCTTACTTCCATATGTGCAACCTGCTGGTACAGGAATTTCTATCTGTACATATTCTGCATCTTTCAGTACCTCCACTTTCAGGTTGAGGTTAAGCGTTTGACCAGCTTTTAATTGTTTGACTGTATTCCCTTTAGTATCCACAAAGGTGGTAGTTAGTTTAAAATTAGTATCAACGGCCTGCGGCGTTGGGTTAAACACCTGCTGGTAGGCCGTAAAGTATATCATTCCTCCCCCCTGCTTCTGCACGGTAAGATTGGTTGTTCCCGGCTTTAAAACAGCTGCAAAAGGAAATTTATTTGCTGATATGCTTGTATCGCCCGATATCCGGATACTTGCTTTCTCATTAAACTGCTGATTTTGTTTCAACAGGTCTGGCAATATTGCTGAGAGGATGGTAGCCGACTCAACCGTATTGCGCCAATACCCTTCACGGCG
Organism: uncultured Chitinophaga sp.; assembly: GCA_964386395.1. Lineage (GTDB taxonomy): Bacteria > Bacteroidota > Bacteroidia > Chitinophagales > Chitinophagaceae > JJ008. The sequence goes on from CAYLRV010000027.1 coordinate 23,856, forward strand.
CTGCTCAAGGAAGTATTGTAACACCCTTTCCTGTACTGCTGAATGGCCCGGCATGTTTCCCAGTGTTTTATAGGCCAGCACGGTGGTGGCTATTTCATTACGGTTCCACCAATAACCTTTTACTCCCCAGTGCATACCACCAAACATCGTTCTTGTATTCTTTGACAAGAGTGCCGGCAACTCTTTCTCATAATCAAGCTTCTGTTTCTGTGAAATAGCCATTACCTGCCATTGCTGGTGCTGCGTCAGCGAATCAAACTGCACCCGCTTTAAGAAACTGGCGTAGTCCATATCATGCCCGGCTTCGCTGAGTGTAAGTAATGTTTCCAGCATCGCATACTTATCCATCTTCGGCAACTGGTTATTCAGGTAGATCAGCGCATTGCGGATATTTGTTTCCAGCAATGCGTCACCGCGGAGTTGTAGCAGCGCCCTTGTCACATAGTTTGTAATTGTTGTATTACCTGTACCAGATTCCCACCAGCTCCAGCTGCCATCAAACAGTTGTCCTTTCTGCAGTTTCTCGATTAGTTTATTCAATTCCTTTTGCCCGGTGAAATCCTGATTCAGCGCTTGCCTGATTTTCTTTTCCATAGCCAGCCCGGTAATTTTTGAAGCGGTTTGCTCCATGCAGTAGTACTGATAATCTTTCAGGTGTTTGATTTCATCGAGCAATACATCCAGGGTATTGTTCTGTGCATATATTTTTACTGGTCCGCCATTGGCATTGGTTAATACTTGAATGGTTGTATCCTGCTGCAGTATGTTAAACTGCCCGATGGTTTCTGCTGTTCCCCTGCGCAGCACTGGTATTTTACGTTGCTCGCCGTCTGCAAAGCCGGTTTCAGCTTTCATACTAAATCGGGCTGTTATGGTATCAACGCCAGGTACGGTAATAACAGGAAACTCACTGACACCTGCCTGGTTTGCTTTCAATACTTCAGAAGATGACGCAATCTTTTTCCCGTTCACCTCAAAATCGGCTGTTGCAGTTACGGGTGAAGATGTATAATTTATCTTCTTACCAATCACAGTAGCTGAATCGCCTTGTACCAGGAATTGCGGTGCCGCAAGTTGTGCCAGCATTGGCTTGAATGATTTAACAAGCTTAGATGCTTTTGTAATATGGTGCTGCTTATCCATGCCCACCACATAGGTTTGCCAGCTGGTAATATTATCAGGATAGGTAACCGCAAACTTTACTTCCCCGTTTTCATCCGTAATAAGATTGGGTTTCCAGAACGCATAATCCCTGAATTCTTCCCGCATCATCTTTGGATTGAAAGCCTTTGTCGTAATGATGATGACACCATTCGCCCCTCTTGCTCCATAAATAGCTGTGGCCGATGCATCCTTCAGCACCGCTGTATTGGCAATATCTTCTGGTTTTAGATCATCGGGCATCCTGTCAACAGGTACGCCATCAATAATAATCAGGGGTTCCCCATTTCCGGTTATTGTTGCATTGCCCCTTATCCGGATGGAATCAGTGAGGACATCCATCTCACCAAGCTCACTTCGGATAGCCAATCCCGACACTCTTCCAGTCAGGCTTTTTGTGAGTTCTTCGCCACGTACAGTAGTGACCGAGCCTGTTAGCTCTTTTTTTCGTGTAGTTGCATAGCCCATCACCACCACTTCCTCTAATGATGCCCGGCTCATTTCCATTTCGGCATTAACAGTCATAACACCGCTTTCATACACGATCACATTCATTTCAATACCAGCATAGCCAACAGAAGCAATAATCAATACATATTGACCAGCTTTTATGCCACCCAGGTTATACCGGCCATCCGGACCGGTTACAGCACCTTTGTTATATCCCTTTATATAAACGGATGCACCCACTATGGGATCACCGCCTTTTTTATCTACTACCCTGCCGGTAATTAGTCCTGATCCGGACTGCATCGTCATCTGCGGTTGTTTGTATAACTGTTCTTTTGCCTCCTCCTCTTTTCTTGTTTTAGCAGCCGCCTCTTCCAGCCTGGCCCTTTTCGCAGCCTGCCACTCCATGATACGTTCAATTATCCTGTTTGAAGTATGATATACCGGCTTTGCAGCAGCCGTATCTGTTTCAACAAACTTTACGCAATATGTACCCTGGCTATCCACTAATATATTGGCCGCTTCGAGATATCTAAATCCGCTGGTTACCAGTACAGCCGTATAGTTTCCTTTTGCCAGGTTATACAACATTTCAGTCCTGCCCCATAGCACCCGGTAATTACTATCAACGTTATTATCCTGCAACACGGTAAATACAATGGTGCTATCATAGGGGACCTGCAATCGTAATTTCCCCGGCCCGCTGCTGCTGCCATAGGTATGTCCATACTGATCGAGGAAGGGCGATGCCCCTTTTTTCTTTTCATAACTAATCACCGGCAATTCTTTGAGCGTATCGCCCAGCGGCCACCAAGGCCCTCCTTTGGCAGACAGCAATACTTTATCAACCGGTGATAGCAGTGGTGTCCTTTCCAGCCTTACCATTTGCGGTGTAACACGGTAGCGATAGCCTGGTTCAAACATAAACCTGAAATCAAAATCACCCGGTTTGTAAAATTGCAGGCTGTCGAAGTTTATAAAGGGACCAACGATATGTTCGCCGGAGCTGCCAAGATAGTATGCCTTATCATCCTGCCATATATAGCCATTGTTATTGCGGTAATTATTCTCCACCCGAAGCACCTGGCTATTTAATATATCTTTTTCCTGCTTTGTCCAGAAGTTAACCGTATCCACTACTTTATAATTTGCCCCCTGCTTATCCAAATCAAAAACGATATCGTGTTTGTAATAGGGTTGTAAGTAAATACTGTCTGACAAAATATATTTATCCTTCAACCGGATAATGAACTGTGTGCTGCCTGGAAAACGGGTAGTGGCATAGGTTGCCTTGTCCGTTACACCATTATAATACACCAGCTGCCTGTTCATATATACCAAAAACACTTCCTGCGGCACGCCATTTTGCACTACGTATACAGAAGCCTGTGGCATTAATTGCCGTATTCTTGTTTTTACCATCCGGTAATGTTTTTCCGGAAACAAGAACTGGTAGTAAGCCATGGTGTCCAGGTTAAATACTTTGCGCCAGCCCTGGTGTTTTCCCAATGAAAATTTATAGGCAGCTTCTGCTGACTCAACTTCATACCAGTCATACAGCAAAGGCTTCTGGCCTTTAAACTTCTGTATATAAGGAGGCTCGGGCACACGTATATCAGCCGCAAACTGTGTGTTATAACTTACGGCAGTCAGGTTTACATTTTTCAACTCCCGTTGTTTATAGTCCTTAACTTTTACGGTAATGGTATCTGTCTGGCCCGGATAAACGGCAGAGGCGCCTCCAATTTCAGCAGAAGCCAGTTTGCTAAGCAATGCCAGGCTCTCATTGCCATATTGCTGTTCGCCTGCCCAATAGTACTGCCAGCGCAGGTAGTAGATTTTATTGTCAGGTATTTTGCCCTTCCAGATGATGCGCTCTTCATTCGAGCTTGCGGAGAATATCTCCTTGTCTTTATCAAACAAGCTGTAGTAAACAGGTATCCTGTTTGGGTTGTAAAGGGAAAAAGCAACGGTGTCACTTACCTGCCCACGGTTAAAATTGATGGTGTAATTTTCCTCTACTTCATGCTCATCCCACACTTCTTCATCAGCAGTATAAAACTCATAGTTTGCTGACTGCGGATCGATTTTGCCAGCATATGGAAATACGACTGGTACCGGTTCTGTGGTGAGATCTGTTTCCATAAACCCTTTTCCCGTTACAGGTGCACCGTTTATGTACAGTACTGCTTTTACCAACCCGTTTTCCACCCTGATATCAATCTTGCTGTTTGTAGCAATATACCCGGCGTCTGCTTGTTTTTGCTGCACTTCATTGTTGCTGTTCCTGAAAATCGCAATGGCCCTTAGCCCCATATCAGCTGCAGGAAAATTACCGGTAGGTATAAAGAACTTTGTATCTCCTTCAACAGCCAACACCTTTTCCTGCCGCCAAAGGGTATCGGGTACAAATACTTTTCTTTTATAAAAATTTTTTATCTGCTGCGTTACCAATATCAGTTCTACCCGGCCATCCATTACAGCCAGTCCGTTCGCATCTTTAGCTATTGCTGAAAACTCCAGGGTATCACCAGCATAATAATTCTCTTCCCGGCTTTTTACAGAATAGGTGGCCACTTCATCGAGCAGGTAATCTTCTATATTAAACCCACTGCTAAAAATTGGCCGGCCTTTTTTATTCCTGAACTGAAGCACATAGCGGGTATCGTTGGGCAATGTATCGCCTGTGGCAAATTCATATACATAAGCGCCTGGTGATGCGGGCTTCAGATCAGCAAGTTTGCGGTTGATATTGCTGGATCGGTTATAATAAACCAGGTGTGTTTCTATCTCCTTTTTATATTGCCGGCCTTTTTTATCCAGCAGGTAGGCTTTGAATTTTATAGTATCAGATGGGAAATACTTCGGTTTATTAAAAATAACATATCCTTTCCCCTGAGATCGGTTATTATACCTCCGTCGTTTTTTTCCGTCAAACATTCCTTTTATTCTGTCGGGCAGCCAGGTTATTATTCTTCCGGCTTTCGTGGAGCGGAAGCGGGCACGCCTTTGCTCTTTTAGCGTGTAATAATTTTCTTTCTCAATAGCTATCTCTGCAAATAAGGTATCGCCGGGCAATTCAATGCGTACAAATGCTTCATCCGCCTTTTTATCTGCTATAAAGTACGTTGATGATGCTGCGTTAAACCTGGCAGGCTTTCCGTTTACTTCAACAGTGGCGTTTTTGAACAGCTCACCAGCTTCGTTGCGCAGCAATAACTGGGGCTGCACCTGGTTATTGACTACATAGGGCAGGATGCGTGTACTGCAATAGTATTTTGCCTCAATCATGGAGTCCAGCACGGAAAGAATGATATAGTTACCTGTTGGTAATTTGTCGTAATCAACTGAATCGGCATGGAAGCGAAAAACCGGTTGCGCCTGCAGGTAATGATCTACTTCCTTCATTCCTTTTTGCAGGTATTTTTCAGCGGTATCGGCCGGGATACGGTAAACCAGCGTCTCATGGCTTTTTCGCCGGGCTTTCAGCAGCGACTCCTGTGAATGTCCGAAGACCCCAAAACCAAGAAAAATAAGGAGAAAAAGCAATGCTTGCTTCATAAACAGTTGTATGTGTTGGGAAAAGATGCCTTTAAAGATAAAATTACACAGGCAAAAGAGAAGCAAAAAAAGGCCTGCTTTGTTATCTTTGCGCCCTGTTGAGAACCCCTGGCTGACAGGTTTACGGCTGACGGAAAATCCGCTTACCCTTCTCAACTTTCACCCTTTCAACATATCAACTGATTATGTATAGGACACATACCTGTGGCGAATTAAGATTGGCAAACAAAGGAACAGAAACCACCCTCGCTGGTTGGGTGCAAACCGTGCGTAAGATTAGCGCATCCCTCTATTTTGTGGATTTACGTGATCGCTATGGCCTTACCCAATTGTGCTTTACCGGCGATGTAATCAAGCAACTGGATGAAAATCCATTGGGACGTGAATTTGTATTGCAAGCTACCGGTACTGTGAATGAACGCAGTAACAAAAACGCAAATATTCCAACTGGTGATATTGAGATCATGGTTACAGCTTTTAAAGTACTGAATAAATCGGCCGTTCCGCCGTTTACCATACAGGATGATACGGATGGTGGCGATGACCTGCGTATGAAATACCGCTTCCTGGATCTGCGCCGCAATGCAGTGAAGAAAAACCTGGAGCTGCGCTATGCCGTAAACCGTGCCGCAAGAAATTACCTGCATCAGAACAATTTCATGGATATAGAAACACCGTTTCTTATCAAATCAACACCTGAGGGTGCAAGGGATTTTGTTGTTCCATCAAGAATGAACGCCGGCCAGTTTTATGCGCTGCCGCAATCACCACAAACCTTCAAGCAACTGCTGATGGTAAGCGGCTACGATCGTTACTATCAAATTGTAAAATGTTTTCGTGATGAAGATCTGCGGGCTGATCGTCAACCGGAGTTTACACAGATAGACTGCGAGATGGCTTTTGTAGAGCAGGAAGATATACTCAACATGTTTGAAGGGATGATCAAATCCATTTTTAAAGAAGTAAAAGGAATTGATTATACAGAGAGTGTACAACGGATGACCTGGGAAGATGCCATGTGGAATTATGGCAATGATAAGCCCGATATCCGTTTTGATATGAAAGTGCTGAACCTGAAAAAACCCGCTACTGTTTACACGGACAAACAGGATAATGCCAGCTTAATAAACGGCGCAGATTTCAAAGTGTTTGATGAAGCCGAAACGGTATTGGCCATTGCCGTACCCGGTTGCAGCGAATATAGCCGCAAACAGACTGACGAACTGACCGAATGGGTAAAACGTCCGCAGGTGGGTATGAAGGGACTGGTATTTATTAAAGTCAATACCGACGGCACATATAAAAGCAGCGTAGATAAATTTTATAGTGAAGAAAAACTGAAAGCCATTGCTGATGCGGCCAATGCAAAAGCCGGCGACCTGGTATTGATATTGGCGGGTGCCGAAGAAAGAACAAGAAAAGCGATCAGCGATCTGCGCCTGGAAATGGGTAAGCGTTTAGGCTTGCGAAAAGAAGATGAATTTAAGCTGTTGTGGATCCTGGACTTTCCGCTATTTGAATTTGCCCTGGAAGACCAGGATGGTGGCGGTGCGGGCCGTTGGGTGGCGAGGCACCATCCGTTTACCAGTCCAAAGCCTGATCATATTGAAACAATGATCAGCAACAGCCCGAAGGTTGCCGATTTAGACAAATACCTGGAGCATCCTTATGCCAATATCAAAGCGAATGCTTATGATATGGTACTGAATGGAAATGAAATCGGCGGTGGTTCTATCCGGATATTTCAGCGGGAGTTGCAGGAAAAAATGTTTGCCGCCCTCGGCATGGATGCGGAAGAACAACAACATAAGTTTGGCTTCTTATTAGGCGCTTTTGAATACGGTGCGCCGCCGCATGGTGGTATAGCTTTTGGATTCGATCGACTCTGCTCCATCTTAGGAGGCAGCGAAAGTATTCGTGACTTTATCGCCTTTCCGAAAAATAATGCAGGCCGTGATGTAATGCTGGATGCGCCTGCGAGTATTGATGAAAAGCAGTTTGATGAGTTGCAGATAAAACTGAATTTGAAATAACAGGAACGCAGATAACGCGGATGTAACGGATTAACACGGATATCAGAATACCAGTGTTTCAATATTAACACTCCGTGTTTTGCACAACCTTACTAAACTAAAATTGCCCCTGCTGTACGCAGGGGCAATAATTATTTTAAATATCAGTGTAAATCTGAGTTATCTGTGAGAGCAATCAAAATCCACCACCGCCAAAAGACGACGGCATGATTTCGTACTCCTTCTGCTCTATCATTTCAATATTCAACTGGAAACCTTCATCGGTTTTTACAATCACTTTCTCTTTGGTTATTTTTTTGTACCCGGCTTTTTCAAAAATAAATTTGTAAGTCCCTGGCTTCAAATCATCGAAGGCATATCCGCCTTCTTCATCAGAAACAATGGTCTTTTCCTTTTTAGACACCAGCACGGCGGTGATGCTTACACCTTCTAACGGTTTTTTGCTTTCGGCATGCACAACAGTGCCGTTCAGGTCATTTTTACCAGCCCCGGACGGACCCGGTTCATCACCAATGGCTTTTGCCATGATAAATGAGAATAAACTGATGGTTAGCAGTAATAGTTTCTGTTTCATGTTACAGGTTTGATAGGTTTAAATATCACCAAAGCGCACAGGTCAAACCATGACGCAATAAAATTAAAGTTTTTTTACCGGATCCGCCAAACCGCTTGTAAACTCCTGCCACACTTTATCGATTATTTCCCCCGCCGGTAATATATTGTCCAAAATTGCGGCTACCTGGCCAATTTCCAGTTCTCCCTCCTCCATATCACCCTCAAACATACCCTTTTTGGCCCTTGCCCTTCCTAATATCGCAGCCAGTTCTTCCTTCGTTGCCCCCCGTTCCTCAGCCTCCTGAACTTTCTTATAAAAAGAATTTTTGATAAGCCTTACCGGTGTCAACTGCTTCAAAATGAGCTGTGTTGATCCCTCTTCCAGTCCCACAACCGCTTTTTTGAAATTAAGATGTGAAGAGGCTTCCTCACTGGCGACAAAACGGCTCCCCATCTGTACCCCTTCTGCCCCCAGCACCATGGCTGCCAGCATTTGACGGCCTGTGCCAATTCCGCCAGCTGCTATTACTGGAATTTTTACCGCATTTACCACGGCAGGGATTAGTACCATGGTTGTTGTTTCTTCCCGTCCATTATGCCCGCCTGCTTCAAAGCCCTCGGCCACTACGGCATCGCAACCGGCATCCTCGGCTTTTTTGGCAAATTTTGAAGAGCTTACCACATGCACCACCGTTATCCCTTTTTCTTTTAAGACGGATGTCCATGTCTTTGGGTTACCGGCCGAGGTAAAGACAATTTTCACGCCTTCTTCAATAATTATTGCAATGTGCTTATCAATATCAGGATAGAGCAGTGGCAGGTTTACCCCAAACGGTTTGCTGGTAGCTGCTTTGCATTTCTGAATATGCTCACGCAAAACATCCGGGTACATCGAACCGGCACCAAGAATGCCTAAACCTCCGGCATTGCTTACCGCACTGGCCAGGCGCCAACCGCTCGCCCAGATCATACCTGCCTGTATAATCGGGTATTGAATTTGAAAAAGACGGGTAACCCGGTTTTGCATACGCAAAAATAGAAGATAAGCCGCAGAGGATTATCAGTTCTGGAATAAGTTTATCCCAGGTCTATACTGGTATTATCGCCAATATTCAGCGAACGGGTTTCACCCCGCAGGTTGGTATCGCTGCCAATAACGGAGTCATCCAGCACTATATCAAACAGGTTGGAATAAGAGCCAATTATAGATTCTTTTACAATAGAGTAATCAATGGTGGTGCCTTCCCCAATAGAAACGTTGGGGCCAATAATAGAGTTACGGATGGTGCAGCCTTCCGCAATACTCACCGGTGATATGATAACCGTGTTCTCAAAACGGTTGCCATCTGTTTGCGGGGCAAATTTTTTAAGCAGCAAGGCATTGGATTCGAGCAATGTTTCTTTACGTCCGCAGTCAAACCAGTTTTCAACTTTAAAGGACTTGAACTTCACTCCTGCCTGTATCATACAATCCAGTGCATCTGTTATGCTGTACTCGCCATGGCTGCGTAAACCCTGGCGTATATTATTCTCAAGACAATTGAAAAGCTGTGCTGCTTCTTTTATTTTGTAAACCCCTACCAGCGCCATATTGGACTTAGGAATCTGGGGTTTTTCCACCACCCGGGTTATCATACCATCCTCGTCTATTTCAGCCACACCAAAACCCCGGGGATCATCCACCTTACGTACACCAATCATAGAATGGGGGCTGGAAGCTACCGCCTGTACATCGTATTCACAGATGCTGTCGCCAAGCACAACAAATACTTCATCATCCTGTACTATATTCCGCGTAAGCTCAATGGCATGGCCCACACCCTGGCGGTCATACTGATGTACATAGTGCGCCTTAATATCCGGGTAATGTGTTTTTACAAAATCGCTGATTTTGTCGCCGAGGTAGCCTACAACGAATATAAACTCACTAATGCCCGTACTGCGCAACTGATCAATGATAATGCCCAGTACCGTTTTACCGGCCAGTGGTATCAACGCCTTGGGTTGCGTATAACTATGCGGGCGAAGTTTAGTACCTGCCCCGGCTACTGGAATTATGGCCTTCATGCCAGATGGTTAGTTTTTACTGAAAGAACCCCTCCGGGGAACTCAAAATCAAAAGCAGACGAAAGTAAGACATTTGAGATAAACAAAATTTTCAGGCCGAAAACCGATTACATGGGCTGCTAACTTACTTTTGCCAATAAAGTACAGTCGGTTATTGCTCAAAGCTTTTGAAAGTGTTTAGTGGTTTAGCAAGTGATGCGGAGACACAGATTGGACGGGTGGGACAAATACACACAGATTATTCTGCTTCGCAGAATTTCGGTAAGAAGCCACAGGTAAAAGAAAAATATTTGATAACGATAAAAAACCAATGCTCAGATACAAAAGTTAGGGTTGTAAGCAGGATCGCAGTTTTAAAATCCCGGTTCAGCTTGCTGAACTATCCGTGAGCATCCATTCAACCCCTTACATCCGTGTTCAAAAAATAATTAGCAGTATGCAAAAAGACACACAAGTTTTCGACCTGATCAACAAAGAATTAGACCGTCAACGGCATGGCATTGAACTGATCGCTTCTGAAAACTTTACATCCCTGCAGGTCATGCAGGCCATGGGAACCTGTCCTACCAACAAATATGCGGAGGGCTATCCCGGCAAGCGCTATTATGGCGGTTGTGAAGTAGTGGATGAAATCGAAACACTCGCTATTGAACGCCTGAAAAAAATATTCAACTGTTCCTGGGCCAATGTACAGCCGCATAGTGGTGCTTCGGCCAATGCTGCTGTTTTTTTAGCAACCATGAAACCAGGTGAAAAATTCCTGGGCCTCGATTTAAGCATGGGCGGCCACCTTACCCATGGCAGCCCGGCCAATTTCAGCGGTAAAACATACCAGGCCCTGCATTATGGTGTTACGAAGGATGGTATCGTTGATTATGATGCCCTCGAAAAAACAGCCCGTACTGAAAAACCTAAAATGATTATCTGTGGCGCATCGGCCTACAGCCGTGACTGGGATTACAAACGAATACGGGCTGTTGCAGACGAAATTGGTGCTATCGTATTTGCTGATATTGCACATCCCGCAGGTTTAATAGCTACAGGTTTATTAAACGATCCATTTGATCATTGTCATATCATTTCTTCAACCACGCATAAAACATTGCGTGGTCCCCGCGGCGGTATCATTATGTTGCGACATGATTTTGAAAATCCCTGGGGTCTGAAAGATCCAAAGGGCAACCTGCGTACCATGAGCCAGTTACTCGACCTCGCTGTATTCCCTGGATCCCAGGGCGGACCGCTGGAACATGTAATCGCTGCGAAAGCAGTTTCATTCGGTGAAATCTTGTCAGAAGATTTTAAAACGTATGGAAAGCAGGTTATTGCCAATGCACAGGCCATGGCCGCTGCATTTGTAAGCCGCGGATATAACCTTATCAGTAATGGCACCGATAACCACCTGATGCTGATCGACCTGCGCAATAAAAACCTGACTGGTAAGAAAGCGCAGGAAACACTGGACAAAGCCCATATTACCCTTAATAAAAATGCTGTGCCCTTTGATGATAAATCACCATTCGTTACCTCCGGTATACGGGTAGGTGTACCCGCTGTTACCACCCGTGGTATGAATGAGGCACACATGGAAACTGTGGTGTCATTTATAGATAAAGTATTAATGAATGCTGACGATGAGGCAACGATCGCTGGTGTAAAAGCAGAAGTAAAAACATTTATGCAGCAGTTTCCACTTTATCCTGAACTATAAACGGGCAGGGTGGTATCGCTAACTGAACCTTATTGACTAACTACTTTTTTAAATTCCGAACATATGATCCAACGAAAACAAACACTCTGGTTATTGTTAGCAACGCTTGCAGCACTGCTCACCTTTTGGTTTCCATTTGCGCTCGGCGGGGAGATAATTAGCCCTGCCACAGTGCCGGTTCCAAAAGAGGTTAGCGCTGCAAATAACCCCATTACGCTAATCCTTACAATTGCTTCCATAGGTATTTCTTTCGTTACGATTTTTATGTTTAAAGATCGTAAAATGCAAATGCGGCTTTGTATACTTGGATTACTAATCGCCATTATACTGCTGGTATTATATATACTGGATATGAACAAACTGATAAAACCCACCCCCGCTTTATGGGTTGTTTTACCAGTTGCAACTGTTGCCGGTTATTATCTTGCTTTTAAAGGTATCCGCAGTGATGAAAAACTGGTGAAATCTTTGGATAAACTCCGGTAAGCCCAATCAACCATATTTAGCTCCGCTAAACGAAAAGGCCCTCTCACGCAAAAGAGGGCCTTTAGTTTATTGTCCTGTTATAGGTTTATGCAATCAAATTACAAAACCTGCAAATATGCGAATACTGCTTTCGATTATCCCGGCTCTTATAGCTTTACAATTTTCATTTACACCGGCGCCAGAAAAAAAACCTGCAACAACCAGCTATGTCCCGCTGAAAGCCTGGGAAATACTGGGCAGCCGTTCGATACGCTTTGGTACCGACAATGACGTTATCACCGTTTCCGGCGAAAAATGGTACAAAGGGATTTACTTTAAAGTAACAGAGGCACCCATTAAGATAAATGACATGAAAGTATATCTCGACAATGGGGATACATTTGACGTATCCATCCGTAGCATGATCCGCGAAAACGGACATAGCCGTACGATAGAACTTCCCGGCGGACAACGCAGGATTAGCAAAGTGGAGTTTTCATACGAAACATTGGGTAGTAACAGGGGAACAGCCACACTCACTCTCTGGGGCAAATATTAATTTGGCCCTGATTTCAGCCTGAATCATTAGTTTTATTGAGCATGAAACCAACTGCCCGAACACTGCTATTATTATATATATTACTGGTGCCTATCTGTTCCCCATTTGCGCAAATAACAGATTCACTGTACGGCCTTCCCGACGATACGATTAAGCTTACCCGCATCAAAAAACAAGCCTTTGCCCTCGCAGAAGATGAACCCGATAACAGCCTCAAACTGGCTAACTACGGCATTTTGCTCGCACAAAAATTAAAGCAACCGGTTGCCGAAGGAGAATGTTACAAAGCTGGCGGCATTGCATACGATATTAAAGGCAATATGGACAGTTGCCTTTTCTACCTGAATAATGCAAAGCGAATTTTTGCGACACAGAAAGAAAATACCCTGCTGGCAAATACTATCAGTGATATAGCTCTCGCCTACTACCTCCGCGGTATTTATGAGGTAAGCCTGCGCAATCATTTTGACGCATTAAAAATCCGGGAAGTGGCTGGCGACAAATCACTGATTGCTAAATCCTACAATAATATCGGGCTGGTATATCGTGCACGAAAGGATTATTTCAACGCCACTACCTATTACATGCGTTCCCTGCAGCTAAAGAAAGAACTTGCCGATAGTGCAGGTCAACTTAACAGCCTGATGAATATCGGCAGCTGTTACCAATATCAGCGAAAATATGACAGTGCATTATTGTTCAGCAGGCAAACCCTTACACTTTCACGCCTCATCAGTAAGCGCAAAGATGAGGCCAACAGCCTGGCCAATATTGGTGTGGCTTATGCAGGGCTGCAGCAAATGGATGAAGCTGAAAAAAACCTGCTGGAGGCCAGTGCGAAAGCAGCGGCTATCGAATACACAGAGCCCCTGTTCAGTATATATGAAGGAATGGGTACCATCATGATGAGCCGAAAAAACTATGATAAGGCGTTGGACTGGTATAATAAAGGCGTGCTGCTTGCTTCAGAAAAAGGCCGAAAAGAAATGCTCGCCAACTTCTACAACAGTCTCGCAGACTGCTACGAAAAAAAAGGCGATTATAACCTGGCATACAATTTCATACGCAACAGCGAGAATATCCGGGATAGTTTGCTAAATGAAGAAAACCTGCGGCAGATAAACGAGATGAATGCCATCTACGAGACATCGAAAAAGGAAGAAACCATTGATGTATTGAATAAAGAAGGCAAACAAAAAGAAGCTGCATTAATACGTAGCAACCGGGAGCGTAACTATTTCATTATCGCTGCGATCCTTTTTTCTGCCCTGGCCTGCCTGGCATTTTATGCATACCGGAATAACCGGAAGCAAAAAGATCAATTGAACCGGCAAAAGATAATTATTGAAAAATCGCTTCTCGAAAAGGAAACCCTGCTACGGGAAATACACCACCGCGTAAAAAATAACCTGCAAATCATCTCCGGGCTGCTGAACCTGCAAAGCAGGCAGATTGAAAATCCGGAAGCGCAGGAGGCTGTGCGGGAAGGACGTAACCGGGTAAAGAGCATGGCACTGATTCATCAGAAACTATATCAGCAGGATAACCTCACAGGGGTGCATATGAAAGAATACCTGAACGACCTCGTGGCCACTGTTCAACAAACATTCAGGGACAATAATACAACTGTGCAGGCATCTGTCATCTGCCATAACCTTTCATTAGATGTGGATACCGCCATCCCCCTGGGCTTAATTATCAATGAACTCGTTACGAACTGCTACAAGTATGCATTTACCGGTAGAAAAGCCGGGCAGATCATTATACGGCTTGAAGAACAGCAAAAAGAATTACTGCTCGAAGTGAAAGATGATGGAATTGGTTTCCCGACGGATTTCGATATGAACAACACAAAATCATTTGGCATGAAACTGGTGCAATCGCTGTCGGCCAAACTGGAGGCGGCTATTGAAACAAAAAACGAAGACGGTGCCTTATTTCGTCTTACAATACATAACTTTCAAAAAGGATAACTGCCTGGCATGGACACTCTGCGCATAATGATAGTCGAAGACGAACCCATCATCGCCGATGAAATAGCGGCTACCATTGAAGATCTTGGCTACACAGTGGCAGCCAAAGTTATTCATGGCAAAGATGCAGCCGCCGTTTTTCTAAAAAGCGATCCTGATGTTATACTCATGGATATTAATTTGGGTAAAGGCGCTGATGGAATACAACTGGCCAGTGAGATTAAACAGCAAAAAAACATTCCGCTTATATTCCTCAGTTCTTATGCTGATAAGGCAACCATCGACAGGGCAAAACAAACAAACCCTGACGGCTATATCGTAAAGCCATTTGACGAAAAAGACTTGCAGGTAGCCATTGAAATTGCTTTTCACAGATTTGAACTACAGCACAAAACAATGACGGAAGAAAAACCTGACACTTTTCTTGTTAACAAACACCTCTTCATCCGCAGCAAAAACAAATTAGTAAAGCTGAATCCCGAAGAAATTGTCTATGCTGAAGCACAAAGCAACTATACCCTGGTAAAAACTGAAAAAGAAAAATATATGCTCAGCACCACACTGGGCATTATTGAAGAAAAGCTGGTGCCCTTTGGCTTCTTTCGCCTCCACCGCAGCTACCTGGCCAACATTACAAAGATTGATGCCATAGAAGAAGACCATGTGCTCATTGGTGGCGAAACCGTTCCTGTCAGCAAGAAACAAAAGCAGGATTTAATGAACCTGATTACCCAGCTTTAATCAGCCTTTTTCACCTTCGCTCAAATTATTGCCTGTTCACACAAAACAGCCCGCATCCCGGTTTGGTTGTATGGAAATTTATGTCCTGATTTCACTACCACCCCAAAAATCAAGACATGAATAAAAAAATCCCCTTAGCAATTTTTAGCTTTCTTTTTGCCATGGTGGCAATGGCACAGCCACCAGCTTCTGCCGTTATCAAACGGCTGACACATCCCGGGGTCATAAAGGTCGAATTGGTAAAAACAGTGAAAGAATGGAAAGATGGAAAATATATATACGTAGCGTATGCAAATGTGATAAAATCTGTTGCACCTGAAAAAGTGTTTGGACTGAAAGGGGTTACGCTTGTCATTTCCACCATGGCATTCTACGACATTGGTGCATCGCAGCCTTACCAGGTACTGGGCAGCGAAAGTAATGGTGAATACCGGGGAATTAACTTACCTGTTCCGCCAGTTGCTGAACTCACAAAATTTTCGACCGGGCTCGCACAAAAAAATCCGGAAAAATTCTTTTTACAAGCCTATTCAATTGTGGCCGTGGAAAAGGTTACCGTCACTAACCCGGATGCCGTGTGGCTGCATCCCGGCAAATTACAATTTAAAGGCTCGATGATTTATGTAGACAGGCTTACCAAAGAAACGTTTCAGCGAATTGAAGCGCCCTGCACCATGGAACTGCACCGGGATGCATTAAATAGTCCCTGGTACCTGGGCAAAGCCAGCGCTGAAACCAGTCAGGCCCGTTATGTAGGCGAAATTGTACACGCTGCAGATGCGCCCCAATGGATTGGCTTACCCAGCCTTTCTGATCGTGTGGCCGATATAACCAGCAAAGAAAAAATAGATGCTATGGGCCTGTCACTTCCCCCTGTTTTTACTACGTCGCAGGAGTTGATGAAACATGTTCATGAGAAATTATATACGCTTGATAAAGATCATTTTGCAGCGTACATGAAAATGCTGTTACACAGTATGCTTCGTCCGCCTGGTACACAATTTACGCCTGACGGAAATGGCCAGGCCATCATAGACAGGGTGGTGGCAAGCGCCTATACAGGATGGGGCAAATACAAAGACCAGTTTTGCGCCACCCCGGCAAAAACAGAAGAGCTCGGCAGCACAATTTACTGGTACGATAAAAAGAATAATGGCCGTTGTGAGCTGCTTGCCCGGAAAGATGGAAACACGTATGGCATAGAATACCTCTCGTTAAATATGGATAAAACGCAGGAACAGGAAGCCTCCTATAGATCCATCGGCTGTTCATCCATTCCGGCGGCAACGGCTACTGCCAGTAGTTTCAAAAAAGGTGATAAAGTATTGGTAGAAGAAGATGGTAAATGGTACCCGGCCACGGTACTGGATGTGCGAACGGGTGAATGGTTTATACATTATGATGGCTACTCATCCCAATACGACCTGTGGGTAGGGCCGGCAAGAATAAAAAACAAGTAAACATTAACCTCAAATATTAGTTTCAAATGAAAACAGCAATAATTGCACTATGCCTACTAACAGGCACGAGTTGTATCGCTCAAAAAAATACCAACAACCGGGCTGCAGCAAAAGATTCCATCGGAAAAATAAAAGAGATACGAAATCCTTTTGACAGTAATAAACTTAAGCAGCCTACCCGTGAGGGCAGCTCCTCACCAGCCGCTTACCGATCAGCCAAGCCAGCCAGCAAGCAAGCGGCCAATAAAGCAACAAAAGCTGGTTTGCAACAAAATGGGTATGCCAACCAGGAAGTGAACTATGCAAATGGTGGTGGCTCAGAACCAGAAAAAATGGCTACAACCAATATACCGGATCCTGGTGGGTTTAAAATGCCACCCCAAAAAACCAAAGAGGCCGCTAAAACAGCTATTCCGGAAGACAACTCTCCGGTCAGCATCACCCTTTCTTCTACACCTGTAGCACCCTACGCTGAAGCCTTGCTGAACCTCACAACGGCACAATATGGCTGGTACAAGACAATACAGTTTTCCTGCGAGCAAGGTGGGGCAATACGGTTTGTAAAGGCCGAATTGCTGCTGGAGGATGGAAATAAAAAGACCATAATCGTAAACGATTTGGTACATGAAGGAGAAAAATCTGAAGTATTCCAGACAAAATTGATAAACGAATTAAACATCGCACAAAACGGCGGCAGTAAAAAGACAAGTTTCAAGCTGGAAAAAATTGTATCTGTGAGAATTTTTATCAGTAATGAGCCGGGAGCTACCAGCAAAACAGAAGGCCTTCACATCAATTGTTATCTGTGTAAATAATTAATACCTCAATAAATACAAAAATGAAAAAACTAATCGTAACCTGTTGTGTCGTACTCACCGTATCAGCTGCAACTCATGCCCAAACCGAAACCAAAGTAGCAGAAGCCAGGATTGAACGGCAACTACAGCGCCTCAAAAAAGGCATGACTGACGGAACGATCAACCCTGCCGAATGCAGCCGTCTTACTGCACAGCTCAATGCACAAAAAACAAGGCTGGCAGAAATGAAAGCAGATGGAAAAATTACAAAGGAGGAAAGGGATGAAATAAACCGTATGCAGGATATCGTAAGTGAAAGAATGTTTACACAAAAAACTGATGCCAAGGATGCCGGGAAAAAAAGAAAAGATCCCACCAAACAGTAGAGCGGTGACTTGTCAGGCCACCACCCGCTAAACAAGAAAGCTACGGGCTGTTGCCTGTAGCTTTCATTTTTAATAGCAGGAAGTTTAAGGACAGACTGAAATTCTTTTTAGTTTTTTATCAGCGTTGTTGCCTGTATTTTTTCACCATTGGCCAGTTGCAGATGATATATTCCAGCGGCCATAGCAGCCGGCAACTGGATAGTTCTGGAAGCAGTACCACCGGTGTGCGAAATCGTTTCCCGTTTAATAAGCTGGCCGTTTGCGCCAAATAATGACAACGTATAAATAGCCGATGCACCCGATAACCTTATGGTAGCCTGGCTGCCTGAAACAGGATTTGGATACACGACAAAATCCTGCAGCGCACTGTTATCAGCTACTTTCAACACAGCGCTCATAACAGCTTTGCCATCTATGCCCAATGCCTTTACACGGTAATAAGTAACCGGCACAGCCTGGTTGTCGTATGCGTCGTAAGCTTCTTTATCATTATTGTTGCTGCGGGCCGGTAAAGTTGCCATACTTGAAAAATGAGCCCCGTCGGTTGAGCGCTGAACTTCGTACAATGCAACACCTGCTTCAGTCAGGTTGGTCCATTCTATTTTATTGCCAGCACCTGATTTATATGCTTTCACATTAACAAGCGTTACGGGTAGTGGATTAGTACCACCACTGGTACTGCCCAGGGCAAACGGACTAAAAACTGCAACTGCATTTCTTGTAACTGAACCTGCCGATACGTTACCGGTTGTTGCGTTATTAGCGTAACTATCCCAACTTGTACCGAAATGAGCTACCATCAGGCTGGGTAAATCGTTTACATAGGCCGCCATATTACAATTACTGCTGCCAGTCCATGATAAGGTAATATTCGCAGTGGTACTGCCAGACCGGCTAATGTTCCAGTATTCACAATTGCTGACATGACTTAGGCCGCTTGCAGTAATACTGCCTAATGCCGAAGCACTTGCCCGCATAAATTCTGCCTGGTAACTATCAGCAGCGCTGATGCCCGATATACCGCAATACCGCTGACCGGCATTTAGTTTACCTACTGGAAATAGAAAGTCTGTGTTGCCAGTTTTTACCATTGGGCCGTTTACAAAAGAGTTATCCGATCCGCCAGAAACCCTTGTTGCGAAGTCTGCGCCCGACACACTGCTGCCGGCACTCATCGTAAGCAGGTTGGAGGTCGTGGTAATATGACCGCTGGTAAGTGTAAGTGTGTTTGATACTGTAGCAGGCCTGTTCAGGGTAATACCTGTGGTGGTATTGCCGGCAGTATTGTTTGCTGTCAGGCCATAAAAGGTTGTGGTTGTGGTGCCCGATATTGCCTGTAAGCCTGAGCCATCGAAAGTAACAGTTCCCGACTGCTGTGTAAATGTGCCATTGTTAATAAAATCATGCCCAACACTCAGTCCGAAACTGGAGGTAGATACATCGAGTGTGCCGCCTGTGCTGATGGTTACATCATGTAAGACAGTTGTATTAGCCCTTATCTCTCCGGTTGGACCATTAGTATTATTAATTACCAAATCATAAAGAGGTACGGTGCTGTAAATCCAGTAACTGAAAGAGGGAACAGGTGATGAGCTATTGCCTACCTGGATTGTTCCTCCGGTTACAGTATTGGTAGACGCAACATTGTAAAAATCAGTATATGCATCATTGAGCCGTTGCAATACAATCGATCCCCCGCTCATGGTAAAAACAGAACCTGCAGTCTCAATTCCAAAAGAAGGAATCGTTCCGAAAGAACCTGTGTTTCCTAAGGTGTTTACTGTAACCACCCCGCCTGTTTGCGTATAGGTAATGGTTGAAGAAGTCGGGTTATTTCCGGCAAAAGCGGAAGCGAGGTTAAAAGCTCCCCCCTCAATGGTTACTATTGCCCCGGTATTGTAAAGAAACCAATAATCAGCGCTTGCCCCGATGTTATAGGTTCCTTGGGTTATTCGCAGCAGGCCTGATAATTGTGTATCGCCATTCTGACCTGTAACGGTGACGTTGGGATTATTGAGCCAGAAGCCTTCATCAGAGTTAATGGTTGGGCTTGTACTGCTAAAAAATGTGTTTGTAAAATTATATGTCCCTGACATTTTTAAAATACCCCGGGTTAGGGTAAGAAATCCGGCTACCGCTGTAAAATTGGAAGGCATTACTTCCACAATATTATTATTGGCTGCCCCGCTGTTATTAACCGTAATCAAATTGAAGTCTGTAGTACCACCTGTACCGCTAAGCGTTTGATTGGCGCTACCATTAAAAGTGACATCGCAATCGGCCGAACCATTATTCATATCAAAAGTGCCGTTGTTCTGTAAACTGCCACCAATATTCAATACATTTCCTCCATTTCCTGCAGAATTAAATGTGGCACCGCTGGCCACTGAAACGTTTCCCGTAACCGTTAATGTCCGGTCATTATTATTATTGCCAATAGTTAAAGAGCCGGAACTTCCTCCTCCGATAGTAAGTGATGCAATGGTCGTGCTGGTGTTAAGCGTAACGGTATAGGTATTACCAATAGTTACGGCATCGGTCGAAGCCGGGACACCGTTAGGGTTCCAGTTAGTTCCATCATTCCAATTGTTGGTTCCGGCGCCGCCATCCCAGGTTTTTTGTGAAAACGTAACGGAAGAAATAAGACAAAAAGAAAATACAGCAACAAGCATTTTGTTGCATAGAAGTACAGATAAGAGCCTCATAGATTCAATTAAAGGGGATTAAAAAAAAGCCCTTCAAAGGAGAGTAGATTTGGTACGGATTTCAGCAGGATTGATGGAAATAATTTGCGATGCGGGCAAATATAAGACCGTATTTTCCGAAATCCAAAAACATCGTAGTTTTACTAAGTTAAAGATACATAGCCGTTCGGCTTCCCTTTACCTTTTTTAGTGCAGAAGGAGTACCTGCAAATACCAGTTCACCACCACCATCACCCGCTTCAGGGCCCAGGTCAATGACCCAATCAGCACTACGGATAACGTCAGTGTTGTGTTCGATAACGAGTATGGAATGCCCCTGTTCAATCAGGGCATTAAAGGAAGCCAGGAGCTTTTTAATATCATGAAAATGCAGGCCGGTAGTTGGCTCATCAAAGATGAAGAGGATCTTATCTGTATTTTTTCCTTTACCAAGAAACGAAGCCAGTTTGACCCGCTGGGCTTCACCGCCCGATAAGGTATCGGATGACTGTCCGAGTTTTACATAGCCCAGACCCACGTCACTCAACGGTTGTATTGCCTTGGCTAAGCCTTTTTCATCTCCAAAAAAATGGATGGCTTCATCCACACTCATCTCCAGTACATCAAATATACTTTTGTCTTTATACTTTACTTCCAGTACTTCTTCCTTGAATCGCTTACCGCCACAACTTTCGCATACTAAATGTACGTCTGCCAGGAACTGCATTTCTACTACCTGCTCCCCTTCGCCTTTACAAGTATCGCAGCGGCCACCATCCACGTTAAACGAAAAATGTTTTGGCTGAAAGCCGCGCATTTTACTCAGTGGTTGCTTCGCAAACAAATCCCTTATTTCATCATAAGCTTTTATATAGGTAACCGGGTTGCTCCGGCTTGACTTTCCGATTGGGTTCTGATCCACCATTTCAATGTGCGCTATGCTGTCAATATCGCCGGTTATTTGTTTATGAAAACCGACTTTGTCGCCGTATTCGCCTTTCAGTTTTTGCAGGGCAGGATACAACACTTGTTTCACCAAAGTGGTTTTACCACTTCCGCTTACACCACTTACCACACAGAATACATTCAGTGGAAACTCCACGGTAATATCCTTTAGGTTATTATGCCTCGCACCTTCAACCTTGATGGATCGGTTCCATTTTCGGGTTGTCTTCGGCGGCTCTATTGTTAAAGTACCACTCAGGTATTTTCCGGTCAGGCTCTGTTGGTTCCAGATGATATCGTCATAGTTTCCTTCAGCCACTACTTCACCTCCCAGGTGGGAAGCAAGTGGCCCCATATCAATAATATGATCGGCTTCACGCATCATCATCTCATCATGTTCAACCACCACCACCGTGTTGCCCAAATCACGCAATTCTTTCAGTACTGTAATCAGGTTGGCTGTATCCCTGGAATGAAGGCCAATAGATGGTTCATCCAAAATGTAGAGTGAGTTGGTAAGATTGCTCCCCAGGCTTCTAGTAAGCTGTATACGCTGACTTTCTCCACCACTGAGCGAGTTGGCCAGTCGGCTCAATGTTAAATAGCCCAGCCCCACCTTTATTAACGTGGCTAAACGGTTGTCCAGTTCTATTAAAATACGCTTGCCAATTTCCTGGTCATGGCTGCTCAGTTTCAAATCATCAAACCATGTTTTCAGGTCTTTCACCGGCATAGTACTAAGTTCACCGATATGCCTGCCGCCTACTTTTACATACAATGCTTCTTTGCGTAACCTGTAGCCATTACAATCAGGACATTCAGTACGTCCGCGGTAGCGGCTGAGCAACACCCGGTATTGTACTTTATATAGCTGCGACTCCACATCCCGGAAAAACTCATTGATGCCAATACCGTCCACGCCTTCCCATAGCTGCTTGTATTGTTTGTCGGTCAGATCGGCTATGGGTTTATGAATGGGAAAATTGACAGCTTTCGAACGTTTAATAAAATTCTGCCGCCACCAGTCGAGCTTCTCCCCTTTCCATGGTGCCACTGCACCTTCATATACACTCAGTCTTTTATCAGGGATCACCAGGTCCGCATCAATCCCGAGCACCTGCGAAAAACCCTCGCAGGTAGGACAGGCCCCGAAGGGATTATTAAAGGAGAATAAGTTGGGTTGTGGTTCTTCAAACTGCATCCCATCAAGTTCAAACCGGTTATTGAAATGCAATATTTTTTTTCCATTTACCTCCACATATACATCACCTTCCCCTTCGTAAAAAGCGGTACCTACAGAATCTGCTATTCTGTGTTTATCATCTTCATCAAATTCCTTTGCTACAATACGATCAACCAGTATATAATCGATATCCTTTGTCTTTAGCTCTTTATCTGAAAGTTCTAATAACTCCTCAATCCTGAATACTTCCCCGGTCTGCTCACTGACAACTGAAGGCTGCCGGCTATACACCCTTGAAAATCCTTTCTGTGCAAGAATATTCAGTTCCTCCCGCACATTCCTGTTCTTATGTTGTTTAAACGTTGCGAGTATAAAAGCCTTGTCACCTTCTTTCAATGCTATGATGGCATCCAGTACATCTTTTACATCGTCCTTTTTTACTTCCTTACCGGACACCGGGGAAATCGTTTTTCCTGTTCTGGCAAACAAAAGCCGGAGATAATCATAAATCTCTGTCATGCTGCCCACCGTACTGCGTGGGGTCCGGGTAATTACTTTTTGTTCGATAGCGATGGCCGGGCAAAGCCCTTTGATATAGTCCACATCCGGTTTATTCATCCGGTTGAGGAACTGCCGGGCATAGGCACTCAGGCTTTCGGCATAACGGCGCTGTCCTTCTGCATAAAGTGTATCAATCGTAAGTGATGATTTACCAGAGCCGGACACACCTGTAACTACAATGAGTTTATGGCGGGGTATTTCTACCTCCACATTCTTCAGATTATGGACCCTGGCGCCTTTAATCAGGATATTTTCTGCGGAAATTACGGTCTTAGCTTTGGCGGGATTTTTCCCTTTTATTCTTGTCTCCATTGGTTGTTCTGCAAATGTAACCCCTTGCTGGGCTTAGATTTAGCATTAAAGTCTTAACATTTCATTAGCACACATGACGGGAAATTGCGCTTCGAAATCTTTGGTAATTTAACGAAATCCGCTATTTTTAGTTTTCCAATAATCCAACGGAGGGGGTCCTTCCGAATAATTAAAATGAAAAACCTAAAACAAATTCCGCCTATAGCACATACTTCTACGCTGTTTTAACCGAAATTTTATTGCAACCAATATCTATTGAACCGCCGTTTCAGCATTTTGCTGTTGCGGAGCAACCTAAACCTGTAAGGAGTATGAAAGCTTTGACTAAAAAAACCGATAACGAGTTAATCCACCTGTTCCAGGATGGGAACCTCGAAGCGTTGGAGACCCTGGTACTTCGTCATAAAGACAAGATGTACACCTCCATCCTTTTCCTCGTAAAAGACAAATACCTTGCCGAAGACATTTTCCAGGATGCCTGCATACGTATCATTGATACAATGCGTGGCGGCCGGTATACGGAAGAAGGTAAGTTTTTGCCCTGGGCTATGCGCATAGCACATAACCTTTGCGTGGATCATTTCCGTAAAGTAAAGCGCACCCCCACTATCCGCAATGGGGAGGACAAGGACATATTTGAAGTACTGAACTTTTCAGAAGACAGTGCCGAAACAAACCTCATCCGCCGCCAGAGCCATGACCGTGTACGTGACATGCTGCAAAGCCTGCCCGAAGATCAGCGGGAAGTGATTATATTGCGACATTATGCGGATATGAGTTTTAAAGAAATTGCTGCCGCAACTAATTGCAGTATTAACACCGCCTTGGGACGCATGCGCTACGGATTAATTAATTTGCGCAAGCTGATGACCCAAAAACAAATTGCTCTTTAACTTCATTCTAATAAGTGCTTGTCATTCTGTATCTCCGACCGGAATTATAAACTGGTTTAGCTACAGCGAAAATTAGTTTGCTTGCCGCACCGCTTTTGGTGAAAACAAAAGCGGGATACACCGCAAGGCTGGTACAGAATGACACCAAATTGAAACCCTGGCTTATGGCCGGGGTTTTTTGTTTGACCAGATACATATCTGGCTGCTAAAATGCACCCACAGCGTACTTGTCGTATATTTTCATTTCATTTACCGTAATCTTTCATCACGCCACCGGAAACATACTATCGCCCCGGGTAATTACCGAAACTTTTAAAAGCCGTGCATTTTCTCTTGTGCACATCCGGATGTGGATATATTTTTGTTGCAAGTTGATTGACGGAAGATGAGGCCCCTCAATTGTCCAATGTCCTTAAACAAACCGTCCTGAACAAGATTTCCAAATCCTACGAATGCCATAGCTAAATCCAATGTCAATCAACTTCTTTACCCTTCGTAGCTTTAGCGGAGAAGGGTAATTCCCCTTCGCTTTATCAAAGGGGAATTAATTCAATAACTGCTTTCTTCTACCGGTAAGCGTTTGATGGTTTTGCAAGACTTTCTGCTTCGCAGCAGCTTTAAACCTTACACTTTTAACCCTCACTTTCTTTCCACAGCTGTTGATAACCGGACATTTTCTGGGTAATACTACTATTGTATAGACCGTATTTTTACTAATTTTACTAAGAAATTATACGTTTTTTTAGTCGTATATATTCGCTTCAATTTTCCTTTAACCCGTTATTTTACAATCATTTAAACCGATTTACATCGACATTTTTGGCGTGCAGCCCTTTGCGATCGAACAAGCTATTTTGAATTTTTACATCCTGAATCGATTCATTAAGGCTTAAAAACGTTACTGTTATGAAAAGGTATTTAGACAACGACATCGCTGTGCTTACTTGGGAAGATTAATAGCCAGTGATGTAATCGAGAACGAGTTATTAGAAAAAGAAAAAAAGTTTTTCTATTTTTGGGTAAATCCAAATTATAGAAAAGCTTTTTTCATATTTACTGGAATCCTCGTATTTGCTCATACCACTAATGTATATTATTGGTAAGGGCAAGGGATATAAGCTTAATATCCTCCTTTGTGTGTATGGTATAGTGATTTTCCTTTTCCTGCATTATTATCAGGATTTTCCCAGATCACTCAGGAAATACAGACAACCACTATATACTCTCATTGAGTACTCATCATTTGCGTTAATTTTCTATTTCACTTTATCAGAGCGTTTTCTAAAAAAAGTAATACTATTTACATCTATTGGATTTTATATTTTCCAAATTATTTATTTCATTTACTCAAAACCCCAAAAGTTAGATTCTGTCCCTATTGGCATTGAAACAATCATACTATTTTCCTTTGCAGTTATTTTCTTTCAACAGTGTTTGAAGATTAATCTTCAAAAGAATATATATGACTATCCAAGCTTTTGGCTTGTGGTTGGATTGTTAATCTATCTGGCTTTTGGGTTCTTTTTTAATATTCTTGTTAACCATCTCTCGCAACAAGAGTTAGATAAGTTCTGGCATTATACCTATATACCAGACATTGTGAAGAATATTCTTTTTGCTTTTTTCATAATCAACTATTCGAGACAAAAAAGAGTATCTAATAAAGATCTCAAAAAAAATATCCCAAACCTGGATATGATCTAACCAACCACCACCCATGTTCTTTCTTCAAGCCACTAAATCATCTGTTTCCACTGTACTCTTCCTGGGTACCGTGGGCATGGTTATTCTTACTGTGGCGCTTATCATATTCATCATCCTGCACCAGCGCCGGGTACTGAAATTTCATAAGCGCATACAGCAAATGGAAGCCGAACAGCAAAAAATATTGCTCAACGCCTCCATCAAACTGCAGGAAGAAGAACGCCAGCGCCTGGCCGCCGACCTGCACGATGATGCCGGCCCGCTGCTCGCAACTGTACGCCTGTACCTGAACGAAAACCTCGTCAACCAGGATAAAGCCACCCAGATACAATCCATTTTCCAGGCCCGCCAGATTGTAGATGATACTATCCAGCTCATTCGCAATATCAGCCACAGCCTGATGCCACCTACCCTGAAGAATTTCGGACTTGAATCTGCGATTAATGATCTTTTTCAGAAAATAAGCGGTTCAGGCAGCATCAATGCCAGCAGCCGCTTCCATGAGTATAAAGAAAGGCTGAAAGAAGAGAAAGAACTGATTATCTTCCGTGTTGTACAGGAACTGATTAATAATATTTTGAAGCACAGTAATTCCAGTTTTATCCACCTTACCCAGAATGTACATGCTGAAAAATTCTACCTGCGCATCCACCACGATGGCCGCGGGATAGTACAGGCCGACTTTGATAAACTGAACAAAAGCAATGTAGGCCTTGGATTAAAGAATATTACCAGCCGCCTGCGGGTGGTACAGGGTAATATTAATTTTGAGAAAGATATTTCACAGACCTATTACAAAGTCACCATAGAGTTACCAAAAGACGCACCATACGAATAAGCCACCGCTTATAAATTGTTTGATCTGTATCAAATCATATTCTTTTTAACTTTGTAATATATCTGATAACCATGGGGACCATTAAGGTGGCAATAGCAGACGATCATAAAATATTCCGAAAGGGTGTTATACTTTCCCTGCGCCTGTATTCGAATATCAAATTTGTACTGGAAGCCGAAAACGGCGAAGAGCTGCTCAACAACATTGCCGCTGCGGAGCCGGACGTAGTGCTGATGGATCTGCGTATGCCCGGTAAAGACGGCATTGAAGCCACCAAAACAGTGAGCAAACTTTATCCGCATATAAAAGTACTTGTACTGAGTATGTATGAAGATGAACGTTTTGTTTATCACCTCATGGAAAACGGTGCCAATGGTTACCTGCTTAAAAGTTCGGAACCGAACGAAATACGCCGTGCCATTATGGAGGTACACGAAAAAGGATATTACCTCAACAATTTTGTGAACCGCATACTTCTCAAAAAATCACATGCACGCCAGAAAGTGGTGCCTTCCCTCAACAGCGAAATAACCTTGAGCGATAAAGAGAAAGATGTACTCCGTTTCATATGCATGGAGTTTACCGCAGCGGAAATAGCCCAAAAAATGGAAATAAGCCCACGTACGGTTGAAGCGATTAAAGACCGGCTGATGGAACGCTTTGGCAGCAAGAACACCGCTGGGCTGGTTTTCTTCGCTGTAAAGAATAACCTGATTGAGTAACTGAGGTCTGAAGCCTGAAGTCAGAAGAGTATGACCTTTAAAATATCATCTCTGGTATTTCACCTTCGATAATTAAACGGCCAGCCGTTTTGGATTGTATTTCTTCCACACTGATTCCGGGGGCCCGTTCAAGCAACTTAAACCCTTCTGGTGTTATATCCAGCACAGCCAAATCGCTGACGATCTTCTTTACGCATTTTACGCCAGTGAGAGGCAGGCTGCACTGCGGCAACAGTTTCGACTCCCCTTTAGGATTCGTATGCATCATCGCCACAATGATATTTTTAGCGCTGGCTACCAGGTCCATGGCCCCGCCCATACCTTTCACCATTTTGCCCGGTATTTTCCAGTTGGCTATATCACCCGTATCACTTACTTCCATGGCACCTAATACCGTCAAATCTACCTTGCCAGCCCGTATCATACCAAAGCTCATGGCTGAGTCAAAGAAAGATGAGCCGGGTACGGTGGTTATCGTTTGTTTGCCTGCGTTTATTAAATCCGGATCCTCCATGCCTTCTTCCGGAAAAGGCCCCATACCCAGCAATCCATTTTCACTTTGCAGCACGACACTAATGCCCGCAGGAATATAATTGGCTACCAGCGTCGGAATGCCAATACCAAGGTTTACATAGAAACCATCTTTTAGTTCCTTTGCAATGCGCTGCGCTATTTGTTCTTTCGTTAAACTCATACACTATAAATTCATTGACTTGACTGCTTACATGACCTATTGACCCGTTTGACCCACTGACCTATTTGACTCACTGACCCATTTGACCCATTTGACTATTTAACCTTCCTTACCGTTCGCTGCTCAATTCGCTTCTCATAATTGCCCCCCTGGAAAATACGATGTACATAAATACCCGGTGTATGGATATAGTTTGGATCCAGTTCACCTGCCGGTACCAGCTCTTCCACTTCTGCAATGGTGATCCTCCCTGCCATCGCCATTAAGGGGCTAAAGTTTCTTGCTGTTGCTTTGAAAATCAAGTTCCCTTCCGTATCGCCTTTCCAGGCTTTCACAATAGCAAAATCAGCATCAAATGCTATTTCAAGCAAATAGTCTTTCCCATTAAAATTGCGGGTCTCCTTACCTGTTGCCACTTCAGTGCCTGCTCCGGCCGGTGTGAATATGGCTGGCATACCATAACCGGCAGCCAAACAACGGGTAGCCAATGTTCCCTGTGGTATCAGTTCCACTTCCAGTTCGCCGCTGAGCAATTGCCGTTCAAACTCGGCATTCTCGCCAACATAAGAGGATATCATTTTCTTCACCTGTTTTTGTTGCAGCATCAGTCCAATACCAAAATCATCCACACCGGCATTGTTGGATATACAGGTAAGCTGTTTTACTTTTTTTTCTACTAATGCGGCAATGCAATTTTCCGGTATGCCGCATAGCCCAAATCCACCCAGCATCAGTGTATCTCCATCTTTAATATCTGCTATGGCTGCAGCAGCACTGGCAACTACTTTGTTCATGAAAAGAGAGTTTTAAATGGCCCTGCCATGTTTAGTAAAACATTTGCGTAAAAGTAATGAAGTAAGTGCGGAGCTTAATTCACTTCCATAATTTTCTTTGGCCGTCCTTGCCGGATGGTGTCCTGCGGCGCAGGTTGTATGGCAGGCGTTACTGTTTGCTTTCCGGTATCGGCCGGGACCGGCGGTATGGAAGCAGGTGCCGGAGCAATTGTCGTAACAGTATTGCTTCTGGCAGCAATAGAATCCATTACTGGCACAAGGAATTTAGGATGGAGCTTATACCATGCAAAACTTTCCCTGAATTGCTCCTCAGTTATTTTATGCAGTTGAAATATCTGTGCGTAATATTTCTGGCTTTCCTCCAGCTTTTTTTTAGTGCTGTCTTTGGGAAGTACATACATAAACAGGAATTGATCGGCCCGCATCATATCCCACAATACAGATTCCATTTCATCCTGTGCCAGTACATGACGCGGAGGCCGGTTTTTGCTGCCGCAGGCGGCCACTAAGCTTAACGAGAGTATGATGATAAATCCGGCAGTCCTCATTTTAATTCCTTGTAGGCAGATGCATTGGTGATGTCAACTTTAGTCAGTATCTCCCGTGCCCGGGTCTTTTGCTCGGCCGATGCTTTGCTGAATATCTTCACCAGTTCATTCCCCTTACCCTGGAAGAAGAACTGCATGATCATCGAGTTAGGATTTTCTGTATTGAGGGTGTTGATATAATTCAGCGCATTCAGCAGCCCCGTCCTTCCTGCTTCTTCATTTTCATAAAATAAATCCATCCCTGTACGGTAATAAGCGTATATAGCATCGTGAATCAATGCAAAGCGGCTGCTGTTCAGGTTTTCCGCCAGCCAGTATCGGTTACGCAGGCTTTCAAATGATTTCCAGCCAGAGATGCTGCTGGCTTCCGGGGCATTGTTTACAATGTTCCAGGCTTTTTGAAAATAAGGATTACCCCCGCGAAGGGAAAACGAATCGTAATCCATACCCAGGATCAGGTTGACATAATAAGCCAGCACAGCCGTAATATTGGCCACCATCGGATCGTTGCCCTGTATCCGGTTTTCATTAAATTCTACCGGCTGAAACTCCATGTATTTGAAAATAAAATTATCATCCTGGTAGTTGATGATAGGTGAATCATATGTGCTGTTGAATACAGGTCGGGCTGCCTGTACCGTAAGTTTAGCCCTGAAGACATTACCGCCCATATCTTCATCAATAGTGATAAGGAAACTGCAATTGATTTTTTCCGATGCCTGGAAGGCATCGTTGGTCCATTTACGGTTGTTCAGGAAATTAGTCAGCTGGTTTTGCATTGTCACAAATATCTTTTTATCTATTTGTGTGCTGACTTTGCTGGCGATTACGCTGAGACGGGCCTGCAACTCCTGCGCACCGGCCTGTTGCAGCATAACAGCAAATAACAGTGCTAGAAAAAATTTCCTACGCATAATGTAAACGGATTATAGTATCAACAATATCCTTCGCCACCTCGGTTTTAAGTTTTCCTGCAAATGGAATCTCGTCGCCGGAGCGGGTAAGAATGGTTATTTTATTGGTATCATGTCCAAAACCTGCACCGGTATCGTTCATGGAATTCAGTACAATCATATCTGCATTTTTGCGCTGCAGTTTATCCAGTGCATGTTCCTTCTCATTATTCGTCTCTAGTGCAAAACCCACCAGCACCTGTTCTTTTCGCTTTTTATCGCCCAAGCTTTTTAAAATATCCTTTGTCTTAGCAAGCTCAACGGTCAGTGTATCACCCGTCTTTTTTATTTTCTGATCAGCTACTGTTATTGGTGAGTAGTCTGCAACGGCTGCTGCCATGATGGCGATATCCGTATTTTCAAATACACTGTTGCAGGCCTCATACATTTGTTCAGCTGTTTGTACATGGATCACCCGTATGGCATCATCCTCAATTTTTACGGACGATGGGCCCAGTACCAGCGTTACATCACTTCCCCTCCTCTCAAATTCCTGCGCAATGGCCACCCCCATTTTTCCTGATGAATGATTACCAATAAAACGTACGGGGTCAAGTGGTTCGTATGTTGGTCCTGCCGATACCAGCACTTTCTTACTGCGAATCGGACTGGTCAAAAAAAAACGTTCGGTTATAAAGGCAACAATGCTCTCCGGTTCGGCCATTCTTCCCTCACCATGCAGCCCACTGGCCAAATCCCCTTTTTCGACTGGTATGATCCTGTTGCCATAAGATTCCAGCCTGGTGAGGTTGGCTTTTGTGGCAGGATGCAGCCACATATCCTCATCCATAGCAGGGGCCACTACAACCGGGCAGGTGGCCGAAAGGTAAACGGCCAATAAAAGGTTATCGCATTGGCCATTGGCCATTTTAGCCAGTGTATTGCAGCTCAGCGGGGCTATTACCATAACATCAGCCCAGCGGCCAAGCATAACGTGGTTGGACCAGCTTTGGCCATCCGATAAATCGGATAATACGGGATTTTTACTGAGCGTAGACAGCGTAAGGGCAGATACAAAATCACCGGCTGAAGGGGTCATAACAACTTTTACTTCCGCACCGGCTTTTACCAGCTGGCGTACCAGGTAAACAGATTTATATGCAGCAATGCTGCCTGTAATGCCGAGTAATATTTTCTTGCCTTTCAGCATATCCCAAAAATACCTATTAAGTTATAAAAGCTGTTACAAATATGTCCTAAAAACAAAAGCGATGGATTAATCCATCGCTGCGAAATGTGTTTCTTCAGGAATTAGCTAAACAGCTCATCTTCTCCTTTGCGGAAATAGACTTTATCATCCATGAACTCCTGGGTCGCCAGCAATGCCGGGTTGGGCATACGCTCATAGGCACGGGAAATTTCAATCTGCTCCTTGTTTTCATGGATTTCTTCCAGGCTATCAGTATGGCTGGCAAATTCCTCCAGTTTATTGTGCAACTCTTCTTTCAGGGAGATGTTGATCTGGTTAGCCCTTTTTCCAACTATGGAAATAGACTCATACAGGTTTCCTGTTTTTGCTTTTATATCATCCAGGTTGCGGGTCTCTACGTTGTTCGTAATACCTGCACTAAGCTGGCGTCTTAACTTGCTCATTATTTAAGTTTTTAATATTGGTTTGCGATAAGTTTAAAAATTGGTCTGCTTCTTTCTTCAGTTTGCTGTCAGGGAACCTGTCGGTAAATTCATGACACTCTGTAATAACCTGCTCATACCGCTCTGCTTTTTTCTCTTCCACACTCAGTTCAGCGTAGCGATAGTATGATTTAATAACCCAGAGTTTATATTCATCCGCCTTAGCCGATTCGGGATAGTTATTCAACAGTGTTGTAAAAGAAACCCCGGCTGCACGGAATTGGTTCAGGTCATAATACAGTATGGCACTTTTATAATCCTTCACTTCAAGTTTACCGCGGCATATATCAATAATTTCATTGGCCTCTTTTATCCTTGCTGAACCGGGATGCGTATTGATAAATATCTGCATCATGTTCATGGCTTTAAAAGTAGCTGTTTGATCCAGTTCGGGCTTTGGCGATTGCTTATAATAAGAATAGGCCCGCATATAATCCACTTCTTCCACTTTTAAACTATTCGGGAAAATTTCCAGGAATGTCTTGAACAGGTTTTCCGCATTCATGTAATCTCCCAGGTAGTAGGCACAATATGCGTATTTATAGTAGATGTCTTCAAACTCCTTACTGGCTTTATAGTAAGGCATCACATCTTCATACACTTGCTGGGCTTTGCTGTATTTCTTTTTTACAAAGAACTGTTCCGCCACCCTTAGTTTGTAGGCCGGGTCGGGATTTTTCAGAATTTTATGTATTGATTTGCTGCTATTGCAACTCACAAAAAAAACCGCCACAATCAAGATCCAGATATACCGCATAAATAGGTAAAAGTTTGGCTTCCCGGCCGTCTTTTAGGTACGGGCGGGCAAAGTTAACAGATAACCGCAAAACTTAGCGAAAAAAGATAGGTTGCCAAAAAGTGGCAGTTAAGGTTTTAATAAAATAACCGGCTGATTATCACATATTAGGCCCTTTTCGGTAAAAAAACCCTCCCGAAGAATCGGGAGGGTTTCCTATCAGCAAAAAGTATCAAATCTTAATTCTTACGCAGATTTGGGTGTGGAGGCTCGATGGCATTTGGTCCATCTTCACCTTCAGTGGCTGCACGCAGGTCAACTGTGTTGCAGTCACCATCAGGCATGCCATAGTTAAAGATAAAGCGATCAGCGCTTACGCCTTCTTTATCAACCAGGTAGTTGATAACCGCATTCACATGATCCCAGCTCAGCTGCTGCTCTTTCTTAGTTGAGTTGCAGTAGCCGATCACCACTACTTTACAACCCGGATTATTTCTCATTTTAGCTGCTACTGTAGATAATACAGCTTTAGCATCATCAGATAATTTATTAGAATTTGCTTTGAATGATACGCTAGGGAGGCTACCCAGGTTAGTTGCGCAAGCTCCGTCGCCACCACCTTTGCAATTTTTGCAGAGGTCGCATTTGTCAGGATCTGGGCAAGGTACAGGGCAGTTACCAACACCATCAGCATCAACTGGCTGACATGTAGTAGGTGTGATAAGCTCTTTATCCTTACAATCAGGTACGCCATCACCATCAGTATCTTTAGATACACCATGGCTGTCAACAGGGCAACCAGCAGGTGTTTGCTCCTGGTCGAACTGGTCAGTTACACCATCACCATCTGCATCAGGCAGCACTGGTTTTGGAAGACGCATCAAACGTGGGTTGCGGATTTCGCTGTAAGCGTAATCCAGTGGGTTGAGCCACCACAGTGGTTCAACAGATTTAGCTCCCAGGTTGATGTTCAGGCCAAGGCTGAGGTAGTTATAAGAATCAAAATCTCTTGTCAGCACGGCATCACCCCATGCATGCTCTTGCCAGCGCTGTCCGTCAAGCAGGTCATCTTTGATGAATGTCCACCTGTCTTCCAGTGCAAGGTTTAAGCGGTTGCTCAGTTTGAAAGCGATACCCATACCTACAGTTCCTGAAGGTTTGAATGTCTTCCCAAACAGTTTTGGACGACGCTCGCCCTGATTTTCTGCATCCGTTTCATATTCACCGTCCTGCAGATTTTTCAGTTCTTTAATTTTCGATTTACGATCGTCATAAGAAGACTGAGCGATCGTGTTGTAGTTATAACGCTGGTTGTTGCCATCAAGGGCATCAATCTTTGTGTCATATACAGATCCGCCAACGCCAGCAAAACCGTATACATTAAAGCCGGTTTTAGACTTGTGGAAGCGGATATTATTCAACGTAACAACACCTTCCAGGGATAAATCCTGTACGTTGGTTTTGTAGTTGTAATAAATCTGGTCGCCGGCATTAGCTGTAGCGCCGGAACCGTTTTGAAAAATAATGGGACCGCCATTTGTTCTGTATGGGGCGAAATAACCAGTATTAGCCCATGCAGAATTTTTACGGAAGTTTTGTGCTGTTCTCCAGGCCTGTCCTTTTCCTATACCGTACATATATTCAAGACGGAGCGAGAAAATGTAACCGAAAGCCTTTCTAACGTGTGCACCAAAACCAGGAGATAAGAATTTTGCAGGAATGTCGCCGCTCACCTGAAATAAACCGCCTTTAATACCGATTTCCCACTGATTACGTGGTTTTGCAGGGAAATTATAAGTGCCATTGAGGAACTCCGAATGCTGAGACATTCTCTTACCCGGGATTAACGAAGAATCTTTTACGTCGTAACTAGCCCCAACCCGCTGGGAATAGCTATATGACGCTGCCAGACAGAATATGCCCGCCAGTAATAAATACTTTTTGCTTGCCATAACTAAGAATTAAGATTTGTGAACAATGTCCTAAATAATACGCAAAAATAGAAATTGAGGATTAATTACCAAATTTTTATATAATAATTTACCTCGTATGTCTATTATTTTTCAATTACTTAGTCAATTTTAGCCTTCATTTCGTTGCCTGAGGCGCAGATTATTTTTTTGACCGTAAATTGCCGCATATTCTGCATGAAACTTCCCACCGACCTCATTAAAGACGAATTACTCACGTTTGAATCCCATTTCAAAGGCGCAGTAAAGAGCCAGGCCCCCCTGCTGGACCGCATTATGCGCTATATCGTAAAGCGCAAAGGCAAGCAGCTGCGGCCGATGTTTGTATTGCTTTGTGCCAAACTGAATGGAAATATTAACGATGCGGCCTACCGGGCGGCCTCGCTGGTGGAAATTCTGCACACAGCCACCCTCGTACATGATGATGTGGTTGACGATTCTCTTGAACGGCGTGGTTTTTTTTCCACCTATGCTATGTGGAAGGCAAAAGCCAATGTACTTATCGGGGATTACCTGCTCGCCAAAGGCTTATTATTATCATTGGATAATAATGATTATAAAATTCTGCATATCCTTTCGGATGCTGTCAGAAAAATGAGTGAAGGTGAATTGCTGCAACTGGAAAAGGCAAGGGGGCTGAACCTGAAAGAGGATGTATATTATGAGATCATCCGGAATAAAACAGCGTCGCTGCTTGCGTCGGCCTGTGCTGCCGGAGCATGGAGCACCAGCCAAAATGAAGCTATTACCGAAAAAATGCGGCTATTCGGCGAAAAGACAGGTATGGCATTCCAGATAAAAGACGATCTTTTCGATTATGCAAGTGAAAATGTGGGTAAGCCTACCGGTAATGATATTAAAGAAAAAAAATTGACCCTTCCCCTTATATATACGCTCAATAATACGGATAAAGAAACCCGTAGAAGAATAATCTACATTGTTAAGAACAATAACAATGAGAAGTCAAAGGTAAAATGGGTCATTGAACAGGTGGAAAAAAGCGGCGGCATCAGTTATGCCACTGAAAAGATGAATGAATACCGGAATGAAGCCATACATATCCTCAACGAATTTCCGGAAAGCCCGGAAAGAAAAGGACTGGAAGACATGGTGCTCTATGTAACGAACAGAAAATACTAATGGCTGATGCAAAAAAGATGGAATACACTGGAAGCCGACCCATTCAGCATGCAAGCCCTCCAGGAATCTTTAAAAATACATCCTGCACTCTGTAAGATATTAGTACAAAGGGGAATCAGCAGTTTTGATCTGGCTAGAGATTATTTCCGTCCGCAATTGAATCAACTCCACAGCCCCTGGCTGATGAAGGATATGGACAAAGCCGTTGACCGGCTGATTGCCGCCATTAACAACAATGAAAGAATACTGGTGTTTGGCGATTATGATGTGGACGGAACCACATCAGTAGCAAGCATGTATAGTTTTTTAAAAAGCATTCACGACAATATTGATTTTTATATACCACACCGGTACAGAGAGGGGTATGGTGTAAGTAAAGCTGGTATTGATTATGGAAAAGAGACAGGTGTTACGCTTATTGTCTCACTCGACTGTGGCATTAAATCTGCCGAGCTTATTGGTTATGCGAAAGAACTCGGTATCGATTTTATTGTTTGCGATCACCACTTGCCAGATAATATCCTGCCAGCAGCAGCAGCTATTTTAAATCCTAAGCAAGCTGATTGCCCCTATCCGTATAAAGAACTTTGCGGATGTGGTGTTGGGTTTAAATTAATGCAGGCGTTGACAGAACGTTTAGCGCTGAGTGAAAGCAGCGCCTATGCTTATCTTGATTTACTGGCCACTGCTATCGCTGCAGATATTGTACCTGCCACTGGTGAAAACCGCATCCTCGCATTTCATGGTTTGATTAAGGCCAATAAAAACCCAAACAACGGGATTAAAGCACTGGCTAAACTAAGCGGACTGGAAAAAGAACTCCATATCACCAACCTGATATTTATGATTGCTCCCAGGGTGAATGCTGCCGGGCGTATGGATGAGGCCAGCAAAGCAGTAGAAATGTTTATTGCCGAAACCGAAGAACAGGCATTGCATTTTGCAGAAATGCTGCATAGTGATAACACAGAAAGAAAAGAAGCGGATAAAAGTATTACTGAAGAGGCCCTTTCCCTTATTGGAGCAAACAGCGAATGGAAAAACAGGAAGTCAACACTCGTGTACCAACCACATTGGCATAAGGGTGTTGTTGGTATTGTGGCTTCCCGGTTGATAGAAACGTATTATCGTCCAACGATTGTGCTAACGCAATCGGGAGATTATGCGGCCGGCAGTGCCCGCAGTGTTCCTGGTTTTAATTTGTATGAAGCGATACATGCCTGCCGGGAACATCTCCTTGGTTACGGAGGCCATTTCGCTGCAGCAGGAATGACATTGGAGTTATCAAAGGTTGATGCCTTCCGTGAAAAGTTTGAAGAAGTTGTTTCGTCCACTATTAAACCGGAGTTGTTGATACCCGAGATTAGCATAGATGCTGAAATTGCGCTGAAAGATATCACACCAACTTTTTATAAGATCATTTGCCAGATGGAGCCCTTTGGTCCGGAAAATATGCGTCCCGTTTTCATCACACGCAACGTAATGGATACAGGATGGACAAAAATTGTGAAAGAGCAGCATCTCCGGTTTTCTGTGCAACAGGATAATGTAACGATCAATGGTATTGGTTTTGGCATGGCCGGTAAGTATGCGCTCTTCTTAGAAAAAAAACCGCTTGACATTGTTTATACCATTGATATAAATGAATGGAATGGCAATACTACACTTGAAATACGGGTGATAGATTGCCGCCTCTCTGCATAGACATCCCCGCCTGACAATTCACCCATATGAAAAAAATATTTACAACAGCGCTATTAACCTTCCTGTTTACTTTCACTAAAGCGCAAAGCGGAGCTAGTACATTGGATGTAGTAAGCTGGAATATGGAATTTTTTGGTGCCCCGTACAACAGCGGGCCTGCTGATAAAGATTTGCAGGAATCGAACTGCAAAAAAATTATGCGGTTTATCAATGCCGACTTGTACGGTATTGTGGAAATAGTAGATACTATGCGGCTGCGCCGTTTAGTTGATTCGCTGGGGAATACAGAATACGGTTTCTTTGTTGCCCCATATTGCAGCGGCAACACAAATGGTACCGGCGCATCCTGGACCAGCGGACAAAAGCAAGCCTTTATTTTCCGAAAATCTGTTTTCTCTAATATTAATACACGGGGTATTATGCGCAACAGCATAAGCGCCTATACAAATTGGGCCAGTGGCCGTTTTCCGTTCCTGTTTTCAGCCACAGCCACAGTTGACGGAACAAGTAAAACCGTGAATTTTATTTTGCTGCATGGCAAAGCCGGGTCCACGGCGGATGATTTCAACAAGAGGGCCTCTGCTGCACAAGAGTTAAAGGATACGCTTGATGCACAGTTTAGCAATACCAACGTTTACATCATTGGTGATTTTAACGATGCACTGAACAGCAGTATATATACAGGTTCAGTGCTAAGTTCCTACAATTCGATTGTAGCTGACAGCACAGACATGGACCATTATAAATCAGTCACACTGCCGCTTGGCGTGGCAGGACAAACCAGCATGATCAATTTTCCCAACGTAATTGACAATCATGTTGTCTCAAACGAAGTGAATGCCTTTTATGTCAGGGGCTCTGCAAGAATACTGACAGACGTAACAGCCGTAGTGCCCGATTATGTAACGGCGCATAATACATCAGACCATTACCCGGTTTTTTCTAAGTATAGTCTTGCAGGAATTATCACCTCGGTTCCTTATGTTACACCTGCCGAACTGGGTATACGTATCAGCCCCAATCCGTTTAGTGAAACATTATTAGTGACCGCAACTAAAACACTTACACATGTAAAATTGAGGTTGGTGAATTCTGAAGGGCAGGTGTTGTGCACACAAGCGTACAATATCATCAATGCGGGCGGAGTCATAAATCCCGGAATGCCCTTACTACCAAGGGGTGTTTATTTTTTATATATTGACACAAAGCAGTTCCGAACTGTAGCAAAGCTGGTTCGTTTATAAGTCTCTGCTGTTTATTGATCAGTCAAAAGACCTACTGGCTTAATAGTATATGGGAAAATTGCACGAGTAATTCTTCTTTTTTGCTTTCTTTCTGCCCAACTAAGTACCTGCAACAAGACTTGTCAGTCTAAAATGGTGCAACTTGTTATGGATAAAACCTTCCTGCAACTGTAAACCGTTAAAATCAATTTTATGAAAAAAACAAATCTCTTTGTTATAGGAGCATTGGTGCTGTGCATCAGTTCCTGTAAAAAAAGTACCGAAGAAAGTACATCAGCACCATCAACCCTGCAGGAAAAAGCAGGCAACCGTAATATAGATGGCAAATCGCTTGTAAAAGCAGGAGATGTACTGTACCGAGCCCCTGAAAAAGAGCTGCAGGAAAAATTAAGAACGAATCAGCAAAAAATGATCGCAGAACTGAATGCCAAAAGCGGAGGTACTTCAGAATCCTGGCCAAGTTACCAGTGTGCTTTGTTCACCAGCGAAAGCTCAGTGCTGAAGAGTGTGACGGTGGTAAATGGGAGCATTATGTGCGGTGGCCCTGCCGATATTGAAGTAGTATATACCTGGACAGTTATTGAACGGGCAGGCGCCGTAAGTCCTGCTTATAGTTTTACCGTTGCACCGAATATTGTTTTTGGCAGCACGTATA
>CAYLRV010000028.1:0-63585 GCA_964386395.1 uncultured Chitinophaga sp.
TTATCCAGTTACCCGGTTTATCATCCCCAAAGGCTTTGTCACATTCCAGCCAGTACACTTTTCCTAAATCATACCGGGCTGTGCTGATAAGCGAAAAAATTTCATTTGAGAGAATATTGAAGGATCCCCGCTTTTCCTCCATCGAAGGATCACCGGTAATACCGGCCGTTTCCGCTTTTGCATTCTCGTAAGGTTGCAGCGCCGTTTGATAAATGATAGTATCTACCTGCAATTCATTTATAGCAAAACTGTCAAGTGCCCCACTCAAGGTTGTAGCCTGACGGTTTATAACGACAGAATCACCTTTGGCAAATGCATCTGACAGCGCATAATACGCAGTGAGTACGCTTTCAAAAGAACGGTTAAACGGATCACTGTGCTTGCTCACCGCAATCGGCAATGGTTTCGGTCCGTTATCGCGGTTTGCACCACCCCCGCCGCTGCCGAGAATAAAGTACCGGATAAGGCCTCCCAATAATAATAAAACAGCGCATACCATTACCAGTCCGTTGACCCAGCCGTTTTTTTTAACAAAAAGACGCAGAATACCCAGCAGGATAATCAGGAGTGGTAAAACAATGGAAAGCAGGTCAATAATTTGTCGTGGTTTCATCAGGCAAATCAGGTTTGAAAAATTGGCTATATGCAAAGATAATTGCCCCGCACCGGAAGTAAGAATGCTTTATTTTTGCGCCCATTAAAACAGGGAGCGGGTAATGGCGAGTAGCCAGTGTGAAAACCGGCTTTTAATCAACCTCTCCTTACTCACCACTCGTCATTTATTACTTATCTATGCTGGCAGGACTACAGGATGTAACGTTTGAATTTGGCGCAAGGGCTATTGTGGAAGATGCCACCTGGCATATACAGCCGGGCGAACGCATCGGGCTTATTGGTTATAACGGAACAGGTAAATCCACCCTGCTGAAATTATTGGTGGGGCAATACCAGCCTTCTAAGGGCACGGTGGAAAGAAGCCGGACTACCTCGATGGGCTACCTGCACCAGGACTTGCTGAGCTTTGATACCAACGACTCGATACTGGAAGTGGCACTCAGTGCCTTTGAGCGGGTACAGCAATTAGAAAAAGAAATTGAAGAAATAGGCAAAGAACTGGAGCGCACCGGCGACGAAAAAACGCTTTTAGAATATACCGACCGCCTGCACGAGTTGGAAACCCTTGGAGGATATAATATCCATCACCAAACGGAAGAGGTATTGCAGGGACTTGGTTTTTCCAATGAAGATTTAAAGCGGCCTTATAAAGAATTCAGTGGCGGCTGGCGCATGCGGGTATTGCTGGCAAAGATGATCCTGCAGCAACCTGATTTGTTATTACTCGATGAGCCGACAAACCACCTTGACCTCCCCTCGATTGAATGGCTGGAGAAATACCTGCAACACTACAAAGGTTCGGTGGTGATTGTGAGCCACGATAAATATTTCCTGAACCGGATGGTAACGAAGATTGTAGAACTGTACCAGCAGCAACTGCATATCTATACCGGCAATTATGAGTACTACGAAAAGGAGAAAGCCATACGTATTGAAATGCAGCAAAAGGCTTATGAAAACCAGCAGGACTATATACGGCAGAATGAACGGCTGATCGAACGCTTCCGTGCCAAAGCCAGTAAAGCCGCTATGGCACAGAGCCTGATGAAGAAATTAGATAAACTTGACCGTATAGAAGAGGCAGAAATAGAAAGGCCGAATATGCGTATCAATTTCCGGGTGGATAAAACACCGGGTAAAGTATTGGCAGAATTAAAAAATGTATCCAAAGCATTCGGCGACAATGTTATCATTGAAAATGGGACTGCAGAAATAGAACGGGGCGATAAGATTGCATTGATAGGTGCCAATGGTAAAGGTAAGTCCACCCTGCTGCGTATTATTGCCGGCGTGGAAAACTTCAGCCACGGCGAACGGAAATGGGGGCATAATGTAGAAGAGAGTTTTTATGCACAGCACCAGCTGGAGGCCCTGAACATCAACAATAGCATCATCGATGAGATGAAAGAATGCGGGAGCCAGATGACGGAACTGGAACTGCGTGGCCTCCTGGGTTGCTTCCTGTTTAGCGGTGACGACGCCGATAAAAAAATCAAAATCCTGAGTGGTGGTGAAAAAGCCAGGGTGGCGTTGGCAAAAGTTATTGTAAGCAAGGCCAATTTCCTGATGCTGGATGAACCGACGAACCACCTGGATATGCATAGCTGCGATCTGCTCATCGAATCACTGAACAAATATGAAGGCACACTGATCCTGGTGAGTCACGACCGTTACTTTGTTTCCAAAACAGCCAATAAAATCTGGGAAATCGTTGACCATGAAATAAAAGAGTTTAAAGGCGGGTATGAAGAATGGGTGCAATGGAAAGAACGTATGGCGAAAGCCGAGATTAAAAACCCGAAGTCTGAAGACGGAGGAAAAAAAGTTGCACCTCAGGATAACAAACCTGTAAAATCAACTGTTGCCCAACCAACCCCAGCGCCTGTAGTGGCGAAACCTGCACAGCCTATTAATAAAGAAGCAAAAAAAGAACTACAACGCTTGCAAAAACAGTTTCAGCAGACAGAAACCGAAATTGCTAAACTCACTGCACAAAAGGCAATATTGGAAGCAGCCCTTGCTGATCCGGGAACCTATTCAGATAAAGACAAATTCCTGCAAACAGAAACAGACTATAAAAAAGTAACCGGCCAGCTTACGGGTATGAATGCTGAATACGAAAAACTGTTCGAACGGATTGTAGAACTGGAGGAAGAAAGCGGCTCTTAACGGGCTAAACCCTGCCTTCAGCGAAAAAAATATCCCCCCTTACCTGTTTTCACCAACTTGACGTCCTAAATTTTTATACAAATGAAAAGGACGACTTCCATTTTTCTGATCGCCATTGCGTCGCTGGCCATCAGTTTTACTTCATGCAAAAAGAAACTGAAAGACGCGGATATTCAAACTGCCGTAGAAAAAGTATTAGCTGCTGATGACATGATGAAAGGCACCATGGTAACTGTAGACCAGGGTGTGGCTACAATTACCGGCGTTTGCAAAGATGACTTGTGCAAAGCTGCCTGCGAAAAAGCAGTAGCTGCCGTAAAAGGCGTAAAGTCTGTTGTAAACAATTGTACGGTTGCTGCCGCCCCTGTTGTTGAAATTAAAGCCGACGATCCGCTCACAGCAGCAGTTACCGATGCGCTGAAAGCTTTCCCCGGGGTAAATGCCACAGTAAAAGATGGCATCATAACGCTTACCGGCGCCGTTACCAAACTGGACAGGCAAAAACTTATGATGGCATTGCAGGCATTAAAACCAAAAAAGGTAGACCCTGCCGGATTAACTAACAAATAAAACAAAGGAGGAACTTACAATGACAATAGCCGAAAAATATAAAGAACTGACAGATGCTGCTGCTACGGCGGGTGTGCAAAACCTGAATATCCGTGAGCAGGATGGTGTAATGTACATTGATGGCGATGCGTCCGGGGCTGTAAAACAACAGCTGTGGGACGTATATGGCAAAATTGACCCGGATTATGTATCTGGTGACCTGGTGCTGAACATCAATAGTGTGGCTGGTGTGGCAGAAGGTGCCAAACTGAAAGTAACCACCAACCGCTCCAACCTGAATATCCGCAAAGGACCTGGTACCGATGAGGAAATAATAGGTAAAGCAGGCCGTCATGAAGTAGTAACGCTGATCCGTAAAGAAAACGATCAGTGGTGGTATGTAAAAACAGAAGACGGGGAAGAAGGTTATTGCTATACGCAATACTTAACGCCAGTAGAGTAGAGAGCTGGTAGTCGATTCGGAGAGCTGCATCTTTTGGTGCAGCTTTTTTTATTGTGTTTTCTCTGCAGGTTTTCTCCCATTTATTTGCAGCGAAAGGTAATACCTGTTTCCCTGCTTATAAATACTCAGCAGGTACAAGGCCTGCGAAGTCTTCGTTTCGTTTTCTTTATCAAAAATCCAGGTATTGGTCATGGGCACATTGTCAATCAATATTGTTTCGCTGCGGGTGTATAATGGTTTATTCACGGCTATGGCAATCGCATCTCTTAAATTACCCCCTTTTTGGTCTGCAGACAGGCGCTGCTTAGCCGGCTCAAAATAATATACCACATAGGGATGGTTTGCTTTAGGAAATATAATCTTTCCCGAATCTGCTAATGAGAGCAGCCACTTTACTTTATACTCTTCTGTCAGGCCCTCATACTGGCTTGGAACAGCTTTTCCTTTGTTATCCGGAAAACCGGCAATCGCATCTGCACTTATCTTATTTAAGTCACGATAGAAGGCACTGGCTGCAAATTCATTTTGCGCCATCCCGTTACTGGCAGAAAAAAGAAGGAATATGAGCAATAGCTGGCGCATACCTAAAGTTACCGATTGCCCTAACAATTGCGTGATAACGGGCATTAAAAATAATTCCCTGCCGCTCCTGTCTCCCAGGGATCAACAAATCAGTGCTCCCTCCGTTCAATTAGAAAGTGGTTGCTCTTGCTTTTACAAAATCACTTACCAGGTAACTGGCGAGTTTACCACTGGTGGCGTCTGTCCTTCCGTCGGATAGACGTGTCGCCCCTTCGCAAATATGCAGATAGGCCGCTTTAGCATCGGCTGCCGCAAATGAAATATATTGACGGGCATGAATGGGGGTAATGCCTACCGGGGTCATGGCGCTGCTCAATGTATTCTGAATGCCATCCAGGTCTATGTCAATGCCTGTCATGGTAT
Organism: uncultured Chitinophaga sp.; assembly: GCA_964386395.1. Taxonomy (GTDB): domain Bacteria; phylum Bacteroidota; class Bacteroidia; order Chitinophagales; family Chitinophagaceae; genus JJ008. The sequence goes on from CAYLRV010000028.1 coordinate 4,742, forward strand.
CTTCTGTAAAGCCGGTAGCATGAGATACAGCCTGCATAAAACTGCGCTTCTCATGAACAAATATGTCTTCGAATGTAATGCAGTCAATAAATGGGTTGTTGACAATATCCACCCAGCTGTTTTGCGGAATATAATTTTCGTGTAATCCCACTACACAATATTTCTGCAGGTAGCCGTCTTCTTCGGCATACCGGAAGGCATTGCCACTATGCCGGCCTTCCATTGGACGGTAGTCAGCATGTGCATCAAGGTTGATGCAATTGATTTGGGCCAGCGGCAAAGCACCTGCCTTATGCCAGCCCTTCGCCGTTCCTTTTATAAGCGGGTATGAATTATTATGTCCACCACCTACAACGATTGGAATTTTTCCTGCCTCAGTGATCAGTTTGGCTAAATGCTCCACTTCATCATCAATGGTATTCACCGCATGACGGAATGCCTCCACTTTTTCTTCATTACTTCTTGCCGTGGTGTCAATCAGGTATTGTATGTCGCCAAAGTCGAAATGGCCTATCAGCAATACCTCTCCCCCGTCAAAAAAATCATTGCTTTGAATATTTAAGAAAGACTGGAGAAATGGTATCCAAAGCGTATCAGTGCCACCGATACCTAAATTCCCTTTTGCACCCAGGTCTTCTGGTATACCAAATAAAACATACTGTGCCGGAGATGTGGCAATGGCCTGTGCTATTTCACTGCCCTCTTTTAATACCTGCAATCTTTCACCTAGTTTGGTTTCAAAGCGACGGATTTTTGTAAGCGATAAAATATCCTGCTTCGTGTACAGCTTCAGGTGGTGCATGGCATGTGGCCTTGGCTCGGCAGTCGTTTTAGTTTCCGATTTTTCCATCGACAATTTTTATAATTTCTGTCTCTAAAGCTATCGTTTTGTTTTCAATTTCCCTGCCTTTTGCCAGAATATCGTTTACATACTCCTTATCATCGTAGCCGGAGGCATTGATGCGTACATTCATAAAAGCACCCATGACGGCTGTACGGGCACAAAGTGCCCCCACCCCTGCATCAGAAACGGAATTAGGGTTGCCTGTTTCTGCCATAGCCTTTATTGTTTCCATACTTTTATAGGCCGCCTGCATCACCTTAAATGGAATTTCAATTGCGTATTTGGTAGCATCCTGCAATGCTTTCAGGCGGGCAGCTATTTCTTCCGGGGTTGATTTCGGTAAAGCAATCGCTGCCATTATCTGGTTAAAAGCACTGGTATCTGCATCCACAAGCTGTACCAATTCATTTTTTAGCGCCTCCCCTTGCCCGGCCCAGTTGCTAAACTCCTCCCATCTTTCATCCCATCCCCTTTTATGGGAAGAAAGGTTGGCCACCATAGTTGCCAGGGATATGCCCAATGCACCCACATAAGCAGACACGGAACCACCTCCCGGTGCCGGGCTTTCACTGGCCGCTTCATCAGCAAAGCCCGAAAGCGTCATACTTACCAGTTTACTGTCAGCCTCATTGCGAAGCAGGTATTCAATAATCCGCTCTTCCGGTTTGAATGGGCCTAATTCATCAAGCCCCATACTCTTTACAGCAATCTTGATAAGCTCCTTTTCAGATACGCCAGTACTCCGTTGCTGTTTTTGTAAAAAATACCGGCCTGCATCAAGCATGGCTTTTAACGGCACTAATCCTACTAATTCACTGCCGGTAACCCGGATACCTCTGGCATCTGCTTTACGGCATACTTCATCAAATGCAATATGAACCGGCGTGGTATTGATATTCGTCAGGTTCATACTTATCTGCGCCACACCATATTCTTCAATGAACCATCCTATCGCTTTTACCGATTTTAAACTGCCCGGTATTGTAATTGTTTGCCCGCTGGCATCTTTTACTTTTCGCCCGGCTTCACGTACATCAAACGCAATGGCATTGGCACGGCGGGTGGATGTTGTATTGAGGTTGATATTGTAGGCTACGAGGAAATCCCTGGCACCGATAACAGTAGCGCCTCGTTTTGCATCGAATGCAGCAGGGCCAAAATCCGGCGCCCATTCCGGTTGTTTAATTTTTTTAAAAAAACCTTCGTATTCACCCGCCCGTATAACCGAAAGATTACTCCGTTCTTTTTTGGGTTGTGCCGATTCATATAAATAGACAGGGATGTGCAACTCTTCGCCCACCCGTTTGGCCAGTGCTTGTGCATAGGCCGCGGTTTCTTCCATGGAAATATTGGCAATGGGAATGAGCGGACATACATCCGTAGCCCCCATACGGGGATGCTCACCTGTATGTTTGCTCATGTCAATCAATTCACCCGCTTTGCGGATTGCCCGGAATGCTGCTTCAATTACTGCTGAAGGGTGGCCAACAAATGTTACTACAGTGCGGTTTGTTGCTTTACCCGGATCTACATTTAACAAACGCACACCTTCTACCGTTTCAATCTCATCAGTAATTTGTTTGATAATATGCATATCACGCCCCTCGCTGAAATTGGGGACACATTCGATTAACTGGTTTCTTTCCATCTTGCTAAGATAAAGTTTCTTGCGCATGAACCATGGCCGGCAAAATGGCGCACATAGCTTCATACCACCTACTTCATCAGCATATTTCCAACCCCGCATTCCAGGCAACGCTTTGCATGGCAATACTCATTTTTCAGCTCAATCAATGCCTGGCTGTCGAATGCATTTCTATTTTCAATGCCCAGCTTTACAAACCCTTTTGTAATCGTATTCGCTTCGGCAGCAGTTTCCTCCAGCCAGCGCAATGCTTTGTCTTTACCCACCTGCTCCTGGTGATAGTTGCCATAGGTAAACAATACCGGCACGACGGCATTGATGATAATGTTATCGACCATGGATGCCCCTAATTTTTTAGGTTTGAACACCGTTGACTCATCAAACTGGTAATGATAGTGCCAGTAGTCGTTAGCTGTTACATCAAACCATTCCCTGGTATCAAGTATGCTTGTTGTGTCTTTTACTTTTGAAAATAAATGCGTGGCACCTTGCACCAGCTTGGCTAACTGTGCCAGGCGTATAGTAGGAAAATTGCCGGGCCGCATACGTAAAAAGTGTACCGGCATATTAATGGGCCGGAGATGATGTTTATGCTGCAAAAAAAGATATTCTTTTTTCAGCATACGGGGGTAGTCTTCTTTATATGCTCCCTGCAACAGGCCGGCCTGTCCTAATAATAAAGCTTCCAACTGGTGAATCTGTTGTTTATGTTTGGCCAGCAGGGTTACTGGCAAACTGCGGGCAACTGCTTCAAAAGCATCCGCATTCACTTTTATACCAAAACTTCTCGCCAGCATCCACCAGAAAGTTTCCTCCCAATGAAAATTGTTCTCCTGCAGCATCAGTGTCACAGTTGCTGATTTCCGCATCAGCCGCTCCACCATCACCCGTTCTTTCCAGTTATGCCAGCCAATGCTACTAACCGTATGAATTAATTTCTCACAGGGAATAAAAGCAGGGCTGTTCATCAGCTCTTCATAGCGCTCCAAAAGAATGCGGGAAACCCGGCCTTTCAATTCAAGCACGGGCATTTTATTATCCGCTGCATCATCTTCCCATACTACATGCAGGATTACATTATCATAATTTTTATCGCCTGTGTGGCGGTGCTTTTTCCAGTCGGAAGAAAAGATATGCAGCTCCGCTGTGCCGGCCCAAACCTCTTTTCCAATTTTTATTTTTGCATTGGAGAAATCAGGCCCCTGGTTCGTGTTATATTGTCCGGGAAAGAGTACCTGTACTTCGGCACCATCGGTTGTGTTTAGTTGGGCCTTATCAAAATGTTGAAACTGCCAGATAAAATGAAGCAATCGTTCAGTCATAAAATACGTTTTAACTGTGTTGCTTCGAGGGAGGTATAAAGAAACGTAAATTCCGGCTAACCTGGATAAAAAAGTGCGGCGCTACTTTACAAAATTTTCCAATGCCTGCACGACCCGGCTTACTGGCAAGCCCATTACATTATAGAAATCACCGCTTACAGATTTAATACCCACCACACCAATCCATTCCTGAATGGCATATGCGCCGGCTTTATCGTACGGTTTATATTTATCTACATAAAATTCAATCTGCTCTTCGGTGAGATCATGAAATTCCACTTCGGTTATATCAGCGAATGATAACTCCTTTTCATCATTCAATATAACCACACCGGTTATGACCCGGTGTTTTTCGCCTGATAAGGCAAGCAGTATGGTAATAGCTTCTTCACGGTGTACCGGTTTGCCAATGATATTATCACCCAGCACCACTATAGTATCGGCGGCGAGAATGGTTCTTTTATCACCCACTCGTTCTTGCACAGCCAATGCTTTGTTTCGGGCAATATAAATAGCTATCTGTTCCGGACTGAGTCCGGGGGGAAAGTTTTCATCGGAATCAGACACCACTACTTCAAATGGCAGTTCTGCCCATTCTAATAATTGTTTCCGCCGGGGAGATTGTGAAGCGAGTATGATTGGATTCATAAATAAATATAGAAGAATAGCATGGAAAGAATACCCGTGAGCATGGCCAGCTTGGTTATAGTGCTTAGCTTATGAAAATCAGCCGGTGTATAGCTTTTTTTCAATCGCAGTAAAATAATCAGCAGCGGGAAAATAATAGCCGGGATCGCATACGCTACAGCCAGCCACCATTTATACTGTAATACATATACCTGTAATACTGACAGGGCCGCTATCAGTACTATTAACCATACCGCAGTATATACTTTTGTTACATTCACGCCCCAGGCAATGGGCATGGTACGACAACCGTATTTTTGATCACCCGGCATATCTTCCATATCCTTAATGGCTTCCCTTACAAGTGTGATAATAAACGCAAAGCCTGCATACAGAATCGTAAGTTTAAAAAATAACCGGTGCCCCGTATCAAAGGCATCCGACAGGTTTACTTTGGAAAAAAACAGGATGAGTATGGTCCAGGCTGTCAGTAAGGCTATGACGATATTGCCCGTGAGCAGTTGCCGCTTAAAATTTGTGGAGTAAAACCAGAGCAGGGCCACACAGCCAATATTGGCCAGTACCAGGTACCATTTTTGTAAAAAAGGTAATGCAATAGCCGTAAGTATAATACCTGCCCCACTCAGCATAAAATGCCAGGCAATAGCCCAGCGGCGGCTGATATGTTTATCCACTACCATCTTCTGCGGCTTATTTACCTCATCAATGTTGATATCAAAATAATCGTTGATGATATACCCGGCTGCGGCAATAAACAGGGAGGCCAGCACCAGCAGCACAAAACGCCAGCCATCATCTGCGGGAATATGGCCAGTGTATAATGTTCCGTAAATGCAAAATTGAAAAAGAACCTGTGTGAGGGCCATGAAAAACAGGTTGGGCAGGCGTACCATCCGCAAGAAAGCCACAACAAGTTTCATGGTTGAAATTTAGCGTAAGATAAGGAAGAGAGATGATAGATAATAACGCACAGATAATAGTTGGGGTTCCGCGATGCGGTATTTAAAATGGACTGCCGACTGAAGCTGAAGACGGCCTACTTCCTCCTCACCTTACCCACCCTGCTACCTTCGTAATAAATATATCGTTTGTCCCGGGCTGAGTCTGCATTTGTTTTCGAAACAGTGAACGTCGCAGGATCCGCACCATGTACCAAAAATCGAATCTCACCATCTGATGAAGAACGAAACCAGTATACATACTTTTTATCCATTGCGTAAGCGCTCAACGAGTCTTCGGTGTAGGTTTCAATATCGATGTACTCTCTTAGCTTTCCTGGGTTATCCCAGGCACTATCCTTTATTTCATCGTCTAAAAACATACCCGCAGACCAAACCCCTGCGGAATCTTCACCAAATGCGCTCCTTTTCAATACAAAAATATCACCAGCATCATTTTTGTAAAACCCCTTTCCAACCGGTTTGTTTTTTATGGTATCTGCCCGGAAATAAACAGTATCCCTTATTGGCGTAGGCGGAGGCTTTTCCGAAAGTTTGTTTTCCGTTACAGGTTCTTTTTCATTTCTCTTTTTTTGTGAACAGGCCGCAATCATCAATAATATGAAATAAGAAAACTTCATTGTGCAATATTGAATGAGCTATAGATTATAGGAAAACCAAGACTGCTAACTGCTGACTGTCTACTGCAAACTGAAGACTGCCCACTGCAAACTGATCACCTCGAAGCAACCTCGGTTGTGAGATTCCAGTGCCCGTTCAGCTTCAGCACTTTTTCTATCAGTTCACGTACACAGGCATTACCACCGGTAAGCGGAGATATGTACTGGCAAATATCTTTTACTTCATCCACCGCATCAGCCGGACAGGCCGCCACACCCGCTTCCTGCATGGCCGGAATATCAGGCAAGTCATCGCCCATAAATAATACTTGTTCCCGTTGCAGATTATTGGCCGACATAAATTCGAGGAGAAATTTCTTTTTATCCAGCACCTGCATACTGATATCCTTCACACCGAGTTTTAATAAACGATCGGCCACTTCGGGTGAGTTGCCGCCTGATATGATTTTTACTTTATAGCCATTGCGCAGCGCCATTTGCAGGGCAAAACCATCTTTGATATGCATACGCCTTGCCTGTAATCCATTGGGCATTACCAGTACAGTGCCATCGGTAAGCACACCATCCACATCAAAAACAAAAGTGGTAACAGGCTGAAGAAGTGAGAGAACGTTCATTTATTATAAACTAATTAACCTATTAACTAATCAACAAACCCCTACTTCTGATTATCCCGCCACTCATATACCCAACTGCTCTGGATCATTTCCAGGTGGCCTTCATTGCTGTCCTCCCGTTTGCCGGTGAAGCCGGGGATTTGCAATACCCATTCCAGCAGATCGGTAAACCGGATGCGGTAAATTTTACCTTCATTGAATTCATCACCAAAACGTTCGTATAGTTTCAGGGCAATGTCTTCATAATCGTTCCAGTGTATAGGAGGTTCAAATTGCGTCATAATGCGGATGTCGGAAGTCTGAGAAATGATACCGGTTGTCAGAATTCAGACTTCTTACTTCTGACGCCGGGTTTCTTTTATTCGCCCAGGAACTGTGTCTGGTCAGGCAGTGTTACTTCCACCACGCCGCCGCCATCCCGCAGTACGCACTGGCAGCCCAATCTTGAATTGAGGCGTGGGTTTACAGCCCGGTCAATAAAGTCTTCTTCTTTATCACTCAGTTCTTCTAAAAAGTCTTCTCCTTTTTGCACATAGAGGTGACAGGTGCTGCAGGCACATACACCGCCGCAGTTATGGTGCAGGTCAATATCGTTTTTCAGCGCTACTTCCAGCAGGCTGTATCCAGACTCCACATTTTCCAGTATAACAGGCTCCAGACCTTTTTGTTCAAAATTGAATTTAATCGTGTACATCTCTTCTTCTGCTTATAATTTCTGCAAATGTAAAGGGAAAAAAAAGAAGGGATTTACTGGATTGGGAAATAGCAGAATTAACGGATAGTGGACAGATAAAAACTAATAACGACGGAGAATCAGATTCAGCGCCAGCCCTTTTATTTAAGTTGTTGAATACTCTCTGTAAGCGAAATGTAGATATTTTTCAAGTTGGGGTGATCATTCAGCAATTCAAGGTGCTTTTTAATGGTCTCCTTATCCTGCCGCAGAGCAGGACCGGTTTGCACTGTTTTGGGTGATACTGTTTTTATTCTTTCTGCTGTTTCGTGAATAAGGGGCAGTAATTGTTTGAAGGCTAAGCCCTCTTTCCGGCAATATTCTTCCGCCAGCGCATACATATGATTGACAAAATTACTCACCACCACAGCTGCCACATGCAGTTTGAGCCGGTCTTCATCCCCCGCCACAGCGGTGCTGGAAGGCGATATGGACTGAGCCAGTTGAGAAAGTACCCGTTTAGCTGTATCATCATGTCCGTCAAAAAAAACAGGCACATCCGGCAGGTTGATTACTTCTTTGCGCAGGCTCTGCAAGGGATAAAATACACCGTAATGATCGCTTACATGCTCCAAAATGGATGCAGGTACAGATGCAGCTGTGTGCGCCACCACTTTGCCCGGCAGGTGGAGGTTATCTGCCACTTCAGTAATGGCATTATCATTCACCGCAAAAAGATATACATCTGCATTTTTCTGTATCATGCTCTTATAATTCGTGGATTCTGTATCCCACTCATAAGCCAGTTCAGAGGCCGCCGCCGCATTGCGGCTGTATATCTGCACGATCTCATGCCCGGCTGCTTTGAATTTTCTGCCAAGTACAGCCGCTGCATTTCCTGAACCGAGTATTACGATTTTCATAATAAAGCCCCCCACCCTCCGCCGGAGTGATTTTAAGTCGTTTTATATTTAAAGCACAACAATCGTTTGGTATGAAATTCCTATGATAACAGTAAATCAAACTTGTTTGCAAAAGAGTTTAATAAGCCTTTCCCTTTGCGTCGTGGCGGGATACCTAATTTTGCACCAATGAAACTTTCCCAACGCATCGCCATCAGTTATATCCGTACAAAATTCAGGCTTCTTACCGCCATCTCCAAAAAGAAAGCAGCAGCCAAAGCTTTTGAGCTTTTTTGCACGCCGCAGACCCGCAACAAAAAGAAACTGCCCAAAATTTTTGAGCAAGCCGACACAGTTCAGCTGAATGTACCAGGCAATAAAGTGCAGGGGTGGCGCTGGAATAAAGGTGGCGACAGAAAACTGCTCATTATTCACGGATTTGAATCATCGGTTATAAACTTCGACCGTTATATAAAACCTTTTATCAAAAAAGGATATGAAGTACTGGCATTTGATGCGCCGGCACATGGCCGAAGCGGCGGGAAGAAAATAACTGCCCCTTTGTACAAAGCGATGATTAAAGAAATACACCAACAGTTCGGCCCCGTGCAATCCTATATGGCACACTCCTTCGGCGGGCTGGCCGTTTCTTTAGCCTTAGAAGAAATCAGCCATACACCTGATTACAGGCTGGCTTTAATTGCCCCGGCCACTGAAACCACCACCGCCATCGATACCTTTTTCCATTTCCTGCAACTGGATCCGGCGATAAGGCCGGAATTCGAGCGAATCATTATTCAACAAGGTGCCGTAAGCAGTGAGTGGTACTCCATACGCAGGGCCCTGAAACATATACAGGCAAAAGTGATGTGGTTTCATGATGAGACCGATGAAGTAACACCGCTAAAAGATGTGCTGCGGGTTAAAGAAGAAAACCGCCCCAATATAGAATTCGTAATTACCAATGGTCTCGGTCACCGGCGTATATACCGGGACAACAAGGTTTCGAAGGCCATTATTGATTTTCTATAAATGCAAATCAGCCAAAGACTACATGGTTTCACACGGATTACTTGCCTGCGGCAACTTGCTGTCATAATTCTTATTTTCACAGGCACGAGCTGCCGTTTGCAGAAACTTAGAACTTTAAATGATCAACCTCTATTAAGTAGCATGCGTGACACCACCCAACTAACCTACCTGGCACTTGGCGATTCATATACAATCGGTGAGTCTGTATTGCTGACAGAAAGTTTCCCTTACCAGGCAGTTCAGGCTTTACGTAAAAAAGGGATGGGCATAGCCGCACCGGAAATTATTGCCAAAACAGGCTGGACCACCGATGAACTGCAGCAGGCGATTAATGCGCATACATTTTCGCCATCATATGATTTTGTGACCCTGCTGATTGGGGTCAACAACCAATACCGCGGTTACCCTGTTGAACGGTATGCCACAGAATTTGAAATGCTGCTTAAACAGGCCATCCAATACGCCGATGGCCATGCGTCCAGGGTAGTTGTGCTGTCTATTCCGGACTGGGGCGCCACGCCTTTTGCAGAAGGCCGGGACCGGGCGCAAATAGCCAGGGAGATTGATGCATACAATGCTATTAATAAAAGGATCTCCGGGCAGTACAAAACTCATTATATCGACATCACGCCGGGAACAAGGGAGGCTGCCACAGACAACTCACTGCTGGCCGGAGATGGCCTTCATCCATCGGGAAAGGAATACAAACGCTGGGCGGAAAAGGTCGCAGCCATCATTGGTGCAGGCAAATACTAGGCCGTTTGACCGCCTGATCTGGCCCTGTCAACCGGAGCAAAAACCTTGTTTCCAAAAAAAATTACTATCCTTGCCCTAACTTGCATCGCCTGTGCGTAGCTAACACCATTATATATTATATCCATTTATGGCCAAGAATCTGTTGATAGTAGAGAGCCCTGCGAAAGCGAAAACCATCGAAAAAATCCTCGGAAAAGACTTCCAGGTTAAAAGCTGTTTCGGCCATATCCGTGATTTGGCCAAGGCAGATATGGGTATTAATATTGACAAAAACTTCGAACCAACCTATATTGTTCCAGACGATAAATCAAAGGTTGTCAATGAATTAAAGAATTTATCTAAAAAAAGTGAAGAAGTATGGCTGGCAACGGATGAGGACCGTGAAGGAGAAGCCATCAGCTGGCATTTATGTGAAGTGTTAGGTCTCGATCCTAAGAAGACCAAGCGCATCGTTTTCCATGAAATCACTAAACCTGCTATAGAAGCGGCGGTGCAAAATCCCCGCCGGGTGGATATGAACCTGGTAATGGCCCAACAGGCCCGCAGGGTACTTGACCGCATCGTAGGCTTTGAACTCAGCCCGGTACTCTGGCGCAAAATCAGCATGCGGAATAACCTCAGCGCAGGTCGTGTGCAAAGCGTCGCTGTTCGGCTAATTGCAGAAAGAGAGCGGGAAATCAATGCATTTACACCGGTTAGTTCATATAAAATTGAAGCTCTTTTCAGTGCTAAAGACGTGACTGACAAAACTGTCACCTTTTCTGCCGAAGGCAAAAAGCAAAACAGCGCCGAAGATGCGGAATCCTTTTTGAAAAGTTGTACCGGCGCTACGTATACCGTAAACGATATTGCGGTAAGGCCCGGAAAACGCAGCCCCGCCCCCCCCTTTACCACGTCCACCCTGCAGCAGGAAGCTTCCCGCAAACTGGGCTATGGCGTAAGCCGTACGATGCAGATAGCGCAGCGGCTCTACGAAAACGGGTACATTACGTATATGCGTACCGACAGTGTGAACCTGAGTAATACCGCCCTGGGCGATATTACCAACACGGTGAAGGGCATGTATGGAGACAGGTATCACCAGTTTCGCAAATACAAAAACAAGAATGAAAGTGCGCAGGAAGCACACGAAGCTATCCGCCCCACATACATGAGCAATACCACTATCAAAGAGGCGGAGTGGCAAAAGCTTTATGAACTGATCTGGAAACGCACCATGGCCTGCCAGATGGCCGATGCAGAACTGGAAAAGACTACGGCTAAAATTGAAATATCTACCAATAAGGAAGAACTGACCGCCAGCGGTGAGGTACTCAAGTTTGACGGCTTCCTGAAAGTGTACCGCGAGGATAAAGATGAGGATGAACTGGAAGAGGACGCAAATGAAGGTATGCTGCCGCCATTGACTGTTGGACAGAAACTGCCCTTTAAAGAAATGAAGGCAACCGAAAGGTTTAGCCGCCCGCCAGCAAGATATTCCGAAGCATCCCTGGTTAAGAAATTAGAAGAGCTCGGCATTGGCCGTCCTTCTACCTATGCACCGACTATCTCCACCATACTGAAAAGAGGGTATGTAGAGAAGCGGGACAAAGAGGGCACACAGCGCAGCTATGTGGTGTACAGCCTCAAAGCTGATAAGGTGAGCAAACTGATGGAAACAGAAAATACTGGTGCCGAAAAATCCAAACTCTTCCCTTCGGATTTAGGATTGGTGGTGACGGATTTCCTGACCCAGTATTTTGATGATATCATGGACTATGGCTTCACCGCCCGCATCGAAGAAGAGTTTGATGAAGTGGCTGAAGGAAAGATCAAATGGAATAAGATGATCGATGAATTCTACACACCTTTCAAGGTGGATGTAGAGAAAACCATTGAAAAAGCAGAGCGGGCTACCGGTGAACGTGAACTCGGCATCGATCCAGAATCAGGCAAACCAGTAATGGCGAGAATGGGCCGTTATGGTCCCATGATCCAAATTGGGGAAGCCAACGATGAAGAAAAACCCCGCTTCGCCAAAATACCTACCGGCCAGAGCATCGAAACCATCAGCTTTGAAGAAGCTATGGCGTTGTTTGGTGCGCAGGGCACTATGGGACAATATGAGGATAAGGATGTATCAGTTAACGTAGGCCGGTTTGGTCCCTATGTAAAATGGGGTGATGATTTTATCAGTTTGCCCCGCGGCACTGACCTTGGAACAGTAGATTTAGAGAAAGCTATACAAACAATCAAAGCCAAGCAGGTTGCGGATATGCCTGTAGGCACATACGACGGCAAACCAATTACCAAAGGTACAGGCCGCTTTGGCCCTTTTATCAAATGGGATGGTATGTTTATTAATGTACCGAAGCGTTACAACTTTGCGAAACTTAACCAATCAGAAATGGATGAACTGATTGATGCCAAAGTAAAAAAAGAGGCCAACCGCTATATCCATCGCTGGGAAGAAGAAAATATATCGGTGGAAAACGATCGATGGGCCCCCATTATCAAATTTGGTAAAAAGAAAATCTACCTGCCCAAAAAAGCAGATGATACCCGCTATACTGCCGAAGAAGCCGCTGCATTTACATTGGAGGATGTGAAAAAGATCATCGAGAAACAAGTGCCGGGTGCGTTTACAAAAAAAACAAAGAAAGCAGCAGCAAAAAAAGCACCAGCAAAGAAAAAAGCAGCCGTAAAAAAGAAGGCAGCTAAAAAGAAATAGCTGCCTTACCGGGTTATAGGTCTTCGAATGAATGGAACTAATGTCCCTTCATGGTATATTTCCCTGTCATATCAATAGGTACTTTTTGTCCCATAACGGTGGCATCAGCCTTCATCGTCATATCATAATTACCTGCTTTCATGTAGCCATTTTCAGTGCTTACGCTGACAGTCCCTTTCTGTTTGCCATCCATATCCATCTTCATATTCATACCCCCTGTATTATCCATTTTTCCGCCGCCTGAATAATCTGCATCAACTTCAATCACGGCCACACCATTTTCGACTTCTTTCAGCTTGTACTTGTTTTTCAGCTCCATCGACATTGGGCCCATTTTAAAGTTGGAAACGTTCTCCCATTTGTCGCCCACTTTTACCGGATGGTCCGGGTATATTCGGAACATCATGCCCATCATATTATTCAGCTCATCTTTTGAATACATTTTATCCATCTGGGCCTTTAGTTGCGGATCATCCGTATACGCATCATCCATCAGGTCCTCATAGCCGTCGATTTTTACAATTTCATTTTTGGAATCCATATAGAGGTAAATCGGTTTATTCTCCATAGCCCGCATATTTTTGTTAAGCTCGGCCGTATCCATGGCACCACCTCCCGGTATTCCCGCCATATCCATGTTCATAGCAGTTTTGGTATACACAAATTTTATCTTTTTCAAATCAGCTGTATCACCTACTACTTCCATTTCGGCATTCATGGTCATCGACATATTCATGCCCATCACCCCGGCCATTTTCATATCCATAGATACATCCATATCCTGGCCAAACTTGTCGCCCGGGGCAAGCCGCATTTTTAGCGTATACGCTTTATCAGCGGATGAGCCCGCACCGGCTTTGTCTTTGTTTTTACAGGCCGAGGGCACAATAACCAGCAGGCCGAAAGAAGCAATCAATAAAACCTTTTTCATGTTGGTATTCGTTTATCCGCTAAAAATAGGCAGAATAAATAGAAAGAACCCGGCCAACCTATAGCTAAATACCCACAGGTTAATTTTTGTTAAAAAAGCCTAAACATGCCTTTTTCAATTTTGTCATACGAAAATAGTCGTATATTCGGGCAAAATTGAGAAGTATGGCCGCCCCTAAATTGATTAAACCCACAGAAAGTGAACTGGAAATACTGCAGGTACTCTGGAGTAAAGGACTGGCTACTGTGCGGGAAGTGCATGAAGAGCTCAGCCGCAGCAAAGAAGCTGGTTACACCACTACATTAAAGCTCATGCAGATTATGCATGAAAAGGGTATTGTGAAGCGGGATGATTCGATGCGCACCCATGTATACCAGGCTGCCGTAAACAAAGAAAAAACACAAAAACACCTGCTGAATAAAATGATCGACAGTTTATTTGGCGGCTCACCCACCCAATTGGTTATACAGGCACTGGGTGATGATCACCACAAGGCAAGTCCCGAAGAACTGGAAAAAATTCAAACCTTATTAGACTCGCTTAAAAACAAATAATGCTTACCAGCCAGGCCAACTTTCTGCTATCCTTAGGATGGGCTGTTATCAACAGCCTTTGGCAACTTGCATTGTTGTGGTTAATCTATCAATTGATTAGCCGGATCCACACTAAATCCTCTGCAGCATTCCGTTCAGGATTAGCGACTGTCCTCCTCACCGCAGGTTTCGGCTGGTTTATACTTACCTTCCTGGCGGCCTTTACGGGGGCCAACGGCAATGAAGCATTGAGCGCTACAGCCTCACTGATCAATACCGAGACGGCAAACCCGGTTCTGCTTAAATTAGTACTGCCCGCCTCAATCCTCTACCTGAGTTTATTAATTATTCCTGTTTCCCGTTTCATAAAAAACTATCGTTACGTCCAGGTTATTCGCAGGTATGGGCTTGAAAAGGCTGATGCAGAATGGCGCCTGTTTGTAAAAAATATTTCTGCCCATATGAATATTGGCCGTAAAGTCCAGGTATGGGTTTCTGAATTTATCTCCTCCCCTGTTACGGTTGGCTGGCTGAAACCGGTCATTTTGTTGCCGGCAGCCATGATGACTCAATTATCCACACAGCAGGTAGAGGCTTTATTGTTGCACGAGCTGGCACATATCCGCCGGTACGACTACCTGGTCAATCTCTTTATCAACTTCATCCGTACTATACTTTATTTTAATCCTTTCGCTACTGCTTTTGTAAAAATCGTGGAACGGGAAAGAGAAAAAAGTTGTGATGAAATGGTGTTACAATTTCAATATTGCCCGCATGAGTATGCCACTGCCCTGCTCCGGTTGCAACAGGCTTCCAGCCAGCCCCGCACATTCGTGGTAGCGGCTACCGGCAAAGATGAATTGTTGCAGCGGGTGGAACTGATAATGGGTATGCAGCGTAAAAAAGTAATGCCAGCTGGCCGCATCGCCGGTATTTTCGCTTTTGTTATCACTGGTGCATTACTGTTTGGCAGTATGGCTGCCAAATCAGGTAAGGAACCCGTTAAGGATACAAACTACGTTGCTTATAAAGTAGCGATACAGGATGAAGAGCTGCCACGCAGCTATGTCAACCATAACCTGACCGAAAACCCAGCACTCAATTTTGCAAAAGATGAGCGCTTAAAGACTAAAGAAAGAAAAAGCGAAAGCACGATAGCTGCTGTGGATGAATTCCTGGAGGAAATACCGATGGTAGCCGCTTCCGCCGATGAACTGCACAGTGGCTTAATACAAGCGGGTTTGGAACTTACGCAAGTAGCCCCTGAATTAAAGAAGTACCAGGAAGAGCAGGTAATGAAGGCCCTGGAAGCATCTAAAAAAATACTCACGAATGCCCAGTGGAAAGCGGCAGAAAAAGAACTGGCTGATTTGTTCTCACAGCAGGAGAAAAAAGAAATTCGTAAAAAATACCAGCAGCAGGTTGAAAAGTTTGACTGGAAAGTATGGGAGAACAAACTTCGCAGTGCGTATAATAAAGTGGACTGGGAGACAGTTAACACGCAGTTGAATAATGCCGTTAACATGGTACGTCTCGATAGTTTACAACAAGTGTACAGCGATGCGGTAGCCAGCCTCGATATGGCCCGGAAGGAGCTCTTGCTTGATTCTGTAGCCAGCATCCCTGATTCTGAAATATCGCTGAAAGCCCTGGATAAGAAAATAAAAGCTGCGCTTAGTACTATCTCAGACATTAAGGCCACGAAGAAGAAGCGGATTGTTCGCCTCTGATTCTTTTTAGTTATTTGTTAAGTTTTCTTCCACTTGAACAGCCTTTCATGTAATTTACAGGATACCTGATTGCTATAACCGGCAATCTTACGGAACAAACTGTATGGATAAAAAGTCACGGACGCAGCGGACCATTGCGCTAATTGTCCTTTCATTCTTTGTTTACTTTGGATTCGCTTCTATAGGCCAGTATATGATAAACATACGGTTAGAAGAGCAGGGAAAAACAACTGCACCCGTCACTGATAAAGGAACTTTTTATAGCCGTTCTTCTTCCAGAACATCATCGAAAAAATGCTTCTATCTCCGGCTAAAAAAACAGCCGCAAAAGTTTGTCGTTTACAGGATAAACCGGAACTATGACGATCTGATGCAGCTTGTTGCTTTGGGTGATACATTGACCATATACTATAACCGGGATAGCGAAAAAAAGAATACAGACGCAGACGTTTACCAAATTGAAAAGGGAAATAATATCCTCGTGAATAAAAAGGAGTATGACGAAAAAGGAAGAAAAATGAAGAAGGCCGGGCTTGCGATTGGCATACTAATCATGCTGGGTGCGCTTTTTTATTATTGGATTACCGGGTTACCTGCAAAAAAATAGTTAATGTGGCTTGTTTATTTTTCTGCCAGCACCACAAATTCCTGCTCCAGCGCCAGTGAAGCATTATACAATTGCTTGATAAAATCCTTGCCCCATTTTGCATAGTAATAGGAAACGTTTTCTTTACGTTCCTGCAATCCATTACCCGGGAACAGCCCCTCTTTGATAGTGTGTATCTGCCTTTGTTGATCGGTAAATTTTCTTTTCTCTGCCCGCAGCATTTTCTTTTCCAGTTCCTGCAGGCGGTACACTGTTTTTGTTTTCAGTGCATCTACATGTTTCTCAAGCGAAGAATCTATTGCCGTGGCCTGCTTTTTAAACTCCTCATATAATTGCTCTAATGCAGTAAGAGAGCCATTCAGCTTTGTTTCACGCTTGCTATCCCTTACCACTAACCGGTTAAGCAATTCCTGTTCCGGCATAAAAAAATCTTCTACGCTAAATCCAAGATGGCTTATCCGTTCCTGCCATTTCTTTTCGAGCACCAAAAAAGAATTGCGCAGCACCAATGCGGGGAAAGGCACTTGATAGTGGTCAAACAATTCTTTCAACTGCAGCCAGTAGGCCGTTTCCCCACCACCACCTATAAAAGCAATATTTGGCAATATTGTTTCCTGGTACAATCCCCGGAGTATTACATTCGGGCTGAATCGTTCCGGATGGCTTTCCAGTTCGCCCAGTAATTCAGCTTCCGAAAATGAATATTGCGTATTGATTATTATATATTGATCATTCTTCTTTACGATCCTCTCCCGCTTATTATCAATAAGATAGAACAGATTGATTTCCCTCGGATTGGCCTGTACTTTATACCCTGCTTCCCGCAGTTTACCTGCAGATACGTCAACAATACCCGAAGCGGTCTGATGCAATAAATCATCTTTAAACAAGGAGAACATTTGTTGCTTTAAAGCAGCATTATCAGGTTGCAGCACCACTAAACCATATTCAGCAAAGAGATGATGAACAAAATGGAATGTGGCGTCCGCAATGGATTTACCAACTGTATAAAATTGTTTTAGCGAAGTGATAATTTCGTTTCCATTTGGCAGCACAGCTAACTGCCCCTCCATACGGTTTATCAATGCTACCAGGCCTTGATCCACTTTCATCCTGCCTACTGCGCCAGTTTGTTTTGTATCCCACACTAATTTTTCCCCGTTCAACCAGGTATGATTGAGCTCATCTAAATCTGCATCTTCAGAACCTATATAATATACCGGGACAAAATGTTGCTGCGGAAAAGACTCGTTCAGGTAATCGGCCAGCCGGATGGCATGTATGATTTTATAAATAAAATAAAGCGGGCCGGTAAAAATATTATTCTGATGAGCAGTGGTAATGGTGAACGTGTCAGCTGATAAAAGCGACGCTATATTTTTATTCACTTTATCACCCGGGGTAACAGCTGCATATTGCTTTTTTAATTCCTCAACCAGCACTTCCCTGTTTACAGCAAATTGTTTTCTTGCTTCTATTGCTTTTTGGACACCCTGTAAAGTAGCGGGGTGTGCATAGAACGGTTTCAGCGCAGCCGCCTGGTCAATATAATCCAGGGCAATCTTAGAGAATGCGTTGGTTTCACGGTAAGGAAGCCGGGTAGCAGTACAATTCATAAGAGACTTGTCTTCGTTAGAGCGCAAAGAGGTCATAAAAGTAAGGACTACTTTTCTTTATTTCTCATTGAATACACCGGCGGACACAGATTTAAGAAAACCTTTCCACCGCAAACGGCTGTATATCCATGCTGGCAGGCCTGTGGTTTACGATTTCGGAAACTAATTTACCCGTACCTGCACCCAGGCTTAATCCCAGCATAGAATGACCAGTGGCGATCGTGAGGTTATCGTATTTCTTCACCCGGCCGATATAAGGCAACCCGTCGGCCGAGCAGGGACGGTAACCATACCATATTTTTTCTTTAGCAGGAAATGGCACATCAAAATCAGGATAGAAACGTTTTACGGCATCAAGGATACCCTGTACCCGGTTCATTCTTGGTGGCGTTTTATGCGAAGTGATTTCCATCGTGCCACCAAAGCGGATTTTATTTCCATCCATCGGCGTTACTGCAGCCCTTCCTTCCAGCAACACTGCCGGAAAGTTTAATTTGTATGGAGAATCTTCCAGCGTAACCGAATATCCACGCCCCGGCATCAGCGGAATGCGGAGCGATAACAATCGGGCCGTTTCCCGGCCCCATGACCCGGTGGCCATTACTATTTCATCCTGCTGGTATGCATTGTTTGCCGTAATGACCCGCGTTACCCTGCCTTTCTCCTTTTCAAACTTTACTACTTCCTGGTTCGGTTCCAGTTTAACACCCGATAACTTCAGGTGTTCAGTCAGTTGCTGCATCAGTTTATTGGGCCAGCAATGCGCATCGCAATAAAAGTGGATGGCCCCTTTTCCATGAATCCTTGTATGTGGTTCCAGCGCCTGTAGTTCTTCTTTGCTAAGTAATCTTGTATCGGTGAGTCCAAGTTCATGTGCTTTTTCTACGGTATGCCGGGCATGTTCGCCGCCCGCATCCGTTTGAAATATTTCGAGCAAGCCTTTTTGTTCGTAGGCAAAATCAAAGGCAGGTAGCTTCAACCAGCTTTCATACTCTTTTTTACTAATGAGGGCAATATCGCGGAGCGGAACAGCTGCAGTATCCACGTTGTTTTTTGTGGCACTGCGAATAAATTTTAACCCCCAGCTCATGAGATCCCAGTTCAGCCTGGGCTGTACATAGAAAGGGCTCTTGGAATTCCACATCCATTTCAATCCCTGTTTTACAATGCCGGGTGTTGCAAGCGGAATAAAATGACTGGGACAGATATAACCGCAATTGCCATAAGAACAATTATCAGTAAAGTCTCCCTTATCCAATACAGTTACATCCCAGCCTGTTTGTTTTAAATACAAAGCCGAGCTCAACCCAATGATGCCTCCGCCGATGATGGTAACCTTCGCCAATGGTTTTCTTTTAATCTTTTCGCAACTACAGTTTAGGAATTTTATACCCGTTGTGATAAGCCGCTGCCAGGTATTTTTTATTTACATCTTTATCAGTGAAGCGATGGTTTGCTTTATCCCAGTTTAATTTCTTGCCGGTACGGAAAGCAATATTTCCCATCTGGCTCAATACCGCGATATGCGAGGCTTCCTGTATCGGGCATTTTAATTCGTTCATCTTTCGGGAACGTATCACACTCACAAAATTCTCCATGTGCTTATCCAGCCCGTTATCTGATTGCTTTTTCCGTTCCACTTTAGCTTTCCTATCGCTCTTGGGTTCTTCCATCACTTCCCAGCCGCTACGATCCAATTCAAGCGTTCCGTTATCACCCACAAATGCAATACCATGGCTGGTTTTATTCATACCCCCTTCTATACCGATGGTATGTTCCCACTGCAGGTTAAATTTATCAAACTGGTACAATGCACTCATCGTATCAGGTGTTTCTTGTGGCGAGGATGGATCAGCAAAATTTCCCCCCAATGCACTAATAGAAACAGGTACAGTGGCTTTCATACCAATTAGGGCATAGTCCAGCAGGTGAACACCCCAGTCTGTCATCAGCCCACCTGCA
Organism: uncultured Chitinophaga sp.; assembly: GCA_964386395.1. Taxonomy (GTDB): domain Bacteria; phylum Bacteroidota; class Bacteroidia; order Chitinophagales; family Chitinophagaceae; genus JJ008. The sequence continues at coordinate 24,849 of CAYLRV010000028.1, forward strand.
TAATCCCAAAACCAGCGGAAGGTGAAATGAAACCTGTTCGCATTAAACGGCCGCATTTGCGCAGGGCCAAGCCATTGGTTGTAATCCACACCAGCGGGGACTTCACTATCTGCTACAAACGGTATCGGTTTTTTCCAGCCTACATAGCACCATACTTTCACGGTACGGATATTGCCCAGTTGCCCGCCATGTACAAAGTCAATGGCCTCTTTAAAATGCTGCTGGCTGCGCTGCCATTGGCCCGCCTGTACCACCCTGTTGTATTTTTGTTGCGCGGCAATCATTACATCACATTCACGGATGGAGTTACCCACCGGTTTCTCCACGTATACATCTTTGCCCGCTTCACAGGCATGTACCATTTGCAGGCAATGCCAGTGGTCCGGTGTGCCGATGATAACAGCATCCACATCCTTATTATCGAGCAATTGCCGGTAATCACCATAGGTTTTTACATTCGCTGCGTTTACATTCATCGCTGCCAGTTCACCCATGCGTTTGTCCAATACGCTTTTATCAATATCACATAGGGCCACCAGGTTTACACCGGGCACTTTTAATATCGCTTTCAGGTTGCTCCAGCCCATTCCGTTGATGCCTATTACACCAACATTTACCTTGTCTGATGGAGCCATGCGGTTTTTGAAAATGGCAAACACATCATTGCTGAATGCGGGGAGCAACATACTGCCTGCCGTTAATGCAGATACCTGGTGTAGAAATTTTTTTCTTGATGACATGCTGAATTATTTAATTTTTTTTCCGGGCATTTCCTGGCCGTTTTGCAATAGTACCATGCCGGTTATTTCTTTTTTATCGTTTCGTTCAAACTTTATCCGGGCGTCCACTACTTTCAGGAAAAACAAATCTTCCTGCTGTGCAAAAATTTCGGCCCGCTCCTGCCCTGTGGCCTGCTCATAAATCCTTCCCTGGTCAACTGTAATCGTAATAATAAAAGCGGGATCCAATTCATACTGCCCTTCATATTGTTTGAGCAAAGACTCCTCCAGTTTCAGTTCTTTCTTTTCTTCCTCCTTTATACCATATAAGATGTTAACCAGTTTCGCAAAAGGTATTTTAGGCTGGTCATGGTTGCTCAGGATAATAATCGTTTTGTCCTGGTCAAGATGCTTTTCAATATAAGTTCCATAACCCGGCCAGCCGCCGCTGTGGTTTACAATACGGCCACATATCTTTTTTTCACCCGTCATCCAGCCAAATCCGTAAGTATGCGCTTTACCATTGTTTAAGGTACCGGGGGTAAATATTTCGTCCTGCACAGCTTTGCTTACCAGCAGGTGTTTATCCAGTGCCAGCGACCACTTTAATAAATCAATAGTTGAAGAATTGACTGTACCATCACCAACGATACCATCCAGCTTATATACCATTTGGCCTCCCCAGTCTGTACTATCGGCCAATATATATTGCTTCGACTGTTCATCTTTTACATAGCCCAGTGCATAGTTGTCCACCAATCTTTTTTCAAAGCGGCGCCGGTAGACCTGTGTATGCGACATGCCAAGCGGGGTAAATATGCTTTCTTTCAAAAAATCACCGAAACTTTTGCCCGATACTTTTTCAATAATACTGGCCAGCAGTGCATAACCGGTATTGCTATACTCCCATTTTTCGCCGGGTTTAAAATCCGGCTTTTTCTTTAATTCAGCCAGAACTGCTATCATAGCTGCGTTGGTGGCAATTTCACCTTTCTCCAATTTCGACATAACCGGTCCCATATAATCAGGCAGACCCGAGGTATGGTGCAGCAGTTGTTTCACTGTAATATTTGCGTACGGCAGTTCGGGAAAGAAATGCCGCAGACTGTCCTCGTATTTTAGTTTTCCTTTTTCTTTCAATAGCACAATTCCCATTGCTGTAAACTGCTTAGACACAGAAGCCAGTTCAAATACAGATGAATCATTGAGCTTACTGCCGGTAGCATAATCAGCAATGCCAAAACTTTTTTGGTACAATACGGTATCGCCGCTGGCAATAAGCACATTGCCGTTCAGGTCGCCTTTCTTATGCAGTGCAGTCAGCAAACTGTCAAGCTGTTTGACCACACTACTCTCAGCAACAGAATTTGTCTTCTGTGTCTTGCTTGTACAGGAAGCCAACAGGAATCCAATAATTAAAAAATGTCTCATATCTAGTTTTATCCTATTACCATTACCTGCTGCTCACCACTCATTACTCACTACTCACAATTCACCACCCACTACAAAACCTGGAACCCATATGCATAGGGATCATCTTCCTTATCAATCCAAATGGTATTATGTCCATAAATTTTTGCCCAGCCCTCCACGCTTGGCCGGATAGCTGCTTTACCATCTACAGTCAGCTCCTCTTCTATACGACCAATGAATTTACTACCAATAATGCTTTCATGTACGAACTCATCTCCTTTCTTCAGCTTACCCTTTGCATACCACTGGGCCATCCTTGCAGATGTGCCTGTACCGCAAGGGCTCCGATCGATGGCCTTATCGCCATAAAAAACCGCATTGCGGGCAGTTGATGCTTTGTCGAGCACGGCCCCGGTCCACAAAATATGGCTGCATCCGTTTATAGTGGGATCGTCAGGATGTATAAACTGGTATTTCGCATTGATGTTTTTCCGGAGCTCCCTTGCCCATGCCACCAGTTTATCTGCACTGTAATGTTCCAGCCCCTTAAAGTTTTGCTGTACATCCACGATGGCATAAAAATTACCCCCATAGGCAACATCCAACACCAACTCTCCCAATTCAGGACACGAAACAGTCAGCTCTGCAGAATGAAGAAATGCCGGCACATTCGTAAGCCGCACACTTGAACATTGATTATTGAGTAATGTGTATTGAATATTCACTAATCCTGCTGGCGTTTCAAGCCTTACTATACCAGGTATTTTTGGCTGAATGAGCCCCTCCTGGATAGCAATGGTTATTGTGCCAATTGTACCATGCCCGCACATGGGCAGGCAGCCGCTTGTTTCAATAAAAAGCACGGCCACATCATTGGCCGGGTCATGCGGGGCATAAAGAATGCTGCCGCTCATCATATCATGCCCTCTTGGTTCAAACATGAGACCGGTGCGTATCCAGTCATATTCCCGGAGGAAATGCTGCCGTTTCTCGCTCATGTTTTTTCCTTCCAGCACAGGTCCGCCCTCTTTTACCAGGCGAACAGGGTTGCCACAGGTATGTGCGTCAATGCAATGAAATATATGCTTCATAAATTTAACAGGCATATAAAAATACAGCCCTTGCCGCAAAGCAAGGGCTGTATTTAAACACAATAGAAAATTTATTTATATCCCAGTATTTTCAGCATACTCTGCGCTGTTTGCTGTTTGGCATATACCCAGTCAGTCAGTTTGCCATTTTTATCATGACCCACTATCACATGTTTGGGCGAAGGGATAAGGCAGTGTTTTATGCCCCCATATCCACTTATCTGGTCCTGGTAAGCGCCGGTATGGAAAAAGCCAACATATAATGGTTCCGGGTCACCATTGGTTTTAGGCAGGAACACTTCGTTGATATGTTCTTCCGAATCATAATAATCATGGCTGTCGCAGGTTATACCACCGAGCACCACCCGCTGGTGATCCTGGTCCCATTTATTTACCGGAAGCATCAGGAATTTTTCACCAATACCCCAGGTATCAGGCAGTGTGGTGATGAAAGAAGAATCAATCATGTACCAGGTTTCCCGGTCATTCTGTACTTTCTCGGCAATCACGCTATAGATATGGGCCATACTTTCGCCCACTGTATAACTGCCGAACTCCGTAAAGATATTCGGCATGGGCACTTTTGCCTTTTTACAGGCCACCTTAATATTCCGTACAATCTCATTGATCATGAACTGGTAGTCATACTCAAAACCAAGTGAGTGCTTGATAGGAAAACCACCGCCGATATTGATAGAATCCAGCTCCGGGCATATCTTTTTTAACTGGCAGTAAAGGTTAATGACTTTATTCAGTTCGCTCCAGTAGTAGATATCATCCTTAATCCCTTTGTTCAGGAAGATATGGAGCATCTTCAACTGGAATTTGCTTTCATATCCTTCGATCCTGTCCACATAAAATTCAAGGATATCTTTCGCCCGTATGCCGAGGCGTGATGTATAAAAAGGGAAATTAGGTTCCTCTTCGGCTGCTACCCGTATACCGAGTTTGAAAGGCACTTTTACGGATTGGGCATAGTCCTTCAGCTCATCTTTATTATCAAGGATGGGGATTACGTTATGAAAGCCTGTATTGAGCAGGTTAGCAATACGACGGGTATAGCCCTTTTGCTTGAACCCGTTACAGATAATATGAATATCCTTTGTAATCTTCTTTTTAGCGTAGAGTTTTTTGATGATTTCTATATCGTAGGCATAGGAAGTTTCCAGATGGATTTCATTTTTGAGCGCCTCTTCTACCACAAAACTGAAATGCGAACTTTTAGTACAGTAGCAGTAAAAATATTTGCCTTCATACTTATGCCGTTTAAAGGCATTGGCAAACATGGTTTTTGCTTTCTTAATCTGCATGCCGATTTTCGGCAGATAAGTAAGTTTTAAAGGGGTGCCATGCTTGGCGATGAGTGCTTTGAGGTCAAGGTTGTTAAACCAGAGGTTGCCATCATACACTTCAATGCCTTCCTGTGGAAAGTTGAACGTTTGTTTTACGAGGTCGTGGTAGGAGTTCGTCATTTAATACAATCTTGGGCCAGTAATAAATTTTACGGCACAAAAGTATACGATTGGTGAAATTTTCGGCCAAAAAAAACTAACCGTACCTTACCGGCATGAAGCAGGGTATTTTACTGAAAGTAACGGGACTGGTACTGGCTATTATTATCGGGGGCTTTGTGGTTGCCAGTATCCTGGATATTATTATTGCTGTTCTGAGAAGCCGTTTCTATTCTGAAGCAGCTTTTGTCGTCACTTTCGCTGTTGCCGGCATTTTTGCGGCGTGCATCGCCTATATCAACATAAGTGAAATGCCTGCATATAAATCTTCAGCCACACATTATACCATACTAGGACTGCTAATGGGTTGCGGCCTGCTCTTCTTTTTGCTGCTGGCCCGTCTTGAAGGCGGTGAATATGAAGTCGCTTTTAAGGGATACGGAGCAGCTCTCTTTTTCACCAGTTTCTTATTTTTCCGGTGGAACAAAGAGCAAAAGAAAAAGGCCCCATAAGGGCCTCTTTGCTTAATTCAGGTTCCATTTACGCATCATATCACTTGCAGAACGCATCTGGCGATGGCGGTTCCACATTTGCGATACGGTAAATGTCTCGTTTGTTTGATTTTCCTGTTTAGCCAGGGTTTCTTTCACCTCATTCGTCAATTGTTTCTTTTGTTCATCATTCAATTGCACAGCAGAGGGCATAACAATGCTCTTCATAAACACTCCTTTTTTTAATCTGTCGTTTAATAATCGTCTGAGCGAAACGGAAGTAAGAGAACCAGAGGCAAGCAGAATTGCTGGGTCAGATACGTTCTATTGCAGTTTTTAGGTACGTTGCTCAGTTTTGCGCTGCAAAGGTACGATTATACAGGCTTCCTTCCAAGCCAAAACATCAAAGAGTTGTTAAAGGAATTATGCAGCCTCATGCAGGTAGAGTGGAAGCCCTGATTTCCAATCATCATCAATATATAATTCAAATGAATAACGACCGGATTTTTCAAATTGCAACTGGTTGAAATTGATTACTACGTTTATAGTTACGGCCTGGTCACCACTGTTTGTACCAATAGTCAGGTTGCCTTCTACGGGCTGGATTATTTCCTTTCCTTCTGCATTAATCAGCCGGAGTTTAAACGCATGCTCCCCTGCCTCTTTGGCTGCAAAACGAAGACGGCAGGCTACAGCACATGCAGGATGCTGCGCGGGATACTTAGGCGAGTGTATGCTATCGAAGGTACCGACAATGGTCAGTTTTGAATTGTTGTCCTGCGCAAAATCGCAAAGCGTAAATATTTCTATCTCCATATAACAGGTGTTTTGTGAGTTTTTACTGTACTAAACCGATATGGCAAAAAAGGAACCATTACTGTTTGTATGCCAAAACAGCAGCAGGATTTACCAAATAAGGCAGGAATTATTTTACCTGCCGGCCGGCCGGGTAATATCTGTTAGCAAAATGTCGCGGTACAGGGTCGGCAGCTGACGGGTAAAATCAGTTGCGCATCCCATAGAAATGATGACTATTGGCTGCCTGGTATTGGTAAGATTAGCAACAATGGATCTGTCGGTAAGCACCGCTACCGTTTTCTTTTTCAAAGCTGGTTTACGGGATGATTTACTGCCAGCCCGGCTTACAGGCTTCGTTGTTTCCTTTTTCATATACTGCTGTTTAATGGTAACAGTAAGGTACAACTAATACCCTGCAGTCCGCCAAAACTTATACAGATAAAACGTTGGAAAAAGGTGTCTATTTGGTTTCAGCCAGCACTTCCTGCTTAATGGGGCCAATTGATTTGGCAGCGGCGGAGGTGTTTTTAACCATGGAACGGTAATTGGTAAACAGGCTGCGCCAGCGAAGTTTCAGCACACCCAGAATGCCTTCCTTCACGATACCTTTATTCATTTTGGAAGTACCATGTGTTCTGTCCTGGAATATAATAGGTACCTCTTTTATTTTGAAGCCAAGTTTCCAGGCAGCAAATTTCATTTCAATCTGGAAGGCATAACCCACAAAGCGTATCTGGTCAAAATTTAATGCGGATAGCACTTCATTACGGTAACATACAAATCCGGCTGTCGGATCCTTCACCGGCATCCAGGTTATTATCCGGGTGTATAGTGATGCACCTTTGGATAAAGCAATCCTGTTTTGCGGCCAGTTTACCACACCGCCACCTTTTACATACCTCGAACCAACGGCTACGCCTGCACCTTCATACTTGCAGGCATGGTAAAGTCGTGATAAGTCTTTAGGGTTATGCGAAAAATCTGCGTCCATTTCAAAAATGAACTGGTAGCCTCTTTCGAGCGACCATTTAAATCCGTGGATATAGGCTGTGCCAAGGCCCAACTTTCCTGTACGTTCTTCAATAAACAATGTACCGGGAAACTGGCCTTGCAGATTCTTTACAATGGCTGCTGTACCATCAGGCGATCCGTCATCAATCACCAGCACATGAAAATCTTCTCCGAGCCCAAAAATGGCGTGCAGGATAGCGCTGATGTTATCCTTTTCATTATACGTTGGTATGATGACTACTTTTTCCAATGCAGTAACGATGTAAACCCGAATTTACGAAAATGACAAGAGATAGCTTGTTAAATATTGTTCACCGGCAAGTGTCAGCTTTTCTTCAGCATGGTACGGGTGTATATTTCTGTAAGCTTTTGTTTGGTGTGTTGCGGAAAGTCGCCCTTCATCATCCAGTCATAGTACTGCGGTTCTGATTTAAGCACATCAGCTACAGGGCGGCCTTTATGTTTGCCGAAATTAAATACCTCAATACCATTTTCCAGTACGAACCGGCGGGCAAAGTCAACAACCTGGTCTTCCCCGATTACTTTCAATATGCTGTCAACTGTTGTACCCAGGTCTGGATATTTCTCTATTTGGGCCACGAGTATTTCATGTGTGGCTGAAGCATCCACTTCTGCTCCATGTGCCCCTTCCAGAACTTTGCCGCAGTAAAATTTATAAGCAGCACCCAGGGTGCGGGGCTCCATTTTATGAAAGATGTTTTGAATATCGAGCAACTTTCGGTTACGCATATCAAACTCTACTCCCGCCCGCAAAAATTCTTCCATCAGCAGGGGGATATCAAAGCGGTTGGAATTATATCCTGCAAAATCACATCCGTCCAGCATCTGGCGCAGCTCCTGTGCCACCTGCTTAAACGCAGGCGCATCTTTTACCATTTCGTCTGTGATGCCATGTATATCGCTGGAACTTTTTGGAATAGGCATTTCCGGATTCAGCAGCTTGCGCTTAATACTCTTGGTACCGTCAGTAAGAATTTTCACAATAGCTATTTCCACAATCCTATCTGTACCAAGGTTCACACCGGTGGTTTCCAGGTCAATAAATGCGAGGGGTTTTTTCAACTGCAGCATCCGGTTAGTAATTTTTCAAGGGTTAATGTTCGTAAAAGACCCGAGATAAGCCTTCGGGGGCGGTAAAGTTAGCTTTTTAGAATTGTCGGCAAAACATTTTTAGGCCAATGGTGGATTATTACGTGCAGAAAGCCAATGTATTACGGAAGTTACAGCCGGGCTACCTGTTAAAAAATCGTTGCAAGGCTGTTTTCCGATAATACTTTACCTTTGCTGGAATAATAACCAACCTGTATTCTGCGTTAATGCGTAAATATTCCAACATGAAAAACAAATCCCTCATTGCCCTCCTCCTCCTCGTTATTGTGGTTGCCGTTACATCTTGCGCATCACAAAAGCAAGGTTGCCCTATGAGCAATGGCGCACAAAATAATACCAAATTCAGGGCTTAATATCCAACCTAGCTCCTTGTTTTTGCTTTCTGCCTCCTGAGAAGCCTGCTTTTCCTCACTTCAAGTAGTTCTTTTGCCGGTGATAAAATCACTGAGTAAAGGTTTACTCCCTGCTGTTTTCCCCTGAGTTGACACTCCCCTGTCGGATCCGCTACCAGGTATTTAGGCATTTCTACTTTTTCCAGCACATAATCAGAAATCAGCAACTCTGCACCAAGCTCATGACATTTGCCGAGCATACGGGCTGTTGTGTTGAGCACATCCCCGTGATAGGCAATTTCCGATTTATACTTACCTACCTCCGATACCACCACAGTACCCCCATGTAAGGCCGCCTTGAAAGCAGGCACCCGCCCATACCTTTTCTGGTAATAACTGCTGTACCGCTTAATTTGCTTTTGTATCGCAAAAAAACAACGGGCGCAGACGGCATAGCGCAAGCCTTTTTTTAATGGCCAGGTTATTACCGCTTCATCGCCCACATACTGGTACACACGGCCAAAATAACGGGCAATCGGTTCACTGATATCATAAAAATAGTCCTGCAAAAAATGGCTGTATTCCAGTTCCCCCATTTCTTCTGCTATATCCGTTGAGTTATTCAAATCGACAAAAAGAAAAAGACGCTCCTCCTGTTTTACCTGGTGATATTTACCTAATACTAAATTATAAATCGCATCCCTGCCCAGTTTCCGGTGCAGTTCATCCATAAAGTTTGACATCAGCGAGATGATCAGTGCCAAACCAAGAAACTCGAATACTTTCCGGGTTCCAAAAAAATCATTCAGGCTATGCGGAAATATCGTTTCGTAGGTGTTAATGCCCAGCCAGTTTACAACCACCATGATAAAGAAAAACAACACCATGAACCATACCACCACCCGGATGGTGCGGTAAAATAAATAAAACCAGAAGCTGTTCCGCCGGTGGCGCCGGCGAAACTCCTGCGATTGCGTTTCAAAAAAAGCAATGGCTACCCCTACCGGCACACTGGCAATTAAAGAAGTCGATAATGCTATCCAGTTCAATCCGTGGCGGGTAAATGCATAAAAAGCAAACAGGAGTACGGACAGATAAATGATATAGATGTTATTGGAAGAGATAATTTTCCAGGGCCGCAGCACATCAAATGAAGCACCTCCCCGTTCTGTTCTCGGGTCAGCAACGATTGGTTCCCGGTATCCCCGGTTACCCTGGTCTTCATTACGCATGAGTGTTAGTTTGTATGGTTTTAATTTTCTAAATTAAAAAATAAGCGGGAGTAATTGAATAAAGCTTATTTTTGTTTTTCGGATGCGAACATTCAAACATACACATCATCATTTCTTGCTCTGCCAGGGTAGGCCGTGAGATGTTATGTGTTAACATAGTTAAAGGCTTACTTCGGTAAGCCTTTATTTTTTACTCCCAGTACCCAAAAGGGGAAAACTAATAAGTATGACAGAGACATTAAAAATTGCTGTGCAAAAATCAGGACGCCTGTATGAAGGTTCCATGAAACTACTGAAAGAATGTGGTATAGAAGTGAGTAACGGAAATAACCAGTTGCGGGTCCAGGCCGCCAATTTTCCAGTAGAGGTTTTCTTCCTGCGTGATGATGATATTCCCGAGTATGTGCAGGACGCCGTATCAGACATCGGTTTTGTTGGTGAAAATGTAGTGGCCGAATCGGGTAAAGAAACAGATACAGTGGAAAAGCTGGGCTTTGGTAAATGCAGACTTTCCCTGGCAGTGCCAAAAAATGGCCCCCTGCAAACCCTTGCCAGCCTAGATGGCAAACGCATCGCCACCAGTTATCCCCTGGTGCTTGCTGCTTTTCTCAAAGAGAAAAACATCACCGCTTCAATACATGAGATTAGCGGTTCCGTTGAAATTGCACCAAAGATTGGCCTTGCCGATGCCATTTGCGATCTCGTTAGTTCCGGTAGTACCCTTTTTACGAATGAACTAAAAGAAATTGAAACGATCCTTTTTTCAGAAGCTGTGCTAATCAGCAACAAAAATTTACCTGCTGGAAAGCGAATCATCCTGGAAAGCCTGTTATTTCGGATCCGTTCTGTAAAAAAAGCGAAGAACAATAAATATGTATTGCTGAATGCTCCCAATGAAAAACTGGGTGACATCATCAAGTTATTGCCCGGCATCAAAAGCCCCACCGTATTACCGCTTGCAGAAGCAGGCTGGAGCTCCGTGCATTCAGTTATCAGCGAAAACGATTTTTGGAATGTGATAGAACAACTAAAAGCTGCAGGTGCTGAAGGTATTCTGATTATTCCTATCGAAAAAATGATAGCCTGATATGATCTACTATAAATATACTGACAGGACTGAATGGGCCAACCTCGTACAGCGGCCTGTTGCTGATTATACTTCGTTGGAAAAAACAGTACGTAAGATTTTGGAAAAAGTAAAAGACAAAGGCGATAAGGCGGTGCGCAGGTACACCAGGGAGTTTGATGGGGTGAAACTCAAAACGCTGGTCGTTACCGATACAGAAATTGATGCTGCTTCATCAAACCTAAGTGATGAACTGAAAACAGCTATTCAAACAGCAAAAACCAATATTGAAAAGTTTCACCTCGGACAACAAGAAGAGATACGAAAAACGGAAACGATGCCCGGCGTGGTTTGCTGGCGGAAAAACCTGGCCATTGAGAAGGTAGGTTTGTATATACCAGGTGGTTCAGCACCGCTATTCTCCACCGTGCTTATGCTGGCTGTCCCGGCCAGGCTTGCCGGTTGTAAAGAAATAGTACTCTGCACCCCTCCCGCCAAAGATGGTACCATCCACCCGGCCATTCTGTATACTGCACAGCTTTGTGGCGTAACACAAATCATAAAAGCCGGCGGTGTACAGGCCATCGCTGCCATGGCATTTGGAACAGCATCCGTGCCGAAAGTGTTTAAAATATTCGGCCCGGGCAACCAGTATGTAACGCTTGCTAAACAAATGGTTCAGCAATGGGGAACAGCCATTGATATGCCGGCAGGGCCTTCTGAAGTTTTAGTGATTGCTGATGACACTGCTAACCCTGCATTTGTTGCCGCCGATCTATTATCACAGGCCGAGCATGGCCCGGATTCGCAGGTGGTATTGATTACAACATCGGAAAATATAGCAGATAACGTTATGAGTGCCATCGCTGATCAGCTGAACGACTTACCACGAAAATCCATTGCAGAAAAAGCGCTGGGCAACAGCAAAGTGATTATTGTAAAAGAAATGACCGATGCAATTGCCCTTTCTGACCTGTATGCACCTGAGCACCTCATACTGAGCTGTACAGACGCAGCTTCCCTTGCAGCGCAAATAACCACAGCCGGTTCTGTCTTTATTGGCCACTACTCCCCCGAAAGTGCCGGTGATTATGCCAGTGGCACAAACCACACCCTGCCTACAAACGGATATGCTGCAATGTATAGCGGTGTATCGCTGGATAGTTTTGTGAAGAAGATAAGTTTCCAGGAACTGAGTAAAGAAGGATTGCAAAATATTGCGGCAGCAGTTATGACTATGGCTGAGGCTGAGGGCCTTCATGCACATAAAAATGCTGTTGCCATTCGCTTAAAAGACTAATTATGAATTTTGATATCAATAATCTTGTACGAAAGAATATACAACGGATGACCGCTTACTCATCCGCCCGCCATGAGTTTACCGGGGAAGCCACGGTGTTCCTGGATGCCAATGAAAACTCATTCGGTTCGCCACTGGCTGATAATTTCAACCGTTACCCGGATCCTTTACAGGAAAAGCTGAAAGAAAAAATCAGCAGTATAAAAGGGGTGCCTTTGCCCAACATCTTTGTTGGTAACGGAAGCGATGAAGCCATTGACCTGCTCTTTCGTATTTTTTGCGATCCGGGTAAAGACAATGCTATCATCTTCCCTCCTACCTACGGCATGTACGAGGTTTGCGCAGAGATGAACGATGTGGCACTTAAAAAAATTCCATTGCTCGAAAATTTTCAGCTCAACCTTCCTGCTATTGAAGAAACAATTGATGCACATACTAAGCTCATTTTTATTTGCTCGCCCAACAATCCAACCGGCAACAGCATTAATCGTGAAGACATCGAAATCCTGCTGAATAATTTTGACGGACTGGTGATCATTGACGAAGCGTATATCAATTATGCCAAACAAAAGACTTTTATACAGGAACTGACTGAATACCCCAACCTGGTTATATTACAAACTTTATCAAAAGCCTGGGGGCTTGCCGGCCTGCGCATAGGAATGGCTTTTGCCGGGCAGCCTGTCATTGATTTTATGAACAAGGTAAAATACCCGTATAATATCAGCACTGTTACGCAGCAACTGGCTATCGAAGCATTGAATAATATTTCCAGTGTAAACAACTGGACAAAAACAACGGTGGAGCAGCGGCACTGGCTGGCCAATGAACTGGAGTCACTCTCCTTCACACAAATAGTCTATCCCTCCGATGCAAATTTCGTGCTGGTGAAAATGACTGATGCACGGGGCATTTACGAATACCTCACATCAAAAGGGATTATAGTCCGGGACCGGTCAAAAGTGGTTTTATGTGAAGACTGCCTGCGAATGACGATCGGCACACCCGACGAAAACAAACAACTACTGGAAGCGTTAAAACTTTTTCAGCCATGAAGAAAATATTATTTATCGATCGGGATGGCACACTGATACAGGAAGCCCCGCCAACCTACCAGATAGATTCGTTCGACAAACTGGCATTCTACCCGGATATGTTTACCTGGATGAAACGTATTGCCACAGAACTGGATTATGAACTGGTGATGGTAACTAACCAGGACGGCCTTGGCTCTGCTTCTTTTCCGGAAGAAACTTTTTTGCCTGTGCACAAATTTGTCATGAAAGCCCTGGAAAACGAAGGAATACATTTCAGCAAAGTCTTTATAGATAAAACATTCCCGGCCGAAAACGCACCAACCCGGAAGCCCGGCACTGGTATGCTTATGGGATATATTGATAACCCGCTCTATGATTTGCCGGGTTCATTCGTTATTGGTGACAGGATTACAGATGTACAGCTGGCTAAAAACCTGGGCTGCAAAGCCATCTGGCTAAACAATGACGCCAGCTTAGGGGCAGCCGAAATTTCCGATGCAGCAAAAGCACTGGAAGCAGTAGTGGCTTTGGAAAGCACCAGTTGGAAAACAATTTATGAATTCCTGCGGCTTGAGCAACGGGAGATTGAACATCTACGGAACACCAACGAAACAAAAATCAGGATAAAGCTCAACCTGGACGGAAAAGGTAATACGCAAATAGACACGGGGCTTCACTTCTTTAATCACATGCTGGAACAACTTGGCCGGCACAGTGGTGTGGATTTAGCCATAAAAGTTGATGGCGATTTACATATCGACGAACACCATACTATTGAGGATACTGCGATTACACTGGGTGAAGCTTTTGCCATGGCATTGGGCAATAAAAAAGGCATAGAGCGGTACGGTTTCATGTTGCCGATGGATGATTGCCTTGCACAAGCAGCCATTGATTTCGGCGGCCGTAGCTGGCTGGTTTGGGATGTACAATTCTTCCGGGAGAAAATCGGTGACATGCCAACTGAAATGTTTTATCATTTTTTCAAATCATTTACGGATGCAGCAAAATGTAACCTTAATATAAAAGCTGCAGGTGAGAATGAGCATCACAAAATTGAAAGCATTTTTAAAGCCCTGGCGAAAGCCATAAAACAGGCAGTAAAACGGGATGTGGACAATGAACAATTACCCAGTACCAAGGGGCTGTTATAGATAGGTGCTGAACGCGGCCTGCATGATAAAATAAATTGAATAGGGATAATTAATCCTTTGGAGCAAACATAGATTTAATGTCCATTTTTGATGCTCTGCATCAAAAAACCTGTTTTTATCTGTGCAACCGTGTGTTACCCGTGTTCCGAAAAAATAACCCGGAGACAATAAACATATGAACGTAGTCATTATAAAATATAACGCCGGCAATATCCAGTCTGTGCTCTTTGCATTGGAACGGATTGGCATTAGTGCCGTGGTAACAGATGATGTTGATACGATCAGCAAGGCTGATAAAGTCATCTTTCCCGGTGTGGGTGAAGCCAGTACAGCCATGCAGTATTTGCGGGAGAGGAATCTGGATAAATTAATTATTTCCTTGAAACAACCTGTACTCGGCATTTGCCTGGGTATGCAATTGCTCTGCGACTGGTCGGATGAAAATGATACCAAATGCCTTGGCGTGTTTGACAACATCAGGGTTGAGCGATTCAAGCCAGCGACTACTTTACTGAAAGTGCCACAAATTGGCTGGAATACAATGTCAGATCTCCGGTCACCTATTTTTAACAAGGTGAAAGAAGATGCCTACTGTTATTTTGTACATGGGTACTTTGCCCCGCTGAGCGGGTATACGATTGCTGCCACTGATTACGGCGGACTGTATAGCTCAGCTTTACAGAAAGATAATTTTTATGGCCTGCAATTTCACCCGGAGAAAAGTGCGAAGGCAGGCGAACAAATACTTACAAATTTTTTAAACCTATGACAGAAAACAGTTTACTGGCCGAAAATGCAATTCCTTCTTCGGCGCCGGTACCAAAGAAGAAAGACGATACAGGTTTTATCATTCCGGCCATTGATATTATTGAAGGGAAATGTGTGCGTCTTACGAAAGGCGACTACACTCAGCAGAAAATCTATAACGAAGACCCGCTGGAAGTGGCCCTGCAATTCCAGGATGCAGGCCTGAAGCGGCTGCACCTGGTTGATCTTGACGGTGCCCGCACCGGCGATGTAAAAAACTGGAAAGTACTGGAGAAGATTGCCGGTAAAACAAAACTGGTGATTGATTTTAGCGGAGGTATCAGTACACAAAAAAATGTGGAGATAGCGTTTAACTCAGGCGCTGCTTATGCAGCTGTGGGCAGCATTGCCGTTAAAGATGAGTTTACCTTCTCTGGCTGGTTATTAGCATTTGGCCCCGACAAATTCATCATTGGTGCAGACGTAAAAGATGAAAAAATTGCAGTGAAAGGCTGGACAGAGACCGTTGCCCTTTCTGTTTTTGAACTTGTAAACAGGTATAAAACAAAGGGGGTAAAACAATTCTTTTGTACCGATGTAAACAAAGATGGTTTATTACAAGGACCTGCCACCGCACTTTATAAAAAGATCATGAACGAACACCCTTCTATTGACTTAATAGCCAGCGGTGGTATATCCAGTGTTAAGGAACTGGAAGAACTGAGAGAGGCTGGTTGTCATGGCGCTATTGTGGGCAAAGCTATTTATGAAAACAGGATATCATTAGCTGATTTAAAGAAATTTTTATAACGGTGCTTACCAAACGTATCATACCCTGTCTCGATATTAAAGAAGGCCGTACCGTAAAGGGTACCAATTTTGTGCAACTGCGTGATGCAGGTGACCCGGTAGAACTGGCCTTGCGCTATTGTGAAGAAGGCGCAGACGAATTAGTGTTCCTGGATATTACGGCTACCACTGAAAAAAGAAAAACACTTGCAAAACTGGTGCGGGAAATTGCCACGCATATCAATATCCCTTTTACCGTAGGCGGCGGCATCAACACGACAGCCGATGTACAGGTACTATTGGAAAACGGGGCAGATAAAATATCTGTCAATACATCGGCTGTAAAAAACCCCGGCCTGATCGATGAGCTGGCCAGAAATTTCGGTAGCCAGTGCGTGGTAGTTGCTATAGATACAAAACTCATTAACAATAGCTGGACTGTTGTTACCCACGGAGGCCGCACGCCCACGTCCCTGTTTACGCCTAATTGGGCAAGGGAAGTAACAAACCGTGGTGCAGGCGAAATTTTACTGACCTCGATGGAGCATGATGGCACGAAAAATGGATTTGCATTGGATATAACCAGGGAGATCGCTGCCCTGGTACCTGTGCCCGTTATTGCATCAGGCGGCGCGGGCGGCATGGAACATTTTACAGCCGTTTTTCAACAAGCGAATGCTGATGCGGCACTTGCTGCCAGTATTTTCCATTTTAAAGAAATAGCGATACCCGATTTAAAAAATTATTTATCCGACCATAAAATCCCGGTAAGAATATGACCCCTGATTTTTCAAAATATATAGATGGTTTAGTCCCTGCTATTATCCAGGATGCATACAGCGGTAAAGTACTGATGCTTGGTTTTATGAATGAAGAGGCCCTGGCACAAACAACAGCAGAAGGCCGGGTCACCTTCTTCAGCCGGAGTAAACAACGCCTCTGGACCAAAGGTGAAAGCTCCGGCAATTTTCTTTCTGTAAAGAAAATAATCTGCGACTGCGATAATGATACCATCCTGATTAAAGCTGAACCGCTTGGACCTGTTTGCCATACTGGCGCAGATACCTGCTTTAATGAAAACAACAGCAGTTTTACTTTAGACAAGCTGGAAGCTATTATCACCGACCGGATTAATCATCCGGCAGACGGCTCTTATACTTCATCACTTATTGCCAAAGGCATTAATAAAATTGCACAGAAAGTCGGCGAGGAAGCTGTAGAACTGGTCATCGAAAGCAAGGATGACAATGAAGAAAAATTCCTGGGCGAAGCGGCAGATCTCTTATATCATTATTTGATACTCCTGCAGGCGAAAGGTTATACACTCAGCGATGTGAATGAGGTTTTGGCCGCCAGGCATAAAAAATAAAAGAAGCAGCAGTTTGCCATAGCGCCTTATTTTGTTCACCCCGGCAAAGCCTTTTTGCTATTATTTCCACCCCGGTTCTGACAGGTTTAAATCCTGCATATACCCCTGCTTCTGGCAAGCCTGAGAAAATAATATTTGGAACGTACGTTTTTTATCGTACCTTGCTGCTATGAAAGAATCTGGCAGCAACAAAAATCAGGAACGGGTGCCCACAAAAACAGAACTGGAAGTACTCCAGGTGCTCTGGAAAAACGGGCCTTCCACGGTGCGGTTTGTTCACGATACGCTCAATGCACAGAAAGAAGCAGTAGGCTATACGTCCACACTAAAGCTGATGCAGGTGATGGCCGAAAAAGGTATGCTATCCCGGGATGAATCGGGCATGAAGCATATTTATAGTGCAACGCTGAAAGAAGAAAAAACAAAAGGATTTATGCTCGGGCGTTTTCTCGATTCGATGTACAACGGTTCGGTGAGCGACCTGGTGATGGCGCTGCTTGACAATGAAAAAACGTCGAAGAAAGAGTTGCAGGTTTTAAAAGAAACAGCTAAGAAACTTTCAGACCAAAATAAAAAATAAAGCAGCAGGTTATGCACCAGAGTTTTGCCACGCAATTATTTAATGCAGTCAGCTGGACCTTGATTCATTCACTGTGGCAGGGACTGTTACTGGCTGTTATTGCGGGCATAATCCTGTCCTCCACTAAGCGCTCCTCTCCCACTTTCCGGTATTCGTTGCTGATAACATTACTGTTTTGTTTTACCGGAACGGCATTGATAACCCTTGTATGGCAATGGCAATTGAATCCGGTTGCTGCTAAAATAGCATTAGCCGATAGCGCTACGGTTGCGGCACATGAACTTTCAGCCCAAACGAATTGGTGGAATGTTTTTACAAGGTTTATAAATCACTATCAAGTTTGGCTCGTTTCTGTATGGGTATCGATCGTATTATTCAAACTAGTTCGAATGCTGGTCGATTTCTACTACGTGAACCGGCTGTGTACATACGGGATTAATAAACCCGAAGAAAGCTGGATAATTCGTTTGCAACAGCTTGCCCGTAAAACAGGTATTCGCAAACAGGTGGTAATGCTCGAATCACGGCTCGTAAATATCCCGCTTGTTGCAGGACATTTCAAACCCATTATCCTTCTGCCGCTGGGCATGCTTAATCATTTGTCGGTGGCTGAAGCAGAGGCGGTCTTATTACATGAACTGGCGCATATCCGCAGGCATGATTATCTTATTAACCTGGTGCAGCGTATTACCAGCATTATTTTCTTTTTTAACCCGGGTGTACTATGGTTGTCGGCGCTCATCCGCATTGAGCGGGAAAACTGTTGCGATGACATGGCCATAGCGCATACGAATGATAAGTTGAAATTTGTTGAAGCATTAATTAGTATTAAGCAACATTCGCTGTCCTCCCCTGCACTGACTATGAACTTCCTCGGACAGAAAAATTTATTACTGCATCGAGTGAACCGGATTGTTTACAGCCGGAATAAATCACTCAACCTTGGGGAGCTGCTATTTGTCGTTTTCAGCGTAATATGCACGACCCTGTATTTTATCAGCCCACCGACAACTGCGCGGGAAGGTGCAAAACTATCGTCTGCGGCGGGGCATAGTCAATCAGCTGATTATACTGCAAACTTTGTTTACCAGATGCCGGAACAGCAGGTAATTAAACCCGTAATACCAAACAGGGAGCGGAATTCACTCGTTGTAAATAATTTGAAGAAGAAAGCGCCGGCAAACAAAAAGGCTGTGGAGAACGAAACGAAGGAAAAACAAAACATCACACTAAAAACGGAAGCTATTATAGCACATAGTGACCAGCAAACTGCAATAGCGAATTACAGAGAATATGAAAGGGACCTGGCGAATGCGGAGCATGACCGTAAGCAGGCTGAAAAGGATCGCATACAGGCAGAGCTGGACCGAAAGGCGGCAGAGAAAGATCGTATACAAGCAGAACTGGACCGCAAGCAAGCAGATTTGGATCGTAAGCAGGCAGAGCGGGATCGTGCACAGGCAGAACTCGATCGCAAACAAGCAGAGAAAGACAGGGAGCAGGCATTTCGTGATGCAAGTCCTGTCACCAGTAGTAATTGAGTATAGTTTAGAACAGCATTCTATACTGGAAAATAGTTGAGACCATCACCCATCATAGTTAGTCCAAACGGATTATACAGCGTGCGCACCTGTTAGTTTCCGGAAGGCTATTTCAATCACCAATTCGATTTTTTAACCGCATAGTTGTATGCGAAGAGACATGTATTGCCCAATTATTAAAAATTAAAAAAAAGTAGTCATGAAAAACAAAATTTTTGCATTTGCCTTTGCTGCTATCTGCCTGTCCGCGTCGGCCCCCTTGCTTGCACAAAAGACCGGAAAGAATACGAACACTCAAATCAGCCGTTCCAACAACGATGATTCATACATCAGTATGAACGAAGACGGACACTCGTATAAAATTCGTCTCAATGGAACCACTGTAAAAGAAATGGAAGTAGATGGCAAACAAATTCCTGCTTCTGAATTCAGCAAATACGATGCCCTGATCAAGCGGATACTTAAACAAATGGAGGAAGATCGCAAGCAGGCCGAACTCGACAGAAAGCAAGCGGAAAAAGACAGGGAACAAGCTGACAAGGATCGCAAGCAAGCAGAGAAAGACAGGGAGCAAGCTGAACTCGATCGTAAACAGGCAGACAAGGACCGAATCCAGGCAGATAACGATCGCAAACAAGCGGAAAAAGACCGTGCACAAGCTGACAAGGATCGTCTGTCAGCTGAAGGTGACCGTAAACAGGCCGAAAAGGACCGGGAACAGGCCGAACTCGATCGTAAGCAGGCAGAGAAGGACCGTGCACAGGCCGAGACAGATCGGAAGCAAGCCGAAGAAGACCGGAAGCTGTATGAACAAATGATATCCGAACTAATCAGCGATAAACTCCTGGAAAACCGCGGTGCCCTGACCTCGCTTACATTGGATAACAAAGAACTCACCATCAATGGTGTCAAACAACCTGACGCTATACATCAAAAATTCTCAGCGAAATACCTGAAGGGAAAGAATAGCAGCATGCGGGTCAATCATACAAGGAATTAATACACATCATCCGAAAAGCCAAAAAAAAAGAGCCGCATATGCGGCTCTTTTTTACAGTGGAGGCGACCGGATTCGAACCGGTGTCCAAACATATTCTCCAAAAGCTTTCTACATGTTTATTGTGTTTTATTGTGTCGGAGGTTAACTGGGAACGCACAACCGATTAACCCCGTAGCTGGATAGGTCTTAGGCAACCGGCACAGCCTGTGGTTGCAGCATCTTGTTTTGTTTTAAGTCGGCGGCGGGGCATGGAAACAAGCGAACCGGCCCGGCGGCCCGAATGACTACTTAATCACTGATTAGGCAGCCATGGCATACTGTGTATTGCCATTTATGGTTTTCGTATTCAGATTAAACTGCTAATTACGCAACGCAGTACATGCTTACACTCTCAAAGATCTATGCTGTCAAAACCAAACGCCCCCTTTTCTTCAGTCTGCAGTCGGCAGTTCGCAGCCAGCAGTCTGCAGCATTACTATTTTCCCCAACCAAACCAGTCGTTTCCGTTGGCGTATAACATAAGGCCTAATAACAGAATCATACCCACTAACTGGGCGTACTCGAGAAATTTCTCATTCGGTTTACGTCCTGATATCATTTCCCAGAGGGTAAACATAACATGTCCCCCGTCTAAAGCTGGTATGGGAAGTAAATTCATAAATGCCAGGATGATTGACAGGAATGCTGTAATACTCCAAAAGGCTTCCCAGTTCCACGTAGTTGGAAATATTGAACCCATTGATTTGAATCCCCCCACCCCTTTATAAGCACCTGTGCTCGGGTTAAGAATTAGCTTAAACTGATCAATATACGACTTCAGTTTTTCACCGGTCTTTCTTACCCCTGCCGGAAATGCTTCAAAGAACCCGTATTTCGTTTTCACCACATCATAGGCACCCACACTGTCATACTGCTCATCTGTGAGGTAGGGCACCCCTATCTTTCCTTCGGCTGACACATTTGTTGTAATCTTCTTTACCTCTCCCTTTCGTTCGATGGTCAGTTCAACCTGTTTGCTTTTATAATTGCTCAGCGCCGGCGCCAATTCGTCAAAAAATTGTACCGGTGTCGAGTCGATGGCAACAATTTTATCCAATTCCTGCAACCCTGCTTTTTTTGCATAGGATGTATCCTTCTTACCGAATGCACCAACATAGGTTGGTATCCGCTCTACAATCAGTACCCGCCGCTTATCCTTTCGTGTAATCAGCTTGTCTATTAAGTCAACCGGCAGGTCTATATTTTGCATGGCACCATTTCTTTCAACCACTACTTTACGGCCACCAATAAGAATCTTCTCCTGTACACTTTCAAAGTATTCAATAGGTTTTCCATTTACGGATATTATTTTGTCGCCATTTTGAAAACCCAGTTTGTTCATCAGCGTGTCCGTTACCCATATTCCGTTCTTTACAGAAGCAATCGGGGTTTTCCTTTCACCCCAAATCATCAATATAAATGCATAAATCACAAATGCAGTAAGAATGTTCATGATAACACCACCCAGCATTACGATCAATCGCTGCCAGGCGGGCTTACTTCTGAATTCCCAAGGTTGTGGTGGCTGCTTCATAGCTTCTTTGTCCATACTCTCGTCTATCATTCCGGATATTTTTACATATCCGCCGAGAGGCAACCAGCCAATACCATATACGGTATCACCAATCTTCTTTTTGACCAGGGCAAACCAGGGATCGAAGAAAAGAAAGAATTTTTCTACCCGGCATTTGAACCAGCGGGCAGTAATATAGTGGCCAAATTCATGTAAGACCACCAATATGGAAAGGGCCAGGAGCAACTGCGCCACCTGCAATCCAACATTGCCCCAGTTTATTGCTAATAAAAAATTCATCATCATGTATAAAATAAAAAATCCTGAACCGATATGCTGATTCAGAATTGGTTTTACAGTTTAATTATATCGGCCGCAAAGTTACGGGCCTCACCATCGCTGTCAAAATATTCCTCCAATGTCGGGTTTTCAATAAATGGCACTTTCTCCATGGTCTTTTCAATCACATTGGTCATGTCAAGGAAGTTGATCCGGTTGCGCAAAAAAGCAAATACCGCTATTTCATTCGCAGCATTCATCACACAGGGAAGGTTTCCTCCTTTATTCAGCGCATCCTGCGCCAAAGCCAGGTTGCGGAATGTTTTGATATCCGGCTCTTCAAATGTCAGCGTATTTACTTTCTTAAAATCGTAACGGGGAAAGTCGTTTTGCAAACGCTTGGGAAATGCAAGCGCATACTGAATCGGCAGTTTCATATCCGGCAACCCCATTTGTGCTTTGATGCTGCCATCTTCAAACTGCACCATACTGTGTATAATGCTCTGCGGATGGATAACTACCTGCACCTGTTCGGGTTTCAGGTTAAACAACCATTTGGCTTCAATCATCTCCAGGCCTTTATTCATCAAAGTAGCCGAGTCGATAGATATTTTTGCACCCATGCTCCAGTTGGGATGCTGTAAGGCGTGTTCCCTTTTTACATTCACCAGGTAGTTGGGTTTACGCCCGATAAAAGGCCCGCCGGATGCGGTTAATATTACTTTTTCAATCCTGTTTTTTACTTCCCCTACGAGGCATTGAAAGATGGCAGAGTGTTCCGAATCAACTGGTATAATGGGTACTCTTTTCTCAATTGCCTTTTTCATCACAATATCCCCAGCCACCACCAGCGTTTCTTTATTCGCCAGGCCGATAGCCTTTCCGTTTTCAATCGCTTTCAATGTAGGCTTCAAGCCGGCATAGCCTACAATACCCGCCAGCATCATATCATAGCAGTCCATTGCAGCCGCTTCTTCCAGCGCTTTCTCCCCACAAAACACTTTTACATCGGTACCGGAAAGGGCCTGCTTTACCGTATTGTATTTTTTTTCATCGCCGATTACAACAATGTTGGGGTTGAACTGCAGGGCTTGCTGCACCAGCAGTTCATCATTGTTTTGTGCGGTCAGTACTTCGGCGGTAAACAAAGTTGGGTTCGCTGCAATAACTTCCAGCGCCTGTGTACCTATGGAACCAGTAGAGCCAAATATTGCGATACGCTTCTTATTTGTTTCAGTGATCATTGTCTTTTACTCAGAGATTAACCGCATCATTACTAATAATTACTGCCTGAACTTTTCCAGTTCGCCTGCTATTTTTCTGTCGTTGCTCAGGCGTGGCACTTTATTCTGGCCGCCCAATTTACCAATTGATTTCATGTAATCAATAAATCCGTTTTTCCGGACTGGTGTTACTTTTAATGGCTGAAGAATATTGCCGCTGATAAGATCATCATAATACACATTCTTATCCCGCAGGGCGGCATCCAGTTTCATGGCAAATGCCTGCATGTCTTCCGGATGTTTTTCAAACTCCACCAGCCACTCATGGTATGATTTACCAGCATCGCTGCTGACAAATGGCGCTACCGTAAATTCAGTGATATGCACATCCATCTCTTTCGCCGCTTTCAGCATACTGGCTTCTACTTCTTCGCCAATAACATGTTCGCCAAATGCGGATATAAAATGCTTGGTGCGGCCTGTTACCACCAGTCGATAAGGCTCGGTTGAAACAAACTTCACCGTATCACCCAAATTATAAGCCCACAAACCAGCATTGCTGCTGATCAGCAGGGCATAGTTTTCGCCCACTTTTACATCACGTAATGATAACCTGGTTGGGTTTTCATTAAAAATTTCGCCGGCCGGTACAAACTCAAAAAAGATGCCGCTATTGGTATTTAATAACAGGCCCTCACTATCCTGTGAATCCTGGAAGGCAAAGAACCCTTCGCTTGCAGGAAACAATTCTATCGTATCTACTTTACGGCCGATGCTTTCAAACAGTTTGGCCTTGTACGGTTCAAAGTTGACACCACCCTGTACCATTACACTGAAATTAGGAAACAGGTCCCCGACTGTTTTACCACTGCGTTTTACCAGTTCATCAAAATACATCTGCATCCAGGGCGGAATGCCACTGATGAGCGTCATGTTCTGGTTAATGGTCTCATCCACCACTTTCGCCAGTTTTGTTTCCCAGTCTTCTATGCAATTTGTTTCATAAGATGGTAACTGATTCGTGCGGAGGTATTTAGGCACATGGTGGTTCACAATGCCACTGAGGCGGCCAGTGGGGATTCCACCCACCCGTTCCAGTTCCGGTGAACCGGAAAGAAAAATCAGTTTTCCATCGGCAAAACGGGTATTACCTGTTTCGGCCATATAGCAAAGCAGGGCGTTCCGGGCTGTATTTATGTGATTGGGAATTGAATCCTTGGTAATAGGTATGTACTTGGTGCCACTGGTCGTACCCGAGGTTTTCGCAAAATAGATGGGTTTGCCTTTCCAGAGTACATTGTGGCGGCCTTCCTTAATTTTATTGATCCAGGGGCTTAGTTGCTCATAGTCGCGGATGGGCATTGCCTGGCGGAACTCGTTGTAATTGTTCACTTTATCAAGCCCTGCTTCTTTGCCTATCTCTGTATTACGGCCCGTTTTGAGCAGGTTTTTTAAAATATTCTCCTGATCGGCAACGGCAGAAACCATTCCTTTGCGGATACCTTTATATATATACGAAGCGAAGGGTCTGGCTAAGAAAGACTTGATTTTCATCCTGAAAGGGGTATCCGGGCGGTTTATCGCCCAAATGAGCTTACAAATATAGCGGAAGGCCACCCAAATTAAGGTTAAAGAAGCTCCCAATTTCGGTGGAGAGACAGCCCAAACCGGTGAGTAAATCTTTGATTTTCTGTTTGCGGCTTCAGCAATTTCCCCTACCTTTGCCGTCCTAATTTTTATAGTATGATAGCTGTAGTAAAAGTAGCCGGACAACAATTTAAGGTGGAAAAAGACCAAACCTTATACGTTCCTCATGTAGCAGGTAACGCCGGCGATAAAATTGACCTGGAAGTATTACTGGCACATGCAGATGGTAAACTGTCTGTAGGTTCTTCAGTAAGCACAAAAGTTCAGGCTGAAATCGTTGACCATGTTAAAGGTGATACTGTTATCGCTTTTAAAAAGAAAAGAAGAAAAGGATTTGAAAAAATCCGTGGTCACAGAACAGCGTATACAAAAATCAAAGTAACAAGCATAGCTTAATAAGTTGACAATCTTATTAACCCGTCAACTTGTAAACTAATAAACTAAAAACAATGGCACATAAGAAAGGTGAAGGTAGCGTAAAGAACGGCCGTGATTCACACAGCAAACGTCTTGGCGTAAAAATATTCGGTGGTCAGCCTGCTATATCTGGCAATATCATCGTGCGTCAGCGTGGTACTGTTTATCATCCTGGTAAGAATGTTGGAGTTGGAAGAGACTTCACATTGTTTGCTTTAAGCGATGGTGTTGTTGAATTTCGCAAAGCGAAAAACAATAAAACAGTTGTATCAGTAGCTGTTGCAGAAGCTTAATGAAAGCAGCCTGTAAGAATTTTGTGGAAAAAAAATTTGGGTGGTATAAATAAATTGTTATTTTTACTACGTAATTCCATTTTTACTAACCTAAAATTCTAAAAAAATGGCTACTAAGAAAAAAGCTGCTAAGAAAGCTGCTCCTAAGAAGAAAGCTGCTCCTAAAAAGAAAGCTGCTCCTAAGAAGAAAGCTGCTGCTAAAAAGAAGAAGTAATCTTCAAAGCAACTTTAAGACGATAGTTAAAGTCCCTCGGTTCCCGGGGGACTTTTTTTGTCCCTCCTAACCTCCCCGCAAGGGAGGAACCACACACAGCCCTTGCTTTTCACAGATGTTCATATTTAATCAACAATTCTATTTGCCGAAGGCAAATCCTTTGCGCCCTTTGTGCCTTTGCGGGAAACAAAATTGCCGAAGGCAAATCCCTTAGCGTCGTTGCATCTTTGCGGTTAAACCATTTGCCGAAGGCAAATCCTTCGTGTCCTTTGTGTCTTCGCGGGAAACAAATTGCCGAAGGCAAATCCCTTAGCGTCGTTGAGCCTTTGCGGTTAAACCATTTGCCGAAGGCAAATCCTCTCCCAAAACACATAAATTAGCACCATGGATAATTACACCATCGCCGAAAACTTCTCCCTCCTCTCCAAACTCATGGACATCCATGGCGAAAACAGTTTTAAAAGCAAGACCTATTCTATTGCTGCCTACAATATAGAAAAGCTGCCCATGCAGCTAAAAGACACACCCCGTGAAAAATTATTCAGCATAAAAGGTATTGGTGACAGCGTTGGCAAAAAAGTGGTGGAGATGCTCGATACCGGCCAGCTATCGGCATTAACAGAAATAGTAACGAATACCCCGCCCGGAGTAATCGAAATGCTGAACATAAAAGGCATCGGCCCGAAAAAAATACATACCATCTGGAAAGAGATCGGTGTGGAGTCTATTGGTGAACTGCAGTATGCCTGCCAGGAAAACAGGCTCACCTTATACAAAGGCTTTGGCGAGAAGACACAGCAAAACGTACTGGAGTCGATTGCATTTTATATGCAAAGCCAGGGCTTCTACCTCTATGCACAACTGGAAGAAATATTCCCGCAGATAGATGGATACCTTAAAAAATTATTCTCGCCCGGTAAAGTAAGAAACACTGGCCACTACCGCCGGCAATCATTAACTATCGAAGAGCTTGAGTTTGTCCTACTCGAACCAAATGAGATAGTAAAACCAAAATTCCAAACGGCACAGCCACCGGAATTGCTGGAAGAAACACCCAACAGCCTGCTGTATAAGTTAAAGAATGGGTTGAAACTGCGTTTATACACAGGCCATACCAACCGGGCTGAACAATTATTTCTTTCCTCCGGCA
This sequence comes from uncultured Chitinophaga sp., assembly GCA_964386395.1. GTDB lineage: Bacteria > Bacteroidota > Bacteroidia > Chitinophagales > Chitinophagaceae > JJ008. The sequence continues at coordinate 51,876 of CAYLRV010000028.1, forward strand.
GTGATGAGTTTATTACGGCCTTCCGTGAATCGTTTCCGGAGTTATCCTACAAAGGCGATGAAACCGAAGAAGATGAGATTGTATTTACAAAGGCTGGCATCCCTTATATACTCCCCTGCCTGCGGGAAACAGCGGCCATCATCGACAGCGCCAAACAAAACAAACTGCCGGTATTGATTCAGCCGGAGGATGTAAAAGGGATTGTCCACAGCCATAGCAACTGGAGTGATGGCAGCAATACACTGGAAGAGATGGCGGAGGAATGTATGAAGCGTGGGCTGGAATACTTAGTCATATCCGACCACTCGCAAACGGCCAGTTATGCAAATGGCTTAAAAGAAGACCGCATACGGGCACAACACCAGCAGGTGGATCAGTTGAACAAACAATACAAAGGCTTTAAAATATTTAAGAGCATTGAGAGTGATATACTCAACGATGGCAGCCTGGATTATCCTGAACCTGTTCTTGCTTCTTTTGATTTAGTCATAGCCTCCGTACACAGTAACCTGAAGATGACAGAAGAGAAAGCCATGGCCCGCCTGATGAAGGCCATTGAAAACCCCTACACTACTATACTCGGTCACATGACCGGCAGGCTGCTGCTCAGCCGCAATGGCTACCCGGTTGACCATAAAAAGATAATAGAAGCCTGTGCCGCCAACCAGGTGGTGATAGAGATTAATGCGCACCCCCGCCGTCTGGATATTGACTGGCGATGGATTAGTTATGCCATGGATAAAGGTGTCTTACTTTCTGTTAACCCCGATGCGCATGCACTGGATGGATACAATGATGTGAAGTATGGTGTGCTGGCTGCGCAGAAAGGTGGGCTGACAAAAGAATTTAACCTCAGTAGTTTTAGTCTTGGCGAGTTTGATGCATTTCTGCAAAAGAAAAAAGCTGCCCGGTAAGAGCAGCTTTTAAAATAATTTAATTGTTCTATTTAGAATACCTGGTATCTTCTCAACTCCTGTGTAAATGATCCGAAGGGAGATGTCACAACTATTTTGATGATGCCAATCCCTTTTGCATAGTACACTTTTGCTGACCCAAGTGCCGCCGAAATATTCTGCCAAACTCCTGGCAATATTTCTGCTTCAATTTGTTGATCTACCTCTATAACATTATTGTAAACGACTGGGGTTGGCGATCCAGAAGTTGTTAATGATTGTGTAGGGAATTTGGTTGAGGTCATCTTAAACCTGACCTTGGTAGGCCCCGAACCCGGATCAACAGTAACTCCGCCAGCAGGCGTAGTCCAGTTTCCACCGGTTGCAACAGCGGTGTCAAGCATTAAATATTCGATCCACAACGGTGTGCCATTATTATAATCCTCAAAGTTTACCCTTTCAAAATACTGAGCATTATCCCTCCTGTAATAGCCAGAAGAATCTGGCAGCCCTACTCCATCATCATCCTCCATGAATATATTATATGTATTACTGTTTGCCGCTAATGTAGGTGCGATAGCAAACCGGTACAGTGAATCATCCGCAACATCGTCTATTTCATAGCTCCAGTTGCTATTTGTCGTACGTGGGAAATAATCATCGGAAAGCGGCGCTCCAAAAGTGCAATTAAACGTACAGGTGCTTGCACCCCAGGTTACCGTAAACGTTGATGTAGTGATAGCTGTGTTTTGAGGTGTGCCGCTTGCGGTTAATACCAGCGTAGTGGGCGTTGTATTTGCAAAAACTCCTGAAGCACTGAAAGTGACACCATTAACCGTATTGGTTGTGATATTATATGCACCGGGTGTAGTGATGGTAATACCAATTGTCGCCGTGTTTGCAGCAGTCATAGCAACTCCACCAGTATATGTACCTGTAAATGTTGTACTGCCACAGTTTACAGTACCTGATGCAGGCCCTACAAACGGAACTACAAATGTGCAACTGCCTGCACCCAGTTTTACCGTAAATGTTCTATCACCTGGTAAGAGACCAGCTGGTATTGCACCATGTGCTACCAGGGTAGGTGTTTGCGCACCTAATGCAAGCGGGCCTGAGAAATTGAACCAGATACCATCCACTGTGTCTGTTGTAAAGTTGAATGCACCAGCGGTTGTCACGTTTACCTGCACCACGGCATTATTGGCCGCAGTCAGCGCTACACCGGGGCTATAGCCACCATTTACTGTTATTGGTGCGCAGGCATTTGGCGAACCAGCCAATGTACCAACACCGGGAGATGTTACATCCACCTGCACATCACAAAAAGTGCCATCAAAACTTACTATATAATTAAAGGTACCTGTAGCAAACGGGGTTCCGTTGCCACGCAGTGTTACTGTATTAATACCGGTCGTGGTAAATATGCCCACACCACGGAAATAACATCCGTTTACGGTGTCTGTTGTAATGGTATAGGTACCTGTCCGGGTCACATTTACATCAACCGATATGGTATTTGCTGTTGGCACTAAGGGTACCGCTACGGTATAGGTGCCATTTACTGTTTTAGGCAAACAATCACCCAATGCATCATCCTGCAGGCTGCCCGCAGCCGGTGAGTTTCCATTTTCAAGGCTTAGTTCTTTCTGGCAACCAATAACGGCAATAAGCGCCACGGCCAGTACATAGAGGATTCTTCTTTTCATTAGTAATTATTTGTTTTTCATGACCGGGCCGGATTAAGGCCGGAAAAGCCCCGGAAAGCATAAAAATAAGGCTAATTTCCCTAACAGCCAGCCCGGTGTCCAGCCCCGAATGGCTACTTTTGCAGGAAAACTTACCCATGAGAAACGTTTTTTGGGGCCTTTTATTTTTCAGCGCCACCGCTATTCATGCACAGGCTCCAACAGCAAAAATGAAGCCGGATGAGTTTGCCGACGCCATCAGCAAACCCGGCGTACAGGTTTTCGATGTAAGGACTGCTGCTGAGTTCAATACAGGCCATATTGTGCACGCCCTGCAGGCCGACTGGACCAACCAGTCGCAGTTTTTGGACCGAGTGCAATTTGTTGATAAACATAAACCGGTTTATATCTATTGCCTGGTAGGCGGCAGAAGCAATGCTGCAGCAAACTGGATGCGGAACAATGGTTTTACAAACGTGGTGGAACTCGATGGGGGTATCAATGCATGGAAAGCAGCCAGTAAGCCATTGGAAGGAAAAAGTAGTGAACCGCAGATGACACTTGATCAGTACAAGGCCAGCATACCCGCAGATAAAACAACCTTAGTTGATTTTGGTGCCACCTGGTGCCCGCCCTGTGTACGGATGGAGCCTGTGTTAAAAGAAGTGCAGCAGGCTGCCGGTGCCGATTTCACGTTATTAAAAATAGATGCCAGTGTGCATACCGATCTGATGCAGGCACTTGACATCAGCCCCATTCCTGTTTTCATAATATATAAAAATGGAAAAGAAACCTGGCGCAAGCAAGGTGTAGTAAGTAAAGAAGAACTGCTGGCGCAGTTGAAATAACTGCATAGTAGATGAGAGATGATAGTGGACAGATGATAGTTCCTGCTCCCCCACTTGCTACTAGCCACTCGCTACTCCCCACTCCCTATTCACTAATTCCCTACCTTACAGCAATGAAACGAAAAGATTTTCTGCAATCGGCTGTGGCCGCTACAGTTGTATCTGTATTGCCTGTGGCTTCGATAGCATCACCTGGTAAAAAGAAACCGCTTCGTTTTGCCCACCTCACCGATATACATGTAAAACCAGGCCTGGTACCTGAAACGGGTATGGCGAAAGCCCTGCAGCATGTACAGCAGCTGAAGAAACCCGTTGATTTTATTGTCAACGGAGGCGATGCCATTATGGATGCGCTGGCCGCAGACAAAGCAAAGACAGCAGAGCAATTCAAACTCTTTACCAATATCCTGCAAAAAGAAAATTCCCTGCCCGTCTATCATTGCATCGGCAACCATGATGTATGGGGATGGTTTATAAAAGAAAGCCGGCCTGAAGATGATAAGCAATACGGAAAAGTATGGGTGCAGGAAGCATTGGCTATGCCCAACCGGTATTACAGCTTTACCAGGGGCAAATGGCATTTTATAGTGTTAGATAGTACACAACTCAATCCGGCAGGCGGTTATATTGGTAAAACGGATGAAGCGCAGCTGGACTGGTTGAAACAGGAGTTAGCTGCAGTACCTGCCGGTATGTTCACCTGTATCGTCTCCCATATTCCGATACTGGCGATATGTTCTGCTTTATTTTTTGACAAAACAGAATCCAATGGTGATTTGCTGATAAAGCGCAACCTGATGCACACAGATTTCCTGGAGCTGAAAAAATTATTTCGCCAGCACCCGCATGTAAAAGCCTGTATCAGCGGGCATATACATTTGCGTGACGAAGTGGATTATCTTGGGGTAAAGTATTATTGCAATAATGCCATATCGGGCAACTGGTGGAATGGCCCTTTCCAGGAATTTGATCCAGCTTATTCCGTCATGGAGTTATATGACGATGGCAGTTCAAAAAGAACGGTGGTTAACTATTCATAACTGAAATAAATTTTATGCGCTTGAAAAAGATTTTCTTTCCGTTTTTTTTATCTATTGCGTTTGCTGTTGTGGTACAGGCACAGTCACCATCTGTTGAGGTGCTGACCAGCGGTACCAAGACAAGCCTGCGTGGCCTGAGTGTGGTAAATGATAATGTGGTATGGGTAAGTGGCAGCGGAGGCAAAGTAGGCAAATCACTAAATGGTGGCAAGAACTGGAACTGGTATACGGTCAGCGGTTTTGAAAAAACTGAGTTCCGGGATATAGAGGCCTTTGATGCAAACACAGCGATCATTATGGGTATTGCAGAGCCGGCCTATATTTTAAAAACAAGCGATGGCGGTGAAACCTGGAAAGTGGTGTATGAAAATAAAACAAAGGGAATGTTTCTCGATGCGATGGATTTTGCCAATGAACAATATGGTATCGTTATCGGCGACCCTATTAATAATAAACCTTTTCTTGCAGAAACCAATGATGGCGGCAACAGCTGGACGCAGATACCCGGTCATAGCAAACAACCTGTAGCCGATTCCGGAGAGGCTTTTTTTGCAGCGAGTGGTACAAATATCCGGGTGTTTAATAACCATCAATACTATGCCGTAAGTGGTGGCATGCGCTCCCGGATACTTACGAGGGGGGCCGCCATGGACCTGCCACTGATACAAGGCAAAGAAACGACTGGTGGTAATTCCATTGACATTTTTGATTTGACGAAGAAGAAAAAAAAGTGGGTCGTAGTGGGTGGTGATTTTAATACACCGGATTCTTCACTAAAGAATTGCTTTTATTCTACCAATGCCGGTAAAACATGGAAAGCGCCGAAAGTGCCGCCGCACGGATATCGAAGCTGTGTGGAATATCTTTCGGAAAAAGATTTATTAGCCTGTGGCATCAATGGCGTTGACTATTCTTTTGATGGCGGTAAGACCTGGACGCTTATCAGCAAAGAAGGCTTTAATACCTGCCGCATCGCTAAGATTGGCCGTACTGTTTTCCTGGCGGGAAACAATGGGAAAGTGGCAAGACTGAACCTGCGTTAATGTTTCCCACAAAGAATACAAAGAAGAGTATAAAAGCTAATTTATCAGTTATTACTATATATGTTTAAGAAATTGTTTCAGCGGTTGAAGTTCAAAGCCATGGCCCGCCAGTTGCGCAAGCCCGATGGCGTAATGGGTAAGAAAGTGGGTGAAATGATGAACAAGGCCAATAGCTTTCTCTACGATTTTACATTAGGTGAAATGACATTGCAGTCCGGTGAACAGGTACTGGAGATTGGTTTTGGCAACGGACTGTTCTTTGAAAAAGTAATGACACAGGCCCATGCGCTGTCCCTGTTTGGCATTGACTATTCTTCTACGATGGTAAAAGAGGCTGCAAACCGCAATGCAGTTGCCATTCAGAATGGACATTTGCAGCTTATTACCGGTTCCAGCGATGCATTGCCCTGGTCCGACAACAGCTTCGATAAGATATTTTGTATTAATGTGATTTATTTCTGGGATGAGCCTTTGAAACATCTGCAGGAGATAAAACGGGTATTAAAACCCGGCGGCCGCTTTTATGCCACTATCCGCAGCAAAGAAAGCATGGACCTGATGCCCTTTACCCAATACGGATTTACAAAATATTCAGAACAGGAGTGGCAAAACCGTTTGGAAGAAGCTGGGCTTCGCTTTGTTGCCGCTGCCAAAAAAGACGAACCGCCTGTTGAATTCAAAGGAGAATTTTTACAGATATATTCACTCTGCCTGGTGGCAGAAAAAGTATAAGCCTATAGTTTATCCAGCAAGTCTTTCACACTCGGTCTTTTCTTATAGTCTGCTTCAAAGAAGCGGTAAGTAACCGTTGATTCTTTATCAATAATGTAAACCGCCGGCACCGGAAGGAAGTTACCGTTATCTCCATTGCTTTTACCAATATCAATTCCTGCATTACGGTAACGGGTTACTGTATTCTCCGGTACTTCAAACTCCACATCATAGGCCTTCATTATTTTCAGGTCTTTATCATGCAGTACGGAATACGTGGCTTTTGTTTTTTCAACGGTCTTGTCAATATTTTCGGCCTTCTCGGGTGACACGGCCACCAATGTGGCCCCTTTTTCCGTAATCAGGCTAAGAGAATCCTGGAGACGGGATAAAGCCTTATTGCAATACGGACACCACTGCCCGCGATAAAACACCAATACCACTTTGCCTTTCTTCAATAAGTCTTTCAGTCTCACCTCTTGCCCGTTTTGATCAGTTGCCTTGAAATCAGGTGCTTTTGACCCTATAAATAACCCTTCTGGTGCTTCCTGTGCAGCAACCACATAAATGCTTAAGAAGGCGAGAAGAACGAATAATAACCTTTTCATTATTTCAATTTAGTTGCAAAAATACTATGATGCTGAATCTGTGAATCCGGATGCATGGTATTAACGTAAGATTAAAGACGATCGTTTTCTACCGCAAAAATTTATGATTTTTCCCATAATTAGCTAATCCATACCACTTTACATGTATAATAGTTATATTTTTTCTTACATTTGATCACCTTTAAGCCTAACATAATAATTGAGCATTATGTCCGATAGTCATTCAGAAAAGTACTTTGCCAAACTCATCGTCGGCATCAGTTCCCTGACAGCTGCTGTATTCATTACTTTCATGTGCATTTTTGAAAAAATGGCCAAGCAGGGCGACTGGTATTTTTGGGCGGCCTTTGTAGCCTTCCTGCTTTGCAGCGGTGTTTATTTTTCCATGCAGGCTGCCGCCCATAAAGTGAAGTCCGATTTCAGCCGCCGTGCCAAACAACGGGAAGCTTTTAAAACAAAGGCCCAGGGCGACTAAGCCGTTTCCTTACCAAACATAAAGTAAACCGCCCCAAGCAACAGGGCAAAGCTGACCAGGTAACGCCAGTGAAATGGTTCTTTCAGGTAAACGATGGCGAATACAGCAAACACGATAAGGGTGATTACTTCCTGTATCATTTTCAACTGGAAGCCATTAAATCCATCCTGTTTATACCCCCATCTGTTGGCAGGCACCATCAGGCAGTATTCAAAAAATGCAATTGCCCAGCTGATCGCAATAGCTTTCCATAAAGGCCAGCCATCTTTCTTTAAGTGAAAATACCAGGCGAACGTCATGAAAATGTTAGAAGCGGCGAGCAGAATAATCGTACGCATATAGTTCCATTAAGATTTTTAAATTTAAGTAAACAACAATTTACACCACAAAACAAAAAGCCTGCTCCAATATATTGAAGCAGGCTTTTCGTTTAGTACTCACCCACTATTATCTGTCAGTTATTATCTTTTGACTAATTCTCCGCTCCTTTTAAATTCCTGAAGTCAACCGGTACCAGCTTACTTACGCCAGGCTCCTGCATGGTTACACCATATATAACATCCACGGTACTCATGGTGGTTTTGTTGTGGGTAACAATGATGAACTGTGAGTTTTCACTGAAGTCACGGATCATATTGGTAAACTTACCTACGTTGGCATCATCCAGCGGGGCATCCACCTCATCCAGGATACAGAAGGGCGCCGGCTTGATTAAGTATATGGCAAACAACAGGGCCGTTGCCGTCAGCGTTCTTTCTCCACCACTCAACTGTGTCAATGATGTCGGACGTTTGCCCTTGGGTTTTGCAATTACATCAATACCGGTTTCTGCAATATTCTCCGGGTTATCCAGTACCAGGTCGCACTGATCGTCATCGGTAAAGAGCGACTTAAATACTTTCTGGAAATTATCCCGCACCATATGGAAGGTATCGAGGAATTTCTGGTTGGCAGTAGCCTCTACTTCCTCTATGGTTTTTAATAAACTCTCTTTCGCATTGACAAGGTCAGTCTTTTGCTCCACGATAAAGTCGTAACGTTTCTTCATTTCTGTGAAAGCCTCAATAGCCGTCGGGTTTACTTCACCGAGGTTTTCAAGCCGCTTTTTCATACGGTCTGCTTTTTCCTGCAACTCTTCTACTGGTACCTCGCCGGAACGCTGTTCGCCCAGTATCGCTTCGAGATCAATGCGGAACTCCACATTCATCCTTTCTTTCATACCGGCCAATTGCAGCTTCAGTTCATTCAGCTTGTCTTTAATAGCTGCCAGCATATGTTCCACCTGCTCCTTATCTTTTACTTTATGGCGGATCTCACTTTCCTTTTCACTCAGCTGGTTACGCAGGTTATAATAGGCCTGGTCGGCTTCATTCAGTTTTGTTTCTTCCTCTTCCTTGCTGTGCATCAGTTGCACCAGCGCTTCTTCCACATCTTTCAGCATTTGTGCTGATTGCTGAATACTTTCGGCAGTTTCGCCCAACTGGCCCGTATTCCACTCTATTTGCTGGCGCAGGTCATTCAGCTGGTTTGTTTTGAAATCCAGCTCCTGCTTCAGTGCATTTATCTTGCTCTGCTGGCGGGTTACATTCAGGTTAAACTCGTTGTACTGACGGGTTGCTTCATTATAACCAGCTTCTGTTACTTTAAAAGCTTCGTCGGCTTCAGCCAGTTTTGCCGCATTCATCTGCAACAATTCATTGAATTCAGCCAGTTGGTTGCGAACACCTGCTACTGACTGGTGTGTTTCTTCCATCTGCAGGGCCAATTCTTCTAACCGGTGCTGGCTGTTTGTTTGCAGGCCATGCAGGTTCTCCAGTTTATTGTGCAATGAAAACACTTCATTGGTCAGCAACTGAATTTCTTTCTCTGTTTCGCGGATCGCATTCTCCCGCAGGTCTTCGTTAAAGGCAATCACTTCATTATGCCTTGCCTGTATATTCGAGCGCAATGCTTCCACTATAGTGGATTGTGCATTGATTTCGTCCACTAATTTCTCCAGGTTCTTCACCCGGCCGATTTTCTTTCCTTCTATCAGGCCCACGCTGCCGCCGGTAAGTGAGTATTTATTTTTTACATACTTACCTGTCTTCTCTATCACTACAAATCCATTGCTGTTTTGCAGGGCATCTTCATTATCTGCTATAAACACATTGCCAAGCAGGTGCTCGGCCAGGCGGCGGTATTTGCTGTCCACTTCCACTACACTCAGGGCAGGTATACCACCTTCCAGTTGGTGATCGGCCATGACGGGTGTATTCTCTTCAAATTTATTCAGCAAGAAAAAGTTGGCCTTGCCTTTCTTGTTGGCATCTAACAGGTGTACAGCCTGCAGGCCTTCCTGCAGATCATTTACCACGTAATAACCCAGGTATGGCTCCAGCACATTCTCCAAAGCGGTGCGGTACTCCTCTTTTACATAAAGTACATCCGACAGTATGGGTGATTGGTGGTTCCAGCCTTCATTTTTGTGCAGGAATTTTACCGAATCAGGATAGCCTTCCATCGAATCGATCATGCTTTTCAGCAGGTCGTGTTCATTGGTCTTGGCATCCAGTTTACGGGTTTCATCAGCCAGCTCATTGCGCAAGCCATCCAGCATACTCTGTGTTTGCAGGATTTGCTCTTTGGTATTCTCCTGGTGCTGCTGCAATTGCTCCAGGTCTACTTTCTTTATTTCGAGTTCTTTTTCTTTAATCTGCTTTTCGTTTTCAAAATGCTCACGTTGTGCGTCACGCTGCTTTCTTTCTTCTTCCAGTTGGTTGGTCAGGCGCTGAATATTCTGCACTGATGTATCGGCAACAGCTACTTTTTTCTCCGCATCAAACTGGTTGCGCTGTACCTGCTGGTATTCGCTGCGCAGGTTATCCAGGCTGCGGCGTTTTTCATCCACCACATCCCTTTTCTGATCCGCATCAAGGCGCAGTTCTTCCAGTTGCTGGTTCAGGGATTCAAGCGATTTACTTTCTTCCTCCACCTGCATATTGGTAAAGCCGATACTTTCATCAATCCCTTTCAGCTGCCCTTCTGCTTTTTGCAGGAAAGCTGACAGGTTGCCTTCTTTTTCTTTCAGGTGTTCGAGGCGCTGTGCCGACAAGTTTTTCTCATTTTCCTTGGTACGCACCTGCTGCACCATGTCATTGAAAGCATGCTGCATGCTTTGTAATTGCCTTTCTTTTTCGATGAAAGCCACCTTTTCTTGTTCTAACGCCGCCTCATCATGCGCAATCTCTGCTTCGAGTTTGATTTTCTTATCCGTTTCAATTTCCTGCTGTTCATTCAGTTCTTTGTACGACAGGTTGAAACCTTCGAGGGCCGCTTTGGCGAGTTCGATACTTACTTCGCGGTACTCTTTTTTTATCTCATGATATTTCTCTGCTTTTTTGGCCTGGCTTTCCAGGGCCTTCAACTGGTTGTTAATTTCGAAAAGCAAGTCTTCAATCCTGGCCAAATCCTGTTCGGTCGCATCCAGTTTTAATTTCGCTTCCCGCTTTCTTGTTTTGTAAATGGAAATACCGGCAGCCTGTTCCAGCATACGGCGGCGGCTGTTGTCTTTGTCTTTGATCAGATCATCCACCATGCCCAACTCAATGATGGCGTAGCTGTCTGTACTCACACCTGTATCCATAAACAGGTTCTGGATATCTTTCAGGCGGCACTGCACATCATTCAGCCGGTATTCGCTTTCACCACTTTTATAAAACTTGCGGGTGATGGTTACAGTACTGAATTCAGTTGGCAACAGGTTCTTTGTATTTTCAAAAGTCAGGCTTACTTCAGCCAGGCCGGAGGCACTGCGGGTTTTGGAGCCGTTGAACACAAGGCTGTCAAGGTTTTCACTTCGCAGGTGGCTGATTTTTTGTTCGCCAATCACCCAGCGTATGCTGTCTACAATGTTGGATTTGCCGCAACCGTTGGGCCCGATGATGCCGGTAACACCTTCATCAAAGTTTACAATTGTTTTGTCAGCAAAGCTTTTAAAACCTTTAATCTCAAGACTTTTTAATCTCACGGTATCGTTGTTTTCCGGGGTTGTTATAAATAATAGTCGGACGGCGAATATAAAGCAAAGGTCTACAAAAGCGGGATGGGTTATCAGCCAGTTATGCACATTATTGAGGGTGAAATGTGAGAAGAATTTTACAGTCTTTCTTGCTCCGGTGTGCCGGACAAATCAACTGTTTTTTCCGGGCGTGCCAGCCTGGAAAAGACGAATTGCGCCGTATTTGTGCTATAGCTCACCCACAGATATTCCGCTTACTTATTAAGGCGGCTCATGAACGGGTTATCAGCAGCTCATCAGCGGGATATCAGCGGTTTATCTTGCCTGTTTTTTACAGACAGGCGGGGCATGTCTTATACTGAAAAAACTTTACAGTCCGGGTTTTTAATACAGAAATAGGTTTA
>CAYLRV010000029.1:0-61241 GCA_964386395.1 uncultured Chitinophaga sp.
TGTTCAGATCGATGATGTGGATGCCTTTCTTTTCAGCAAAGATGTAAGGCAACATCTTGGGATTCCACTTCTTCTTGAGGTGACCGAAATGAACACCTGCTTCCAGAAGCTGCTGTTGTAGGGATGTATTATTTTCCATTGTATATGAATGATCGTTTTTAATAATTGTTTGCTGCGATTAACGTTTAGAGAACTGGTAGCTTCTGCGGGCTTTCTTATGACCGAATTTCTTACGTTCAACAGACCTTGGATCCCTTTTCAGCAATCCGGCTGCTTTTAAGGCAGGGCGGAACTCAGGGTTGATTTCAACCAGCACACGGCTGATACCGAGCATAGCTGCTTCAGCCTGTCCTTTTAATCCGCCACCGGCAGCATTGATTTTTACATCAAACTTGGTTGCTACATCTACTGTCTTCAGCGGACGCTCTACCTGGTTTTGCAGGTATACCAGTGGAAAATATGTTTTATAGTCTTTGTCGTTTACGGTAATGTTTCCGTCCCCTTTAGAAAGGAATACCCTTGTTACAGCTTCCTTACGACGGCCAACACCATTTTTTTGCTTTTCCATTTATTTTATTTTTTCTCCGCCCACAGGCGGATGGGGGTTTAGAATTTAAGTTCTTTTGGTTGTTGTGCGCCATGCGGATGTTCTGCACCGGCATACACAAATAATTTTTTGTACATCTTACGGCCAAGCCTGTTTTTAGGCAACATACCTTTTACTGCTCTTTCGATCAGCACTTCAGGACGGCGCTTTTGCAGGTTGACAGCAGACTCTTCTTTTAAACCGCCCGGGTAGCCGGTAAAGTGGTCATATACTTTCTGGTTCATTTTATCGCCGCTCAGTACTGCTTTTTCAGCATTGATAACGATGATGTAGTCGCCAGTGTCTACGTGTGGGGTATAAGAGGCTTTGTTCTTGCCGCGGAGTACCGCTGCAATTCTTGAACACATACGACCCACGGTTTGATTAGTACCGTCCACAACGTACCAGTTGCGCTTTACGGTAGCCTCGTTCGCATGTTTGGTAGTGAAATGTAGTTTACTCATTTTGATTTGTTTTATCGGCTCCGCTATCCCGGAAGCCGGTTTTTTTAAATGGACGGCAAAGGTAGGCATGAACCGGTTCGTAACCTATTTTTGAGTAAGGTATTTTGAAGACACCTTCATAAGTAACTGATTTTTAATAAAATTTTTGATTGCAAAATATATTCACTACAAATAGTTGGCAATTTACCAACTATTTGTAGCTTGCAGTTATCCAATTATTCTTAGAAAGACAAGTTTGTCGGAAACGATAAGCGTTGACTGAATGTTCAAAATCTCAAACGTGTAGTAAAGGTCAACAACATTATTAACTCTTAAAGAGCTTAATATGCTTATCGTTTATGTAGAAAAACTGAATGCTTTTGCGAAAAAACATGCGGACGCCAGGAAAAGCCTGGCCACATGGATTGATGTAACGGAAAAAGCAGTTTGGATGAACAAGCAGGATGTGCTTACAGACTTTCCAAATGCTAAAATGATAAAAAACAACCGGGCAAGATTTGAGATAAAGCACAATACGTACCGGCTTATTGTGTTTATTAGTTATGATGCCCAACGTGTGGTTATTCGTTTTATAGGTACCCACAACGATTATGATCGTATTGACCCGGAAACCATTTAAAGCAATAGTATGAAGCAATGGCTGCCTATAGCAAACGAGATTGAATACAAAGAAGCAGCCCAGCGCTTTGAAGAGATTTACGAAGCGGAGAAAGACTCCCCCCATTACATGGAAATGCTGCTAGTATCTCTTTTGATCAATGACTACGAAAAAAAGCATTTCAGCCTCCCCGAAGTCGATCCCATCGAAATGATCAAAATCCGGATGGAAGATTTCGGCTATACCGCCACCGACCTGGCTAAAGAATATGGTGATAAAGGCACAGTTAGCAAAGTGCTGAACTATAAACAACCCCTTTCATTAAACATGATCCGTAAGTTCAGCAAACTCTTACGTATACCCGTTGATGCATTGACGAAAGAATATAAGCTGCACAATTAAAGCTCCCACCATTTAGTAGTCACATAATTGCCGTTAATTACTAATGGCTCCCCAATTTTCGGCGTGGCCACCTGTACACCAAGCTCCGCGGCAGTTGCCACCACCCTTTTTACTGGTTCATCCCAGGGATGCATGCCAAGGCGAAATTTACCCCAGTGCACCGGCATCAGGACTTTAGCTTTCAGATCAATGGCCGCCTGCACGGTTTCTTCGGGCATCATATGTATCGCCGGCCACATGTCGTTGTACTGACCCGATTCAAGAATAGCGAGATCAAAGTGTCCGTATTTTTTACCTATCTCTTTAAAGTGGGTATCATATCCCGAATCGCCGCCAAGATAAATGCTGTGCGTTTTTGTTTTTAGTATAAATGATGACCACAAAGACTGCGCCCTTTTCAATCCACGGCCGGAAAAGTGCCGGGCCGGTGCAGCTGTCAGTTCCATATCATTATCCAGCATTTCCTGCTGCCACCAGTCCATTTCTGTAATGATGTTGGCATCAATATCCCAATAACGAAGATGGGCACCCACACCCAACGAGCAATACACACCACGTATCTTTTTCTTCAGTTTTACAACGGTTTTATAGTCGAGATGATCGTAATGATCATGCGACAAGATTAAATAATCGATCACCGGCATATGTTCGGCACGGTATGCATTCGTACCTGCAAAGGCTTTCACCATAAATGACAATGGCGCTGCATTGCCGCTGAATACCGGGTCGATCAAAAAGTTCTTATTATTTATCCGTAACAGGTAGGATGAGTGTCCAAACCATACCACTATTGGATCAGTTGAATTCAGTTTAGTTAAATCGGTTGTTACCACGGGCAGTTTTGCTTTCGGCGCCGTGTCGGGATGTTTTTTAAAAAATTCCCGCATCATTTTCCAATAGCTCACATCCTCCGACTTCATGGCGGTAAGCGATAAGTTCTTAAACGAACCGTCTTTATAGTTAGGGGATTGTTGTATCCGTTCTTTGTACTTTCCTGAGGGAAGCCTGCCCGTTATCTTAAGTGACATCGTTTTATTTTGCGTGCAAATTACTGCTGCATTTACCGGCAGATTACGGCATTTCGGTAAACAAGCAAAATCCGCCTGCCAACCAACGATACTAAGGCTGCTCCACCCGTTTTACCACAATACGGTTAGGCGTCAGATGTGTAATAAGCACCGGTATAATATCGCCTTCTTTTACTTTCTCCTTTTCTTCGTCCGGGATGTTGATTTTTGCCTGTATTTTATCCTCAAACAAATTCAGGTACACTGCATGTGGCGATACCCGGCTTACCACCGCT
This sequence comes from uncultured Chitinophaga sp., assembly GCA_964386395.1. Taxonomy (GTDB): domain Bacteria; phylum Bacteroidota; class Bacteroidia; order Chitinophagales; family Chitinophagaceae; genus JJ008. The sequence continues at coordinate 3,354 of CAYLRV010000029.1, forward strand.
TCTATTTCAATTTCATTGTTAAAATGCTGCAGCGCTTTCTTGTATTCAGGGATATAACTATGAGAAAATAACTCCGCCACTATAGCATTTGGCTTATCCAGGTTGATCAATTTGAAACTTATAGCCTCATTATGTGCAGTTTCTGAAGGGGGAAGCTCCCAGGGAGACAATTGTAAAGGGAAAAGAATATAGCTATCCCACTCTTTTACAAAGTACTTTCCTTCTGCCAGTTTCAAATAACCAGAGAACCTGTTTTCAATGGCGGCTTTTTGCAGCAACAGGTCAATCCCGGTATTATAGGTAAACTTAACATTATACGCAGCCATTTTATCGCCACGGTCTGATAGCTTCAATTGAAAACTCACCCCATCCCCCAACCGAAACTGGTGTGGTTTCTTGCCACTGCCGGGTGAAGTTGTTTTACAGTTAACTGACTTCAGTTTATTGTTGTGCAGGTACTCAATTGTGGCAAATTCCTTTTCGTAGTTGATAAACGAAATTTTTCCTTTGTAAACGGTGTTATCCATAATGCTGTTTAGCAAAGGTAGGCCGTATGCACAATATGCTGCCGCTGCATTATTTATCGGTGCCTTTATAAAAGTTATTACCGGCCATTTCAGTTTTTCGCATTGCAGCAATTGATTTCTCGGCAACAGCTTTATTTTGAATTGCTGCAGGATAGCCGGGTTGAAAATGCAGGGCCCTGGAAAAATCATCAATAGCTTTTTCGTATTCCTTGAGGCCGAGATATACAATACCCCGGTTGTAATAAGCCATAGCATAGGCAGAATCCTGGCTGATAGCCATAGTGTAATCTGCGATGGCCCCGTAGTGATCGTTGATTGCTTTTTTATCCGCACCCCTGTTATTGTAAGCCTTCTTAAAAAAAGGCCGCAAGCGAATAGCGTTTGAATAATCATCAATAGCAGCCTCATATTCCCCCAGCTTCGATTTTGCAAGTGCCCGGTTATAATAAGCCTCCGTAAACATTGGGTTGGCATGAATAGCACGGGTAAAAAACGTTTTTGCTTCCTCATACTTACCCTTTTCTGCTTTCCGTACACCTTTATCATATTGTACGATGGCGGATTGGGCAAGGGCAATAGCTGACTGGGCCAGTAATATACCGGCAAAAAAAATAATTTTCATGGCTATACTCTTATATGTAATGAAATACAGGGACTGCCAGGTTAGTTACCATGAACTACCTGCATATATATACCTATATAATTGTTGGCTTATTGCTATTTGACCGGCGGGCAATCTTTATTTTCCGTAAGGGTTGGTTTGCTTATTTTGCGCACAACCGCTTTCCGTTCCAAAACCACTGCATCCACGGTGTATTTTCTGCCTGTCTGCAGCTTGCTGTCCTGGAGGGTAATCCTGGATTCCCCTGTTGATGCTTTTATCGCTGCTATTTTAATACTGGCATTCGTTTTAGCTGCTATTATTTTCTCCTCATACAAATCTGCCTTTGCCATCCTGCTTACAGAAATAGCATTGCGGGTGAATAATTTTACCTCCTTTGTATTAGTGCCAGTTACAGGATTAGGTTTTTCTTTTGGTTCCTTCTTTTCTTTTTCCAGCTTTTTTTTATCCTCTCCGATAGCATCCTTTTTTAGCTGCATTTTCTTTTTATCTGCCTCAATCTGCTTTAGCTTATCATCTATCGCTTTCTCTTTATTCCTGATTTCCGTTTCTATTTTGCCTTTGTTCTTTGCTTCTGCATCCATCATTTCTTTTTTCCGGGCCTTAAGTTCGTTTTGTATATCGGCCAGTTCCTTACGCTTTTCATTGAGTCCTTTCCTGTCAGTCTCCAGTGCTTTTCTTTTTTCATCAATCCTTTTTTCGATCATTTCCTCTTTTCTTTTTGAAGCCAATTCTGCCGCATCCTTCCTGGTTTCAGCTATCCTTACCTTTTTTTCTTCCAGGTCTTTTTCTTTATGGGCCTTATTATTTTCACGTTTTTTATCCAGTACACGCAGCAATGGCGCATAACTTTCAATTTCGTTTTCCGGTATTACTTTATCATCTACCTGCAGGTGTGTTACTTTATTGTTCAGCCGGCTGATAGCATATTTCCTTCCATTCTGATCGACTGCAACAATCGTCTCCTTTTTGGTAACACCATCATCAGCAGTGGTGGTAGAAACAGATTTGAACCGAATAGTATCAACCCTGTCATATACGATCGTTGGAACAGTATCCCTTATCTGCCCTGCCGGCTGATCGGGTACAATTATTTTATTTACCGGCTGGCTGCTTATTTCTACAGCATGATAAGCATCCTGCCCACTTTCCGGCTTGCTTATCACCGGTTGGTTGACAGCCATGGCTGCAGGCTGTAGTGACCACGAATGTTTAACTCGCTCAGCGGCTACCGTTTTTTCGATCGTATTTGCATTATGATTCGGAATAAAACGGAAAGCAGTGAATAGGATTAATCCTGAGAGTAATGCAATCTTTTCCATAATGTTTAGTTTTTTGTTTTCGCGGGTAAGCAAACGCTGCACACGGCTCAGCAGGTAATTCTTTTTGTCCCTGATAGCCATTGCATATTCTGGTGCTTCCGTTGCATATTCCTGGAAGGCAACAAGGGCTTCGAGGTAGTGTATTTTTTGTCCCGTAGCGGATACCACTATATCATCGCAGCAGGCTTCCCGTTCCTGCCGGATCAGGGAGCATAACCAGCGCAGTGCAGGATTGAAGAAGAATACAGCTTCAGCCATACGCTGAAATATATTGACCAGGTAATCCTGGCGGCGAATATGCGCCAGCTCATGCAGCAGTATTGTTTCCACCTGGTCGGGCGGGAGTTTTGACAATAAGCCCAAGGGAACAAGTATAACAGGTTTCAATACACCAATCGCTACCGGCACTTTTATCAGCCTTGATTCAAGCAGGGCAACAGACTGGCTGATACCGAGCCGCATGCTTAATTCTTTTAGTTTGTACAGCCACTCTTCATTGGGCAATTCAGTTTTGTAATGGCGTAAACGGCTTACGCCTGCGAGTCCTGTTATTAGCTTTATACTATGCAACAAAAAGAAAATAGCCCAGGCAAACACCAGGTAATCTGCATTGGCATTAAAGTAATCGGTGAATACGGCAATGAAACTCTTGGATGATGTTATCGTCTCATTAACCTGCAAGGTATCGGTAGTAAATACGGTTGAACCAACTGTATCTCCATTTATTCCCGAAGCACTGCCCGATCCCCCCTGTAAGAAGAAGGTAACAACGCAGGCGGATACGAAACAAATTAATACCACATTCAGCAGTTGGTAACGTAAACGGGCTGAGGAACGGCGGGTCAGCAGAATAATGAGGCCAGCAAACACGGCGGCCAGCAAACCAATCCAAAGGGAATGAAAGAAAGTCCAGCCAAGGGCTTTCACAGTTTCATTTCCCAGCCAATTTTCAAGGAAAATCAGTTGCATACAATCTGGTTTTGGTTATCCTTTTTGTTCAAATTTTTTGATAAGTTTTTTGATCTCATCCAGTTCCTGCTGCGAGGGCTTTTTGTTGCCCAATAATTGCATCAGCAGGCTACTGGCCGACCCTTCATACATCGTATCAACAAAGCGTTCGAGCAAAAAACCCTTGGTCTGTTTTTCTTCTGCTGCAGCTTTGTATACATGCTTCATCTGGCTTTCATCCCGGTTCAGCAATCCTTTTTCCACCATTATCTGCATCAGTTTTAAGGTGGAGGTGTACTGTACTTCCCGCTTTTGTTCATTCAGCTGATCATTGACAAAACGTACGGTGGAAGGGCCATGTTTCCAAAGCACCTGGAGTATCTCCAGTTCAGACTTAGTAGGCTCCGGGCTATTCTCTTTTTTTATTGCTTTCATAGTCCTAAGGTAGGAAATTTTTCGTACGAACAAATTTTTACCTTAGCTTTTTTAAAATATTTTTCAGACCCTCTTTTCTTTTCTACATTCACGGCATGTCAGCACGCCTGTTAAACCGATCTGTTTTTGGTAATCCTTCCAATAGCGGAAATCTCTTATCACCCGATGAGGCCAATACTTTACTAAATGAGTGGGTACCCAATGAACGCCTCCGTTTGCATATGCGGCAAGTGGCTGCTAATATGAAGGCCTGGGCTATTGAAAAGGAAGGAGCTGATGAACTGACGGCGCTGAAGTGGGAACAGGCCGGCCTGCTGCATGATGCAGATTGGGAAAAATACCCGGATGATCATTGCCGTATTATCGTTGAAGAATTAGAAAAAAGAAACATTGATCCCGATGTTATCCATTGTATTGCCTCACACGGCCCGCGGGTGTTTGGTGTGGAACCAGTCAATAAAATGGATAAAATGATTTATGCCATTGATGAACTAAGCGGCCTTATTCATGCATATAGTTTATTACGCAGCGAAGGATATAATGGCATGGAAGTAAAAGGTGTAAAGAAAAGGCTTAAAGAAAAAGCTTTTGCTGCCGGGGTAAACCGGGAAGATATTGCCGACGCCCTGGCAAGAACGGATATTACCCTTGAAGAGCTGATCCAATTTATTATTGATCACCAGAGGGATGTATCGTAATTCTTCTATCTCCAACGTATATAAAAATATTTTTTGCATTTCTTTAAACCTGCCTGATTAAACCGGGTCAGATTTTCCGTTAGCCAGCCCTGCGTAAGACCATTTAGTCACTCAAATTGTCATTTATGAGAAAGCTTTACGCTTTGCTTGCAGGGTTTTTATTGTCCCTTGCGGCAGCAGCCAACCCCCTTCCCCCCGACGTAGCAAATTTTACTTTTACTATTGACCACCCCAACAAGGATGTTGCTTTTACCAATACATCTGTGCTGGGCACTGAGCCAGGTGTCCGCAAGGCCTTCTGGACTTTTGGCGACGGCAGCAATCAATGGACGGCACCATTGGCGGGTACACAACACCACTACCTGTTGCCGGGCACGTACACGGCCTGCCTGAAAATATACCGGTACCGGCCGAATGCAAATGATTCTGTACTGGCCGCACAGGTATGCAAAACCTTTACCATTGAAACGGTATGCCGTGCTGATTTTGAACGGGTGCAGGTTGCCTCCATACCACCCAACAGTCTTCATGCATTGTTTAAAGCGTTGCCCTGGCATAATGGTAATAAAGTGCCGGTACGTATTTGCTGGACTTTTGGCGATGGCAGGGATACCTGCATTCAATATACCAATACAAGCACAGGGCCATATATAGTGCCGCATACCTATGCGCAAGCAGGGCTTTACGAAGTATGCGTAAAGATTGTATATGCAGGCGGATGCGAAGCACGCAAGTGTAAGCCGGTGCAAATCGGGCCGCCTGATAGTTGTACGGCGAATTTTGAACGTATTCCTGTTACAGCAACCACACCAGCAAACCTGGTAGCATTTAAAGCATTGCCCTGGCATAATAACAACAAGAAGCCAGTCCGCATCTGCTGGACATTTGGCGATGGAACAGATACCTGTATCAACTACTCATCAACCTTTACCGGACCGTACACGGTGGCCCATCGCTACAATAACGCCGGCCTGTATGAGGTATGTGTGAAGATTAATTATGCTGGTGGATGCGAGGCCCGTACTTGTCGTCCTGTACAGGCCGGAAGGCCTGATACCTGCCATGCAGATTTTGAAAGGCTGAACCTTACACCGAATAACAGTCCGCTATTCGCCACATTCAAAGCATTACCCGATCATAATAATAACCGTAAGCCTTCGAAAATATGCTGGGTATTTGGCGATGGCAGGGATACCTGTATCAATTATCCTGAAACATACACAGGTGCGTATACAGTGGGTCATCAATACCAGGAGCCAGGCTTGTATGAAGTATGTGTGAAGATTAATTACTACGGTGGATGTGAGGCAAGAAAATGCAGGCCGGTACAAGCAGGAAGGCCCGATAGCTGCCTCGCTGATTTTGAACGAATACCACTGACCACACCAGCGCAGAATATTGTTGGCTTCAAAGCATTGCCATGGCATAATAACAATAAGAAACCACAAAAAATATGCTGGCGCTTTGGCGATGGCCGCGATACCTGCATCACTTACCCGGCCACCTATACAGGTCAATATACCGTTGCGCACCACTATGCACAGCCTGGCCAGTATGAGGTATGCGTACGCATCAATTACTATGGCGGTTGTGAAGCACAGAAATGCAAACCAGTTGTGGTACCACCACAGGCTGATACCTGCCGGGCAAAATTGTTTGAAATTACTCCTTCAGTGACAAGTCTTGTTCGTGGTTTCTTTACTGTAGCCTCATCCCTGCCACAACGACCTATAATCAGGGTTTGCTATGATTTTGGCGATGGTACAGATACCTGCCTTATGATGAATACACAGCAGGTACCACCAACAATCCCGTTCCTTGTACGACATACATACCCCGCTCCTGGTGTTTACCGTGCCTGTGTTAAAGTACTTTTTCTCGGTGGTTGTACCGCACTTGACTGTAAAGAAGTTGTTATCCGGCCCGCATCCAATATTTGTGGCGGCTATATGACTGATTCGCTTACAGCGCCACGAACCATTAAGTTCAAAGGGTTTGGTATCCACAATCCGAATGATGAGGTAATCAGCTACCGCTGGACCTTTGGAGATGGCAGTTTTGCTAATGGCCGGGAAGTTTCACACACATATAACCTGGGTGGTGACTACGAGGTATGCCTGCTGCTAAAAACAAGGCTTGGATGTGAAACAAGGATTTGCAAAAGAGTACGGGTGCCGGGCAACAACCAGTCAGCACTGGTATTAACACCAAATCCTGTCCAGACAACAGTAACAGCCAGTTTCCTGTCAACACATACTGAAACAGTAACTATACGGATAGTTAATGGCAACGGAACACCGGTACTCTCCTATACCCGTAATGCTGTTGCCGGACCGAATACATGGACCTTTAATCTGACCCCGCTGGTGCCCGGTGTATATTCTATGGTGGTACAATCACCTAACCAGTTGGCCAGCGCTGTATTTATCAAATTATAAAGAACGATTTCTTACGTCAGGGCTAACAAACAAGGCCGCTCCCGCAAGGGGGCGGCTTTTGGTATTAGGGCCGGTATTTCAATGCCGTTCGCACTGGCAATTTTCCGTCCTCATATTTTAAACCATCATTTGCAACTGCGGTTATATTTTAGCAACGTATTCATGAAAAAGGCAGCCGCTATATTCTTTGTTCTTTTTATTTGCCAACGCTCATACGGCCAGGTTTCTTTTAAAGCTGTTGTGCCGCAGCAGGCGGTTGTTATGGGCGAATCTTTCCTGGTGCAGTACATCTTAGAAGGTGCAGAAAAAGGTACAATCGTGAAGCCTCCTTCGTTTAACGGCTTTCGCCTGGTTACAGGACCATTTATTAATAATGGCCGGACCAACACTTCCGGCGGAACAAAAGATGTTAGTAACACGGTTTATACTTTAGAGGCACTGCGTACCGGCTCATTAGTAATACCCCCGGCAGTGGCTATTGTTAACGGACAGCCGTTACAAAGCAATGCAGTGACGATTTATGTTACGGAGAAACCTAAGCCTACCGTTTTACCAGGTGCTGAAATGGGCAATTCAGCCTACTATTTAAAGCCTGGAGAAGATCCTTATGAAAAGGTAAAACGCAACTTGTTTGTGCGGGTAACCGTGAGCAAAAAACAGTGCTATACGGGCGAGCCACTGGTAGCTACATTCAACCTCTATTCAAGCCTGGAATCAAAATCGGATATTATCAAGAATCCGGGGTTTTATGGTTTCACTGTTTATGACATGGAAAACCTGGCCGATAATATCAGCAGTGAACAACAAATAAACGGGCAGGTTTTTACCGTGTACACTATTCGCAGGGTGCAGTTGTACCCCTTGCAGCCCGGTATTTTTACCATCGATCCCATGCTGATAAAAAATACAGTAACGTTTTCTACAAAGTATAACAATAAAAAAGCTCAACAGGAAATTACAGAAGGCCTCAGCGGCAGCGATGCGGACGATAAACAAGCGGATAAGGATCTTAAAATAGTTGAGACTGAAACAGAGACGCCTGCTATACAGGTGTTGGTAAATGGCTTGCCGGATAAGAGCAAGCCTGACAACTATGACGGGGCTGTGGGCAGGTTTGCAATACAGGCCAGCCTGGCTAGTGATAGTATAGCCATGAATGAGGAAGGTTATTTTACTATTACGCTTCATGGCAGCGGAAATTTTATACAAACAGTGGCCCCGGCTGTTGAATGGCCAGCCGGTACAGAGGGCTTTGAACCTATTATTACGGACAACCTGGATAACAAATCAGTCCCCTTAACAGGCAGCCGCAGTTTCCGATTCCCTTTTGTTTGTGCAAAGCCCGGGGATTATATACTTCCGCCGGTGCGGTTTTCCTTTTTTAATACAGACAGCAATAAATATGAAACGGTGGAAAGCAAGCCTATGCGTTTTACCGTGAGCACTGCTGTGAAAAAAACCAACCTGGAAGAAACCAATAAAACATCAATCAGGGAAGCAAGCGAAAAATCCGTGCAACGTGCCGGGCTCATTGTGCTGGGTATTGTAGCCATTGTGCTTTTGTATTGGATTTTCCAGAAGAAAAAGCCGGTGACTAAAGCTGATACGGCTCCCCCATCCTTACCTGCTGTGCATGAAATATTGCAACCAGCAGAAGAGGCATTGGATACCGAAAGCGGATCTTTTTATACTGCCCTGCAACTATCTATCTGGCATTTTGCCGGGCATTATTTCAACAAGGATAGCAGCACCCTTTCTAAAACACAGTTGCGGGATACCTTGCTGGCCCAGGGTATTTCTTCGGAGCCTGCTGATAAGCTTTATTGGTTACTGGAACATTGCGAAACGGTATTGTTTACACAAGCAGGCGATGATTTAGAAAAAACGGAACTGCTGGAAACAGCCCGTACTACGCTGGAGCAAATTGTTTCAGATAAAAAATTATAGGCTATTCCGCATACTTATATCCCACTCCCCTTACTGAGTGAAAATAACGGGGATTCCGGCTGTCTTCTTCAAAATATTTTCGGAAGCTAAGGATGAAGTTATCTATAGTACGGGTGGTTGGATATACATTATACCCCCATACAGCCTGCAATATTTTCTCCCTCGGCACCACTTCGTTTTTATTTTCAATCAGTAATTTGAGCAACATGGTTTCTTTTTTACTCAAATCCACTTTTGTGCCATTGGACAATGTAGCCTGCTGGGCTTTAAAATCCACTGTATTTTTTCCAAAAGTGTAGGTATCACCCACAGTGCTTTTATCCTGCAACTTTTTATTCTTGTCAATCAGTTTATTTACCCGCAGCAGGAGTTCTTCCAGGTTAAATGGTTTGGTGAGATAATCGTCCGCCCCCTTCTTTAAACCTAATACCCTGTCAGCGCTGGTGTTTTTAGCGCTCAATATTAAAATGGGCACTTCATTATTGCTCAGGCGTATGGTTTCTGTAACTGTGATACCATCCACTTCCGGGAGCATGACGTCCAGTATAATAAGGTCAAAATATTCTGCCTGCACAGCCTGCAGGGCGGCCGTACCATCGGTGGCCGAGGTTACATCATAGCCTTCCAGTTCGAGGTTGAGTTTTAGGGCTTCATGCAGGTTTTCTTCATCCTCCACCAGCAGTATTGATATTTTCTTTTCCGTGCTCATGTATAGTTTTATGCGCCTATGCTGTTTTAAAAACAACGGTAAAAGTACTGCCGGACGGCAGATTGTCTGTCACCGAAATGTCTCCATTATGCTGTCTGGCTATTTTACGGCAAAGGTATAACCCAAGACCGGTACCCTGTGTTTTGCGTGTGGCTTCACTACCCACCCTGTAAAATTTGTCAAACACTTTGTTTTTCTCAGTATCAGGTATGCCCGGGCCATTGTCTTTCAACTGTAACTCGATCCCTGACCGATAGTTTTTCAGCGAAGCCGTAATGGCTGATTCTTTCGGAGAATATTTGATAGCATTCTCCAGCAGGTTGTTCACCAGCATTTGCAGCAGCAGCGCATCGCCTTTCATATCCGCATCTTCATCAATATCTCCGCTTATATTTCTGCCGGGGAAACGGTTTTGAAAATCCTGCACACAATCTTTGACCAGGTTAGATAAATCCAGTTCTTCTTTGGTGGCATTGTACCGGTCACTTTCCAGTTGCGAGGAGATAAGGATATTATTCGTGAGGAAATTCAGGCGGGCGGTTTCGTCTAATGCCGTACGGATAATTTTTTTCTGCTTTTCCGGTTCCAGGTTATACCGCTGCAGTGTTTCCAGGTTCAGCCGGGTAATGGAAATAGGTGTTTTCAATTCATGGGTTACCGCCATCATAAAATTTTGCTGTTGCTGTTGCAGGCGGAATTGCTGCCGTATGGACCGGTTCACAAATAATGCACCGATTATAATCAGAAAAAGAAAGGTAAGTCCTTCGGCGATATACTTGCCCGTATTCCGTTTCGCTTCCGAATCTATCTGTTCCAGTTTGCCGGCCAGCTCAAATGTGGTGAGCGATGGCGATTGCAGGCGGAGGTTTTCATATTCCTTATAGGCCATTTCACGGTTCTGCCTTTCCAGTGATATAAACCACCATACCAGTGCGGCTACAATATAAAAAAGCAGCATCCAGAAAATAAAAGTGGTGCGACGGAGACGTTTATGACCTGTATCAGCCATAGATGAGGCTATTTGTTTTTTTCAATCCGCAGGCCGGCATTAAGTATATGCTTCAGCGGATCTTCCCGCATTATTTGCTGCAGGGTAAAGGTGTAATCGCCTTTTTTACGGAACGAAACTTTGTTGTCAATTAATTCTTTATTCAGCTCAATCCGGTGCTCATACACATCATCCATCCCTGTACCCAGCCAGCGGTCATTATTACCCAAAAGTTTATCCACCTTAAACGAAACAGTACTGTCGCTGCCCGGCGGTTTCACCGATACATTCAGCCAGATATTATTATAATTATACCGGTCGGAATGCCGCAATACCAGTATTACATTGTACGAAGCGGTTGTATCGCCTATTGTAAACGTAAAAGAAGGGGTATAGCTGCTTTTCCACTGCTGACCCGGAATTGCTACTGATTTTTCAAATAAATCAATTGTATTGCAGGACGAAATGAATACGGAACAGGGAATAAGGAACAGGAACAGAGGTGAGAGAATTCGCTTTGCCGGCTTCATGCTGTAAAGATAGGGTTTAGCTAAAAGTCTTTTTTGCGAACTTATAATACATTCAGCACCTGCTCTTTTGCTTTTTCCAGCTCATCCTTCATCAGTACCACACATTTTTGTATCGTGGAATCATAGGCTTTCGAACCGGTGGTATTTATCTCCCGTCCCACTTCCTGCAGGATGAAAGAAAGTTTTTTCCCTTTGGAGTCCCCTGCTTCATCCAGCAGTGATAGAAAATAATTGCAGTGATTGGTCAGGCGTACCTGCTCTTCAGTTATGTCTATTTTCTCTATATAATAGATAAGTTCCTGCTCCAGGCGGTTACTGTCGAAATTGTCCTTGCCAACTTTTTCTTCAAGCAGCTTAGTCAACCCTTCCCGTATTTTCTGCTGGCGGAGCGGCTCCAGTTCTATCACCTGCGTTTGCTGTGCGGTAATATTGGCGATACGGGAACGCAATTCTTCTTCCAGTACACTTCCTTCATCCTGGCGGTGCTGGTTGAGGTTCTGAATAGCTGTAAGCAACACTTGTTGAAAATCATTCCACTCTTCATCTGATAATGTTTCGCTGCTGGGTGTAATTACTTCTGGCAGTTTTACCAGGGTGCTGAGGATATGTGATGGGTCGAGGTTGAGGGTTGTTGACAGGTCAGACAAGGTTTTATAGTATGCCTTTGCCAAATCGGTATTGATAGTAACCGGGCGTGCATTGCCTGTATCTTTCAGGCTCACCATACAGTCAACGGTACCACGGTTCAGATGCTCAGACAGGATGCGCCTGATATCAAACTCAAAAGGCTTAAGGATCGCCGGAAGTTTTAGTTGCAGGTCAAACTGTTTTCCGTTTAGCGATTTAATATCTACGAGGAATGTTTTACCACCCACCGTATGTTCGGCCCGTCCAAAACCTGTCATTGATTTAAGCATGTAAACTGTTTTAAGAGTGATAAAGGTATCTATAACCTGTTAATATGCGATGCGCTGGCGTAATGTAATAACCGAAGGGCAATTGTATTCAAAAAAAACCCCCCTGGAAGACCAGAGGGATTATTATATGGATGGGTTAGTAAGTACCGGGAAATAAATTTCCCACTGCAATATTAAAAATAATTTCATTGAACCAAAAAATATTTCCAAACTATTTTATTAACATTTTAATACTGCTTGTGGATAAACCAACATGTATAGCAACACGCAAACCGCATTAAAGGAATATTTTTTTTATCGATCATCGATCGCTGTGCATGAATTTTATAAACGGCCAATCGCTTGAATCATTCCTTTTCATTGGAGAAAATCAGTTTTTTGTTTTGCATTTGATTACACCTGCTTCGATAGAAGTGGATGATGCGCTATAAAATTTGTTACTCGTATCATTTGTTATTTTATAAAATAGCTGCAGGGCAACGGCTATAAAATTTTTTAAAAAATTTTATAGCCGTTGCTCAAAAAACCGGGAAAATGCACCGAATGATAGTTTACAGCCCTGTTTTAGTTGATGCCTGCTGTCACGGGATTGGGTATTACCTTTGACGAAACAGACTTAAACTATTTCTTATGCGCTTCGAAAACCCTGTACCAGTTACAACGATTGCACAAATTATCGGGGCTGATGTTATTGGTAATGTGAACGGGATGGCGACCGGTATTAACGAGATACATAAAGTAGAACCGGGTGACCTGGTATTTGTTGACCATCCAAAGTATTATGATAAGTGTATCAGTTCTGCTGCTGATTTTATTATCATCAACAAAGCTGTCGATTGCCCGGCGGGCAAAGCTCTGTTAGTGGTTGATGAACCCTTTGAAGCTTATTTGAAGATTGTAAAACATTACCGCCCATTTTCTCCATCCACGAAAATGATCAGCGACAGCGCAGCAATAGGCGAAGGATCTGTTATTATGCCCGGTGCTTTTATCGGCAACCATGTTAGCATTGGCCGGCATTGTATTATCCACCCAAATGTTACCATACTCGACTACTGCAGTATCGGTGATCATGTTATTATCCAGGCGGGTACTGTTATAGGCAGCGATGCTTTTTATTACAATAAGAAGACGAACCGTGATATTCATTACAAAAAGATGGATAGCTGCGGGCGGGTGGTAATAGAAAACAGTGTAGAGATTGGGGCCAATTGTACCATTGACCGCGGCGTAACGCATGACACGGTTATCGGCGCTGGTACCAAGATTGATAACCTGGTGCATATTGGCCATGATACGGAAGTGGGCAAAAACTGTCTCTTTGCCGGCCAGGTAGGTATTGCCGGGGCCAGCACTATCGAAGACAATGTGATTTTATGGGGCCAAGTTGGTGTCAGCAAAACCCTGACCATTGGCAAGGATGCGGTGATCTATGCGCAAAGCGGCGTCAAAGATTCTATAGCCGGCGGCAAGGTATATTTCGGCTCACCGGTTGAGGATGCCCGGGAAAAGATGAAGGAATTCGTTTGGATAAAACGAATTCCGCAGTTGTGGGAGAAGGTGATGGGCAAATAAAGCAGCTATGCAAACTGATTAACCGGGAGCTTTCTTTTTAGATACCCTTATTGGATAAGATAATTTGAACCCGTACGAAGTTCCTTTTATTTTGAAAAATGATTTATCCCGGTAGGTATCCGTTACATAATCTATTTGCCGCACAAACTGTGTAAAAATACCCTGGTGAAAAAATACCGAAACCATCAGCTTCTGTTTACCAAAAGGCTCTATATTAAATTGAAGCGGTATTATTAAACCCGGTTTTCGGCCAGCGGCAGGTTGATCCTCAAGGTCAAAAATTTCATTACATTGATTAGGCCCTGGGAATTTGAACCTTCCTGACGTATCGGACTCAATGCTCTTTAGATCAAATCCGATTCCGCTTTCAAAACTGGGATTTAGCTTTTTACTGAGCCATTTTTTAGGGTAGTACCTTACTGTGAAAAGAAACCTTCTGTTATTATAGACACCAGATCTAAATGCATCGCTTCCTCTTACAATTGGTGCCGGGCCGCCTTCCACGCATGGTTTTGTATGTATAACGCCCATTGCATATCCAGCTTTTCCGTTGGTTAATCCCACTGAAAATGTAAATTCTGAATTATAAACAAACTCAACAGCCAGTTCGTATTTTAAGGTAAGGTAAAGCCTTGCATTATTTTTCAACGTAACAAATGGCTTGTAGCCATTGCTTTTAACCTTCGACAACGGAGATTCTAATCCAAGGTCAGGGCGTATATAAATTGTTTTCTGCGCAGTAAGGTGCTGCACAGAAAACAATCCAATTGCGAGGAAAAATATATTAATACCCACTTACTATGCGCATTTTATCTGTCCACCGGCCTGTGTAGTTTGTAGCTACTTTTCCTTTGGTGTACCATTGAAATTCCTGGTCATATTTTACCAGTGCCCGTCCACCCTCATAGGGCCTTTCTTTATAGCCATTCAGATCAGGTCTGCCTTTATATACCTGGAGGCCATTGCTTGTCATCTCAGGCTGGCATCTTGGTTTATACTTATATTGGTATTGGGCTGTCATTTCTGCCCATGTGTGAAGATCAGAGCTTCTCCACCCGATTAATGCTTTATGCTGGTAATCCATGGCACCAATTAACGAAAACCAAATACCCGCCTTCTGATAAGCCACTTTACAGGCCATTCTTATTTGCGGGTGTGTCCCATTGGGATCAAAATAGAAATTCTCCTTCCAATTTATTCCCTGCCTATTTGTTCCTTCACACCTTTCCGTAACCCCTCCGGCAGGCATGTCTGTTTTATATTTTGGGTAGTTCATTAACTCAAGCTTTTCCAACACCTCATCATCCGTTGAAAATTCGAGAATATAGTTTTGCGAGACATCTTCATTTAACAATGAAAGGTAGGCAACATCGCTGCTGGCTTGTGCCTGGTTCTGGTGTAAGGCGTAGCACTTTTGTGTTGCCAGGTTAACATTGAAAAGATAGTCACCTATTTGTACAATGCCGTCCTGGTTTATCATAGTTCCTAATACGCTGCCTTCAATCATCATTCTTATTTCTTCATTGATCGTTGAGTCGCTTCCATATTGTAAGCGGCCAGTTGCTTTCACCCGGGTCAGGTAGCTTTCGTTTTCATTTGCTGAGTTAAACCCAACGCTTTTGCTTACTTTATCAATAAAGTCAGCTTTTACAGCCGGGTCAGGGTTTTCTAACAGGTTATGATAAGCCTGAAATGAAGAAAAAGCAACCCTCCCGTCTTCAATATGCCAAACTTCGTTCGTTCGTTTGGCCATTGTTTCATCTTGTTTTGTTGCAGTTTTTTGACATCCATAAATGAGTGAGACGCTTAGGAGCGCCAACATGATCTTTTGCATGATAAATTGTTTTTGATTACTCCTGTCCACAGTTTGTAATGTGTTGGAAATTCTAAACGAATATAAAATCGCTTACATGCATCAAAATTACTGTTGCAAATATTTTAACATATATATTACAATGATTTGTATACGGTAAACCAATTTTAGTGTATCGAATTACATAGTTTTTGGCTAACCAATATATCAGATAGGCGATTCTCTAAGCGGTCAGACAACGATCCTTGTATTTACGCAATTGGGGAATTACGAATTGATAATAATGGAACAGAACGTTCGTATAGGGTGAATTCGAAATTGGTTGTTTATAGCATTATCCAAGTAGCATGACAACTTTGGCGCTTTATCAGTAGTACAAAGAAGGCAAGGAATCAGCAAATTGCGAAACAGATGATTGCTGTGAAGCACCACTTAACAAGAACAAGGGCCAAAGAATAAAGGAGACTTAATTCGGCAAATAGTCATAGGGCAACAGGTCCCCCACATTCTTCCAGGTCCAGTAACCCTGATTTACCCAGTTTTTCTGCTCGTAATAATAGCCGTTTTCCGTAATAGCTATCCAGTCTTTGATATCGATATAAGATATCTGGTAAGGCAGGTTCTTAGGCAATTTCATTTTGCTGAGATACTCTTTGTCGGGGCTGATTTTCGTGTACGTTATACTTATTTTCCTCGGAAAATATATCTCCACTTCGGGCGGGCCTGTAACAACGGTGTGCATTACGCTGTCAGCACCCATCGTATCAATTGTATTCAAAACAACATTATAATAGGCGCTATCATACAGGTTTGGTATTTTATTAAATTTCTTATTATCTGTTTCGTCCAGTAAATCCACAATCCAGCCATCTTCCTTTAATGTGCTGTCGTAATAGCTGCGCATAAATTGCAATTTGGAACCATTGTAGGTTTTTGCCCGGTTAGCTGCCCATATCCTTTTCAGGCTGTCGGTTCCCTCCATTTCAGTATACAAACAATAACCGCGGTAAGAATTAATATCAGTGCCGTAATAATAAACAAAGGAGTCAAGCTGGTAGCGAAGGTTATACCCAAGGGCATTATTGCTTATTTGTAACGCATCCGTAGCCATCACTTTCAGCTTATTACTTCTTTTGTAATAGAAAAACTTGAGTACCTCCGGGTTGACAAAACTGCATTTGGCTGCATTAGGTGTGGAGCCAATAAAGTGTTGTGTAAAGAAGTCGCCGTATTTCGCCCAGCCATCTGCCACTTCATTGCTGTTTTTAATAATCACTTCACCCATACTTTTATCTTCTTTCACCATGATTATTTCCAGCTTTGCATTTTCACTTACCCGTACAGTTTGAGTCTGGTAACCGGTGAAAGAAAAAATCAGGTCGTATCCGCCGGGTTTTAACGTGAGGGAAAACTCACCCTGCTTGCTGGTGGTAGTGCCTAGTGTGGTGTTTTGACAAAATACAGATGCGGCAGAAAGGGGTTCACGGCTTGCTGAATCAAGCACCAGGCCTGTTACCGTAAACTGTGCATAGGAAGATATACTAACCAGAAAAAGAAAGGGTAAAATGAATTTGCGCATATTTAATGATTACCTGTTAAAGATAATAGCTGGCAGGTTAAGGTTGCACATCAGAAATAGTGCCAGCGTACTTATTACAAGCATTTTTAATAGCTTGATCTAAAGGAGTGAAGGAAAAGCCCGGGAGTGCTTTCAGTATTTTATCGTTATCAAAGTAAGTCTGGCTCAAAGCCACTTTCGCACTGTCTTTTGTGAGCAGCGGTTTTTTCCTGGTAAATGCGGATTTTATTTTTTCCATCCGCCAGGCAAGACCCAATAAAAATGGTGTAGCTTCTTTCGTTGGCCCTTTTTTGCCAAATCCGTCAGCGATAGTTTGCTGTAAGCGGCGGAAAGGCCAGTTATCGCCATTGATGATATACCGTTGCTCGTTAATGTCACTTGCCATCAGCAATACAGCAGCACGGGCAACATCTTCCACTCCTACAAATCCATTGATGCCTGCTGTGTACCATTTAAACCCGTCGTGCACTTGTCTGAATATAGCACAGCTGCTGCTGTGCCAGTCGCCATAACCGAGGATAGTACTGGGGTTTAATATCACTGCTTCCAGTCCTTCACTCATTCCCCGCCATACATGTAACTCAGCTTTGAATTTACTGATAGAATAATGTGTATTTACTTTACTGTTTTCCCATTTCTTTTCTTCATTTACATGGCCACCATCGGCTGTACGGCCAAGCGCTGCCACCGAGCTGATGTGTACAAGACGGCGGACATTTTTTTCCAGGGCCATATTCACTACATTGGCTGTACCCTCCACATTTACCTGGTACATTTGTTCCCTGTCTTTTTTGGCAAAAGAAACAACTGCAGCCGAGTGTATAACCGTATCCACCCCTTCCATAGCATCCTGTAATGATACCACATCCAATACATCACCATCCACCCAATCTACTTTATCCAATATGTCCTTTGCGATGAATGCAGGAAGTTTTGAAGAGCGGCGTATGGCCCTCACCTTGTAACCTTTTTGAATTAGTTCCTGCAGGATATATGCGCCTAAAAAACCGGTGCCGCCAGTTACCAGAACCATGCCCCCAACCCGTAAAGGGGAGAAAGAAGCAGTTACAGCTGCTGTAATTTCTTTTGCAGATTCAGTATTCAATATCTTTTGTTTTAGGTATAGCGGTAATATCCTTCACCTGTTTTCTTTCCCAGCTTTCCTTCCTTCACTTTTTGCTCTTGTATATAGGAAGGTTTTAGCCTTTCAGGTTTATCCAGCTGATCATATACAGAACAGCTGACGCTGTAATTAATATCGTTTCCGATTAAATCCATCAGGCGGAAAGGGCCTAGTTTAAACCCGGCTGCTTCCATCATCCTATCAATATCTGCCATCGGCACCCCTTCTTCGGCCAGGCGCAATGCTTCAATATAATAAGGCCTTGCCACCCGGTTTACAATAAAGCCCGGCGCATCTTTACAAACGACCGGTGTTTTGCCCATCGCTTTAGCCAGTTCAATGGTTGTTTCCGTAGTAATAGTATTGGTAAGCGGAGTATTCACCACTTCCACCAGTTTCATAATGGTGGCCGGATTGAAAAAATGCATACCTATAACCCGTTCAGGGCATTGTACCTGTTGGGCTATTGCTGTAACAGGTAAGGAAGAAGTGTTAGTGGCGAAGATGCATTCGCTGTGGTTAATTTCTGCCAGCTGGTTGAACAAAGAAACTTTAGCGTCAATTTTCTCTACAATTGCTTCGATAAAAATATCGGCAAGACAGCTTTGTATCTCGTTTGTAAAAGATAGTCTGTTAATAACCGCTTCTTTTTCTGCCGGAGTAATTTTTGTTTTTTCAACGAGCAGGGACAAACTTTTCTGCATGCCTGATGCTGCTTTTTGTAATATTTCCGTATTCAAGTCGAAAAGAATGGTGTAAAAACCCGCCTGTGCTGCTGCTTGTGCTATTCCGCTGCCCATGGTGCCGGCGCCGCAAACACATATCATTCTTTCTTTCATGTACTTAATTGTTATGCAAATATAAAGTTTGTGTGACCGCAGGAACCTGCAAAATTTGCGTTCGTAGTTTCAAAGCTTTCTTTTATCTTTCTGTCAGAATCAGTAATCATTTATTGTTCTTTCACCACTTAAACCAACTATCATGGACAGAAAAATGTTAACCATTGTCTTATCAGTGGTACTATTAGCCGGGTTCTTTTTACCCTGGTTTGGAAATGCCAGCGGCCTGGATTTTGTAACAGCTAAAGGTGCAACCTGGAAAGAATATTTGCTTGCCATTATTCCATTGTGTGCCCTTCTGCTGCTTTTAGGGGCATTAAACGGCAACTATATTCTTAGCCGCAGTTTATTGACCGTGCTTCCTTTCCTGGTCGTATTGTTTACGTTAATAGTGAACCCGCTAATTGATGGGGCTAAAATTGGTGACGTATTAAAAATGCTGGGCAAACATTATGGTGCCGGCCTCTGGCTGACCATTATCGGTTCAATTGTACTGGCGTTTTACAATCCAAAAGAGTAATTGATCAATCATACTATTATGCGTAAAGGCTGCCTTGGGCAGCCTTTACTATTTTGATCCGTTCTCTTATAAAAGATTCCGGGGCGGCCCGGAAAGACTAGTTATAATTAAGGAATGTTACGATCACTATATCGCACTGGTAAACTGTTTCAAAAAACGCACATCATTCTCACTGAATAAACGAAGATCATTTACGCCGTATTTCAGCATAGCCGGCCTCTCAATACCCATACCAAAGGCAAAGCCTGTGTATTTGTTGGGGTCAATACCACAGTTGGACAATACATTCGGGTGCACCATGCCACAACCTAATATTTCCACCCAGCCTGTTTTCTTACATATATTACAGCCACTTCCGCCGCAGATAAAGCAGGTTACATCCATTTCCGCACTGGGCTCTGTAAAGGGGAAATAAGAAGGACGGAAACGGACTTTTACATCCTTGCCATACATTTCTTTTACAAAGAAGTAAAGCGTCTGTTTTAAATCAGCGAAGGATACATGCTCATCAATATACAATCCTTCCACCTGGTGGAAGAAGCAATGGCTCCTTGCACTTACCGTTTCATTTCTGTATACACGTCCGGGCATCAGCATACGGATGGGCAGTTTGCCTTTTTCCATCTCCCGTATCTGCACACTGCTGGTATGCGTGCGCAATACCCAATCCGGGTTTTGCTGTACATAAAATGTATCCTGCATATCACGGGCCGGATGATGCTCGGGCAGGTTCAGTGCACCGAAATTGTGCCAGTCATCTTCAATCTCAGGACCTTCAGCCACGGCAAATCCCAGGCGCTGAAAGATGGACACAATGCGGTTGCGCATCAGGGTTACCGGGTGGCGGGAACCGATGGGAAGATCGTCGCCGGGAAGGGAGGTATCAAGTGGTGAGTGGTGAGTGGTGAATGATGCGTCCGTGGCGGCCTTTAGTTCTTCAAATTTTGCTTCGGCAAATTGTTTGAATTCATTCAGCAATTGCCCGGCTTCTTTTTTGTTTTCCGGCGCCACATTTTTCATCTCGCCCATTATCTCTTTCACAATACCCTTGGTACCCAGCCATTTTATGCGATACTCTTCCACGGCTTTGGCATCCGCAGCCACTTCAGCGCTTACCTGTTTTTTGTATGCTTCGATCTTATTTAGCAATTGTTCCATAAGGATGCAAAGATAGTAAATGGACAACGGAAAGTGGAGAATGGGGATGGCCTACTGAAAGTTAGAAATCATCTTGCTTAACATTTTAAATACCGACTCAAGGTATGACTCGAGCTGGGTTATTTCATTCTTTTGCAAATAGTCCAGTATAAGTGAAATTTCAATTTGCGTATCCACCTCTACCAGTGAACTTCGTGATATCTCATAAAATCTCTTCTTTTCAGCCCTTGAAAATCTGGCAGATCCCTCAGCCAGGTTACTGCAAACTGAAACAACAGCCCTGCGTAACTGGCTGACCAGCACAAACTGCTCTTCATTGGGAAAACGCTTCGTTGCCTGGTGCACTTCTTTCACAAGATTCAGTGCAATCTGATACACTTCTAACTTTTTGTGAGCAAGTTGTAACATAGATTTAAATTTTGCCGAATTTATTGCCCTGTCGAATACGGACAATACCCCATTTTCTATTACCCATTCTCCACTTTCCATTATCTTGCGTACATGAGTGACCACCTCAATATTGCCGATTTTCTCTCCCCGGTTAACATGGCAGCCATTACCCATGATGAGGGCTATAAAGAAGGGCAACTTGGCCGTATAGTAGCAGTGTATGATGAGGCCTTTCCTGATTTGGACGAGGCCCAACTGGTAATTGTAGGTTGTGGCGAGCAGCGTGGCAGCGGACTGATTCACGGACAGAGCAATGCGCCCGATATTATCCGCCGGCATTTTTACTCTTTATTCTACTGGCATACTGATATTAAGGTAGCCGATGTGGGGAATATCAAAACCGGTTCCTTATTTACTGACTCCTATGCTGCATTGAAAACAGTGGTGCAGGAGTTAATGAATGATGGCAAAACCGTTATCATTCTCGGCGGCTCGCATGATCTCACACTTTCGCAATACCAGGCTTACAGCGACGGACGCAGGCTGATTGAAGCCAGCTGTGTGGATGCGATGATTGATTTAAACCTTGAGTCGCCATTTAAGCATGAGAATTTTCTGCTGGAAATGCTGACAGGCGAACCCAATCACCTGCGGCATTACAACCATATCGCTTTCCAGAGTTACTATGTACATCCGCGTATGCTGGAAACAATGGATAAATTACGTTTCGACTGTTACCGGGTGGGCAGTGTAAAAGAGAATATAGATGAGATGGAGCCGGTGATCCGGAACAGTCATATGTTATCCTTTGATATTTCGGCAATCGCCAATGCCTATGCGCCAGCCAATACCGCTTCCCCCAACGGACTGAATGGTGAAGAGGCTTGTGTGCTGCTTCGCTATGCAGGTATGAGCCCCAATGTAAACAGCATTGGCATTTATGGCTATCATGCGGCGCATGACAGGGATGAGCTGACAGCCAAACAAATTGCCCACATGCTCTGGTATGTGCTGGATGGACGCAGCCGCGGCAAGCGGGAAGCTTCGCTGGACGAAAAAGATTTGTTTACAGAATACCACACCGCCTTTGCGGAAGTGGAAACTGTTTTTCTCCAAAGTAAAAAAACAGGGCGATGGTGGATGCAGCTGCCTGATAAAAAATTTATTGCCTGCAGTTATAAGGATTACCTGCTGGCCAGCAGTAATGAAATACCGGAGCGCTGGCTGAGGGCACAGGAAAGAGGATAGATAATAGTTAATAACTAAAAGATAAAAATGGTGCGTACAAAGAAGAACTGTTTCCTTTCTGAATTATTCGTTATTCATTGCTCACTATTCATTATTTCTTCCTGCTCCGTCAACAAACAAATTTCCCGTAGTGCCCAGACCGATGTTTTAGATAATAAAGCTCTACAGACCGCCCATGTGGGCATCAGCATTTTTGATCCGGCTACGAATAAGTACATTTATAATTATCAGGGTGATAAATACTTTGTACCGGCCAGTAATACCAAGATACCTACCTGCTATGCGGCGATGAAGTATTTGGGGGATAGTTTGGTGGGGCTGAGGTATGAAATACAAGGCACCGGTCTTAATATTCAACCATCGGGCGATCCAACCTTTCTTCATCCTGATTTTAAAGAACAAAGGGTTTTTTCTTTTTTGGAAAAACAGCAGGGCAGCATCAATTTTTTTGATATAAGAGGAACCACTGGTCTTGGGAATGGTTGGTCATGGAATGACTACGACCAGGCCTATATGGCCGAAAGAAGCACTATGCCCATCTATGGAAACCTGGTACGTTTTAAGACGGGGGCTGCAGTTTCAGCTATCAATGACAGTATTCCACCATTCAATATTGAAATTTTGCCTGCATATTTTAAAAACAGTACTCAAATTGGGAATGCCGGTTGGGTAAAGGCGACCGGGGTAGATGTAATAAGAAAATACGGAGACAATATATACACTATCGTAAGCGGTGGAAATAAGAAAAATGTTGAAATGCCTTTCACGCAAACAAGGACTGTTATTTATAATCTGCTCGCCGATACACTTAAAAAGACAGTGTTGCCATTTGGCATGATGAGAAAAAGTCTTCCTTCCGTCATCCGCTCCCAGCCAACCGACTCTCTGCTAAAACCCATGATGCACCGCAGCGATAATTTTTTTGCGGAGCAAAGTTTATTAATGGTGAGCAATGAAATGCTTGGCGTGATGAATGACGAAAAAATCATTGATACATTATTAAAGACAGATTTTAAAGACCTGCCCCAAAAACCCCGCTGGGCAGATGGCAGTGGCCTGAGCCGGTATAATTTATTTACGCCACAGGATTTTGTAGCCATCCTGGGCAAAATGAAAAATGAATTTGGGATGGACCGCATTAAAACCATATTTCCAACGGGTGGTGAGGGTACTATCAGCAGTTATTATAAAACGGACAGTGGCTATATATATGGTAAGACCGGTACCCTGAGCGGCGTGGTGGCCTTCAGCGGCTTTTTATATACTAAAAAAGGGAAACTGCTCATTTTCTCCACCCTAATCAATAACCACCAGGCCAGCGCCACCGATGTACGCAGGGCGATAGAAAAATTTTTACAGGGCATCCGTTCCGCCTATTGATTTTTATAATAAAATCCCGTTCCTCAATTATTTTTTCTTTTTTACCCAACCCTTTTTCCGGGCCATGAGTATATGTACCCAAACTATTAGTCATGAAAAAGGTACTATACACCATTCTCGCAGTTACGGCCCTGTTTTTTGCAGGTTGCCAGAAAGAAGTCAGCCAGGATTTTGATACACCCGGCAATCAGCCCGGCAATAACCCGGTAACTGCCACCTTGCAGGGCATTATATTAGATGAAAACGGCAGCCCTGCTGCAGGAGCCACCATCACCGTAGGTAATAAAACTGCGACTACCGATGCCCGTGGTTATTTCCGGATTAAAAGTGCAGCATTGGATAAAAACGCCTCGTTGGTAACAGCCGAAAAGATTGGTTATTTTAAAGCCTTCCGGGTATTCAGCGCCACTTCGGCCACCAACCATGTACAAATAAAACTGCTGAAAAAATCGCTGACAGGTACGGTAACGGCCAGCAGCGGTGGTGTGGTAACGCTGACAAACGGAAGCAGCATTAATTTTTCTGCTAATAGTTTTGCCAAAGCCAGTGGCGGCAGCTATTCCGGCACCGTAAATGTATATGCTGCTTATATCGATCCTTCTGCCTCGGACATTGGTGAAGCAGTTCCCGGTTCCTTCCTGGCGAACAACCGTGATAATAACCGGGTGATATTAACCTCTTACGGCATGATTGCTGTAGAACTGGAATCACCTGCTGGCGAAGAATTACAAGTAGCAACTGGCAGCACGGCAAAATTAACTGTGGCTATTCCTGCTTCTTTGCAGGCTGCTGCACCTAACAGCATTCCGCTTTGGTTTGTAGATGAAAGCACCGGGCTTTGGAAAGAAGAAGGCCGTGCCACCCGCAACGGTAATTTTTATGAAGGCGATGTAAAACACTTTACTTACTGGAATTGTGATGTACCTGGCCCGACGGTGAATGTTACGGCAACCATTGTGAGCCAGGCGGGTACACCGCTCGTGAATGTTTACGTTGTTTTCAGGCCATTGAGCGGTCAGGCATCGGCACATGGATATACCGATTCTGAAGGTAAAATAAGCGGCTCCGTACCAGCCAACATACCATTGAAGCTGGAAATATCCTCTGCTGGCCCATGCCACTCTATAGTTTATTCCCAAAATGTTGGCCCTTATACAACTGCAACAAACCTGGGAACTATAACCGTTAATAATATACCAGAGTTAGTTACTATTAAAGGCAAATTACTTGCCTGTAACAATAACCCTGTGACAAATGGGTTCGCAGAAATAGAAATTGGGTACATGGTGCACTATATAAACGTAAATACTTTGGGTGATTTTGCTTATTCCTATATCACCTGCGGAACCGGCACGTCCAATTGTACAGTTACCGGTATAGATGCGCAGAACACGCAGCAAGGTCAGCCTGTTACAGTACCAATAACTGCACCAATAACGGATGCCGGCAACATTGCAGCCTGTGGTACATCTTCTATTCAGTTTCTTAATTATACCATTGATGGTAATACGGTGAACATGTCAAGTCTGACTCCAGGCGATACATTCAACCAATATGACACCATCGGATCCAGCAGGGTTACGATAAACGGATGGAGGCCACAAACACAGAATTATTTTCTGTTCAGTTTTGACGGCACCGGAAACCCCGGAACATTTCCGGCGACTGAGCTTCGCATAGATAATATTTCAGGGATTACTATTATACAACCGTTCAATATTGTTATCACACAACATCCGGCATCAGGCGGGTATTTTGAAGGAATTTTTTCCGGACAATATAAAGACGGGGCGAACGTAACCCATACTGCAAACGGTACATTTAGAATAAGACGACGATAGGAAGAAAAAGTATAAGTTGCACGAACAGAAACTAAAGAATATCTGCCGAACCAGGAGCCGGACATAGAAAACCTGATCGAAGGTTGTAAAAAGGACGACCGCAAAGCCCAGGAAAAGTTGTACCGCAACTTTTACAGGGCCATGATGACCCTTTGTCTCCGCTATACAAAAAATGAAGCAGATGCAATGGAAGCTTTGAATAGCGGGTTTTATAAAGTGTACAAGAATATTCATCGGTTTGACAGTAAGAAAGCAACGTTTTATACCTGGATCCGTACAATTATCATACACAGTTGCCTGGATTTAATCAGAAGCCATGAGAACAATTCCGGCACAGGGGAACTGGAGCAGGCGGCCGACATACATGTGCCGCCTGCTGCCATTTCAAGTATGTCGGCAACAGAGATTTTGGCGTGGGTTCGGGAACTGGCGCCTTCCACGCAGGCGGTTTTCAATCTCTATGTAATAGAAGGATTTAATCATAACGAAATAGCCGGACTCATGAGCATAAGCCCGGGCACCAGTAAATGGCATTTGAGCGAAGCAAGAAAAAAGTTACAACAAATGATACAGCAGCGACAGTAATGAATGAACGTCAACCATACGAAGAACAATTAGCACTGCAGTGGGACGCACTTCCCCTGCCGGATGAGCATGCTGCCTGGGCAGATATGCGCCGCCGGCTGGATGAAGACGAAAATCGTAAGCCTATTGCCTGGTGGAGATGGCCTGGCTGCCTGCTGACAGCCTTACTACTGGCAGGTTTGCTGACAGGCGGATGGTTGTTGCTTAAACCTGAAAAATGGTTTACAAAAAACAAGGAAGCAAATACGACTAAAAGCACGATAGCACCAACCCAACAAGAAACCTTATCCAATACAAATACAACCACCCATGAAGAGACAATCAGCAGAAAGCAAACAATAGATACAGCCGTCTCTTCATGGGAAAAAAATGAAAGCTCTTATCAGTCGAAAACGATAAAACAGGCTGATACAGGACAAACCGTGCAGGAAACTAGTCCCGTAGCAAATGCAACTGGCAAAAAAGGTACTACTAGTGTTGGAGTAAAGCAAAAAACAGGTTCACCTGCCAATGCTGTTATAAAAACAGGCGCAGTTAATAAAACAAAAAAAGCAAACACTTCTACTGCTAAGAAACCGGGCGACAAAAAAAATACTCAGTCAATAGATAATGGCAATAAGCCGGTCATACCTGATACTGTTGCAACTGCTGCTAAACCGGGACCAATAAAAGACAGTACAGTTGTTATTGCAGTGAAGCCTGTCGACAAAAAAGATATTGATGGAAAAAAAGCTACTGACTCCAAGCCAACCGATTCCATAAAAACAGCCGATGCAAAAAAAGATGAAGAGAAAAAGAAAAAGCAGAAGACACCATTCTTAGTTTCGGCGGGATTGGGGCTGCATCAGCAACTACCCGTATCCGGACAAAAATTTACACCCTATAATTCACTTGGCCGTAAAAGCAGCCTTGCTGATTATATTCCTTCCGTTTACATGCGTTTGGAAAAAGAAAAGAAATGGTTTTTACAATCAGAATTCCGCTATGGTGCCCCGCAATCAACAAAACAATTTGATTTCCGCCAGCAAATTGTACCTGATACCGGTAGCAATCCCCGCTACACAACCACTACCACCTACAACCTGCGTAAAACATTTTATCACCAGCTGCCACTTACGTTTAATTACTATATACGGCCGGGCTGGTCGATCGGTACCGGTTTGCAATGGAATAGCCTGTATGCTGCTGTAGCGGAAAAAACAATTAGCCGTCGTGACAACCTGTTTCAGCAGGATACGATTCTTGGTAAACCGGTTGAAGCATTTAAACGTGATTCAGCTGTTGAGTTTTCCAAAAACTATGTTCAACTGGTGGTTGAATCCCAATATCAGTGGAGACGCCTCTCGGTGGGAGCCCGGTATACGGCAGGGTTGCAGCCGTATATCCGGTTTTCCCTGCCGGGACAATCTCCTGCTGAAGAGCGAAACCATTCGCTGCAAATTTTTCTGCGGTATGAGTTGTGGAAACAGAAGAAGAAGTAAGCCAGGAAATTGAAGGAGTAGAGGGAGGAAAAGAGGGCTTACTTATACAACAGGTTCATTGCTGTATGTCAGCATTCTTTATATTTTAATTTCCCAGAAGCTATCCCACGGGCAGAAGGCTACCCCCTGAACATTTTCTCTAACTGTTCCTGTTTGAATTCCAGGTAAGCAGGGTTGCCATCCATAGTGATGTTGGGGTGCTCACAGGCAAATAAATCGCTGACCAGCTGCCGCATTTCCCGCTCTGTTAATCGTGTTCCTGCTTTTACAGCTTGTTGCCGGGCTAGTGAACGGATCAGTTTTTCCCGTTTGGAAAATTTTACTTCGGGGCTGAAATGTTTGTACTGCTCTATAAGAATATCAATTACATGCTTTTCGTTGCCTGCTTCCACATCTGCAGGTGTACCCTGTATAACGTAAGTATTTTTTCCAAAAGGCTCGATAAGGTATCCAAGGTGTTGCAGGTCGCTGTTTATTTCTTCCATTACGGCTGCATCCGCCGGTGTTAGTTCTAATGTGGAAGGAAACATACTGCGTTGCGTGGCTACAGGTTTATCCTGGCTGGCTTTTTTTAATTGTTCATATATTACCCGCTCATGTGCCGCCTGCTGATGAATAAGGAGAAAGCCGTTGGGCGAAGGCATTACGATGTAGGTATTTACTATTTGGCTGAGCTCTACTTCGTTGGTGAATAGCGAGTGGGGAGTTGCAAGTGGGGTTTCCTGGTTTGCAACTGATTCACTATTCACTGCTGACGACTCACTGTTTTCATAGAACGCCTTCCAATGCCTGAGCTCTCCTTTCTCTTGCTTATCTATAAAGTGCGCCTGGTTTTTTTGCGTAAAGCCTTTAAATATAGAACCGGCAGAAGCCGCTGATTTTTTATCGTCAGTAAATGGTTGTTGTATAGAGGATAACTGCTGTATGGAAGCATCCAAATCAAAATCCAGGGTGGGTGTAACGCTGAATTGTGCCAGCGCATGTTTTACAGCCGCCTGCACAAACGCATACACTATCTTTTCGTCTTCAAATTTTATTTCCTGCTTCGTCGGGTGCACATTCACATCTACTTGTGTAGGATCGAGATCAATAAATAATACATACATCGGGAAACTATCCGAAGGGATCATTTCCTGGTAAGCATTCATCACGGCATGGTTGAGATAAGGGCTTTTGATAAACCGGTTGTTGACAAAAAAGTATTGATCACCCCTGGTTTTCTTGGCTGTCTCTGGTTTGCCAACGAAACCATAAATGTTCATGTAATCCGTCTCTTCCTTTACGGATACCAGTTTGGCGTTATAGTTATTGCCTAATAACTGCACTATCCGTTGTTTCAGGCTGCCGGCTTCTAATTGAAACAGTTGCTGGTTATTGGCCGTGAGTGAAAACTGGATTGCCGGGAATGACATAGCCACTCTTGTAAATTCATCAACTATATGCCGCATTTCTGCAGCATTGCTTTTTAAAAAATTTCGCCGGGCGGGCACATTAAAGAATAAATTCTTCATGGCCAAACTGGTGCCTGTAGGAGCAGCAACAGGTTCCTGTTTTTTCACTATGCTGTTTTCTACTTCTATATATACCCCTGCTTCATCTTCTGCCCTTTTTGTTTTCATTTCCACCTGGGCCACCGCCGCAATAGATGCCAGCGCTTCGCCCCGGAAACCCATCGTGCGGATATGAAAAAGGTCGTCAATGCTTTTTATTTTGGAAGTGGCATGCCGCTCAAAACTCATGCGGGCATCCGTTTCACTCATACCGCTGCCATTATCTATTACCTGTATCAATGATTTGCCGGCATCATTAATAATAAGCCGTATATCGTTTGCCCCGGCATCGACCGCATTTTCCAGCATTTCTTTAACAGCACTGGCAGGCCGCTGAATCACTTCTCCTGCAGCTATCTGGTTTGCAATATTATCGGGCAATAATGTAATCTTATCAGGCACAAAATCAGCTTTAGCGCCAAAAATAACCATTTCAATTTTAAGCAACTGTTTAAAGAAGCTTTGCATCAAAAGGGTTAATTTTAGAACCTGTTTTGCCGAAAAATTCTAGACTATGAAGAAATTCAGTTGGACCCTGTGGATCGCTTTGCTAGCCCCCGTTTTTGTCAACGCACAATATAAAAGCCGGCTTGAAAAAGACAAGTGGGTGGATAGTGTGTTCAATTCCCTGAGCAATGATGAACGCATTGCCCAGCTAATGGTCATCCGGGCACACTCCAACCTCGGCGCTGACCATGTGGCCAAGGTTACGGAAGACATTAAAAAATATAATGTAGGCGCCCTTTGTTTTTTCCAGGGAGGCCCGGTACGGCAGGCCAATTTGACTAACTTCTATCAAAGTATTGCGAAGACTCCCATTATGGTTACCATAGATGGTGAATGGGGGCTGGGTATGCGCCTGGACAGTGCCGATAAATTTCCCTTCCAGCTTACCCTTGGTGCTATGAATGATGAAAACTTAGTTTACCGCCTGGGAGTGGCAGTGGGCGAACAATGCAAGCGCATTGGCGTGCATGTAAACTATGCGCCGGTGGTTGATATCAACAATAACCCTGATAACCCGGTTATCGGTTACCGTTCTTTTGGCGAAGATAAAGACAAGGTATCCCGGTATGGTATTGCCTATATGAAAGGTATGCAGGATGCGGGTATTATGGCTTGCGCCAAACACTTCCCAGGGCATGGTGACGTAAGCGTGGATTCGCATTACGACTTACCAGTGATTAACAAGACCATCGCCCAACTGGATTCGATGGAGCTTGTTCCGTTCAAAGCTGTATTCGATGCGGGCATTGGCAGTGTGATGATTGCCCATCTCTCTATTCCTTCCATTGATAATACCAAAAATAAAGCCACTTCTATTTCCAAAAATAATGTAACCGATCTGCTGCGCACCAAAATGCATTATGATGGCCTCACATTTACCGATGCGCTGGAAATGAAGGGTGTTGCTAAATATTATCCGCAAGGCACTATTTCGGTAGAAGCCCTGATCGCAGGCAATGATATGCTCTGCCTGCCCGGCAGTGTGCCCGAATCAATTGAAGCCATTAAAAAAGCCATAACCGATAAACGCCTTAGCTGGGACGATATAAATAGTAAAGTAAAACGGGTACTGGCTGCTAAATATCTGCTGGGACTTAACCAGGCGCAGGTGGTTGATCTTAACAACCTGGTGGCAGATATTAATGCTAAAACTGCAGGTATACGCTATGAAGTGGCACAGGAAAGTATCACTTTGCTTACTGAAGCTAAGTTCACCGCATCCCGCAACGACTATGCAGAAGTGCCCCTGACAAAAAAACATAAGAAGATTGCCTATGTGGGTATTGGCCTGACCGAACTAAATGATTTTGGCAAGCGGATGCAAAAAGATTTCAATGCAGATGTTTTCACCTTCTCATATAAAGACGGGAAAGATAAAGCAGCCGAAATATTAAAAGCTGTTCCAAAGGATGGTAAATACGACGCTATCATCATCGGTGTTCATAATTATGCCAATAAGCCCATGGATAATTTTGGTATCAGCCCCGCTGCTATCGACTTATACAAGCAATTAAACTTTATCAAAACAATCACCCTTACATTTGGCAATGTACTGGCAACAAAAAACTTTTGTGATGCACGCACACTGGTAGCCTGCTACCAGGATGATGCCGTTACTCAACAGGCCGGTGCTGATTTCCTCTTGGGTAAGTTTAAAGCTGCGGGCAAATTGCCTGTTACCGTTTGTAATTTCAAGTTCGGCGATGGTATTGTTTATGCTAAACCAAAACCCAGCAAAGAAGAGGTAAAAAAAAACTTAACGGTAATTGACTCCATTGCACAGGATGCCATTGTGAAAAAAGCATTCCCGGGCTGTGTTGTTTTGGCGGCACATAAAGGCGAAATCATCTATCATAAAGCGTTTGGCAATTATGAATATGATGCAGCCTCACCTAAAATGAGCCCGGAGAGTATTTTTGACCTGGCTTCGGTTACCAAAATTTCAGCAACAACCGTTTCAATTATGAAACTGTATGAGCAGGGTAAGATTAGCCTGGATGGCAAGCTGAAAGACTATCTTCCGTATACAAAGAATACAAACAAAGAAGACCTGAAGATTGGCGACATCCTGTTGCACCAGGCAGGGCTGGTTCCTTTTATAACTTTCTATAAAGAAACAATTGACTCTGCCGGTAACCCCAAGCCAGAAATACTCAGCCGCACTCAACAAAAGGGGTACGGTGTACGGGTGGCTGAAAATATGTATATACGCAACGACTGGGAGGATACCATGATGCTGCGTATCTTAAAAAGTCCCTTATCTTCCAAAGGCAGGTATGTATACAGCGATAATGATTTTATTTTCCTTGGAAAAATTGTAGAAGAAATTTCCGGGATGCCGCTGGATGAATATGCAGCTAAGAATTTTTACAATAAAATTGGTATGTATTCCACTGGCTTCACGCCCCGTAACCGCTTTCAGTTAGAATGCCTGGTGCCTACTGAAACCGAAAAACATTTTCGCCAGCAAACCACCCGTGGCGATGTGCATGATGAAGGCGCTTCGATGTTTGGCGGCGTAGCCGGTCATGCCGGTCTGTTTTCCAATGCGTACGACCTCGCCCTCCTCTACCAAATGCTATTGAATGGCGGAACCTTAAACGGTGTTCGCTACTTAAAACCTGAAACTATCAAACTCTTTACTTCGTACAATAGTAAAATCAGCCGTCGTGGTTTTGGTTTTGATAAACCGGAAAAGGACAATAAAGTGCGCCGCGATCCCTATCCATCTTCCCTGGCTTCACCAGAAACCTTCGGACACACCGGCTTTACCGGTACTTGTGTATGGGTGGACCCGAAATACGATATTGTATATATCTTTTTATCGAACAGGGTATTTCCCACCCGTGATAACAGCAGACTGTTATCCATGGGCATTCGCAGCAAAATCCAGGATGCTATTTACCGGGCTGTTGGTGTTGCAGATTAAATGCCCTGCCCTCCTATTTTTTTAAGAGGCTGTGTGCCTGCTGTAAACCGGATTCACCCCTGATCACAAGATTGTAAATTCCGGCTGGCAACCTGCTTATATCCAGCGATAGGATATGCGAGCCCCGCTGTAAGGAATACGATCGTTGAAGAACATTTTGCCCTGCGCTGTTGATCAATAACAACTGCACCAGCTCAGCTTTATCAAGGCCCACATCTACCTGTACAAAATCAGTAGCCGGGTTAGGATATACCATCGAACTGAATGACTTGTACGCTTCATTGCGAAAACGCAATACGGAACTGTATTTTTCTTCCCCTGCCTGACCGGTTATTTTGAGGCGGTAATAACTATTGCCGGGCAATGGCTGATCGTCTGTAATACGATAGAACAAATCATTGGTGATGACAGGCATGTCTTGCCATAATGTATAGTCAATACCATTACTGCTGCGGTATAAAGAAAAAAGCCTTGGCGTTGATCCTGCAGCCAGTTCCCATTCCAGTTCTGCTTTCTGCTGCGGTGTGGTAAAGAGATTGAATGATTTTAATACTACAGGCAGTATGGCAATATCACTTGTTACGCCCCAGGGTGAAAAGGCTGTAATGCCTACCGTTGTTTTTCTATAGGTATTCACGCCTGCGGAACTGGCCGGGCCATTTTGCATCGTATAACCTGTAAAAACGATGTTAGTACCATTGCTCTTCATCAATCCGCAATAACTACGGTTAAAACTTCCCCCTTCATGGCTTGTGTTCCATTGAAGTGTTAAGTTAATTTCATTTCCCCCTGCTGTATTTTCACTGATATGCCATGTACGCTGAACGGATAATGCGGCTGTTGCACCTGCGGGTGCCGTATTGCCCATACGTATGGAAATTGTTTCAGCAGGCCCTGATACCAACTGCAGTTCAGCAGGGTTATAACTTGTACTGGACGGCCCTGCAGGGAATAGTTTTACATCACCGGGATTCATTGGTATCGTAAGCGTACCAACCGGTGAAGGTACATTGCCCGCATCGGCAGTTACCACAAAGGCAGACGCAGACGCACCGGTTACATTGGAAGCCGTCACCCTGTAATCCTGCGTATATAAATGGCCGGCAATAAAATTGAGCGTCCCCGTCAATACAATATTTTTATTGGTAACAACTCCTGCAGCGTTATTAATTACAAGATTGGAAATGGTGAGCGGTGTGCTACCCAACAATTGTTGCTGGCTGGCACCCATGAAGCGCATACTGCTGCCTGTATTTGTATTGAACGATCCGCCAGTATAGTTAAGGTTGCCATACACCTGCAGTGTTGCATCATTGAATGTTACACCAGATACAAGACCGCTTTTGGTAAGGTTACGGCATTGGCCCGTTGCCCCTGCAGCAATGGTTGGACTCCCCGAACTTATGACTACATCATCATTGGGGCCTGGCACTGTGCCGCAGCTCCAGTTGCCGGCTGTATGCCAGTTATTATTTACTGCACCTGTCCAGTTATTCGTTGCATTAACCGTAAGTGTGGCAGCGTTTGAAGTGGCGTTGCCGCAGGTATTCGTTACCACACAACGATATTGATAACTATTCATACCGGTTGTGGCACCGGTAATGTTTAAAGTGGCTGTTGTGGCATTCGCATACACACCACCATTGGTAATATTTGAAAAACCAGCACCTGTATTTACCTGCCACTGGTAGGATAATGGAGCTGTACCCCCGGCAACAGTTGAAAAGCTTGTATTGTAATTATTACAAGTAATAGCTGCTACAGGGTTTGTTGTTATAGATGGAGCTGTACAAGGTGTAGTATAATAAACACCCAGTTTTGTATCTATAAAGGCTGTTGCACACCCCGATTGATAATAACTTAAGCGAACCTGCCCTGTAAATGTAGCCAGCCAGCTAACCTGGCTTTGGAGCCCGCAAAAGTCATCATTAAAAGCAAGCAAAGTGGTACCGGCCGTATTATAAAGAGATAACACTGTATTAATTGCACTGTTTTCAGGGAAACATGAGCGAAATATGTAAGTATTTCCTGCAGTCACGCTAAATAAGTAATAATCGCCACCCCATGCAGCATGAGCCGTATTTTCATTAGCTATGCCGGGTTGAGAAGGGGTGACAAATGCCGGAAAAAATCCAGTATTATCAAATGTACCAGCAGGGCATTGAGCTTTTGCAGGCATTGGGACAACGCAGATGAAAAAAAGATGAATGAAAGCCGGGAATATGCGTTTACCGGCTTTTGCCTTACTTATCATTTTAGTATTGGTTGTATTAATAGTGACTTATTTTAAATTTTCGCATAGCATTTCCTTACGTTCAGCCAATTTATAGCGAGAAGCATCGAATTTTCCACCGAGGTAATCCTGGTACAAATCAACTTTTAAAATCCAGCATTTTCCATCGGGGGCTTTTGCACCAATAGCTGTTCCTACATGCCGGTATTCTGGTAATCCTGAAATTTCATTTTTCTTGATATACCAATTTGCAGATAATAAAGATTGCTTTACAATTATATAGCCAGGGTATTCCTTGGCAAACCATGTTTTAAACCACCCTTCCCATTCGGCATTTTGTGTTACAGCTGTTGGCATATACACTTCTGCCAGTTCTGCATTTTTATTAGCTTTAATTGAAGTCATCATGGCTTTATTGTTTCCATACTTTGCAATACCATCTTTTGCGATTTTCGTCGCCTCTTCCACACCCGGTGTATTAGGAAAAATTGTATTCAACTCTTCTAAATAGGCTAATGCACTTTTAAAATACTGTACACTGCCTTTTGTTTTACAAAGCAAATTTTCAAGAGGTTCATTCGCATCTCCGGTATAAGAACCTTGCTTTTCTAAAAACTCCCATTGATAAATCAATTCATCCTTTATTTTAGAAGTACCATTTTTTTTGTAATTATCCGCCGCCATTTTCATTTGTTTGGAATCGGATGGCATGGACCGAAATTTTGCAACAAATTCTTTAAATTGTTGAATTCTTACATCTGACAATACTACAAAATCATTACAGGGGGATGAAGAAAAGTAATCCCTCAAAACCTCAGGCTGTACAAAATTTTTTAAAAATCTTGCGGTTCTTTTACCTCTTGCCGTGTCTTCAAGTATTTTCTCATATGGGTTAAAATCAGGGTTGAATTTGGGGTTTTCTCCTCTTGGCTGTGCGAAGACTACTGATGCACCAAGCAATAGCAACGTAACAGATAAATTAAATTTTTTCATACTTATAAAGAGTTAAGATTATTTAGGCATGTTTTCGCAAGGAATAGTGATGGGTGGTGATGGCATTATCAGATACGGTTTGCCATATTTACCGCCACCTTCATACACACTGTACATACGTCCGGAGGCCAATGCGCAGGTGCCATCTCCTTTTTTGATAGCAAAGTTTACTTCTGCCTCTTTACTAAGAGGTATATCCAATACATTTTTCTCAATAGTCCAGCCTGTTGTTATATGCACTTTTACAACAGAAACTTTATCAGCGGCCCAACTGGTCTCATAGTCCTTCTTAGCAATCCCTTCAACGACAGGGTCGCTCATTACCGCCTTTTTTATTCGCAAACTTTTTACATAGTCCAGTTGATTTTTCTCCATTTTAGCCATATAATCTTCTTTACTTCCGTGTAGCTTTATCGCCTCCTCAACAGCTTCTAATTTTTCTTCCATAGAAATAGCCTCGGGATATACTTTTATTGCCGCTTTTATATAAGCTCTGTACAAGTATAAATCTTGCAAAAAAGAAACAGCACTAATTACCCTGTACTCATTTTTAGCAGATGCTGCCTTTTCAATTGCGTTTGATGAAGCATTCACCTCACTTACGATTAAATGATATTGACTTTTTAAAACGGATGCTACCGGTTTTGATTTTACAAACTCATCAACCTTTTGTTCGTACTCTGCAATTACCTTGTCGCTTTCGGCTATTGCTTCCAAAACGGCCGGTTTACTATCTACCTTTACATTTAATGTGCCTTTTGAAAAAAGGAATGATTCAGTAAACAGGGTTTTCATACTCTTCATCGTTGCCTCTGTCCCCCCGCGGGTATAACCAGACGGTTGTGTGCGACCTGCAACCATTACGGCCAGCAGGGATACAAGTAAGAATAGTTTAGTTTTCATATTCATATTTTCCCGAAAACTATAATGTCCTTATCTATTTATTCATTCAGTTATACAAACAGGTTCCGGTCGTGAACCCGTGCAGGGGTTTTTTAATATCTGCATGGTAATAAACGGTGCTGTTTAGTATCAATACTATTTTTCGCAGGTACCAGCATCGTATGGTATACAATACTTTCCTCCAGATATTAAAAAAAGTCCGCAACCGGTACATCTGTCCAAGATGGCAGAATGCAGCCATATAGTTTTGTGTAAACAAACAATGTATATGTACCGGACAATAATGTATAGTGCCTTATTGGTTATTGTAACCAGCTCTTGCAGTGATAGTAAAAAAGAACAAAAAGCAGAACGTTTTAATCCGGGTATTGATACCGCAGTTATTACTACCCGGCAAACCCTGCTGGACGCAGCCAGGAAATTGAAGGCGGCCATGGATGAGGAAAAAACAAAGAAAGATGAGCCCTCATATAAGAAAAACTATTATGTCATGCTTAGTTATAAAGCCACTATTTCAAGAAGGATGGCGGCGATTGTGGATACCATGCCGGGCAACGAACGGGCAGCCTTTATAAAAGATTACAAAGAGATATTCCCATAAAATTATTTATACATACGTATAGCACCTTTCTCATAAACAATCCGGGTGGGGTTTCTACCCTGCCCTTTTCGTTTGGTGAATAAATAAAATAGTCCAGGTGGACACAACCTGCTTTTCAAAGCAGGTTTTTCCTGTTTCTATCAGTTATTAAAAATAATATAGCTGCCGTCAGTTCCGGAAGTCATTCTATGAATGTTGACCCCGGTTGCCCCCAAAGCCGGATAGCTTTACGTAAATTTCTACATGCAGGTTGTTTTCCGTCTTGAAAATCATTTTGTATTGCGGCAGCATAGCGGACTGGAAGAAGGCAGTCTTATATATGCTGACAGCAACCTTAAAAAAGCAACAATAAGCAGCGGGGAAAGATCTGCACAAATAAGTTATGAAGCCCCCGGTAAATGGGAGAGTCATTCCCTGCAAAAGGGCAATACGGCCCTGCTGGCTGAAATATCACTTCGCCCGGGTGGTGTTATCTGGCTGCAATATCACTTGCACCGAAAAAGATATACCATCCGCAAAAACGGGAAATACAGCGGCAGGTTTGATTTGCTAAACAGGAATAAAGAGGAGTTAATTACATTAGTACCGAGCATTAATTGGGTGCACCGCGGACATGAATACCTGATTCAGCTAAATGAAGAGTACAAGAATGAATGTAGTTCTTTACTTATTTTACATGCTGTACATTGTACCAATTGCCTGCTGGGTATCATCAATGGAAGCGCTGTACCAGCCCTGGTGGATGTATAAATTTATTGTTTATGAGAAGCTTTTTTGTCACAATACTTCTATTTTTTCATTGTGTAATGGTCTCGTCGCAAGAAAACTGTGCCTGCGATGGTATTACTGATGCAAACAAGAATTTGCTGAATGCCGACAGCCTTGTAAAAACAGGCAAGCCGGGTTGTGTCATCCAGGGCTATCGTATTATTGCCCGTCGCATGCTAATAGGCCGAGAACTGGATTCTGCTGAAATATATATTAATAAAGCAAGAGCCATTTTAGGAAAACAGGGTTGTGCGGAGGACGAATACCTCATTTTCTACCAGATGCTGGATAACCTGTATGCCAACCGCTCTGACTTTACAGGTGCCATCGACATGGAATTAAAGATTGTTTCCATTTTTGAAAAAAGAAGGGATACAGTTAATTACTGCCGCGGGCTATTGAATATATCCAACATTTTTAATGAAGTCAAACAGGCTGAAAAAGGTATTGACTATTGCCGTAAAGCAGTTGCTATGGTGAACCAGTTGCGGCCTTCTGCTGAAAAAGCCGTACTGCTTGCCCGGGCTGCACAGCGCTATTATGCATATTACAAGCTGAACAATAAAAAAGAATACCTCGACACCACAACGCTATATGCAGAGGCCGGGCTAGGTATTGTAAAGTCGATACCATTTGAAAAGGAAGCATTTATTACAGTCAACAGCCGCCTTATAGCAGTGGCGATAGAAAAGAACGAATATGACAAAGCTCTTTATTATATTGATCAAAACCTCTCGCATCTTGACAGGGAAGTTGATTATCCCGAACTATCCATAAATTTTAAAGACAAAGCCCGGATCTATTTCGATAGTAAGCAGTATGAACTGGCTGCCCGGTTTGCCGATTCCACGCTTCGGTATAACCGGCTGCTGAAATCACCGGCCACTATGGCGGAAACCTACCTCTTGATATATAAGATTGCGGAAGCCGCAGGCAACCACAGTGTGGCGCTAGCCGCATATAAACAGGAACGCTTGATTACCGACAGTATTGGAACGGAAGAAAAACTGGCGGCCGTAACTGAACTGGAAAAAAAATATAACCAGGCTAAGAATGAGAAAACAATTAAGGAACTGGCCCAGCAGCGACAAATATACCTGCTGTTTGGACTGGCTGGCCTGCTGGCAGCCCTGGTCATTGCATTTTTCCTGCGGCAGCAATCGCTGAAGCATAAACAACGGATATTGGAAGCCGAACAACGATTGAACAGGGCAAGAATGAACCCGCATTTCTTTTTTAATGCACTTGCATCCCTGCAAAGTTTTGCCATACGTGAAAATAACGGCGAGCTGATTGCTTCCAATCTTTCCAAGTTCAGCCATATCATGCGGGAAACACTGGAAAGCACTTATAAGGATTATGTTACTGTTGAGCAGGAGGCCGATTTCCTGGGCGAATACCTCGACGTACAGAAGATCAGGTTCCCCCGCAAGTTTGATTATGAAATAGTCGTGGATAAGGATATTGAACCAGATACTGTTCAGCTTCCCGCTATGATTCTGCAGCCGTTTACCGAGAATAGCATTGAGCATGGTTTCAATAATATTGACTATACCGGCAAGCTGATCATCCATTTTGCAAAAGCGGGCAATACATTACAAGTGGAAATTCGTGATAACGGAAAAGGGCTGGAAACAGTTGCGAAAACAAATAACGAGCATATCAGCCGGGCCAGCCAGATTATTAAAGACCGGATATACCTCTTAAATATTAAACTGAAAAGTAAGGCCAGCTTCTCCATTGATAATAACAAAGAAGGAAAGGGTGTGATTGTAAAAATCAATTTACCATTATTATATATTCAAACAGGTCATGAGTAAAATAAAAATACTGATCGTCGACAACGAAGATGAACTGCGGGCAGGCCTGCGGGAAATGATTTTGAAAAATGCTGCGGCTGTAATCATCGATGAAGCGCATGGTGTTGCTTCGGGTGTGGCTGCTATAAATGAATTTCAACCGGACATTGTATTCCTTGATATAGAAATGGACGATGGGACCGGATTCGACCTGCTGAAGCAAATTGAAAAGCCAAAATTTCAGCTCATCTTCACCACGGCACATAATAAGTATGCCATTCAGGCTTTCAAATTTAGTGCACTGGATTATCTCTTAAAACCAATCGACCCGGCCGAATTAAGTAACAGCCTGGAAAAAGCCATTCAACATATCAGCAGCCATGATATTGCCTCCCAGCTCGCTATCATGATGCAGCAACTGAACCAGCGGCCCGACCATGAACGAAAGATTGTACTGAACGATAAACAATCAACCTACTTTATTAAGATTGCTGATATCCTTTTTTGCGAAGCAGAGGGCCCTTATACCCGTTTTTATATTACTGGCGCAGATAATATACTTGTGTCACGCAACCTGAAAGAGTTTGAAGAAATGCTTACACCACTTGGATTTTTACGCACCCATCACTCTTATGTGGTGAACCCAGCCAAGATAAAAATCTATGATAAGACAGATGGCGGTGCACTCATTCTCGATTCAGGCCATAGTGTTCCGCTGAGCCAGCGAAGAAAAGATCTTGTACTGCAGTCACTCGAAAAAGACAACTCCAAGCCAAACCGTAAATAAGGTTTATACTTTAAAATATAAGGTCCCCAACTTTCGTCGGGGACCTTTGCAGTTAGCGTTGATAACCATTAGCGGTATATAACCACTTTCTTTCCAGCCAGATCCTTGCCGGTAATACTTATTAGTTTTACTATGTAAACACCCTGCCTGTTGTTCCCGAGGTCGATATTTATTTGGCTGTAAGGCTCTGTTAATAGCGGTGAACTGGTATATACTGCCTGTCCCAGTGCATTAAATATCATGACACGCACCGGCTCCCCGAAACTGTTATAATAGCGAACCTGGAATACACCATTATTGGGATTAGGATATACCCATATATTTTCAGAAGGCGTTCCATTAATAACAACATCTGCTGATGTGGCCACACAGCCATTCGGGTCTGTATAGGTAACATTATAGCTGCCGATATTATCAACAGTTAAACCACTTAATACCGATCCGCTTGCACCATTAACTACAGCATTGTACCTTCTCCATACAAAACTTCCGCCAGTTGGATTTACTATTGCCCTCAAACTGGTTGTTTGACCAGGTTGTATTGAGCTCAGCCCGTCTACAGTCAGTGAAATAGTGGGCAGCGGATTTACAAACAAGGTTGCTGCATTGGAATTCACGACCGTACACAATCCTGTCAGCACCACCCTGAAGGTATTGGTGTTCATCACCTGTGTTGGATTGGCAACTGTATAGGATGAGCTGTTGGCACCATTAATATTTACCCACGCAATACCATTCCACTGCTGCCATTGATACGTAACCACATTGGTAGCTGTTATACTAAATGTAGTGCTGGTGCCTGCACAAACGGTACGGGTGGCTGGTTGTGCAGAAATAACAGGCAACTGGCCATCAATTACTGTTACCGTGAAAGAACAATTCGCCGATATATTTCCAGCTGCATCAATAGCCCTCCAGGTCACGGTTGTTGTGCCAATCGGGAAGGCAGCGCCGCTTGCAGGGCCTGATACAATTTGTGTGGTTACACCGGGACAATTATCTGTTGCGTTTACAGTATAGTTCACCACTGCTGTACAAGATCCGATCGGTGTGGTAGCTGTTATATTCGCCGGGCAAAGTGCAACCGGGTTTTCCTGGTCACGGATAGTGATAGTGTACGAACAGGTAGCTGTGTTTCCGGCAGCATCGGTAATTGTGTAAGTAACTGTTGTAACACCTTTGTTAAACGCATGTGTGCCGAGGTTATTAATTCCCGCTGCCGGCGATGAGCCAGTAGTGGTACCCGTCAGCACCCATGTTTGTGTCACTACACCACAATTATCAGCCGTTGTTGGATTCGGGGTGGTCACCGTTCCGGAGCAAAGTCCTGCATCGGTATTGGCCTGGATATTCGAAGGGCAGGTAATGGTTGGATTTTCTGCATCATTAACGGTTACGGTAAATGAACAGGTTGAACTTCCGCAGATATTTGTAGCTGTAACTGTTACGGTAGTCGTTCCTGTAGCAAAGAGATTTCCGCTTCCGTTACCACTACCACTGCCGTTGCTGGCACCACTCATGGTGTATGTTAAAGCGGGTGCAGGTGCCCCGGTTACAATGGTATTGTAATTTACTACGGCGCCACATATACCTGCATCATTGTTGGTAATAATATTTGCCGGGCATATAATGGTAGGGGTAGCGTTTACCAATACAGTTGCCGTAATGGGCGCACCATCACAGCCATTTACGGTTGGTACAATCGTAAAGGTTACAGTTACTGGAGTAGTTGTTGTATTAAGCAGTGTGCCGGTAATATCACCTGTGCCGTTGGCCGCAATACCAGTTACAGATAAGGTATTATCTCTCGACCAGGTGAAAGTTGTACCAGCTGCAGAAGATGTAAGTATAATATCTGTAATGCTGCCGGAGCAGATTGTTTGGGAAGCAGGCGTGGCTGTTGCTACCGGCAATGCTTCGTTTACTTCAACCGTAACGGTGAACGGTGTACCCACGCAGCCACTAAGGCTCGGCGTTACGGTAAAT
The DNA here is from genome assembly GCA_964386395.1 of uncultured Chitinophaga sp. GTDB lineage: Bacteria > Bacteroidota > Bacteroidia > Chitinophagales > Chitinophagaceae > JJ008. Next base: position 46,023 of record CAYLRV010000029.1, read on the forward strand.
GTAACTGTAACAGGTGCATTGGTTGTATTAACTAGTGCTCCACTTATATTTCCATTTCCAACACCAGGTATACCGGTAACGGTGGCTAAGTTGTCTCTTGTCCAGTCGAAAGTGATACCGGGTACATTGCCGGTAAACGAAATAGTACTGATAGCCGATTGCGAACAGGTAGTTTGTGCTGCAGGATTTGCTGTACCCGTTGGTACCGGACTTACTGAAATAGTAAAGATTTCAGGTGTACCTGGGCAAGAAGAGTTGGGATCAACCGGTGTTACCGTAATGGTAGCGGTTTGTGTGGTGCTGCCACTATTAGTAGCAACAAAAGAAGATATATTACCTGTACCACTAGCTGCTAAGCCAATAGATGGATTACTGTTTGTCCAGTTATACGTAGCACCGGATACATTACCTGTAAAATTGATGGCAGTGGTGTTGTTACCAGTACAAACATTTTGACTTGATACTGGATTAACAACAGGAGAAGGATTAACGGTAATACCAAATATTTCGGGAGAGCCTGTACAAATAGTTCCACTGTTACAACTACCCGTTAACGACTGAATTTCAGCCAAAGATAAAGCTCGGCTGTATAATCGTATTTCATCTAAAGAAGCCCCAGCTGCTATAGACGCATTTGTGGGCCCTGTAGGTGTAGATGCATTTCCAATATAAAAATCTGGGGCAACGATATCTATGCTACCTATTCCGCTTAAATTGATTGAATTATCTAACACCCCGTTTACATAAACCCTTGCTTGCTGAGCAATATGGTCATACACAAATGTTATTGTTTTAGTTGTAGAACCAGTAGAAGAAGGTGCAGGAAAGAAGATATTTGAAGAGGTAGCTCTAAGTATAAATCCAACAGTTGAGTTGTAATTTATAAGCATATAATTAGGTGTGTAGTCAAAGCCACAGCCTAACACAAAAGAGTTATCACTTGCACTGGTAAACCCAGACGCAACAAAAGATAAAGTCCATGAAGTACTAGTAAGATTAGGAGACCAACCTGTATTAAAATATTTTGTATTTGATGGCCCACCTGTATTTTGTAATGAGCCCGAACAAATACCACCAACACCCTGTGTCATGGTGCCATTAAATGTTCCAGTGGCTGTACCCGGAGGCGGATTACTGGCCAAATTCGGTGCAGTATTACCAGCACCATCAAATTTGTAATATAGAATTTCCGGAGCAGATGAGCCGAATGTAGGTGTAACCGTAATAGTACTTGTTACAGGAGACCCGGTTGTATTGATTGCGGTGAATGAAGGAATATTTCCACTACCGCTTGCTGGCAAGCCTATTGAAGGGTTACTATTTGTCCATGTATAATTAGTACCCGGTACTGTACCACTAAAGTTAATAGCTGTTGTAGCTGCATTATTACACACCGTTTGGCTGGCTACATTATTTACATCGGGTATAGGATTCACCGTTATAGTAAATGTTTGCGATGAAGAAGTACAAGCTGGGCCACCCGAAAAGGATGGTGTTACAGTAATAGTTGCGGTAACAGGTGCTGTGCCAGTAAATGTAGGTGTAAAAGAAGGTATGTTACCTGTACCACTTGCTGCTAAGCCAATAGCTGGGTTGCTGTTTGTCCAGTTATAAACCGCTCCAGAAGTACCAGTAAAATTTACTGGTGCGGTAGCACTGCCTGCACAAATTGTTTGGTCGGCAGGGTCATTAACTACTAAGTCCGGGTAAACGGTGATGTCAAATGTTTCGGGAGTACCATCACAAGCTACCCCTGCTGTGCAACTATTTACTAAACCTTGAATTTCCGCAAGGCTTAAAGCTCTGCTGTACATTCTAAATTCATCCATGCTTTGCGCAAATCGTAAACAAGGGTTATTACCAAAATCATTTGCAAAAGCGCCAACATAAAAGGCATTGCCATTTATCACCAATGGCTGTGTGAGAGTAGTCGTATTACTCAGCACCCCATCAAGATAAGCCCTTATCACTAATGCCGGGGCATCATACACAAATGTTACTGTATGTACACCACCATTAACCGGCGCAGTACCGACCCACTTATTCCCTTGTACCTCCATACTAAAAACTGCCGCATTAAAACCTAAGTATAAGCTACGAGATGGATTACCAGAATTAAAAAAGCCTCCGATATAACTTAAACCAGCATTAGAAAAAAATCCGTCAGCGATAAAAGAAATGGTAAATGAACCGGTAAAATTAGGAGCCCATCCTGTGTTTAGCTGGCTTGTAACATTATTACTTCCGCTACCTCTTAACCTTCCGCCACAATTTCCTGCTGTTACCTGCGCATGAGTTCCATTAATGGTAGCATTAGCAGTTCCTGCTGGTGGGTTGCTGGCGAGGTTAGGCACTGTAGTACCCGAGCCATCAAATTTGTAGTATAACCATTCGGGAGGTGTGGAACCAAATTGTGGTGTTACCGTTACCGTACTGGTTATGGGTGCATTGCTACTGTTTGTTGCTGTAAACGCTGCAATATTTCCAGCTCCGCTGGCTGCTAAGCCTGTGGCTGTATTATTGTTCGTCCAATTATAAATAGTACCGGGTACTGAACCAGTAAAGTTTATTGCTGTAGTAGTCGAGTTTTGGCATACTGATTGGTTCGCCACACTATTAACTGTTGGTGTAGGATTTACAGTAATAGTAAATGAAACAGGTGTGCCATTTGTTACCCCGTCCGATGGTGTAATAGTTATAGTAGCCACTACAGGTACTGTACCTGTGTTTACAGGATTAAAAGCCGGAACATTACCAGTACCACTGGCAGCTAAACCAATAGAAGTGTTATTATTCACCCAGCTAAACGTAGTACCGGGAAAATTGCTGGTAAATACAACGGGACTTGTTGTTACTCCATTACAGTATGTAACATCTGCCGGTTGAATAACATCGGAAGCAAAAAAGGAGTGATTGAAAAAATGATTGTTGCCGGGAACATCACCAGCAATAATTTTTTGGGTAACACTGGTTATCAATAAAAGCAGGAGGTAAATTTTTCTCATAGAGAAGATTTTATACGGTTAAGTATTAAATGCCGAAGGAAAATCAGCAATTAAAAGTAGAAGGGAATAAGCGGCCAGTTTATCGATACCAACCTGTTGCAGGCCGTCGTTAATAACTGCAGGATCATTTTTTATAAATGAGAAGGGTGCTTCTGCGCCGTAAGCAGTAAATGGGGTTTATTGCAGATGCTTTATCACAATGAGTGCATTCTTTGTGAAATCAGATGAAGCATTAATGCGGTATGCTGCATCACCCGCTTGAATAAGTACTGTTGCAGTATTCGGAGGAATGGAACCAAGGTTGTGTGCTATCAATATGATAGTATGCTGCGGATTTGTCTTATCAAGATTAATTTCAAACTCCAGCGGATTTGTTGAAACCACCGCTTTCAGTACAACGGGTGTGCTGTTGTATAATACACTTATACTATCACCATCCATAATGCCGTTATCAAAAATCCTGATTTTAATCTTATCTGCCGCAGTACTGATTACCTGTAAAGTATCGGCCAACCTGGTTTGCTTGGCCAGTAGTATATTTTCCTGCAATGAATCAGTTATACCCGGAGCGGCTACCACAGCTTCATCATCTCCTTCCGGCCCTGTATTTCGTTTTGCAATTTTCTCCCTGATATAATCAGTCGTGTCTATATCGTTGCTCACACGGGAAAGAGTTATATGCACTGGTATGCCCAGGCTCAGCACTTTTGTGGCAACGGATTTAGGCGTTACGTGTCCTTTTAAAATATGCTGCCCGTTTTCAAAGGAGTACTTAAGATTATACACACCCTGCGAATGAAGGCCCGAGTTTTCAATAAAGCCTGCACCCTTTCCTTTCAAACTTTGTGAACTTTCATCAAACTTTCCTTTGAAATTGGCTTTGCAATAACCAGCACCCCTGTCGTAGGTGTAGCCGATATACTCGTTGTTAATTTTCACCACTACCAGGCGTACATACTCCGTACCCATGGTGCCGCTTCCCGCCCATGTGCCAGTAAGATTTTGGGCAGCAGCCACAGATGTAAATAATAAACACAAAAAGATGAAGCGGTATTGCATCAGCAGACTATTCAACCTGAAGTTAAATGTAATAGCGAAAAGAGAGGCTGTTAAAGATTACTTATCCTTATTCTGCCCGGGGTTATTGGGCCGCTGCTGTTGAGTACCACCTTGCTGGCCACCCTGCCGGTTGGGATTATTTGGTCTTTGTTGATTTCTGTTCGGGTTATTGGGCCGCTGTTGCTGGTTGCCACCCTGTTGCCCACCCTGGCGGTTGGATTGATTTCGTTGCTGGTTATTACCCTGTTGGTTATTGCCCTGCTGTCTTCTTTGCTGCTGACCACCGCCTTGCTGCTGGCTACCACCACCCTGCTTTTGTTGCGGGCGTTGGTTTCGTTGCTGATGCTGTTGCTGCTTTTTCTTTTTCTCTGCTTTCTCCAGTGTACGCAGGCTTATCTGGCCCACCAGTTCCACGGCTTCTGGTTCTTTCTCTACTTCCTTGCTTGTTACCAGTTCAACAGGCTCCAGTTCATCCGGACGGATACCCTGCTGGTTCAGTGATTTTATCTTGGCCACCCTTTCCAAACTTAATGGATACTGTTTATTGCTTTCCGGCAACGTGTACCACATCAGGTTTTTGAAAATATCTTTCTTTATCAAAAAGGCATTGCCTTTAGCCACCTGCAGCACATCACAATTATCAGGGAAATGCTGCAGCGCATCTAAATAGGTATCAAGTTCATAATTCAAACAGCATTTCAAGCGGCCACACTGGCCACTCAGCTTCGTTTGATTGATCGATAAATTTTGATAACGGGCTGCAGCGGTGTTTACCGATTTAAAATCAGTAAGCCAGGTACTGCAACAAAGTTCGCGGCCACAACTGCCAATACCACCCACTTTACCTGCTTCCTGCCTTGCACCAATCTGGCGCATTTCTACTTTCACTTTAAACTCCGAAGCATATACTTTAATCAGTTCCCGGAAATCCACCCGGCCATCGGCAATATAGAAGAAGGTTGCCTTGCGTCCGTCGGCCTGCATTTCCACCTGGCTAATTTTCATATCCAGTTTCAACTGCTTGGCTATAGCCCGGCTGCGAATAACGGCCTCCGGCTCCCTTGCTTTGTTCTGGTTGCGAATTTCAATATCACGGTCAGTAGCCCTGCGCAGCACTTTTTTCATTTCCGGGTTATCCTCTTTCACATTGCGCTTCTTCATCTGCAGGCGCACTATCTCGCCGGTAAGGGATACTTCTCCCACATCAAAACCACTCACGCCTTCGACTGCTATCAGGTCGCCCTTTTCAAAAGGCTGCAAGGATGTATTTCTGAAAAAGTCTTTACGTGTACCCTGGCTGAAGCTCACCTCAATTACTTTGCAGGCACCGTCCATATCGGCTATCGGCAGGTTGCGCAGCCAGTCATGCGCATTCATACGGTTGCACCCGCCGGAACTGCATCCGCCGTTGCTCTTACATCCGTTTGGCTTACCGCCGGTAGCGGTACTGCAACCTGTACAACTCATTTATACAATGAATAATTAATAGTTAATAACTAATAATTGGGTAGATGAGAGCCGTGTTTCAGGACTGTTGCTGCGCCTCCCCGACAGGGCCGGGGCCGCCTCTTATACTTGTGGTTTACTACCCAGTCGAATACAAATCAACTGATTAGCAACACTATATGTAGAAGAAGTTGTAGACATAACTAAGGCAAACTGAAACGACCGGGCTCCGCACTCGCCACTCACAACTGACCATTCATCACCCTCAATCCACCAAAAATACAATCTTATCCTGAATAATATGGTATAGTTTAATGGTTAAAGCATGGAAGAGCATTTTGCCGTTGGCGTTCCTTTCTATATAATAACTCGCCCGATCCAGCTCTTCGATGATGGCCTGCTGCTGCTCTACCCCGGCGATTTTATTCAGCCGCTCCGCAAAATCCTGCTCTGTCCCAAACGCTCCGGGTGCATGGCCCATGGCCCGGAGTAAAATGGCCTGCTCCAGTAAATGGTTAAAATAACGCAGAAACTGCTTTTGTTTTTCCCGCCCCAGCCGGCTTATTTCTTCCACCCATTTGGTTTGGGCTACCGGCCCGGTTTTTAAAATGGCATTCAGCCATTCCCGGAGCAGGGTCTGCCAGTCTTCTTCCGCATGTTGCACCAGCTGCAGCGCTTCGCGGTAGTTGCCCTCACTTACATTGGCCACCTGCCGGGCAATGGCTCCGTCCGTTTTATTACGGCTAATCAACGCTTCTTCAATATCTTTTGCTTCAAGCGCCGGTACCTTTACCAGCTGGCAGCGGCTTACTATAGTTTGCAAAACCAGTTCTTCATTCTCGGCAACCAGTATAAATAAGGTGTTAGCCGGAGGTTCCTCGATTATTTTAAGCAGCTTATTGCCTTCCTTATCCAGTTCTTCCGGCATCCACATGATGAGGATTTTGTATTCGCTTTCAAAACTTTTCAGGCTTAGTTTCTTGATTATTTCGTCACATTCCCTGGCTGTTATCTTTCCCTGGCTGTTCTCCTTTTCTTTAATCAGTTCAATCCAGTCGAAAAGATTGCCGTAGGGATTTAGTTTTATAAACTCCCGCCACTCCGTGATAAAATCAGCAGCAATAGGCTTCTCACCTGCTTTTTTTGTAACAGTAGGAAAGGAGAAATGAATATCCGGGTGTATCAGCTGTTGTGCTTTTTGGCAGGCTGGACATACGCCGCAACTGTCGGAAGGCGTTTCGGGTTTCTGGTTTGCTATTTCTGGCTCCGGCTCTCCAAACAATGAAGGACCCGACTGCAAACTGCCAGCTGCAGGCTGCCTTCCTTGTACCTTTTCACAAGTAATGTACTGTGCAAATGCTAATGCCAAGGGTAATGCACCGCTTCCCTCTTTGCCTAAAAATAATAAAGCATGGCTCAGGCGGTTGTGCTGTACCAGTTCAGCTAACTGCTGCTTTACTTCCTGCTGGCCGATAATGTTTGCGAATTGCATGAATGGCGAAAGTAAACCTTCTGAAATAATAATTTAACCGTTCCCTCTATCCCAGTACTTCTCGCAATACCGGTAACGTTTTCATCACACCAAAGTCGGGCACATGCAGGGCATAATACGTTTCAAGTACGTGCAGTAACTGCCGGCGAAAATCATGGTTCAGCTTTATATCGGCCAGCTCATCTGGTTGCATTACTTTTAGCAACTGTGATGTAACAATCGCTTGCTTTTCGTCCAAAAAATGCGGATGGTGCGGCTGTTCATTTACAAAAGCCCCTTCCTGCAAATCAAGCCAGCGGTATTTTTCTGTATAATTATCGGATATGCGAAAGCCAAAATGCACAGGCAGGTGCAGGGCAAAAAACAAAGGCAGGTTAGCTGTTACTGTACCGCTGCTTTGATCCAGGTGCAAAAAACAATCTTCGGCAAAATGAAAAAGATCAGCATTGGTTTCCGGTTGCTTCAGGCAGCGGCTTAGCAGTTCCACCATGAACAGAGCAACGGCATGTTTGGGTACATCCGAAAAAATCTGGTGGTATATAGTGGCCCACTTAAACTCCTTTATCCTGTTCAGGTGCTTTAACTCATTATGGTACACCACCAAATCCAATATGGCCGACGGCTGAAAAAGACTGGCCTTACCTGTACCTTTCTTCGATGATGTGCGCACACCATTAACCATGTATGATTGCACACCAAATAGCTCGGTAAAGATGGTGACAATAATACTTGTTTCCCCGTACTTTACGGTACGGAGTACAATGCCTTTTGACTTATGTACCGGTGTCGACATATTTTGTGTTTCCCGCAATGACGCAAAGATTTTTTGCCGCTTTTTTCACGGAGAATACTGAGTTCGCTGAGAAAAAGTTTTAATAAAAATTAGAGCTGAGAATTAACTCTGCGTGCTATTTCTCTACAATCCATTCCACCGTTCCAAAATCTATTTCTTCTTCTAATCCATGCTGCACGATTAATTTTCCTGCAGCCGTCACTTCTTTCACCAACACTTCCATCACCCTGTTTTCTTTCCGCAGCCGCACATACTCGCTTCTTTTATACAACAAATTATTGTATTCTGTGATATATTCCCGCCCTCCGTTTTGTTGCAACGTATTAATGCCTGTCACAACATGCTGGTGCAATTCTTTTGCCAGCGCTGAAGGCGAAAATGTTTTACCTGTTATTTGCTTAAGCGAAACCGGGTTGGGCAAATCTGCCGGGAATACTATCTGGTTAATATTAATCCCAATACCAATAATCGCCCATTTCCATTTACCCTCCGTAGCCTTGGCGAAGGAGGGTTTATTCTCCGTACCTCCTCCCTCCGCTGAAACTTCAGAAGATAATATGTCCAAAGAGGATAAATCACCCGACTCCCTGCTCCCCACTCCCCACTCCCCACTTCCTACTACAGACTCAATTAAGATCCCCCCTGCCTTTCTGTCCTGCCAGTAAAGATCATTGGGCCACTTAATTTTGGTATCGTCGCCTGCATATTTTTCAAAAAAACGGGCCACTGATACTGCCACACAGGCGCCCAGTTGAAATTGGTTTTCAAGGGTAAGTCCTGCAGGTTTTATCAATATACTGAGGGCGATATTATCCCCTTTTTGCGAAGCCCAGTTTTTGCCCCGCTGGCCTTTCCCCGCCATTTGTTCATGCGCAAAAAAAGCCATACCATGTACCACTTCACCCTGTCTTCCCGGCAGTTGACCGGCCTTTATCTGCTCCCGGGCATAATTGTTGGTACTATCAACCGATTGCAGCTCAATAAATGGCAAATCCTGAGATATAGTGCGGGGGGCTTCTGGCAATTAATTGCTATTTTTGACAAAGTAAAACTGTTTTAGGTTTATAGGATTGGGTTTTTGAGTAAACCCTCTTCCAGCCGGAGATGGCAGACCTGAAAGGACTAACTATAAACAAATTATTATTTGGAACAATTGTCTGTACTGTCTAACCGTAAAAAGAAAGTTTCCACACGGTTAACCAAGAGCTCAAAAATCATCAAAACCATTATTGCTGCAATAAAGGAAAAGAAAGGTGAGAATATCATCTCTCTCGACCTGCGAAAAGTTAATGAGGCGGTGGCTGATTTCTTCATTGTATGTGAAGCCAGCAGCCAGACGCAAGTAAGGGCCATTGCAGAAAATGTGGAAGACAGGGTAAAAGAGAAATGCAGCGAAGCGCCTTATCATCATGAAGGATACAGCAATTCGCAATGGGTATTGATTGATTATGTAAACGTAGTAGTGCATGTAATGCAGCCGGATACCCGCAAATTTTACCGGCTCGAAGAAATGTGGAGCGATGCAGCCGCAGAAGAACTTGACGATTAATATTAAAATATAATTACACCATTTTTTCTTAGGAAATTATCACTAAACAGCATCTTTCGGAGAACAACAACATATGTCACAAGATCAAAATAACAGAGGCGGTACGCCACCAAGGTTTGACAACCGCCCGGGAGGAAATGATCCAAACCAACCGCCAAAGAAAGGCCCGCGTTTCAGTATATACTGGGTCTATATTATCATATTTGCCCTATTACTTGGATTTTCCTGGTTCAGTCCTTTTTCAGGCAGCATGTTCAAAATTTCATCCCTGGATTTCCGCGGTATGATTACCAATGGTGAAGTGGCGAAGTATGTCGTAATCGAAAACAAGAAATACGTCAAGGTTTTCCTTACTGATTCCGCACAAAAAAAATATGCTGCCAAGCTAAAAGAAGCACATGCCAAGGCCAAGGGTCCGCATATGTCTTTTAAAATAAGCAGCCTGGAAGGGTTTGATAAGGAGATGAGTGACTTCTATGCAAAAAACCCCAATGTAAAGGAAGTAGAAAAGCTGGCTGATACCGAGAAAGATATATTCGGCGGCATCCTGCAGTTCCTGTTTCCCATCCTTATCATCATAGGCCTCTGGGTATTGATGATGCGTAAAGTTGGCGGAGGCGGTGGAGGCAGTGGCGGCCCCGGCGGCATTTTCAATATTGGTAAGTCGAAAGCACAGTTGTTTGATAAAGGTACAAAGGTGAATATCACCTTTGCTGATGTAGCCGGGCTTGATGAAGCGAAAGTGGAGGTGATGGAAATTGTAGACTTCCTCAAGAACCCTAAAAAATACACTAATCTCGGTGGTAAAATACCGAAGGGTGCATTATTAGTCGGGCCTCCCGGTACTGGTAAAACCCTGTTGGCAAAAGCTGTGGCGGGCGAAGCACAGGTACCATTCTTCAGCCTCAGCGGATCTGACTTTGTAGAAATGTTTGTTGGTGTGGGCGCCAGCCGTGTACGGGATTTATTTAAACAGGCAAGGGAAAAAGCACCCTGTATCATCTTTATCGATGAGATAGATGCCATTGGACGTGCAAGAGGCAAGAACGTAATGATGAGCAATGATGAAAGGGAAAGTACCCTGAACCAGATGCTGGTGGAAATGGATGGCTTCGGTACGGATGTGGGCATTATTGTACTGGCAGCTACTAACCGCCCGGATGTACTCGACTCCGCATTGTTACGCCCCGGTCGTTTCGACAGGCAGATAACTATTGACAAACCCGATCTGAAAGGGCGTGAAGATATTTTCAAAGTGCACCTGAAACCGATCAAAATTTCCAAAACACTGGATATACATAAACTGGCTGAGCAAACACCCGGTTTTGCAGGTGCAGACATTGCCAATGTATGTAATGAAGCTGCCTTGATTGCTGCAAGGAAAAATAAAGAAGCCGTTGATATGCAGGACTTCCAGGATGCAGTGGATCGGGTGATTGGTGGTTTGGAAAAGAAAAATAAAATCATTTCTCCGGAAGAGAAAAAAATCATTGCCTACCACGAGGCCGGCCACGCCATCTGCGGCTGGTACCTGGAGCATGCTTACCCGCTACTGAAAGTAACCATCGTACCGCGGGGTACTGCAGCGCTTGGCTATGCACAATACACACCAAAGGAACAGTACCTGTATAATACCGATCAACTGGGCGACCAGATATGTATGACCCTCGGCGGACGTGCCAGCGAAGAAATATTCTTCCATAAAATATCAACCGGTGCACAAAATGACCTGCAACAAATTACCCGCATCGCTTACTCTATGGTAACGGTATATGGTATGAATGAAAAAGTAGGTAATATCAGCTTCTATGATCCGCAGCAGGAAAATACGTTTACCAAGCCTTACTCTGATGAAACCGCAAGGCTGATTGATGAAGAAGTACGCAAGCTGATCGATGAAGCATACGTAAGGACATTGAAATTACTGACAGAGAAAAAGGGCGATGTGGAGAAACTGGCCAATGCGCTGCTTGAGAAAGAAGTGCTTTTCCAAAGTGATGTGGAAGCGCTGATAGGTAAGCGTCCTTTTGAAGAAAAGAAACCATTGGCCGTAGAAGATACAGCAATGGCAACAGACAACACACCTGCTGATCCGCAGAAAGGAACAGACGAAAAAACAGAAGGACAAGCGGGTGGATTTGACCTGGCACCATCTATTTGATAATTGAAAAAGCAAGTATGAGCTTTTCTCCATCAAAAGAAAACATCCTGAAAAAAATACGCAAGGCGTTGAGTCATTCAACGCCTTTGCCTTTTCCGCAGAGTGAAGGTAACCAACCGGTATTTCAGCCACTGGAACAGGAGATTGAAGTGGAGTTTGCCGAACAGTTTACCAAACTGCAGGGAAAATTTATTTACTGTATCAATCAGCAAGAGCTGGCCTTCCAGTTATCCAGCCTTATCAAAAAACAGGACTGGCAAAAAGTATACTGCCTGGAGGATAAATTGACCGGCCCGGTCGTCTCGCAACTGGATGATCGTTTTATAAAAAACGACCTGTCCAACTGTGATGTTGCTATTACCGGCTGTGAATGCCTGGTGGCCCGGACCGGAAGTATTGTAATGTCGGCTGCACAGGCCAGCGGGCGCACCACCAGTGTATATGCGCCGGTTCATATTTGTATCGCCCTCACCAGCCAGTTGGTATATGATATAAAAGATGCCTTAATACTGGTTAAAGAAAAACATAACGGCCAATTGCCCTCACTCATCACATTTGCCACTGGCCCCAGCCGTACGGCTGATATTGAAAAAACCCTCGTTGTGGGTGTACATGGCCCAAAAGAGGTTTATTTATTCCTGCTGGAAGGCTGATTTCAAAAAGGGCTTTTGTAGCTTTGTGGCATGCCTGCTACTCCTGTATATCATTTATTTGTCTATGGTTCGCTGCGCAGCGGATTCCGCAGCCCGGTGTATGAATATATCAGCCGCTTTTTTTCTTTTGTTGGCGAAGCCAAAGCGAAGGGGAAACTGGTAGATATGGGCAGTTACCCTGCCGGTATCCCCGATACGGATGATAGATACATTATTGGCGAGCTATACCAGGTTAAAAACCCCAATGAATTTTCCTGGGCCATCGGTCAGCTGGATGATTATGAAGGCGTGAACGTGGAGGCCGATGAAGCACAATTGTTCCGCCGGGAACTAACCGATGCTTTCTGCAATGGCGCAATTATACCGGCTTGGATATACTGGTATAACGGCAAGACTGACGGCAGACCTGTTATTGAATCGGGTGATATGATGGAATACCTGAATAAAAAATAATGAACCGAAAGGATTTTATTAAACAAAGTACGGGCGGCGCCGCTGGCTTGAAAAGGGCTATGCTGTGGTCTGCTGTAATCGTTGTTATTCTCCTTTTTTTTAAAGCAGATTTAGGATTTAATTTTTACCCGGATAAAATCCCTTCATCAGGATTGACCGAAGAGGACGGATCGTTTTCCCTTATTCAGTTTTTAAAGGCAGCGGGAATTATCATTGCTATTGTAACTGGCATGCTGTTATTGGCTATGCTACTGAATTTTTTAGAACAAAAAATTGCTGCAATCATTCCCGGCCGGGTAAAATCATGGCATACTAAACATAAAAAACTGATTAATATCCTGGCAAATGCCTTCATAATTCTTGGATTTGCTTGTTACTGTATCATGCGTGGCTATTATGTTTACCTAGCAGCGGGGCTGCTATATACCGTTTTTTATTTTCTTAGGAGCCAGGCTGAAAAAAAAACCAACACTAATCAGCCGGTATAACTTGCATGTCAGCGCCACAAAAAAAAATATACTTCCTCTCCGACTTTCACCTCGGCGCACCCGACCATGCCAGCAGCCTGGAGCGGGAAAAAATTATTGTGCATTTTCTCGATGAGATAAAAAATGATGCTGCAGAAATATTCCTGGTGGGCGACCTGTTTGATTTCTGGTATGAATATCGCAGGGTAGTACCTAAGGGTTATGTACGGTTGCTGGGCAAGCTGACTGAATTATCTGACCGTGGCATTGCCTTACATTTTTTTGTCGGCAATCATGATATGTGGATGCGGGACTATTTTCAAAAAGAACTCAACATTCCGGTTTATTTTGAACCCAAAGAATTTGAACGAAACGGCAAGAAGTTCTTAATCGGCCATGGAGATGGACTTGGCCCCGGTGACCATGGTTATAAGCGACTAAAGAAAGTATTCCGCAACCCGGTAAGCAAATGGCTCTTTGGTGTGTTACCGCCGATCATGGGCATGGGCCTGGCCAACTATATGAGCCGCCGAAGCAGGGCACAAACGGGCGCAACAGAAGAAACCTTCCTGGGTGAAGAGAAAGAATGGCTGATAATTTATTGTAAAGAAGTGTTGAAAGAAAAAAATATTGATTTTTTTGTGTTTGGACATAGACACCTGGCCATTGATTATCGTCTATCCACCGAAGCTTCAGCGAAGGTGGATGAAAATCCACCCCGCTATATCAACCTCGGCGACTGGATTCGGTATTTTACTTACGCCGTATTTGATGGTGAAAAACTGGAACTGAAATCATACCGCGGGCTTGACGAAAAAATTATACGTAACAAATGAGGAAACTCCTTCTTGCAATACTATACCTGTTAACACTGTTGCCAGCATTTGCACAGGCAGATACAGATTTCCAGTTTGTGCGAAAAATAAGCGGCGATATTCAGTCTTTCACTGTTGATAATTTGGATAATATATACATTCTCAATAGCCGTAACCAGCTAAAAAAGTTAAACAATAATGGCGATTCAGTGGCCATCTTCAACGATGTGCGGCGCTTTGGCAAGGCTTCGCTTGTAGATGTATCAAATCCCCTGAAGGTATTGTTGTATTATAAAGACTTTGCTACCGTTATCATGCTTGATCGTTTTTTGAACATGGTAAATACGGTTGATCTGCGCAAAAGCAATATACTGCAGGCAAAAGCCATCGGACAGTCATACGATAATAAACTGTGGGTATACGATGAACTGGAAAGCAAGCTGAAAAAAATTGACGAAGACGGCAAACTCATACAGGAAACGCCCGACTTCCGCCTGCTTTTTGATGCCACACCGCAGCCACAAAAAATATTTGACGAAAATCAATTTGTCTATCTCTATGATTCTGCCAGCGGTGTGAATGTATTTGACTATTATGGCGCATTAAAAAACAATATCCTGATCCGCAAATGGCAAAATTTTAAAGTGGCGGGCAATTTTATATTTGGCTCCAAAGCCGACACTCTCTATCGCTACGATATCCGATCTTTCCAGTATGATGACTGGAAAATGCCAGCGCCAATCCGGGATGCAACGTCATTTAACTTCTCCGGCACCCGGCTCTATGCATTGCGTACAGGCTGCGATGGAAAAGATAACTGCATTTTAGTATATTCTATTAAGTAAGCCTTCACCCTTCGGGCATTAATCAATATTTTTGCCGCATGAACGATTTTTTCAACCAGTTATGGTGGGGCAATACCGTAAAAAGCTATTTCATTGTAGCCGGTGTTATCCTTTTTATCTGGCTGTTCAATAAATATATCTCGCGGTATTTTGCCGGGCTGCTGTACCGCCTTGTGCACCAGGTTTGGAAAGACGTGGATAAACAGTCATTCATCAACCTTGTGGTAAATCCCCTGGGGCAGTTTCTTTCTATCCTCGTATCAATTGTGGCCTTGTATAAATTACAGTTTCCTGAAGAGCTGAATGCTGAATTGTATAAGTATACCATCAAAGAAATTGTTCAGTGCATCGGCAACATTGTCCTAATCATTTCATTTATCCGTTTGCTTATCCGTATCATTGATTTCATCGCCCTTATACTGGAGAAGCGGGCCAACCTCACTGCCGACCAGGCCGACAACCAGTTGATTGTTTTTTTCAA